>PBVT01000091.1 GCA_002728755.1 Myxococcales bacterium
CTCTTCGCTGACGGAGAGCCGTCAGTCCCCGAAGAGGCTGCGGATGCCAACAACGACGGCACGGTCGATCTTTCGGACGCCATTCATACGCTACAGTACCTCTACATTGGTGGTGAACGGCCGGCAGCCCCCTTCGAAACGCCAGGACCCGACCCCAAGAGAGCCGACGGCAACATTTTCTCGGTCGGGGAGCTGTACCTCCACCTTTCCCAAGACATGGGTGCCGACGACCTTCAAACACTCCGATTGCTTGGATTTGAGAGCGACCAATAGAGTGTAAGCGATCCTTTCTGGAGAGAGCCGGCACCGCTTAGGTGTCGGCTCTCTTTTTTGCTCTCGTAATACGCAACCTTCCGAGTCGCTCCCAACGTCGGTGTTGATATTCTCCCCTCACTATTCTCCTATTCGATTCTCCCACCGCCAGGTTGATCCACTCATCCCACTACCACCCCGCCCCCGTCCCGCGACCCAGGATGCGAGGGGATCTCGAGAACTCAACCTGGTCGCGGGATCGGCGGAAGGTTGTGGGATCGGCGGGATATAGTCGTGGGATGGCAGGAATGGCAGACTCCGGGATCGCAAGTCGCCGAATGAGAGGCGGATTTCCTGTACTCACTGTTCTATGATAGGCAGCTTCGACTGGCTGTCGCACCAAGACCTGAGGGACAGGTCACCCGTGCAGGGAGAAATCGCCGAAATCGCTGCCGAGCAGTAGGCAGGACCGGCGAACACTCGTCTTTAGACAGACAATCCACCACAACTCAAAAAGTAGGCGATTTTTGGCCCTGCAGTTAGGTCTTCCCCCCGAGAGAAGTGGCAGCTGTGTCGTCATCAACTGCTTTTGTCGAGACGGAAAGGAATATCATGCGCCTCAATAAATTGTTCTTCCAATTGGCGTTTTGTACGTCGGTCGCAATTCTCACCTCCACTTTGTCGGCCCAGGGATTCATGAAGAACCTTGGAACTAAGGGATCTGAGCATTCGCTGGAGATGACCCCGACCAGCGACGGCAACTACGTTACTGTGGGCCCTGTCTCACGCCGTCCTGGCATCGCCCCAGGTCACGACATTTACCTCAACAAGGTCACACCCGGCGGAGGGCTGCTTTGGTCACGACAGATCGTTGAGGTCGGCCCGCTAGGACCTGGGAGCAGCCGTCCACGGTCGGTGACGGAGACCTTCAACACCGCTGGCGAGTCTACTGGCTTTGCAGTCACGGGCGCCTTATTTAATGGAAGGAAATCACGGTCTGAGACGCCGATTTTTATCGCAACCACCGACGTCGACGGATTTCCCACAGGCTACAACACCTATGGTGGCCCTCTTGCGACGCCTAACGCTCCTATCGTTAGTGGGTCGGGAGTACAAATTATCCAGACCCCGAAGGGTGAGCTGGCCGTTTGTGGGTCGGTGAACATCGCCGACCGAGTCGGCCGAGTCCCCTTTATTCTCGTTGTTCAACAAGACCTGAGCCTGCGTTTCCTACGCGTTTACCACGATCTGCGATTCTTCAACCCGGATGAAAACCTCTTCGGCTTCGACATGAAGGGGCACTTCGCGGACATTGAGGTGATCCGCGAGAGTGAGAGCACCAACGGCACTGACCCCGGCGGTATCGACATTGGCGGTGTCGACATTGGCGACGTCAACCCCGGCGGCGTTGACACAGGTGACATCGACGTGACCGTGGGCGGCACAAACCAGCCCGAGGGCTTCGTCGTTGTCGGAACGACCAGTAGGGTCAGCGACACCTACACCGAGATTATCGTGATGCGCACCGATATAGACGGCAACCCTCTCAACGTCAGGCTCTACGGTCCGCGCCAGATTCCTTCGCGTGGCACCGCGCTCACGGTGACTTCCAACGGCGATTTAGAGGTTGCTGGTATCATCATGCACAGTGGTGCCCTCCCCTCCACAACGGTTCTCAACATTGACTCCGCCACGCTGATACAGCTTGATAGCGACGAGTACTACGGCTTTCGGACACAAGGCGACATTCGCGAACTTTCCAACGGCGACTTCCTTCTCAGTGGCCGTGAGGGCTATTCGTCCAGCCATGACGCTGCTTTGCTTCGAATCAAGCCGGACGGCACGATCGTATTTGCGAACGCCTATGGTGGCCCCCATGTGGAAGCCTTCTGGGACGCTCACGAACTGAGAAGTGGCGAGCTTTATGCCAGTGGTATGACCACCACCTGGTGTAGTGGACCCGCAGACGAGTACTTGGTTCGCACGCTAGCCGATGGTAGCGTCCCTGGCTGCCCGGTATCTCCTTTGAATGTCGATCACGCCGAGCTGAATGAGCCCGAGCGCACTACTGAGGTGCGTCTACTCGACCTGGAGAAGGTGGTGGAACATGCCAAGGAAGAGCTTCCCCCGAAGACTGTCGTGCGCCTGATTTGCCCCCGCCCGATTGTCATACCGGACATTCCATGGGACTGGTTCAAACGAGCAGACTTCAATCGTGACCAGGTAGTCGATATCTCCGACGCTATCGGCGGCCTTAACAACCTCTTCGCTGACGGAGAGCCGTCAGTCCCCGAAGAGGCTGCGGATGCCAACAACGACGGCAACACTGACATTTCGGACGCCATTTTTACGCTACAGTACCTCTACGGTGGTGGTGAACGGCCGGCAGCCCCCTTCGAAACGCCAGGACCCGACCCCAAGAGAACCGACGGCAACATTTTCTCGGTCGAGGAGCTGCACCTCCACCTTTCCCGAGGCGTCGGTACCGACGACCTTCAGACCATCGAACTGCCTGGATTTGAGACCAGGGCACCCGACTGTGAAGATCTGGGATTCGTTACTTACCAACAGTCCATTGACGCATCAAGTGAATGGAATGCTTTCGTAGTGAATGCACTTGCGCAAAACCCAGGCCTTAGTTTCAACGACTTGGTCGCAGGCTTCGAAGCAGATTTTTGCTCGACCCACACACCACAGGTGCCTTGGGTTGGCGGTACTCCCTCATGCGACCTCGTCGCGATTCCACAACCCCAGACGATCGGTGGAAGTGGATCGGTCGCCTATGACACCGCGAGCAGCAATAACCCGGCAACTGTTCGATACCACGGTTGCGTGCACCCATCTCCGGTGGCGACGCCGAACAACCCCGACCAATAAAGCTCAAACGATCCTTTCTGAAAAGAGCCGGCACCTGTTAGGTGTCGGCTCTTTTTTCGTATGTAACTGTCCAGCAAGCGTCCGAACGGGGTCGAAGGCTCATCTTGACGGAACGCCCGCGCGGTGATTTGACAGGCGGCGTATGAGCGCCGAGCCGGGGCCAAAAACGCTCTTCTGATGAGTCGCGTCTTCTCGGCCCAGTTATTTCACCCTTTCGGCCGAAGGCTCTCCGCTTCTTGCGAGCGCTTCCATCCGAGCGGCGGACGGACTGGGTGGCGCGATCTGTTTCACGACGTCCACCAGGCAACTGAAGAGATCGAGCCCAAGCTGCGTTGACTCTGAAGAAACGTAGAGAAAACGTTCGCGCGCTCGCCTCCAGTCTTGAGGCCACCAGATCGGGCGGACGGATACCAATTTTTGGCCCTGCTGCCAGATCTTCCCCCCGAGAGAGGTGGCCGTTGTGTCGTTATTGGTCGCCTTTGTCGAGACGGGAAGGATATGGGAGGCTTCTCATGTTGAAATATGTAGCTAGGGCGCTGGGGATTTGTTCTCTTCCTTTGTTTGTCTTGATCGTTGTTCCCGCGGTTCACGGGCAATATGCCGAGCGAGGATCGCTCGTCGGCTCAGGAGCAGCCGACGTCGACGCGTCAGGACGATCGATTAAGAATCCCCGAGTGCGCGCGATCCACACACACGATCCGGAACTTCCCGGGGGTACCGCGTACTTCTTTCAGTACGACCCGTTTCTCGCCTATCAGCTGGGTCGGAATCTCTCCTTCCGCGAATTTCGGGAACGGGACGGAATCTTCGGGTCGAAGGTGTCCAACTTGGGTGGACCTAAACTCGACGGCACCACAGCGAAGATCACCGCCAACAATCAGACCAGCTGCTCGGGCTGTCACAACCAGCCCTACGGCAATCCGGGAGGCGGAAACACCTTCGCCAAGGATTCCGGACTTGGCCGGCAAGCCCCTCACTACTACGGGGCGGGTATCGTGGAAATGCTCGCCATCCAGATCCGCGCGTCCATCCTGGCCGAGGTCGATCTCGACAAGGATGGCTGGATTAGCGCCACCGAGGCGGCGACCGCTTCCAACAAACTACTCGTATCAACCGGCACCGGCGGGCGAGACGTCGATTTCGGTAGCGCCCGTCTCAGCGACGGCGACATTGGAGTTCCCGGACTCAACCCCATCTTCCGGGTCTGGTATGGCCGAGAGGAAGGAGGTAGCGTCAGTATCGTTCCGGGCGCCTCAGCCATCGATGGCGAAAATACGACGCACTATAACTTCGAGATGGTGGTCTGGGGATGGGGACAGCTAGCCCCCCCGTCCGCTCTCAATCCCACCAACCGCGCCTTCACCTGGGATCCCTATGCCGCCCACAGCGGTCTGGAAGCTCATGATCCCTCGACGCTCGAGGATCCCGACGGAGATGGCGTCTCGGAGCCGACTCTCGCCGGCGCCATCCAGTTTCCGGCGACCCACCGCGCTCCCGACGGGGGACAACTCCTCGACCCGGCCGGATTCAGTCTCGACGACCCGGACGGGGATGGTCACATGACCGAAATCAGCGAGGGAGACCTCGATCTCGTCGAGTGGTACATGCTCAACTTGCCAAGGCCGGCCTTCGCGGGTACCAATCGCCAGTATAAAAAGGGAATTAAGCTCCTCGAGGATTTCGAATGCACCTCGTGTCACGTTCCGGACTGGCAGATCGCAGCCCAGGACGATCTCTACGCCGGTGACCGGAGGTTTTTCGACCTGGATGTGACCTGGAACAAGAAAAACGGCCGACTCGAGGGCGAGCTCATTCAATTGACCGACGGCGAGGGGCAGCGCTTTTACGACGAGTTCGTGGTGCGCGGCATCTTCACCGATTTCCGCCATCATGACATGGGTGATGCCTACGTCGAGACGGGATACGACGGCAGTCAGAACCGGACCTGGCGAACGCCACCGCTTTGGGGAGTCGGCACTGGCTACCCGTGGGGACACGATGGGGGCAGCCAGACTCTGGACGCGGCGATTGCGCGTCACGGTGGAGAGGCCGCCGATTCAAGAGACCTTTACATGCGCGCTCCCAAACGCAAAAAGGCTCAACTCAAGACCTTCCTCGGGCTTCTGCAACTCTACGACATGGAGAGTCTCCCGACCGACCTCGACGGGGACGGCGAGATCAGCTCCGACTTCATGGTGCAAGGAGTGAACACGGGCACCGAACGCTTCAGCCCCGAGTGGCTCTTCAGTACACCCGTGGAAATCCAAGGAATGGTCGAGAACTCTCAGGGCGGGCTGATCCGCTCCTTCGCAGCTCGCAACCTGACGGAAGCCTACGGCCTCGACCTCAGTCTACGTCGAGACAGCGACCTCGATGGCTGGCCCGATGTCTGGGACCCCGCGCCGCTCACTCCGGGCTTTCTGGACGGGCTAAACAACTGAGAGAGAAGAGAGCCGGGCGCTCCGGCGTATCGAGAGGACACCTCCCGGAAGTGTCGTTGTGGAAAAATCCGTCAGGGATAGAAACTTTAGACCCAACCACACAAGCCTTCGAGCCCTTCACAGAGTCAAGACCACTGCAATCCACACATCATCCCCGACACCCCTCCGCCACTAGATATCTCTACGGGAACAACGCGCCGCTAACGGAAAGGACGAGGGAAGACCTCCGCACGTGCAGCAGGTATCGACAAACCGAAAGCCAATGCCCCCGGAGCGTGGCCTCGTCGGGGTGAATCCGAAGCGGTTACGCCGCTTCGGAGAGGGGGCTTCGCGAAAGCCCCTTAAAAAAACTGGGGTGGGTGACGGGAATCGAACCCGCGACCTCCAGTACCACAAACTGGCGCTCTAAACCAACTGAGCTACACCCACCAGAAGTCTCTTTAAGAAGGCAGATTGAGTAGTAGCATACGGCCCCCGCAAGTGGCAATCCAAAAACTTACGGCCCGCGTGCTACTTCCCTCCGGCGCTTGCCTTTTGCAACTCGACGCCGTCCGGCCACTCCGCTCCGCCGTCGATCCACGCCTTGACAAGCCCGATCTGAAGCGGTGACAGCGGCTGATTACTCTTCCCCTCCGGCGGCATACGCTCGTCCTCATCGTCCGAGCTGATCAACCGATAGAGCAAGCTGTCCTCGCTGTTCCCGGCGATGATCGGATCC
>PBVT01000092.1 GCA_002728755.1 Myxococcales bacterium
GCTCAGGTGCTGGCTCAGGGGTCGTTTCCAGGGCGGGCTCTGGCTCAGGTTCTGGCTCAGGGGTCGTTTCCAGGACGGGCTCTGGCTCAGGTTCTGGCTCAGGGGCTACGACGGGCTCTGGTTCTGCAATGGGCTCGGGTTCTGAAATCGTTTCAGAAAGGGTTTCTGAAACGGGAGCAGCTTGCTGTGCACTCGCGGCTGCCGGGGCCGGGTTCGAGGTCGAGGTAGAGCCGGTTCCCTGCACAGGGGGAGCGGATCCGGCTTGCGGTACGTGACCTTTGCTCAGTGCTTCCAGTCGGCGGACGAGTTCGTCGATTCCCACGAGTGTCGAAACGCGCGACAATTCGACAACTAGAAGTTCAAAGACAATGCGTGGTTCGTTACTTTTTGCGATCTCTTCAACGCGAGAAATCGCACGGTGAACCATCCACTGTAGAGCATCGGACGATGTCTGGTTGGCAATCGCTCGTAGTCGATCGACCTCATCACCCGTGCGTCCCATCGGCTGACCATCGGATACACGAAGAACCAGCAGGTCTCGAAGTAGATGGGTCAGTTGGCGTGCATGGTGTTGGAGGTCCAGGCCGTGCTCGGCGACATGATGAATCGACGCAAGCGCAGCTTTCGCATTTCCCTGTACGATCGCCTCGGACAGTTCAACAACGGCCGTCCGATCTGCCACACCCAGGGCATCACGAACGGTATCCACTCGAATCGACTCGCCCCCGTAGGCTATCACCCGATCGAGAAGAGAGAGACCATCGCGGACGGATCCTTCGGCCTCCCGCGCCAACATCTGCAAAGCGGCATTTTCGGCCTCGATTTTCTCTCGTCCCAGGATATCGGCGAGGTGGGTCACCAGCTCGTCTTGTGGAAGACGTTTGAAATCAAAGCGTTGGCATCGCGAGAGAATAGTAACCGGGATCTTATGGGGTTCTGTCGTCGCGAAGATGAAATGCACGTGGTCCGGAGGCTCTTCTAATGTTTTCAGGAGAGCATTAAATGCCTCCTGCGTGAGCATATGAACTTCATCGATAATGTAGATCTTACACCGGTCACGAGCGGGTCGATATTGGACCGTCTCTCGTAATTCCCGAATCTGATCGATACCTCGATTACTGGCCCCATCGACTTCGGATACGTCTAGAGAATTGCCGGCAGAAATTTCTGTGCATGAATCACAGGAACCACATGGTGTGTCTGTCGGTCCTGTTTCGCAGTTCATTGCGCGTGCCAGGATTCTAGCGGCGGTGGTTTTACCGACACCCCGTGCACCCGTGAAGAGATATCCATGGGCGACCCGTTCATTTCGAATCGCGTTCTTCAGAGTGGTCGTTACGTGGTCTTGCCCGACAACTTCTTCAAATAGCGTGGGGCGATGTTTTCGGGCCAATACCAGATATGACATGGATTCCTCGCAGCCGCCCATCCAGGGCATCGATACGTCGGGGCCAGGAGCAATCACCCGCCTCCGATTCGGCGACATCCTATCGGGGAGTCCTTCTCAGAGCAATGCCTATTTTCACCATCCACAGGGAACCCTGCCCGGGGGTTGAGATTACGTAAATTGGGCTACACCATGACGCTGTAATGTATATGATTTGTCGCCCCGAGGACCTTGCGTCCAGACCGAGACGAGAGTATTCTGTTGTATGTAGGACGGAGGGGAGTATGAACGCTCAGAAAGCAGAACTCATACGCAAGATTGAATCGGCATTGGATGCGATTCGCCCGGCCTTGTTGAGTGATGGCGGTGACTGCGAAGTCGTCGATGTCTCTCCGGATGGTACAGAGGTAGAACTGAAATTCCTTGGAGCTTGTGAAAGCTGTCCGTCTTCTATGATGACCTTGAAGATGGGGATCGAACGTCACTTAAGGGAAGTGATCCCCACGATCGAATCGGTCCACGCGGTTGCGGTGACGGGGTCTGAGTACACCATCTTTGGAGATACAGATTCCGTATAGCTTGCTCAGGCAGGAATGGTATCCAGCGTGGCTTCAGCACTGATCACGAAGCATTGATTGGCGCCAAGGGAGGTCCATGGAGCCGGTAGGGCTTCTGGTGTGGATGCCAGCAAGATCGATCGAATATGTTCCTGGTGATCTTCACGCGCCTGGTTACTGAGGTCGTCACGGCGACGCACCAGACCGGTTTGTGTCAACTGGTGGAGTCCCGACTCGCCCGCGAATCCAAGGGCATATTCTCGATTGGAGATGGCGAATGTAAATGGAAGGGCCTGCATACCGGTTCGCTCTCGGAGCTGCGTCATTCCATTAGATAAGGCGTGTAGACAGCGGTTTTTCAGACTCGCTTTAATGTCGAGAAGACCATTCCGATACAGGGTAGAAAGGGCCCATGCGAAAATAGATGATCCGTTAAAATTAGACTGGGATAGTGGTTTGAGAAAATCAGGGACAGTTTCCAACAATTTACTGTCTGGATTCTCCAGCTCGTCTGGGACGTCTCCGCTCAACCCGAAGATCCATCCTCGATATCGAGCCGGAAGCGTTCGGGCCCCACTGAAACCGACCGTATTTCCACTCTCATGTCCGACCATAAAAAGGTTGGTGTGCATATCGCTGAGAACCGGGACAAGCCGAAAGCCGGGCGACACGGGACGCTTACTCAAAACAATCTCGCGTTCCATGACGATTGCGAGTCCAAAATACCCATCCAGATCGAGGGGGAGATGCTCGATATCTGCAGCCATGTCCTGGATCGCCCATGGAAAAAGAAGGCTGTCATTACACGAGCCGATCATTAATCGGTGCATCCAAATTACCTCAGATCAAGATGTGAAAAAACGGCAGAAAATTCGTCGTCTTTTGTTTCTCTTCTACCACCATTCTACTCCCCTTTGTCCAATCGCAAAAAACCATTGACACCAGTCACTTCAGAGGACTACGTTAGCGCACCGAAGTTGATGCTGGAGGTTGCGGAAAATGACAACGAACACACCGGACACAATCGGACCTGACACACACGTAGTTGGAACCATAACAGGGTCCGAACCACTGTACGTCGAAGGCAAAGTGGAAGGAAAGATTGAGCTCGAAAATGTACTGATTGTTTCGCCGGGCGGATTTGTTGAAGCAGAAATCGCAGCCAAAGAGGTCGTACTTGAGGGGCATTTCGACGGAAAAATCAACGCGAGAGATCGTGTTGTTCTTCGAAAAGACTGTGCGGCCCACGGTGATATTACAACCCCACGTATAGTGGTAGAGGATGGTTCCCTGTTTAACGGTAACCTATACATGGACACGACGAATCTTTGATTGGCCTCTCGGGGTTGATAATGGAGTTTGATTATGGCGGAAACGGTTATTGGAAAGACACTTATCGTAGAAGGTGAAATCAGCGGTGGGGAGCCCATTATGGTTCTCGGAACTGTGAAAGGAAAAGTTTCGCTGGAAAATCGCGTATCAGTGGCTGAAGGCGGTCGCGTGGATGCAAACATCACAGCGGGTGTGGTGGAAGTTTCAGGCGTAATGAATGGAAACATTCAGGTGTCTGACCGCTTGGAAATCAAGACGGGCGGACGTATGTATGGTGATATCAGCGCACCACGAATTCTTATCTCCGATGGCGCCCTGTACAAAGGTAACATCGACATGGATCACTCGGGTGCAGCTACCGTTGAGGCGGAATAGTCCCGAGAGATAACATTATTTTCGAGAAGAGAAGGGGGCTTGGGTGAGCGAAACTCCGGACGCAGTCATACAGAATGGGCATATTATCGACGGTCGTGTCACCGGAACTGGACTCCTCCAGGTTCTGGGGGTGATTCGTGGTGAAGTCGAACTCGACGGTACGGTACTCGTAGATGTCGGCGGTTTGATTGAGGGCACGGTTGTGGCCGAGCATGTGATCGTTGCGGGCACGATTAACGGGATTACCCGTGGACGGAAGCTCGTGGAAATCACCGAGGACGGACAGGTTCTTGGTAATTGCGAGACTCCTCGGCTGGTTGTGGCCGATGGTGGTAAAGCGACCGCCCAGTTTGGGATGATTGCGGATGAGCTGGCGGCAGATATTGCGCCATTCAACCATGCGAGTATTCGTACAACAAACCGAACGGCGGCTCCGGCTCGACAGACAAGACGGGAAGGGCCGAAGCCGGTGTCGAAAGATATGCCTGCGTGGATGGGTAAATCCGAGCCAGCCTCCGTGGAAACCAAGGTGGAGACGGAAGCGCCAGTTGAGGTCGCAGCGGAAGAACCGGTAGTCGTGGAGGCCGTTACGGCACCCGTGACCGAAGAAGTCGCTCCTGCTGAAACATTGGCAGAGGTCACTGCGGAATCCCGCTCCGAAGAGCAGCCGGCCGTAGAGGTCATTACAGTGGGTGCAACAAAGGCTACCCAGAAGAAGACGCAAAAATCTGCCAGCGCGAAAGGGTCGATCAACCCTACTCTTCCGAAAGAGCTGTTGGTAAGTGATGCGAGCGCTGCCGAGGCCAGCACGGATGATGCGGCCCCGAAGGCGAAAAAAAAAAAGAACAAAGCATCAACCAAGCCTCCTGTGACGCCTAAGGAGATCGGTCCGGATGAGACCGTGCTCATGAAGGAGATCGAGAGCGCAGGTTCAGGGGAACTTCCGCTCACTTCGATCGATAACGATGAGCTTCCAAGTGACGCCAAGAGTGATGCGACAATGAGTATCCAGAGTGGAAGCGTCGATGGCGACAGTTGATTCGGAGCGTCTAAAAACCATACTGGGCGAGCGTGCGGTTCGTTTCGGCGAATTCACACTGGCATCGGGTCGGACCAGTGATTTCTACGTCGATATCAAGAAGATCTTTCTTGATCCCGAGGCGTTGCATCTACTTGGGGTGAATCTCGTGGACGCCTGGTTGGCACTGGATCAACCGATTGATGCCGTGGCAGGGATGACGTTGGGTGCCGATCCGTTGATCAGCGCTTTTGTTCTTGAAGCCTGGCGTCGAGATTTACGTATTCCTGGAATCATCGTACGAAAAGAGCCAAAGTCCCACGGTACTCGTCAGTATCTGGAAGGGGCATCGGACATGGCACAGGGGAGCCGGTTACTGATTCTGGAAGATGTTGTTACGTCCGGCGGTTCCAGTGTCCGTACTGCGGAACGTTGTAGAGACCAGGGCTTTGTACCGGTCTCGGTGTTGACGGTTGTCGATCGTCAAGAAGGTGGACAGGAGGCCATCGAATCTGCAGACCTGGGATTTTCTAGTCTGTATGCTCGTAGCGATCTCAAAGAAGCCTTTGCTGCTATGTAAAGAGCACGATGGAAAGCCGTCTTTACGAAGCATCTGATTCAACACGCCTTTGTTACGAGGTGTTCGGCCCCGAAGATGCTCCACCAGTGCTTCTCTGTGACGGTGTAGGCTGTAATGGCTACGTATGGAAATATATCCTGCGGGATTTTTCGGACCAATACCGCTTTATCCACCCCTACTATCGCGGGCATGGCTCTTCGGCGATTCCGGAAGATATCTCACGACTGACCATATCGAATCTAGCCGAAGATATGGTGGGGATCCTTGCGCAGGAAGGCGTAGATGAAGTTGTACTGATGGGCCACAGCATGGGGATTCAGGTGTCTCTTGAGATGATCGGCACCACGGATACGAAGGTTCAAGGGTTGGTGGCGTTATGTGGATCCTACGGTCATCCATTGGAGACCTTTGGTGATACACGAGTACTGCATTACGTTGTACCGGTGGTACATCAATTATGTCGTCACTACGGAAAGGCTTTTCGGCCGATTTGGAGAGAAGCGCTCCGCACACCGTTGGCCTGGTATGTAGCCACTTTAACAGAAGTAAACCCTGCCCTGGCGCGAAAGGGTGACTTTGTGCCGTATCTCAAACATATGTCGGAAATGGATCCCGAGGTCTTCTGGGGAATGGTGAAATGTGCCGGGCGCCATACCGGAGAATCGTATTTAAAAGATATCGACTTTCCTGCCCTTGTAATCGCAGGTGACCAGGATGGATTTACGCCGAGTTGGTTATCAACGAAGATGGCGGCAGGTATCGCGGGCAGTGCTTTGGTTACGGTGGAACAAGGAAGCCATATCGCTCCCTTGGAGCAGCCAGGTCTGGTGAACGGTCATATCGAAAAGTTCCTCTCGTCTATTTCCTGGCAATAGGTGGGGTATCCTATGAGTCGAATCCCCTGTTCATCGTGTGGTAAACCAACGGAGCCCGTGGCCCGGTTTTGTCTCTTTTGTGGCTCGGCCCTGAGTTCTTCGGAAAAAGATCTGGAAAATAGTGGGTCGGAGTCGGCTCCGGCAACTCCACATAGCCGTTCCAGTGCACCGTATCTTTTGAAGTTGGATGCTCAGAAGATTTCCACGGCCTGGGGGCGATTGATTCGATTGAATCCGGATGGGACGGACGGGGCCATTTTTCCTCTAGTGGGTCAGACCGTGAAGGTAGGACGTGGGGCGGATCATCTCTGTTTTCCTGAGGATAAGACGTTGGCTGATGTGGAATTTGAACTTAGCTATGATGGGAAAGAGCCGCGACTTGTTCCGGCACAGATGTCCTTGAACGGAACGTTTATCCAGATTCGTTCTGCAACCCAGATTGCGGACGGCGATCAGATTCGAGTGGGGCAACAGCTTTTTGAATTTGAATTTCGTGCTCCTATGCCGAAGACCAAAACTACCATTCCGCTGGGAAGGGCTCAGGGGCTGAAGTACTGGGGTCGACTTCGCCAACGTCTGGGTCCTACAACGGACGCGAACGTTTTTTTGCTAGACCAGCCCTCGATGAAGATCGGCCGGAGTGATGGGAGCATCGTTATCGATGACGATCCGTTCTTGTCTTCGCAACACGCACAAATTCGCTGGGATGGAGAGCATTGTATTCTTGAGGATCTCAAAAGTAGTAATGGAACCTTTTTGCGAATGGGCAATTCGGTTGTATTAAGGAATGAGGACCGATTTATTGCCGGACAACATGTATTCAAGTTTCACCTTTGACTTGCCGAATGTTTTGACATGCGATTTAGTCAGGGTGACCCGATGGCGGAATCTACAATGGCATTAGACTTGATGGATCATAATAAACGACGGCATAAACGCCGAGCTTACGAGACGGAAGTGTCTCTAGAGACTGGCAGCCAGTTTTTTACAGGTTTTAGTCAGAATATAAGCTCAGGTGGTCTATTCATTGCGACGCATGAGCTGTTGCAACTTGGGGATACAATGCGTGTACGGTTTCGTATTCCTTCCATAGAGGAGGAATTCGATGTGCAGGCTGAAGTCCGTTGGGTTCGTCCTCCTAGAGAAGACACACCCGACCAACTTCCAGGTATGGGAGTCTCTTTTATCGGCTTGTCCCCGGAGCAGAGCGCGGTTCTGAATCAATATCTGGATTCGGCAGAAACGCTCTTTTACGACGACGACGATCTATAGGGCGCTACGCCACGGATGAGATCGGATTCGTCGTATTGAGAGTTGCGGTCGCTTCTGGTTCGGGATAGAAAAGACATCGAATCATGGCGCCGGTATCCGGCGACCGGGAAGCGAATATATGCATGCGATTTTGTATCCTGTGTGGGTGTAGCCCCCCAGGAATCCAGATCATTGGAACAACCGACGTCTAGATGCCCGAACAAGATAACAAGTCAAAGGGTGAAGTAGCCGGTACGTATACCGATCTTGTTCTTGAAGATAAGTATAAACTCGGCACGCGGGTAGGTGCCGGTGCGATGGGGGCTATTTATCGGGCCAGGCATGTCACACTTCGCAAAGAAGTCTGCGTGAAGATCATGCATCCGCACGTGGCTGCGGACCCGAAGCTAGTAGGTCGATTTCACAGAGAAGCACGAGCGGCAAGTAGTCTTCAACACGCCAATATCATCGCAGTATTGGATTTCGGCCAGACGACGATTATTAACGAAAAAGGGCGTGAACAGGACCTCCTCTATCTGGTGATGGAGTATGTGGAAGGTGTGGATCTCGCCGAGATTTTACATAAGGAAGGTAGCCTTAGTGTTACCCGCGCATTAAATGTGGTGGCGCAGATCTCCTCGGCCCTTGATGAAGCCCATAGTTCTGGCGTAGTCCATCGCGACCTGAAGCCCGAAAACATTATGGTGTTCGAATCGCGTCGGGGTAAGGAACAGATCAAAGTCCTGGACTTTGGTATTGCCAAGGTCATGGATGACACCGCAGAGCCGACGGAGACACGACTGACCCTTGCCGGAACGGTCTGTGGTACACCGGAATATATGAGCCCCGAACAAGCGAGGGGGCGCGACCTCGATGGGCGTACCGATCTGTACGCTCTGGGGGTCGTATTATTTCAGCTGTTGACGAATGAGCTCCCATTCAAGGGAGAGTCGCCCATTGAAATCGTCACGAAACATCTTACCGATGATCCCGCGCGACCGTCGGATGTTCGGTCTGGCATACCAGCGGTTGTCGAACAGCTCATCCTTCAGATGTTGGAGAAAAACCCTGAACGAAGACCAGCTACAGCCATGGCGGTATCGGAGAGGTGTGTACGGATTCTGGAGGCGATCGAGAAGGGGGATGAGCAGATCCTTTTGGAGATGCAACAGACAGATCCCAGTCTACGTATGTCGGACAGTAGTCAAGATGCGGCCGGTCAACTTCCTACCAGCATAAACCTCGAAGGCGATGATGCTGCTACACAGATCATGCCCAGTCTTTCGGAAGGTTATAGACGAACCACAACGGATCATTTTGATGCTGCTACGTTGATTGGCCGGACTCGATCCCGGTTGTTCTGGTTTGGTCTGATCGGCGTGGCGTTGATCGTCGCGGTAGTCGGTCTAGTACGATTTCTTGATAACCCGGCACCAGCAAACCAGTCCGATTTGGATAACCGGGGAAGTATGGAAAGGCCGGAACCTGTAAAGGCGGATGTGAGCTCTACGCCCGAGGTTACGAAAACCATCGTCCAGGAACCGACGGCCGCACCGGAACCAAGCTCTTCTATCGCCGCGAACGCAACCCCAGACGCAAAGTCATCGGAAGTCCCGCTGAAGGTTAAAGCGAAACCCAAGCCGAAACGAAAACCGAAACCAAAGCGGAAGCCCAAGCCGTCCATGTCGAAGGCGGAACGAAAAGAGAAAGCTAGAGCTTATGTTCAGCAGGCTGATGCGCTTGGACCTGCGCAATGTAGAAAAGCAGTCGAACTGTGGAGAAAAGCCGTGGATCTTCGAGCCTATAATGTGGAGGTCCTGCGAAAGATCGGCCGATGTTATGTTTCGATGGGTGAGCAGAGTAAAGCGCGACGCTATTTGAAGCGATATCTTCGACAGGTAGGCCCCAAAGGGCGCGCAAAATGGGAGCCGAAGATCAATATGTGGTTGGCGCAATAAGGTTTGTGGGAATAACCAATTGCAAGCCGCAACGCAGCCATGTAGATCTCCCAGTGTGACTGTTCGATCTGATACTACGAGTCTTCAAGGCGGGCGGGTGTTTCGTATATGCTCCGGCTGTGGGTGTACGATTGAACCGAATAAGGAATTCTGCATTGTGTGCGGCGCCAAACAATCGGTTCCTTCGGAAGATGAGCCGATCGCTCCGAACACGGACGTCCCCCATGGTTTTGTGGTGACGATCAGCCAGATTATGGCTGATGGGAGCGATGGTCTGACATGTACCATAGCGGGTAGTGAGGGCGCCGATCACATTATCGGACGTTCCAAGGGAGAGCTTCGATTTCAGGAGGATCAGACCATTGAAGAGCGTCATGCTCGGCTCTACTGGGACAATGGTGGGTTGTGGGTCGAAGACCTTGGCAGCATGAATGGAATTTATGTTCGTATCTCGTCCCCCGCCTTTCTTTTGGATGGGGATCAATTCATTGCCGGGGAACAGTTATTTCGATATGAGCCATATAGCACGGAATCACGATCTGTGAATGGGGTAGAGTTTACGGGGTCATCGATACGGGAGTGGAATTTTCGACTGGTTCAGATTCTTGAAGGTGGCCGAGAAGGGGCCGCCTGGATGGTCTCGGATTCAGCAGTAACCCTGGGACGTGATGTTGGTCCAAACCCTTTTCGTACAGATCGTTTTATGAGTCAGGAACACTGCACAATCTCAATAGCCGATGGGGTGGCACAACTACGGGACTTACAGAGCCGCAACGGGACTTTTGTTCGAATAAAGAAGCCTAGGCGCCTAAAGCAGGACGATAGCCTCTTCATTGGTCAGCAACTGCTCTCTGTACATTTTCCTGGTAGTTGAAGAACGCATGTTGAGTTTGGAAATCGAGTAGGAAATTATGCTCCAATTATTTGTCGCAGATAACGATATCAATATCGCCGATAGTATTCAGGCGCTTACAGACGCTGGTCGTGTCCAGGTGACCCACTTCAGCGCGGGCGACAAGCTTTTTTCTGTGGCTCAGTCGGAGCAACCGGCTCTGATCCTACTTTCTACGGAGGTGCCAAAGGGCCTTTTCTGGTGTGGCAAACTTCGTAAGAGCTCCCAGGTTGGTCATGTGCCGTTGGTTATGCTGTATGAGCCTGTACACGAATCGACGATTCAGCAACATCAGAGACTTGCCGTTCGTGCTACGGCCTATGTACCCAAGCCCATCGACCCCGATGGTGTATATGATCTGCTGAAACGTTATGTTCCGGATACGTTATCGGAAGAAGGCCCTGCGTCGAATGTGGAGTCACTTGCCGATGATGCCGTTGAACTATCCAATCCTACGCAGGTTGGTACGGACGTCCTGGAGACAGTCCTCGGTGATGAATCCGTCGAGGCTTCCATCGCTTCCGAAGTTGTCGAGATCTCGAGCCTGGCGGCATTCGATGATGAATTATCGATGACCGAACCCGAGGCCGCAGCCGAACCCGAGGTTGAAGCCGAACCCGAGGTCGCAGCCGAACCCGAGGTCGCAGCCGAACCCGAGGTCGCAGCCGAGCCCGAGGTTGA
>PBVT01000093.1 GCA_002728755.1 Myxococcales bacterium
CCGAGGTTGAAGCCGAACCCGAGGTTGAAGCCGAACCCGAGGTTGAAGCCGAACCCGAGGTCGAATCCGAACCCGAGGTTGAAGCCGAACCCGAGGTCGAAGTCGAACCCGAGATGGTTGTTGAGACCGTGCCGTTTGTCGATCGACTTCAACGAACAACGGTACCGGTTCCGCCGGCCGTGCCAGGGGTAGAGTCCGTTTCAGAGGACCGATCTCGTATCGAGGCTCTTGAACAGGAAATTGGCCGGGCGCAAGGACTGTTGGCTGATGCGCGTACTTCCGCAGATCAGCGCGAACAGGAACTACAGGAGTTGGTTCGAAACCTGAAGGAACGATTGGAAAACTCGCAGCGTGATCTGGAATCTGTCCGTGGTCAGATGGTTGAGACTGCGGGTGTTCATGAATCCACCAGAAGCCGAGAGCAAGAACTCGACGCTCGGGTCCGGGATATGGAAACCGAGGTGAGCGAATTAACCAACGCGTTGACGCGTGAAAAGCTTGATCGGGAGCAGGCTGACAGGCAATCCGAAGAGAAATTAATCGAGGCCAAAGAGCAGTCGACGGCAAAAAACAATCGTATTGAAGCTCTCGATGCTGCTCTTAAGGAAGCGCAATCAGAATACGCGCAGCTGGAGCGTACGGTAACAGAGAAGGAACAGAGTCTGCAGCAAAGTCGTGTCCAACTGGAAAGCCAGACAGAAAAGGCTACTCGCGACCAGAAGACGTTCGATGAAGTGAATCGCGCCCTGGAGGAAACCAGAGGAGCGTTGCGATCTCGTAATGAGGAGATCAAGCAGATGGAGGAAGCCGCGGCCACACGTGTTCGTGAGCTGGTCGAATTACGCGACTCGCTCGTTCGTGCGACTCGTGAGCGGGCTGAGCTACTCCCTATCGTGCAACGGCGCGAAGCGGAGCTGGAGGAAGAGCGCTCCAAAGGACATGAGATGTCCCGCGAGCTGGTACAGGTTCGAAGCGAGTTACGCGACAAAGTTCGGTTGGCAGAACGTCTGCTGGTCAGTTGCGATGAACTTAAAGAAGAGAGGGAAGATCTGGCGGAGCGGGTTGGCCAGTATCGTTCGAACGTCGAGGACCAACGCCGCGCTCTGGATGATGCCACGACCACGATACAGAAATTGGAGCAGCTGGTTTCGGATCTAAATGGCCGTGTCGATACACTGGATAGCGAGAAGTTGAGCGCCCGGGTACGAATGGAGGAAGCGGAGCGTCTGGCCCGGGAACATGAAGCCCGATGGGCCTCGCGCGATGCGGTTCAAGGCAAAATCATTGCGCAGATGAGTGACCAGCGGAATGAACTGCATGATTGGGTATCGTGGGCTCGTAATGAATTGGCCCGTTTATCTGGCGCAATGCAGTCCCTTGTAGACAAAGGGCAGACCCTTTTGGACGCGCAGAGCGGCTCCGAAGAAATCGACCCCCTCCCGGAAGCCCCCGAACGACGTAAATCCGTAGACACCTACTTGAAGGAATCGATTGCTACAGCGCCAGTGGAACCTCCATCGGTACCACAGGCTCCAGCTGTACCAGAGGCTCCTGTGGTGGAAGTTGTTGCGGACGATGAGCCTGTTTCTAGCGCGAACTTCTCTTCGCCGGTCCGGGGGATTTGGAAGGAAGACGAATTATCCGGTAGTTCAGAAGCCGAAGTCGTCAATGATGAGCAACCGTTGGATCCCTACCAGGGCTCGTCTCTGAACCGTTCTGCGGGAGAAAGCCCGGGAGTTGGCTCTTGGGAAGCGGTCGATGGGAAATGGAAAACCTCTACGGCCGAATCCGAAGAAGCGGAAGCCGAATCCGTTGTAATCGAGGAGCCGGTAGAGCAGGTGGAAGCCGAAGAGGCAGATTTCGAAGCGGAGAGCGTCGAGGAAGCTCTGGAACCGGGTAACGACGAATTACCGGAAGAGATCGCCGATGAGCCTGAAGAGTTAGAAGCAGAGCCCGTTGAAGTGGAAGAGACCATAGACGAGGCGATGGACGAGGTTGCGCAAGAGTCTGAACAGAACTCTGCGCCGACGGAAGAGGAAGCTTCGGCCGGAAGCCTTGATCCGATTGACTCCTTTCTAAACAACCTTGGTGGAACTGCGCCTTCCGAGTCAGAGGAAGAAGAGCAGGAAGATACTCCGGACGAGGAACCCGTTGATACTCGAGAAGAGGATTAGCTCGACCGCTGTTCTCGTAGTTGAAAGAGTCTCGCAGCGGATGTCTTGAGATATCCGGGAATGTCCTTGCTGCGTTTGATCTCTTTCAGCTCTTTCTGGGTCAGGTCGGGAAGGAAGCGCAGCGCTAGTCGTGCTGGCGTCTTCGGGTTATTGATTAGCGCGTGTTTGATGGCTCTATTTTTCACCCAATCGCGCCGCGTGGCGATTTCTCGGATGATTCCATCCGATAGAGATTTGTTCTTGGCGAAGTCTACGACTTCTTTTTCGGTGAGCCGAGGGCTTTGTAACACCGCTGCGGCTACAATCGTTTTGGCATCGCGTATGAGCATTTGGCGCACGCCCTTATTTCCAAGCATCGCCAGACGTACCCGTTGCGCAACACTCATTTCTCGAAGTTTCTTGGCGGAGATGTTGTTTTTGCCGCCCAGCGGACCATCTTCCTCTTCACTCTCCGAGAGTATCTCACCAAATTCCTCGTCCTCTAAGCCCAGCTCGTCGAATCCAAGAGTGATCAGCTCGGGGTCGTATTCTTCGTCTTCGTCTTCGTCGTCATCTTCGTATTCGTCGTCGTCTTCGTAATCCGCGTCGTCTTCTTCCTCGTCATCCGCAGAGGATTCCTCGTTTTGCTCAGCAGCCAAGGCTTCCAGGTCAATCGCTTCCTCTTCGTCTAGCTCGTCCCCTTCTTTGGCTACCCCCATGATGGATTCTACGACTTCGTTGTAGCCTGGCAGATCGGAGATATCGATTCCTTGTCGTACACAGGTTTCAACGGCCGAAGTGATCAGGCGCATCGGCGTGTTGTAGTTGAAGTATAAGGACTCCACGATCTTGGGATGTTCCGCGATACGAACCTGGTTCCTTGCGACGATCTCCAGCATGCGCCCTTCGCCATGCGCTGCCACATGTGCGACGGTTGCATTTGGTGTAAGCCGGTTCAACAAAATCGACTCAATGACATCGGCTTTGTCCATAGAGGAGAGCGCGATCTGGTGAAGCACCCCCTCAGACTCCAGCGCCTGGGAAGCACCAATCAAGATTTCAGGCGTAAATTGTGCGAGCGTATCTTTCGCCTTGGTGGCGATCTCCTGGTTCGTGTCCTGCGCCAGGAAACAGGTCGCCGCGACGAGGGCCTCAGAAGGCATGGGCATGACACCTGTAGCCACCGCCGATCGTGCTCGGGGAGGTGCCTGTGGGACAACGAACTTTCGATACTGTTCGGGAACCGCTTGGATACTTACCGTGAGCGAATCTGTGCTGGTCGTAGACATGATCTCTTTGGAATACGTAGATATCTATAGAGAGTGTACGATGTTTTATCGTTTATGTCAGATGGTAGGATTGTCGTCGAAACAGGTTTTCAAGATAGGAGAATCCAGGCTGTAGAGCGTCATAAGACACTGTAACAGAGGGCTACATTCAGTAAGGCTCGCCAATGGGGGATCATTCTGTTAGAGAATTCGCCCTTAGGAGAGGTGACCATGGCTCGAATTCTTCTCGCAGATGAAAACACGCTGGTGCTCGATCTTATGCAGATCTTCCTGTCGGAGGATGGGCATGAACTCTGTTCGGCGAAGGATCGTGATACGCTGATGCGCCTTGCTCGCGAGAGCGACGGTGTCTTCACCATGTTGGTGGTATCTGCAGATATGGAGCCTGGGTACCTCACTGGGCTTATCAACGAGGTTCGTCAGCTATCCAACGTAGCCAGAGTCCCGGTCCTTGTCACCGTTCCACCGGGAGCTACCGGGATTTCGGAAGAGCTCGCGGGCTTGCAGGGCGTCGAGACTCTGCAGAAGCCGTTCGATCGAGGCTCCTTTTTGGCGAGTATTCGGTCGATTCTACTTTTGGACGGTGGGGACCAGCAACAACAGAGCTCGGTACCAGCACCGGCCGGATCACCTGTACTCTTAGCGATAGCGGATAACGATAACCGTCCTGTAGAGGATCATGTAGACGTTCAGGCGGTACTGACACCGAAGACGGAAGAGCTCGTGTCCAAGTGGTTGGAAGAGCATGGTGCAGAGGTCGTAGCTCGTGAGACACGCGCGTATCTGGAAAAGACGGCGCCCACGGTATTGGCGGAAGTTGCCTGGAAAGTTGTACCGGAGTTGGCCGAGGACATCATTCGAGCTGAGATCGCACGATTGGGTCAGGAAAACGAAGAATTAGAATCGACAACAAGGTCGAAGAAGAAATCATGAGCGGTTTGGCAAGTCATTACGATCCGAAAGAAGTAGAACCCGGACTCGATGAAGCCTGGGAAACAGGTGGGTATTACCGTGCAGAATCTGTGTCGGAAAAACCTGCCTATTGTATTTGTATTCCGCCACCCAACGTCACGGGTGTTCTGCATATGGGACATGCTCTTGTATGTACGATTCAGGATATCCTGACGCGCTATAAGCGGATGGATGGTTACAATACATTATGGTTACCCGGTACAGACCATGCCGGTATTGCTACGCAGATGGTTGTAGAGCGGGAGCTTGCTACCGAGGGAAAGAGCCGGTTCGATCTGGGGCGAGAGAAATTTCTCGAACGCACATTCGAATGGAAGGAGACCTACCGCGATCGTATTGTGAACCAGATGCGTCGCTTGGGTGTTTCTGTCGATTGGAGCCGTGAACGCTTTACGCTCGACGAAGGCTACTGTGAAGCAGTCCGCACTGTATTTGTGCAGCTCTACAAAGAGGGCCTTATTTACAAAGATCATCGTCTCGTGAATTGGTCTCCCGGTATTCAGACGGTCTTGTCCGATCTGGAGATCGACTACAAAGAGATGAATGGCCACCTCTGGTATATGCGGTACCCTCTGGCCGACGATCCAGACGTATATGTGACGGTGGCGACGACTCGTCCCGAGACGATGTTGGGAGATACAGCGGTAGCCGTACATCCGGAGGACCCGCGGCATAAGGATCTGATCGGACGTGATGTTCTTCTTCCCCTGGTCGGTCGCCGAATTCCCATCATTGGGGATGACGTTGCCGTCGATCTTGAGTTCGGCACGGGGGCCGTGAAGATCACTCCAGCCCACGACTTCAACGACTTTGAGACGGGCAAAAGAAATGACCTGGAGAAAATCTCGATTCTGACGGACGAAGCCAGCCTGAATGATAATGTGCCGGAAGAATATCGGGGACTGGATCGTCTGGAGGCTAGAAAGAAGATCGTGGCCGATCTTGATGCGCTGGGACTTTTGGAGAAGGTCGAGGATCATGTCCACTCGGTGGGTCACTGCCAGCGGACCGGCATTGTGGTTGAGCCGATGCTCAGCGATCAATGGTTTGTGCGGATTCAACCCCTGGCGGAACCAGCCATTGATGCCGTACGCACCAAGGACATCCGCTTTGTCCCAGAGACCTGGGAGAAGACCTATTTCAACTGGATGGAAAATATTCGTGACTGGTGTATTTCACGCCAACTCTGGTGGGGGCATCGTATCCCTGTCTGGTATTGTAGGGATTGCGGCGCAGAAATCTGTGAAATGACAGATCCGACGACATGTTCGTCGTGTGAGGGGACAAACCTACAGCAGGACCGAGATGTTCTCGATACCTGGTTCAGCAGTGGTCTGTGGCCCTTTGCAACCCTTGGATGGCCTGAAGAGACCGATGATTTAAAGACCTTCTATCCCAACACGGTGATGGAAACCGGCTTTGATATCATCTTCTTCTGGGTGGCCCGCATGATCATGATGGGTCATAAATTCATGGGCGAGTCACCATTTAGCGATGTGTATCTGCACGCCATGGTTCGAGATGAACATGGTGAAAAGATGAGCAAGACCAAGGGGAATGTCATCGATCCCCTGGATGTCGTGGATGAACATGGGGCGGACGCCTTACGTTTCACCCTTGCGATGATGGCAGGGCAGGGGCGTGACATAAAGCTCAACGTTTCGCGTGTCGAGGGGTATCGGAACTTCTGCAATAAACTGTGGAATGCGACCCGATTCGTTGCGATGAGCACAGAAGGTCTAGACGAAGAGGGATATCAGAGAGGTCTGAAGGCAATGGATGGTCATGCAGAGCAGTGGATTCTGCATGAATTGGACACCTGCATTGAGGCATCCCATGCAGCATTAGAAGACTACCGGTTTAACGATGCTGCCTCGGCCACCTATCAATTCGCATGGCATGTCTTCTGTGATTGGTACGTGGAGTTGGCCAAACATCCTCTGCGAAATGATGATGATCCAGCCGGAAAAGAGGCCGTGCAGGCGGCGCTACTCTATTCCCTGGAGACGATGCTTCGCCTTCTCCATCCCATGATGCCCCACGTTACGGAGCGGTTATGGGGATCCTTGCCTGACTTTGTCCGTGGTAACCATCCGATGTTAATCGTTGCCGATTGGCCCCATCGCGATGCGCGCTTCACGGTAGATCAGAGCGCGGTTCAGGCCCAGGAACACGTCAATGCGATGATTTCTGCGATCCGAAATGTTCGAGCGGAACGGCAGGTATCCCATAAAACCCAGCTCGTCGCGACGATCTCCTGTCAGGACTCGGCCATGCGTGCGGGGCTTGAGGCCGGAGCCGACCAGATTCGCGCCCTCTGCCGATTAGCCGAACTTCATTTCGATTCCTCCGAACAGGCTGAGCCCACAGATGGTGCGGCGCTATCCCTGGTGGATGGAGCCCAGCTTCTGGTGGAGATCCCCCTCGACGAACAGGGCAAAAACGAAGAACAAGCGCGCCTGGATAAAGAGATCTCTCGATGTGAAGACACGGTCTCGCATATTCAACGAAAGCTGAACAATCCCAATTTCGTTGATCGGGCCCCCGATGCTGTCGTGGAACGAGAACGCGCTCGTTTAGAAGCGGCTCTTGAGGAGCTGAGCACCTACCAACAGCAACGAAGCCAATTGGACTGATCAGGGATGGAGCGCGTGCCAGGCTAGCTTGGGCACCTTTGTAAAGCTGGGGCAGTATTCCATTTCCAGCATACTCTTCGCCACTTGCTTCATACGCCGATGCGTAACGAACCACGGTGGGAAGGGGGCGGGACGGAATGGTCCGCGAATCACGGCTTTCTCCACGTTCTCCAACATAAATGTATTGTGAACGAAGCCAAGCCCGCTCTGAATGTCCTCTAATGTACTGCCCGGGTAGGCTCCCCACGGGGTGGTACCCAGGGCAAAACACATCGCTGGCCAATGGTTGATACCCACCGCACCGTATCGAAGATCTCGAATGGCTTGTTCCAGAGCTTCTGCCATGGCGGGTGAAGCAGCCGTTTCGGGGTGGATCAATATGCAAGCATTCAATGTTCCCCAGAGACGGTTATTACAGAACGATACGGCGTTCTTGAGGAAGGCGATCGGATCGTCTGCCTCGAGTCCCGTTTCGGCAAAGATCGAACAGAAGGCCTCGGTCTGGAAACAGATCTCATCTTCTCCATCGGGATCAACATCAGGGATGATGCCCCACGGGAGTGTTCCATTACTACGCTCTCCAATCTGTTGCGCATTCGGGTGGTCCGCGATGAAGGCATCGAAACGCTCTTCGGCCCCGGGGTAATAGGCGACTCGATTCGGAACCGATTGGAAGGTTCGAATAATTTCGTCACGGAACGAGCTGCGTAGAGACCAGCTCTTATGCTGAATGAGTACACGTGCGGCGTTACAATTAAAGCCGCCATTATTACCTAACATCGTGACGACATTTACCGCCTGGGTCGACAGATCCTTTGCTGTCCACGGTCCCGGCACAACGATCACAGGGCTCACATTTCCCAGCTCCGATGTTATGGGCTTGGTGTTTATAGGGTTTCCGGAGGCTTTCCGCTCTTCTCGTTCTGGACCGGGGGGACCCCATACAATCGCGTCGTGGGTGTGATGAGAGCCGGTAATGTGAATCGAGCTGATGCTGGCATGGTTGCAGAGATAGGCTCCCACATCTCCAGCCCCATAGACGACGCGGAGGAAATTTCTTCGAACGAGCGGATCGAAGGCTTCTTCGATCAATGGCCCCAGATAATCGTTCACTGGGTTCATCTTCAGAATACAGGTCTGGTGTTCCAGGAAAATCTTATCGACGACATCCAGAGGGGCAATGCTGGCAACGTTTCCCGCGCCAAGAACAAGAGAAATACCCGGTGTTGGACGGTTTTCTGGAGCGTATGCCAGGCCCATATTTTCTTCGACGGAATCTTTATCTGCGGAAGAATTAAGTAGGGCTTCTGCACGAAAACCCTGGAACATCAGGCGATCGTACCGGTCTGCAGGTAGAACCCGCACGTAGACTCGGCCATCTCTCTCTTCGATGGCATTTTTGGGAAGTCTGGGTTTTCCGGTGTCACGAATATCCCGCAGAGAGTTTTCGAACAGGCGAAGGCAACGGCATAGGATGACAGGGCCACCGAGAAGCTCTTCTCCGTAGACCCAGGAGCTATTCGGCATGCCTTTATGTTCTGTCGCCGCACGGACCCATTTATCTGCGATAGTATAGATCCGGTCGCGCATCTCTCCGACCATCGCAATGCGCTCATCCAGCCCAAGGCCTATCAACTCATCACTCGCTTCTCCTAGTTCGAGAAGATACTGATCGATTTCCTGGTGGGTTGTCGGTGGATGAGCCATTCGAGCCTCCTTCGAAGACAGGGGTTGAGAGTGTAGGGTGATAGGCTATTTCGGGTCAATCACGCAGTTCCAGGAAGGGGATACGTAGGATTGACCACAGCGAGTCGACTCGTTAATTTGAAATCATTGAGTAGACGTTCTCCTGGATGCGTTAGGGCTGGTGGGAAAGATTAATCCGGATTTTGATCGTTGTTTTCGTCGTGGGCAGCAGCTCATCTCTCGGGGCGAGACCCTTCAGGCTTTGGATGCATTTGCCGAGGCGATGGAGAAGATTGAACCGACGGAGTCGCCCAACGAGTATACGGTCTGTGCGTTTCAATCGGCGGCCGCAGCGCGTAAAGCCGGTTGGCATCAGGAAGCCGATCAGTTTTTGTCCATGATCGCGCGTTTTGAATCGGCACCGACGCGAATCCGTCTGCGTGCTGCGTCTGAACGAGTGGAACAAGCGATGGACTGGTTGGCTGCCGATGTGGCCTTGAACGCGTCCTTAGAGGCGGTTGCATTAGCAGGCGAGCTGGATGTGCCAGAGATTATGGCGCAACAATATGGGAATATGGGCCTGATTGAGATGCGGTTGGGAAACTACGACGCCGCTCACGACAACCTTTTGCGTTCGGCAGCTCTGTATGGAGATCTCGGCGACGCAACGAACCAGGCTCGAGCCTGGGCGGCGTTGGGTAGTGTTGCGGTGAAGATCGATGACTTCAAGGCGGCGGAAGATTATTTCTCCGACGCCTATGAAGCTCTACTCTGGCTGGAAGACTTTGAACAGGCTGCGATTCCGCGAGCACAGCACGGTCATCTTCTGCGCCGCCAAGGGGACTTCCACAGGGCCTATAGCGTCCTTTTGGAAGCCGAATCTCTGATGGAGGAAGGCTCTCTCCGTCGTATAGAATTGAACCTGGATCTGGCCGGTGTTGAGATGGAGTTGGGACATTGGGATCAGGCATGGCAACGGATCGGCGATGTCGATGGGATGACGCCGGGCCTTCGTGCGAAGGCTCGCTACGCCCAGGTAGATTGGTACGTCGGTTATGGACGCCTTGGTGATGCTCTGGAGGCGGTGGAAGAGTCCTACGCTCTTTTTGCGAGCCGATCCGATAAGCAGGGTGTGCTAGCTACGAGCATTCTGCGTGCTCGTATACTCTGGGCCATGGGAAAAGCCCCCGAAGGCTTGCCCGATTTTCAGGAGATTGGAGAGCTACCCAATATCCGTCTTGTGCTGGAATTGTTTTCCATTGAGCGATCTCTGGCAAAGGGGGAACTGGATGTGGCCGTATCGCTACTGCGTGGTGTGGCTAGGCTCGGCAAAGAGCTACGTTTGGGGGCCCATCTGCAACAGGTTCAGACCATGGCCGGTCTTGTAGTCTTTCTTCAGGGGAAGCGATCCGCTGAGGAGTTGGAAACGCACACTGCCGATAGCGCTGAGATTCTAACGTCGATAGGGGCATACACCACAGCAAGGAATATGTTGGTCCGTACTGCGCTCTGGCTCGCACTCTACGAATCCTATGATGCGGCGGAGAGACTTCTGGACATCGCGGCTGAAATTGTAGCCCAGGTTTCTCAATGTCCCGTACCAGAATCGACGGGGCAATCCGTGGAACAGGTGGAACGATTAATTGCGATTGGTCGCGGGCTGAGCACAACGGATCTCGTGCGTAAACCCTCAGAAAATTTTCAGATCCGAAGCGTTGATCAGGCGATCACTGCGTGGTCTAAGAACGATGAAAAGTCCTTTGCTGCGGTATTGCATGACCTGTCGAATCGGGAACACCATTTCCTTGCGACTACATTACGTTCGTTTTTCCACAGCCGTTGGGGTTGATATTCCCTCAAAAGACCCCATGTTGTACGATGAAGTTGGATCGTAGGTAGACCCAGGCTTCGAAAAAAAACCTGTTGCGAATCAAACGGTAGTGGAATGAAGCGAGACCCCAAAGACGATGACAGTCGTGGTGTGGAGATAGAAGATATCGAGTCCCAGGACGGAGCCGAACTAGACGGTTCTGTAGAGGAGCTCCCCCTACTTCCTCTGCGAAATGCGGTTTTATTTCCGAGCGCGTTGATGCCTATCGTCGTAGGGCGCCCCAAGACCGTTGAGCTTTTGCAGCATGTAGAGACGCACGGCGGCATCATCGCGGTTCTCACCCAACGCGATAAAGAGGTCGAGGAACCGACTGCGGAGGACTTTTACGAATATGGTACGGCTGCTCGCATTCTAAAGGTGATGCGCGGTGATGACGAAACCTACCATGTGATCGTACAGGGACTACGACGTTTTCGGTGTTTACGACTCACGCAGGAAGAACCGTTCCTGATGTCGAACATCGAATGGGTGCCAGACTTTGATTATGACCCGGCGGATCCCGCTCTTCAGGCCCTGGGCAAGAATATAAAGGAGACGGGGCGAGAGCTGATCGCGCTCATCCCCGATCTGCCAGAAGGGGCTGCCGAGTTGGTGGCTCAGATCGATGATCCGGGTCGGCTTTTATACCTGGTTATGGCCCATCTCGGCGTCCCGGTAGAAGAGAAGGTACAGATCCTATCCGAAGTAGATGTTGGGTCAGCCCTCCGGCGTACGCTCGAATTACTGCACCATCAGATCGAAGTCTTGCATCTGTCCAACAAGATCAATCGTGAAGTGAAAGGTGAGATGGACCGCAACCAACGTGAATTCGTTCTGCGGCAACAGCTAAAAGCTATCCAGCGAGAGCTGGGTGAACTGGAAGGTGCAGAGTCAGACTTAGACGACCTGGAAGATCGTCTGATGGCAAAAGAGTTGCCAGAAGAAGCTCGCCAGGCGGTGGAGAAGGAATTCCGGCGGTTGCGAATGCTACAGCCAGCTTCTCCGGAATATGGTGTGGCGCGGACCTGGTTAGAGTGGATCTCCGATCTACCGTTTACCGAGGTATCTATAGATCGCCTGGATATCGAAAAGGCTCGCGAGATTCTCGATGAAGATCATTACGATCTGGAGAAAGTAAAAAAGCGAATCCTCGAATATATTGCTGTTCGAAAATTGAACCCGGATCTGAAAGGGCCCATCCTTTGTCTGGTGGGTCCACCTGGCGTGGGTAAGACGTCTTTGGGCGAATCGATTGCGCGTTCCCTTGGACGAAAGTTTGTACGGGTTTCTCTTGGTGGTGTCCGAGATGAGGCGGAGATCCGTGGCCATCGACGCACCTATGTTGGAGCCATGCCTGGAAAATTCATCCAGCAGCTACGCCGCGTGGATGTCATCAACCCGGTCATGATGCTCGACGAAGTGGACAAGGTCGGTCGCGATTGGCGGGGCGATCCCACCAGCGCCCTTCTTGAGGTGCTCGACCCAGAGCAGAACCATAATTTCATGGATCATTACCTGGACATCCCCTACGACCTCAGCAACGTGATGTTCCTCGCGACTGCGAACCAGACGGACACAATCCCGAGTCCACTCCTCGACCGAATGGAGGTCATTCATCTTCCAGGCTACACCTACCACGAGAAGGTAAACATTGCCCGGAAGCATCTGATCTCCCGTCAGATCGAAAAACATGGCCTTACCGAGAAACAGTTTCGTCTCCCCGATGAGAGCCTGTCCTATGTCATTCACCGTTATACCCGAGAAGCGGGGGTGCGATCACTGGAGCGACGTATAGCCGACCTTTGTCGTCAGGTGGCAGTGCGCGTTGTGAACGAAGAATGGAAAAAGAAGAAAGTCGATGTGCGGCGGGTAAAGAAATTCCTCGGAGTCGAACAGTACAACCCGGAATCTGCGGATGAGATTGAAGTAAGCGGTGTCGCGACCGGGATGGCGTGGACACCTACCGGGGGAGATATTCTCTTTGTTGAAGCGACCAAAATGCCAGGCAAAGGTCGTTTACGCCTTACGGGTAAGTTGGGCGATGTAATGAAAGAGTCGGCCGAGATCGCAGTCAGTCTACTCAAAGCTCGCTTCGAAGACTTTGGGATTGATCCAGTCGAGTTTTCTGAGCTTGATGTGCATGTCCATGTACCGAGCGGCGCGATCCCCAAAGACGGACCCAGCGCAGGAGTCACACTCTTCACGGCTCTAGTGTCGTTATTTACGGACATCAAAGTCCGTGGTGATGTGGCGATGACCGGTGAAGTCACGTTGCGTGGTCTTGTAACACCAGTGGGTGGAATCAAAGAGAAGGTGTTGGCTACCTTACGGGCCGGTATCTCTGAGATCATTCTCCCCGAGCGGAATCGAAAAGATCTTCAGGACATTCCAGACGATGTTCGCGCGCAGTTGAAGTTCCATTTTGTTCAAAATGTGGAACAGGTTCTTACAAAGGCTCTGTCATCGAAGATTCGACGAAAACGTCGCGCTTCGTCTGCTCTACCTACGACAACCGCTTCTGACGTGAACTAAACGTGTTGTCTTAGGAGGCCTTTGCGGCCGGAATCAAGATGGACTGTAGTGTGTCCATTCCCGAGCTGACGTGAACATGCACGACGGGACGCCCTCGCTCTTGTAGCGCTTCTACGTCGCCGAGAGCCTGCGCCAGGGTAAGCCGCTGAAGCTGGTCCCGGTGGCCTCCTGTCTCGCTCGGCTCCATTGTGCAAACCAGATGGACAGCGTCATCACTGCCCCCCTTATGCAGTTGTCCGGTGGCGTGTAGATAGCGTGGGCCGAACGACGGTACAACAACGAGTCCGAGATGTTCGCTGAGTTCCTCTGCCAATGTTCGAACGCTTTTTTCGAATATTGGGGAGGGAGGCAAAAATAGGAGCAGTGAGACTAGCCGTTTCTCGGCTCGAGCCTGTGTAAACAGCGATTCGATGTCCGTAGATGATGCGGAATTGACGGGCGTGGAATTGCTGGGCGTCGATTCACCGGAGCCTAGCTGTCGGCGCGCCAACTCTTTCGCTCGGTTTACATCGGGTTCGTCGAATGGGTTGATGCCCAGGAGGAAACCGACCGTGGCGGTTAGCACATGCCACCAGACAATGTTCGCGCCGAGGCCTGTCGGTGGGATCCAGGATAGCCGACCGGCGTTGGGGTTCGCACAGTCGCCATTTTCCAGGAAGACGATTTCTGCGCCTGCCTCCAACCGTTTTGTTGGGCTTGGGATCGGCCAGACACCAACCCCTCTCTTTCCACAGCTCTCCGCGACCAACTGTTCGATCCAGGGAAGCAGATAGGCCTCATCGCCTCCAAGACTGGGGAGGACAATATTGGCTCCCATTTGGACCTGGGCAGCGATATGCGCACCTACGACAACAGCACTATGGGTTTCGGAAGACTTTTGAAGATCTTCAATGCTGCGCTTCGCGTCGTTGATCCAGCCTTGCACATCGACCCCGGCCAATAAGGCGGGAAGGGCTCCAAATGGCGAAAGGCCAGAGAATCGGCCGCCAACCGTAGGGTAACCATGGACTACCGCACGGTAGCCATGATCTTTGGCGTGCTTTTCCAGGGGGCTTCCTGGATCCGTGATGACCAGCATTCGAGATGCACCACAGCGATCTTGCATAAGATTCGCCAGAGTAGTGGCTTCTACAGTGGTGCCAGATTTGCTCCCCACCAGGACGAACGTGGTTGGGTCATCCAGGTGAGGTAGTGTTTCGTTGACCATATCGGGTACGACGGAATCAAGTACGATGAGTCGTCCGTTGGATTGGTGCTTAACTACGTGTCCAAAGGCGGAAGATCCACCCATTCCGACGAGAATGAATCGCTCGAACCCTTCGTCGGAGAGCTCGTTACAAAGGCTCTGAAGTGTATCGAGCTCGTTTTGTAATGTCGTACACGAGTGAACCCAGCCTAATCGTTGACTGATACTCTCCTGCTGCGATGGTTCGGCGGAAAAGAGCGTCGCATCTTCCTGCAGAAGTCGAGGTATGAACCGGTCTTCTCGAATACGTTCCAGATATGTTTCAACCTGTGATGCGCAGCGTTCGGAGAGGCCATCGACGAGGAAGTGCGACATAATGTGGTCCCTACAGTGTAGTGATCAGAGCAAATCTTCGATCTCTATCGCACGTTCGAGGAGCATTTCCGGGATCCCATCCCGAATGGGAAATCCGATAAGACCATCTTTTCGAATCAGAAGGCCATCTACCTCGCCTTCGACTTTGTCTCCGCCACGATCTGTGAGCTTCCCCTTCTGAATCGCTTCACTGAAGCGCCCCAACTGCTCGGAATTGGCAGGAGTCAACGTCTGATGGGTTTCTGGGCAAACCAGAATCTCTAGTAGGAAATTATCGGACGACATGTCTCTCTCCTCTAAACGGGGGCGTCTCTATAACAGACTTTATGCCACTGTGTCGCCCTTGTTATTTGGTAACCGAGCGTGAACGGCTTCGATAGGGGGGCGGGCTTTGAAGTTGATACAGTTGCAACAACGCGGATAAACACACTAGAATCATTGCGTCTGAAAACGAAAGTGAATTTATGTCCGCGGTTGTTGAGGAAATTCGAGCGTATATGGAGGAAAAGAGCGCGCTGTTCGGAGCGAATGGAAGCGTGAATTTCTTTGATCTTCTCGGTGTGCCAAATGATGCAACGACGGATCTGATTCAGAAGACATACTTTCAGGCTGTAAAGAAGATCCACCCCGATCAACTCGACAGGGTTGGCGCGTCGGAACTGAAGCAAGAGGCTGGTGAGCTGTTTCAAAAGCTTACAGAGGCCTATGAAACACTTAGCGATGTCCGTAAGCGCGCCATCTATATGCGCGAGGCCGAGAAGGTAAAAGAGGGGGGACCAACCGTTTCATCGGAAGATGAAGCGCGAATCTTTGCTCACCGTGCCAGTGTTATGCTGAAACGTTCGCAATTTCAGGAAGCAGAAACCTTCTGTCGAAGAGCGTTGGAAATCTGCCCTCACGACTTCAACTACAAGCTCGACCTGGTATGGGCCTTGTTCCAAAATCCGCATGTTGAGGCGTCGACTCGGGAAGAAGAGATTCGACCGATACTTGAGGGGATCTTGAAACAACACCCAGGGAACGCCCGAGCACTCTATTTCATGGCTCTTTATTATAAAGGTAAAGATCAGTTGAATAGAGAGCGCCGCTATCTGACGCAGGCTCTGAATGTAGATCCCAACTACCGGGATGTACAACGAGAGATGCGATTACTGGAGATGCGCTTACGGAAGCGGAAGAAGTCCTTTATGGGTAAGCTATCGGATTTGCTAGGATCCAAAGGCAAGAAAAAGAAAGGCGGGAAGTGATTTTGAGTAGGACTATCTTCGGGGGAGGATGGATCTCAACTTGGAGCGTTTTACTCAGCCTATTATTCCTCGGATGTAGCGATGAGCCCCCCGACTTTATCGTAGATCCCGTAATAGACGCGATTGAACCACAGCTCGAGATTATACTTCCTGGCAGTCAGTTCAAGTTGCGAGGCAGTGGGTTTATCAAACCTCCTCTGGGAACGATGCGTGTGGTTTTCGACGGGCAAATGGGAGGGTTTCAGACCCTCTTCGCTGTCGAAGCATTGGTGGAAGATTCCCAGACTATGTTTGTGACATTGAACCAGACGGCATTCTCTCTATTTCCCACAGCAACCGGGACGTTTTACGGTACGATGCAGGCCGAGAGCCTCCTGGCAATCGGTGGAGAGCTGCAGTCTGGAAAGATTCCAATTTCATTCGTGGTGAGCAATAGCCTTTGGCCGGATACCCAGTTTCCGATGAATACAGTGGGGCAGCCGGGAGCACGGATCCCCATACCGGGTAGCGGTTTTCTCTTGGGAGATGAGGGGAATACGGTTGCGTTGATCAGTGGAGAATTCTCTTCCGAGAGCGGTGAGAATCTCCACCTCGATAAGGCTCCCGTCTTATTGGAGGTCGAAAATCGAAATCTGGCGAATCTTCGTCTCGGGGCCGACGTCTTTGGCATTGAACCGGGTACCTTTTTCGGTGAGCTGTCTCTTCAAAACGAACATAGCACCGGGGTGGTGACGAATTCTCTGAATCCGATCCCTGCCCAGCTCTCCTTCATACGATCCATGGTGTCCTTTGTTTCACCTGCGTCGGTTCGCCGTGGGCAGGCGTTGCGATTCGATGGGCAGGGATTTCTCGCTTCGGATCCAGAGCAGGGTGTCGCGACCCTTATGCTACTTGATGGAACGTTTTTCCGTTCGGATGGGGGCATTGATGACCATACAGGGGTGAATGCCCTGATCTTATTCCCGGATGAGATCGCGGAAGATAACCAGATGTCCGTGACTTTGCGTGGGAACGCTATGAGTGGGGATGAAGAATTCGGGGTCATACCCGGTTCCTTCTCCGGGTTGGCTACACCGTGGCTTATCGCTGGAGACGACAACGTTTTCGGTACGGCCACATCGGTCCAGATCAGTGTGCTTCCGGCTCGTCAGGTGGTTTACATCAAGGTCTTGCCCGGGTTTGACGACTCGCTGGAGGAATTCGGATTGTTGGCTGTAAAGGACGCGGTCCTGGCTCGTACTCTGCATGTGGTCCATAGGGACTATGCTGGGATCAACGTCGAATTCCGACTCGAACGTCCTGAAGATTATGTGGACTATACCGTCGTCGAGGTGGGTGGCTCGGATCCCAATGGAGCCAACCTTCTAGGGCTGGACAACACGGAGGGAAAAGACGTCGGCAACATTCGCTTCAATGATGTCATCGGAGGCTTCAACGCTCTGTCGGAAAAACAGGGCTACTATGCGTATGGAGGAGTTTTCGTTCGGTCGTTTTTCCAGTTTTCGCAAAAACATCCCCTTGGAGATAATGAGATGTCGAACGTTCGTTTCGACGACATCTTTTCCCCCGTCGCTCCTGTTTTGGGCGGAGACCCTGCCGGTCCCTTTGATAATCACCCATCCCAAAGAAATGGCGTTGTCTTCCTGGCCGTACAGGTGCTTGGGAGCCTGATAGGGAATACGGTAACCCATGAAGTGGGTCATGCGCTCGGGCTCGCGAATATTGAAGGTCGTTTCCATAATGAAGGGGATAATCCCAACTGGATTATGGATGCAGGCATCTTTCGCCCGTTTGAAGAGCGAGCAGAGATCGATGGGCAGGGGCCGGCCCATTTCTCACCGACCAACCGCGCCTATCTTGAAAATATTCTTCCGCCGGACGGTCAATGAGACGGTCGACGATCACGGTAGTAGCCTTATTGCCCCTGGTTTTCATGTATGCGGGGTGTCGCAATTCGGGACAACGCTTTCAGGAACTTGATACCTCCGCGAACCAGGACCGGGGTAATTATGTTGGCCAGGTGACCTTTTCCCTCTCCAAGGAAGTCACCTTTCAGGTGGAATTAGCGAAAACCGTCGAGGAGCGTGCCCGGGGCCTCATGTTTCGTCGGCATCTAGAGCCTCGGCATGGGATGTTGTTTCTTTTTGATGAACGTTCCCAGCACAGTTTTTATATGAAGAATACGTATATACCTCTGGATATCGTATTCATGGATCGAATAGAGGAAGGAGTCCGTGTGGTGGGCATATTGAAAAATATGCGTCCCCTCGATGAGATATCCCGCTATGTAGACGCCCCTTCGACCATGGCATTAGAAATACCTGCCGGGCAGGCCGATGCTCTTGGAATTAAGAACGGTGTCGCTGCGAAGATTGTGCTCCCATCGAGTCCGAACGGTTAGCTGGGGTCGTGGGCCTGTGTGTTGCCATCGTCAGCAGCCGAGGGTTTAACAGCAGGGGTTGATTCGGCGGATTCTTTTGTGTCCTTAGGAGCCTTGGCCTCTTTGGATTCTGCGGCGGCTTTCCCTTTCCCTCCGTCTCGTCGGCCGCGTCGACTTCGTCGTCTGCGAACCGCATCGGACTTTCCGGTCTTGGGTTTGGGCTCGGGTTTCGGTACCTCAATCTCCGAAGCCTCCGGGATCGCTTCTGTGGGCTCGAAGAAGGATGCGACTTCTTCAGCGGTCAGTAGATCTTCAAGCTGTTTCCCGTCGTTGATAGCGGCATCAAAAAGGGCTTTCTTATGCTTCTGGAGTTCGACAACCTTCTCTTCGACTGTATTTGCAGAGACAAGTTTGATTACGAAGACTGGGCGTGTTTGGCCGATTCGATGGGCCCGGTCGTTGGCCTGGGCTTCAATCGCAGGGTTCCACCAGGGATCCAGATGGATCACATAATCAGCTGCCGTAAGATTCAGACCCGTACCACCAGCCTTCAAGCTCAGTAGGAATACGGGGGGTCCATCTTCGGATTGGAATTGTTCTACAACCGCACCGCGATCTTTCGTGCTTCCATCGAGGCGGGTGGTTCGAATCTTGGACTTTTTCAACGCGGACTGTGTCAGGTCGAGAAGGCTTGTCCACTGCGAGAATACGAGCGCCTTATGTCCTTCCGATATGATTTCTTCGAGTGTATCGATGACCGTTCGTAGTTTGGAAGAGCCGGCTCGCGCCCCGAGCTCCTTGGCCTCTTCAAATGGCAAGAGGCCAGGGTGACAAGAGGCCTGACGGAGACGTAATAACGCCTCCAACATAGTGAGGCTCGGACCACCCTTGGTGGACTTCTCCATGGCACCATAGACTTGTGCGCGATAGGCATCTCGTACCGTGGCGTAGATGTGCTGCTCCTCTGTGCTTAGAGGCACATGCAGGATCATCTCGGTTCGTTCCGGCAATTCCTTGGCCACTTCTTCTTTTAGACGCCGAAGAATAAAGGGCTTGATACGCTCGCGTAGCCCGGAGAGTCGGTCTTTCAAAATCTCCGGCTTGATCTGCCCTGCCGACCGCACGCCATAGTTTCGTGCGAATGATTTTCTGCGACCAAGAAAACCAGGCATTGTGAAGTGGAACTGACTCCATACGTCATCAAGCCGGTTCTCCAATGGAGTACCCGTCATGACGAAATTATGATCCGACTTGAGTCGGTAGGCGGATTTTGCCGTCTGGCTATCTGCGTTCTTGACGTGTTGGGACTCGTCGAGAAAGACCGCATGCCAATGAATAGACGATAGCTGCTCACTGTCGATCCGTAGGAGAGGGTAGGACGTCAGGATAATATCCGTTTTGCCCTTCTCTAATGTGTCCAGGATCTTCTTTCGATTGGTGCCCTGGTACACCGCTAGGTTGAGGGTTGGGCAGAACCGCTTCGCTTCTTGTTGCCAATTGAACACAACACTGGTGGGAGCGACTACGAGAACCGGCTTTCCAGCCGCGTTTCCTTCTTCTTTTTCACGAAGAATATAGGTAAGAGCCTGTAGGGTCTTACCCAGACCCATATCGTCTGCGAGACAACCGCCATATCCCTGATCCGAAAGCCAACATAACCATGTGAAACCCTGCTTCTGGTAATCACGCAGCTCTGCTTTCATGCCACGGGGGACGGTTATGGCGTCGAGGTGCTCGGGATAGGACAACATATTTTTGAGTTGCTCAAATCGGTCGTCACCCTGGAAGTTGTCCACGGCGTCTTCGAGTGCGGCGCCTAGAGATGCCAGATATTTTGGTAATCGGCTTCCCAGAGTCTCACGAGCATGTTCGGCCTCTTCCAACAACATGCCATACCGCTCAAGCCACTTTGTCGGAACCTGCGCATAGCTCCCGTCTTGCATCTGCACGAAGCGTCGCTTTTTATGCCATGCTTTGAGTACTGCCGAAGCCGAAGCAAGTTGCTCTCCGGCTGTAAAACCGAGTTTCAGGTCGAACCAATCCATTTCGCTGCTGACACGGGCGTTTGTTCCCATATCTCCACGATTGACCCGCAGGCGGGAGAGGTTTTCGTCTCCGTAGATTGAGAAATCCGACTCAAGCAATGGTAGCTGCTCTGCCAGGAAGGACAGCGCATCTTCGCCGCTAAGGACGATATTCCATGGGTCCATTTCCGTATCGAGCTCTGCGCTCTCGATCTCTCTCGACGCTGCGACGGCCTGGAGAAGTTGGGCAAGATATTGCGCCTCATCTTCTGGGTTACGCTCGATAAGCGGTTCCGTATCGCTGCTCTTAAGGAAGTGTGGGCTATCTGGACCAGCCTCGACCGTGTCACCAGCGGGTACCGTGTATGCGAAGGATGCACGAACGGCCAGAGACATATCTTCTGGTTCCGTCAGATATAGACGTGGTTCTGGCCGCGGGGCGAGAACATTCGGGAGTCGATCCGTCAGAATTTCGGCGGGGTATCTAGACGCTAGAAGGGGCCATTCCCGTTCACGAAAACGATCGACATCTTCGTTCGCTACCGTGGGAAGTTTATCGAGTTCAAAGGCACCAAAGGTGCGAAGCAACCGTGTACCTTCATTGGTCAGAGGATGCAGGCTTCCATCACTGAGGTGCACCCAACCCGGATTGGCCGGTATATAATGTCGCAAGCCAGGGAGAGGACCCGAGGCCGCGGGAATCCGATTCTTGGGATCCGGACTCTCGTCGTTTGTCCCTGTTTCATGAATCGGCTCGATCCAGAACCGGAGACTGTCTTCTTCAAAATCCGAAACCACCAGGCGCAGTTGAATCGGCGTCTTGGCGATACGAACGGCTTCGCCGTGGATTCGGACATCTCTTGTATGCGCTAATAAACGTAAGATCCTATCGAGGCTCCCACCATCCCATGCGGGCTCATCTTTACCGGTCGTAGACTTACGTGCCCCCAGATAGGTTAACGCCAGATGATCTTCTGGGAGAACATCCATCTCATTGCTCAACTCACGGAGCGACAGATTGTCCATCTCATAGATTCGTTTTCCACGGGTTGGACGCATTCCAGGTCCCATACGAGCCACGCGAACCTCGATAGGCATGGGATCTGCGGCACCTGGTAGAAGGTCGTAGGATATCCATGGCTCATTTGGGTTCAATGGTATGGTCGGGCCATCTTCATTCGGCGGAGGTGGCGCCTCTTCCGTGTCCAGAAGTACGGCGAGCCAGACTGGGAGGGCCGATCCGGCAACAATGCCTCCTCGTGGCCGTCGCAATTCTACGTTTGGTCCGAGATTTCGCATCATCAAGGAGGGCTCGGCTGCGCCGCTTAGTTCCTTATTGGCGTCATCTTCTTCCGCTTTCTGGGTAGCGAACCATAGGGTCATGGCCGCTGCTACCATATGTTTACAGGTCGAGCCTTTACGGGCGAATGGGCAGGTGCACCGTCCTTCGAAGCGCTCGGGACTAGCCGATGGCCACGCGATACTAACCAGGTAGCGGCGCGATCCATTGACTCCGGCCTCTACATGGTCGCCTCGAATTTTCAGATAGGCTACGCGCTTATCCTCCGCGTATTTGACCCCTCGCTGCCACACAAAATCTTCGCTTCCAATACGCCGACGAACCCGGTCCAGTAGACGAGTCGTTATCGGCAGCGGTGGGAGCGTTCCGATGATGCGTGTTCCATCCAGTGGTTGCGCCTCGGTACCCAGCAGGACTTTGTCCTGGTTTGGGCTTCCTCTTCGGCGTCCTCTGTTACGTCGCTTTGAATTTCGCGACTTTCGAGCCATTCAAGGTCTCCTGAAAGCGAAAGGCGCGGTCGGTTCCTCCAGGAAGTTCAGGTTTTAACCTCTTCTAGGGAAACGTCTGGCGCGGCTCTCTTCTGTTAATTAGCTATGCCGTCAAATCAAATTCGTGTGAGTTTCAACTGCTCGCAGTGTTGAACTGCGTAGCGACCATGGTTTGAGGCAGGCGCGGCTTTTTGTTCCCACTTGAAATCCTTCCAGGGAGGAGTAAGCGGAAAAACCCCAGTTGCCTCTGTACTAAACAGTGGTAGCAAATCCTCAAGACAATGTCATCTAGTTTTTGGGATTTTTGTGACTGTGCAGTCGGTATGGACGAGAGGTTCGCCGGTTGTCTATGAGCACTCAGCGTGGATCGAAGTGAATGGTGAGGCCGGCAGAAACAACATGGAGTCCACTTTCGAAGGAGCCACCGCCCGCTGGGACGCCTGGCGGTTTGCCTGGATTTCCGTCGTGGCAGTTTTCCGTATCATCGTATGGAGGGAGACATTGTGACAGGGGGCGAATCTGGTAGATGTTGGTTTCGTCCGCTGGAACATGACGGTCCGGGTGTAGGATCAGAGCGTAGGCCAATGAGAAGTCGAACCGCTCCCATCGTATGGTGGCGCCTGTGGTAAATCCGAGGCGTTCCGAGGCCGTAAAATCTAGATGCGTATACGAGAGGGGGCTCGCAGCGCTCTCATAGAAGGTACCCGCACGCACGCTTAACCGGTTCGGTATGACGTGATAATCACCACCCAGACGTATGGAGTAGGTGTCTTTATATGCTTTGGTCAGGCTAACAGGCGCGATGGGGACCGAGGAACCAGGACCAGCCTCTGGATCGTCTCCGACGAATTGGAAAGCATCACCAAAGGCGACATCAAAGGATTGTAACTGGCTCCAGGCTTCGTAGATGGCGTTGAGCTCCAGGTCGAACACCTCACGTCCTGCACCGGTTCGGTGAACGTAACGAATACCCCCTCGTATCCAGGAGGGTAGAGTTACATCCAAGGTGACACCGTTATCGTTTTCTACCAGATATTCGGCCGCGATATTGGCGATTGTTGTTCCGATAAACTCATGTTCGAAGTGTCCTTCGGAATGAATCTTTATTGGGAGAGGTCGGCTGGAGATGGCAACTTCCCAGTTGGAATGTGGACGCCACCAGAGTCCGACCGTGCCTGTGAGCGTGAATCGGTCCTGCGTATTCAATTCAAATAGAACATCTCCAGATGTGGACTCCGTCGGAGCGCCTGGAGGGAGATCTGGAAACAGCTCTGCAAGCTCCATAGATGCCACAACCGAGAACCGATTCTTCAAAAGGTCGACCGATTGAATCGTGGCACCGATGGCAAAGTTCTTATGGGGTTTATAGGCGGCCCCCAGGGTGTAAAACGCCATGAGAATATCGGATTCGACGAGCATGTAGCGCTGGGGACCATCCTTTGGGAAGGAGCGATGTCCTATCGCGGGAGGACCGAAGGCGCCGAGGCCCAGCACAAGGTTTTCGGTGCCTAAATCCGATGTGACAGCCATGAAGGGGGCCCAGAAAAGAGGGCCTTCGTTTTGTACTTCTCCAAATTCGGTGTCGGGGGGAACCAGAGTGCCAGAGCCTGAATCATATTCCAGAGACTCTCTGCGGAAGCGATAATCCAGTAATGATAACTGGTTGTCGAAGAGGATCTGTGTGCCGCGAAGGCGACTCAAAAGGGCGGGGTTGTACCAGAGAGCGGTAGGATCGGAAGCTCCGACCACATAGGAACCAGCCCGTCCCAATCCACGAGTCCCATTATCCGGAACCTCCATTCCACCGCCTAGTGCAAGTCCGGGAATGGAGCAAATGAGCACAATACATAGGAGGATCCTGGCGGGTATGTGCATATGAACCTACTTCCGTATGATGAAACGACCGGAGCAGAGGAGAGATCCCTATCGTGCACCGCTCGGAATTTATATATGGGGAAAATAGAACCCCTGGCAACCTCCAAACGTGACAAAGTGGAGGACAGCTCATAGAATCGGCACCCATGATAGAGATTCGGGAAAAGGTTGGGGGTGTTGTTGCTGCAATCGGATTGGGAGTGATCCTGGTACTGATGGCCTTGTCGCCCATTCGCTCAGCGCAAGCTGGAGACCTGGACGTTACAAAATTACGACCTTCGCCCCATGTCTACGATGTCATGACGGTAAAGTTTCTGGATTTTCCCAGTACGGTGTCAGGCGCGGGAGGCGTCTTCGTTCATTATGGGCAGAACCAGTTGGTGTATCTGACGCCCGATGGTCCACAGGCCGTCGTTAAAGATAGAGTTACGGCCGACTTCTATGGCAGTCTTGCTTTCTCGGAGCGCTTCTCTCTTGGGTTGTTGATTCCAGGAGTACTCGTCAATAAGGGGGAGATGGGCTTTGCCCAGCCCATCGATTCGGGTTCTGGAATCGGTGATATCGGCCTCTCTATGAAAGGTGCGATTCTGAAACGAGGTCGAAAAGGTTTTGGGCTTGGACTGGCACTGGATGCCAAGTTTGCCACTGGACGGGAGCGGGCACATCTTAGTGATGGTGGGACCGTTGTTCTTACGTCGTTGGTGGCCGATACAGCCTTCCACGGCTATCGGGCTGCTTTGAACCTGGGCTACCGAATTCGGGACACCTACGAGGAGGAAGATGGGCTTTTCTCTGTAGGCAATGAGCTGGATATTCGATTCGCGTTTGAGGCTCCACTTGTAAGGAACGAGATCGGTCTATTTGGGCAAGTCGCTTCGACGACGGGGACCTCGGGCTTTTATGGTGATCCGAATACGAACTATTTTGAAGTGGGCGGTGGACTGTCCTACCAGCATTCGTCGGGTATGCGTGCGCTGATCGGTGGGGGCGGTGGTCTCGCCAAAGGATATGGAAATGTCCGCGTACGAGCGTTTTTGGGGCTTGCATATTATCCCTCAGTACGTCCCCCGGATTCGGATTCCGACGGCGTGTTGGATGCGGTCGACCAATGTCCGAATCGAGCAGAGGACATGGACCAATATGAAGACCATGATGGTTGTCCTGAACCGGATAATGATGGCGATTCCATTCTGGATGGGGACGATAAATGTCCCGTGGATCCCGAGGATGTGGATGGGTTCAAGGATAAGGATGGTTGCCCCGAATTTGATAATGACGCCGATGGTCTGACCGATAAGAATGATCTCTGTCCTGATGAAGCGGAAGATTTCGATCAGTTTGAGGACAGCGACGGCTGTCCCGATGAAGACAACGACGAAGATGGTATTCCAGACGATAAGGATGCGTGTCCGCAGGAAGCTGAAAATAAGAATGATCATAAGGACGACGATGGCTGCCCTGATGAGGCTCCGCTGGCTGAATTGCGGGATGGAAAATTAATCGTTCGAGGTCAGGTGGTATTTCGTGGAGCGACAGCCAAGCTGGACCGTTCGAGTCGGCCCGTTCTGGATGCAGTCTCGGCCGTTCTGAAAGGTAATCCCGGGATTACCCAGGTGGAGATCCTGGTGACCACAGGTGATGAGGTTGTTGCCCGGCGTGCGAATCGCCGGAGTGCAAGCCGCGCTCGTAAGATAGCCGATTATTTGATCCGAAAAGGGGTTCCCAGTGGCCAGGTAGTCGCCAAGGGGGGCGGGGCCGGAGATTCCACGGCGGTCGTGTTTACGATCCTCGGATCTGGTCAATAATTCATAGCATCGGACAACAAGTGTTGACCCAGTTCTTGAGTAATTTGGCATGTATGGATAGTGTGCGAACCCTACAGCTTGGTTCGAACCCTTGCGCGAGGAACCCATGGCAGAGTACCAACTGACACGCTCAGAGACGGCATTCACACGTGCGAAAGAATGTTTCCCTGGAGGGGTAAATAGCCCTGTACGGGCCCTTGGCTCTGTGGGGGGGACACCATTTTTCACCGTGCGAGGCCATGGCGCAGAAATCCATGACGCGGATGGTCATAGCTATGTGGATATGGTTCTGGCCTATGGTCCGCTTATCCTGGGTCATGGACATCCACGTGTCGCCGAAGCCCTTCATGAAGCGGTTGAGGATGGATGGTCCTATGGGACACCGACGTTGCTCGAAACGAATCTGGCAAATCGCGTTCGAAATTTTTTCCCATCGATGGAGAAGATGCGGTTCGTAAATAGTGGTACGGAAGCTACCATGAGCGCGATTCGACTCGCACGTGGGGCGACCGGCAGAGACCTGACGGTCAAGTTCGAAGGCTGTTACCACGGACATGTTGATTCTTTATTGGTGAAGGCTGGTTCGGGAGCCCTTACACATGGTCACCCGGATAGCGGTGGTGTTCCCACGTCGATTGCAGAGACGACACTGTTGGCGCCGTTTAATGATTTAGAGGCTGTACAGGCACTCTTTGAACGACACGGTGCACAGATAGCCAGTGTTATATTGGAGCCTGTAGCGGGCAATATGGGCGTGATCCCACCTCTTCCTGGCTTCTTAGAGGGATTACGAGCTCTATGCGATGAGCACCAGTCCATCTTGATCTTTGATGAGGTCATGACTGGCTTCCGGGTGCATCGAGGTGGTGCTCAGGCTCTGTACGGCGTCGTGCCGGATCTCACCTGCCTTGGAAAGGTCATTGGTGGCGGTCTGCCAGTCGGTGCCTTTGGTGGCCGAGCCGATATTATGAATCATCTTGCTCCCGAAGGATCGGTGTACCAGGCGGGCACTCTGAGCGGGAACCCCCTTTCGATGGTTGCTGGTTGTGCAACATTGGAAGTACTGGAAGATACGCCGATCTTTGACCGCCTCGAGGAACGGGCCGCGGTATTGGCGCAGGGACTACAGACGGTCGCAGACGAGGATGGCATAGAGATGTGTGTCCAACAGGTTGGAACGATGCTTACGCCATTTTTTCAGGCCGGACCTGTCCATCGACTCGGTGATGTAAGCGCATCGAACTTTGAACGATTCGCTCTGTTTTTCCATGGTATGCGTCGAGAAGGAGTCAGCATTCCTCCCTCGCAATACGAAGCATGGTTCTTGGCCACAACACACGATTCGACAATCTGTGATCGTGTTGTTTCAGCGGCCCGAGCGGTGATGGCGGCCGATATAATTCCAGGCACGTAAGACCTCGGTCCCGACCCCTCAGACGAGGAGACGGAGAAAGGTCTGCAGTCCAGTGTTTGGGTGGGGGGTAGTAGTACGCAAAAATACCCTCTTTGGTGGTTGACACACCTCATAGTTCGTGTTACCTACGCGAATCCCAGTCTGGAGTATTACGCGTTCTCCAGTGTTTTTTGAATAATTTCGAGCTGTTATCTCTATATGAGCCCATCTGGTAGACCCACGGAAGAACAGCGTCGTAATCGACGCCAGGCATTACGTCTTTCAACCGTTGGTCTAGAACTTGGTGTTGCCATCGGCATTGGTGGTTACGCTGGGTATTGGATGGACGGCCGGTTTGATACACGGCCTGTCTGGACTCTGATTATGCTGATGTTAGGGATCACAGCCGGATTTCTGAACTTGATTCGTGTCGTGAATCGACTGAATCAATCTTCTTCCCAGTCTAAACCCAATGATTCTAACACCCCCGATGAACCAAGCTGAACCAGCGATCGCCTCTCCAGCATCGAATGCGGACACAACGGCAGTGGCTCTCCAACGACTATCCCGTCGTGCGCAATGGATTCATCTGGCTATGGTTCTTGCTCTTAGTCTGGCCATCGGGCTGGGCTGGGGTTTGCGTCCGGGTCTTTCGGCTTTTGCCGGTGGAGGACTCGCGCTGGCGAATCTCTACATCATCAATTGGATTGGTAATCGGATGATGAGTAACCCCGCGTCGAAAGCAGGCGGTTACGTCGGATTGTTTTTTGTGAAGTTTGTCGGATTGGGGCTGGTCGTTGGCTTGATGATTCTTGTGGTTAAGCCGGCTGCCGGTGCATTTCTTATTGGCTATAGCACCCTTCTACCTGTGGTCTTCGGGACCACGATTGCCCGAGGCAAAATCTAGTATGCTATCGAATGCCCTTCAGCGCTTTACCGTAGTTCTGGTATTAGTCGGCTTTATGTTGGCTCCGATGACGATCGCCTACGCGGCGGCCCCGGGGGAACAGGGAGCAGCGGCACAAGCGGACGCGGGACCAGAGCCTGACCATTGGTCATTCTTTACAGCGCTTATCCCGAATAGCGCGGTACATGATGCACGCGCATGGATTGGCAAGTCTGCCATGGGCGACGATGTTGGTAAGGTGATGCATATGCCTGCGGCGTTGTTCGCTGCCCTTATCGTGATTCTCTTCGGCGTCATCGCCGGCCGTTGGTTCCGGAATATGGAGCGTTCGATCAAGCCACCAGCGCGCTTTGGAATCGTGTCCGTTGTAGAGCTGGTTCTTCAGAGTATCTATAATCTTTCGGCATCGATGATGTCTGAAAAATGGGCCAAGAAGACCTTCCCAATTCTTGCCACCACCGCCCTCTATATCTTCGTCTGTAATAATATGGGATCCATTCCAGGGTTGTTCCCCCCGACGGATAATCTCAATACCACGATGGCGATGGCGCTTGTGATTTTCGTGACGACCCACTACTGCGGTGTACAGGCTCACGGCGCGGCGTATTTTAAACATTTCCTTGGTCCCATCACCCATCCAGTGGCGTTACCGTTGATGCTGTTGATGGTGGTGATCGAGACCATCGGTCATCTGGCACGCGTTCTTTCCCTATCGATTCGTCTGATGGGAAATATGTTTGCTGACCATACAGTTCTCGGGATTTTCCTTGGGCTTGTCCCATGGGTTCTTCCCATTCCCATCCAGGTTCTTGGAATGCTCGTAGCGTGCGTTCAGACCTTCGTATTCTTGATTCTTTCCGTGGTCTATATCTCCATGGCGGTAGAAGACCACGCGGACGAACATTAATTTTTCCCCCTCCAATTTTTCACACTGGTTATCTGACAGGAGTATAACGAATGAGTTCCCTGAATAAGTTCTGGACGATCGTTTCCCTTACAATCGTAGGTGTTGTTCTCTTCACACCCGCCGCCTTTGCTATCGACGAAGTTGTTGCTGCGTCCATCGAAGGTGGATCTCGCAAATACCTCGGCTTTAGTGTTGGCTTTGGTCTTGCTTTCGCTGCTGCCTTTGGTGCAATGGCGCAGGGTCGTGCCGCTTCGGCCGCCCTTGAAGGAATGGCCCGTAACCCCAACGCGAAGTTGATGCCCAGTCTGATCCTCTCGCTCGCTCTGATCGAGTCCCTGGTCATCTACTCCCTGGTTATGTCGTTCCTTCTTCTCGGCAAAGTCTGAGTCGATTTCGGAACCAAGAGAACTCCCTGGAGAGCCTTTGGCTTTCCAGGGGTTCTCTATTTTTGCGAACCGCTTAGGCGCTTCGTGCCAATTCACGTTGGACACGATCGGCTTCCGTTTTGTTACGGGTGCCAATAAATGGAGCCCGCGTGCCCATTAGAATATCGAACCAGGGTTTCGTAACACACCAGTTCATATTCTGATTTGGCCCCATATGGTGGTCGAAATGCCAGGGTAGGTGCTCTTTTGCCCATTCTGGATCGATATGGGCTTTCTTATGGACTCGGTAGTAATTGATAATGCTGTACCAGACGGTACCAGTGAAAAAGGGTGCTACCGGAAATAGCGGCGCGTGGGCGATGCCCAGGGCTGCCAGTGCGACCCCTTCTTTGCCTTGAGAGTTCCACCGGAATGGGCTTTCATTATAGCCAGGATCAATGTGGTCGTTTTTTCGACTTTCACGATGATGCTCGTGCCAGTGGAAGGACCAGAAACTCTTCTTATTTTTGCCCAGGTCGTGGAGGATGTATTTATGTATCAACCACTCACCCGCGTTTGCGTACATTAGGCCTATTGGAATACCAAGCATGATACGTCCCCCTGAAAAAGATGACTATTTAGTCACGTTTTAGTGGATCCGAGAAAAAATGTCCAACAAAAATCTTCAAAACAACGAAACCAGTGGGAAAGGCGCGCCCAAAACCAGGCCAGGCCAGCCGGGTGGCGTACGTGCTAGGAATCGAGAGGAGCGGATACGGAACTTGTCGAAAGCTGCGCTGGAGTTGTTTCTTGCGCGTGGCATTGAGCCCGTAACGATCGACGAAATTGTGGACCATTGTGGGGTGGCAAAAGGGACCTTTTATCGGTACTTCGATGATAAGACGCATCTGGTAAAGGTGCTGCTCGATCCCGTGGAAGATGCGATGAAACAGGCCCTGGAGACCTGTCGTAATGCTGTCGCCCAGGCGCGTGACAGAGCTGCGCTCATACAGGCCTATCAAAATCTAGCGCTGGTCCTTAGCCAGTTGATCCTGGAGAACTCGGATGTGGCTTGTATGTATTTGCAGGAAAACCGGTCGCCGGCGGTTGGCGCGCGCGAACCGATCTGTGCGTTGTCTGCGGTTGTACTGGAAGAGTCCATCAGTTTGACTCGGACCGCACAAGAGCACGGCCTACAACGGGCTATGGAACCCAGTATCAGTGCGAGAGCTGTCGTTGGAGCGACAGAGAGTCTGATTCTGGCGAGTTTAAACCAATCTCTGACACTGCCGCCCGTTCAAGTCTATGCCACCTTGATCACATTGGTGGTAGACGGAATTAAGGCCGAAAATTAGTTCCGGTCCACCAGGAAGAAATCCGCCAGGATATTGGGGTCGTAGGAGTGGTCCTGTACCCGGTTGAATGCATCCGCGAATCGCTGTGCCGCGGGTTCGATCAGAGCTCTACGTAGGGCTGAGACCTGCAAGTCGTCCGCAATGGACAGCTGTTCCAGAAGGCTCATGCTCGCGTCTGTGACCTTTTCGATGGTTTGGTCAGGGGCGGCACAAAGGGCGGCCACGAACTGGTTGGCTTGTTCGATGGTAATCGCTTGCAAAGTAGCGGTGCCGTTCTGTCCGTTCTGGCATAGGAGCGTGAGCCATAGACTCGAAAGCCGAACATCGGCGTATGGCATCTCTGCCTCGTCGGCGGCATCCACTTCCAGGGCCTTGACGCCAAAGTGCTCATTGAAGAGTTCGGCTGAGACCTGTGCATCGCGTACCAACGCTCGTAGGCGGTCGACTTCATAGAGAGACTTGAAGGGGCGGTCGATCAGGCCCCCATCGACTACTTCGGTATAGCATGGGAAGCGGGATGAGAGCGCCGAGATTACTTCGGCATAGGGAGAGTCAAAGAGATTCTGTGCATCTCGACTTCCCAGCGTCTTAAGGATCGTATTCGCCATATGGCTGAGCTCTGTCACTACACTGAAGCCAACACGGTGTAACTCCAGGAGGTGCATTTTTTCGAGGATTTTCCCACCAGCTTCATGGTTTCCCTGGGCCAGAAATTCCAATCCGATATTGAGATGTCCGAAGATTGTCTTTGCTTCCTGGTTCCAACGGTCGAGATCGCTGAGATCTAGAATCCGTACTGTGGAGGACCGGTTACAAAGATAGGTGAACGCTGTGATGAACTGTTCTTGTCGTTCTACACAGTCGGTTTGCCCCAGAACCGTGGCGAGGAAGTTATCCGGTGCCCCAAGGCCGAGAAGAGCCGTGCCGAGTGGGCGCCCTTCATGACGGAAAACACTTCCCGCCGGCCCATCGAGTATCGCCGCAAGATCTCCAAGGGCCTTCTTGGGGCTGGTGAAGGCGTACATACGAATGGCTTCATCTGGCGAAACAAATCCCAGGTCTTGGAGTCGCGCATTGCGAAAACGCAGAACTTCTTCTTCCACCTCACTAGGAGTGTCCATGGTGATCTGGTCGAGTAACTGGATAGCCTGTTCCAGGTCGGCCTGGTATAGCCCGCCGATAAGATGATAGATCATCGGAAAGCGGTCGTTCGCATCGTCACCGACGAGCTCTACGAAATAGCGTTGATCGGGTGTGGTGAAGACTACAGCTTCATGGGGAAACATAGGACTCTCATCCTTTGTCTCTCGAACCTGAATACGGCACCAGCGAGCTAGAATCGAGATAATCAGTTCCGGATCAACCTGTTGGATTCGCCGAGCCAACTCATCGGACGGTCCGAATTCATCTAAGCTCCATATCCAACGCTCAATTCGTTCGGGACACATTTCGGAGCCGACCCATAGGTCCAGATCCAGAAGTGTTCGAAATTGGTCTGGTGTCGTATGGGGCACGAGAAGCCCGGCATCTTCGATACCAATATGGTGAATAAGGTGATGTAGCTCCTGCGAGGGTAATTCTTGAACAAAAGCCTCTGGCGACGAGAGTTCAAGAATGGCGTTGAGCTTTCCCATGCGAGACAGGCTATGAAACGTGGGCGCTAACGCGGGTCCTTCCCTTTTTTTGAAGGGAAGATTTGTACCGATATCCTGGGGCGTAATAGGCGCGTTCGCAAAGCGACCGGGACTTAGTTTGGGTTCGGATTGTTGGGAGCTATCCATCGTCTGATTCATCAATATTGTTCAGTATTTGCCCGCTATGGGGATTGGAAGGGGAGGACCCTGCCAGATTTTCTCCAAAATAACTACCAAAGAGTGCAGAACAATACCGGAAAACAGGCGTACGACGCTGTTCCAGCGGGTCGGCTGAATGCCCCGGTATGCCGTGTTTGGGCCTGTGTAGGAGCCTTGCAGCACGAGAAACGAATGCTATAATGCCGAGGCCTTTTGGGCATGGGTTAACAGTGATTGTTTCGAGGTTCGTGGATGCCGACAAAAAACCAGGTACTGAATGTGTTGCGACGTCGTTATGATTACCATTCGGCACGATCGATTCTGTTGGAAGTCGCGATCGCGAATAAACTGGATGAACAGAAAGAGTACACCGGAAAGGAAGTAAAGAAGTTGGCGAAAGGAATCGCTGCTCTTGGTGACCGGGTCTCGGATGTCGTCGATGGGTTAAACGAATTGGCGAAGGAGCCAGAAGCCCCTGCCAA
>PBVT01000094.1 GCA_002728755.1 Myxococcales bacterium
CAGGTCGAGTGCGAGCCGGGATATACCGGTCCAAACTGTAATGTGGATATTGATGAGTGTGTGGAGGGGACCCACTCCTGCGATCCAATGGCTACCTGTGCGAATACAGAGGGAAGCTATACCTGTACATGTAATACGGGCTATGAAGGGAACGGTTTCCAATGTACTTCGGTGCCATCGCTCATCGAAACCCAGCTCAGCTCGGATACGACAACTCCAGACCAACCCATTGATGTAACCTGTACACTTACGAATCGTACGGGAGATCCTGTAAGCCCCGTGAACACGATCGAGTTGATCGCACCGGCGACGATCTCTGTAGAGAATGTGGGGGCGGGAAGTTTCCAGATACAAGGTACGGTAGCAGGCACTTACGAGGTGGCGTGTCGACTCGAGGATATTGTCGACCCCACACCCGTTAGTTTTCTTCTACTTCCCGGATTGGCCCATAGCTGGTCGGTGTCTATCCCATCCGAGGATTGTAATAAGCCCGGCACGGCCGTAGATCTGGCCGTGGAAGCGTCCGATATCTATGGAAATGAAATCGAGGATCCCGACTATACCGTGGTATCGAATCCACCAGGGCTGTTCTCGGAATTGATCGATGGGACGCTCATGTATGCCCAGGACGGCAATTTTGAGATGACTGTTGCCTACGCGGGTGAGTTGGACCCGGCAAATGAGATAGACCCAGCCGTTTTTAACATTCATTTGGACGGCCAGAGGCCGAGCCTGGTGATAACCGCGCCCAGTCGCGCTGCGACTTTGGTGGGCACAACGGGAGAGACGATAACGATCCAGGGGACGGTCCAGGATAACGCCAGTGATATTGTTGCGTTGGAAGTTAATGGAACTGCGGTGGCGGTCGAAGGCAATAGTTTTGTCGTCGAGTTTTCAGAGGACCACGTCAGTCGCTGGGGGCTGAACATCATATCCGCGTGGGCGGAAGATGCCTGTGGCTTGAGTGTTCGAACAGTGCAATCCTATCTGCATAGTCCCAGTTATTTTTCTGCGTCGACGATACCGAAGCCGTCCTCGGCGGTTCCACAGGGTATTGTAGGGCGTCTGAATCAGGCCTTTCTTGATGACCCCAACCCATTGAACCCGAACGATATCGCCCAACTGGCAATAGAGGTTCTATGGGCTACGGATATTGACGCCATGCTTCCAAGTGAACCCGATCCGGTAGCCGTGGACCCAGACACCAACGACGATGGTGAGATTGATACGACGACCCATAGCTGTGGATTCTGGACCGAGACGAACCAGGAGACGGGTTTCCGTGCTGTAAAGACTGGAGTACTCGACTATGATTTGCCCGTGATTGACTATGTGCGGGCCGTTGACGGTGGAATCGTCATGGCGATGCATATCGATAATATTTCGATGCCCTTATCGATCTATGGTCATCTTGATGTCGGTTGTTTGGGAGAAAACGGGGCCACCGCAAATGGAACCCTGAATGTCGATAGAATCTCTCTTCTAGTCGATGCGGATGTCTTTCTCGCCAATGGTGAACCTCAGATTTTGACCTGTGAGGACTGTGTTTCTCTGACCTTTGAGGAACTCTATTTCGACGTGGACTGGGGGATGTTGGATTTTATGGGAGGGGCTCTCGATGGTATCGCCAACTTCATCATCGATCGATTTGAAGGCACTCTCGCCGAGAAATTGAGTGATGTTATCTCCTATCAAGTGATTCCTATCATCGAGGATTTTCTTGGGCAGTTCAGTGTCGATACGGACCTGCCGCTTCTTCCCATGTTGGATGTCGATCTTTCCATCATCTCGGCCTTTGATTACGTGGAGTTTTCGGGACCCGAGGGAGCGGGACACGGAACACTTGGGCTCGCGACACAGGTCTATCCGTCGAGCCAGGGGTTCTCGGTTCCGGCAGGATCGAAAGGTTCCATTAAGAGGGGCGGCGAATTGCCGACCTTTAGTAGCAATGGGTATACCTTCGGTGTTGGACTATCCGATGACCTTATCAATCAGCTGTTATGGGCCCTCTGGTATGGGGGAGGTCTCGATATTCCTGACGCGACCGGTCTTCTGGGGCAGAACTTCCCCGATCTCGAGCTCGCTGTGCGAGCGAACGCTCCACCGGTTCTTATGCCGGGGGACGACGAACATGAGATCTACGTAGGCGTCGGAGATGTCTTCGTGGATGCGGTCGCTACGATCCCACCCTTCGGACTGCTGGACGCCGGTCTATACGCCTCCGTGATTGTCCCGGGGCGGATCGATGTGGACCCCACGACGAATACGCTTATGTTCACAGTTACAGGAGATGTGGACGTACAGATCGAGCTCACAGCCCTTGAAAAACTCGACGCCTTTGGCGATCTACAGGCCTATTTTGAAGGGGTGTTGGCGTTGTTGACTCCGAATCTTCTCCAGAGCTCCATTGGTCTTGTGCCACTGCCAGTCTTTGACGTGGGTGGGCTCTTAGGGATTCCGACCAACGTTGTCTGGGGATTGGATAACCCGTTGGTCACACGACTACCCGACTACACGCGCTTTACGGGTAATGTGACCGAGCAATAATCGGGGAGATGTAGCCTTTGGGACTTACTCGTTTCCGAGTTCACCGGTAGACAAGTTCGCTCCATATCTCCATATGGAATAGAAGCTACGGTCGATGGACCCGAAATAGACACGGTCACCTACGATGAGTGGTGTGGCATGAATCGTCTGGTCGAGGCCAACATTATAGTAGAACAGCTCTGTTCCTGATTCGGGATCAAGGGCGTATAGATTACCGGCCGTTGTTCCAATATAAAGAGCGCCGTTCTCGTCGGGGACCGGTGAGGAATAGGTAAATCCGTCGAGTTTCGTGCTCCAGAATGTACTGCCATCAAGGCCGTCCAGCTTATGGACGTATTTCGCGGACGACGCCAGGTACAGGGAGTTGTCCGTACCAACATGCGGTTTCCCCCAGATCTGCCCTTTGATTTCTACTTCAAAGAGTCCCAGGCCGTTCTTCTTTACGGCGTATAACCAACCATCGTTGGAGCCCACGTATACCGTGCCATTGAACCCAATCGATGGTGAAGACCAGATCTCATCTGCGGTCTCGTAGCTCCATTGGATACCATCCGTGAAGACTGCATAGAGCTTATGGTCCTGGCAACCTACGTACAGGACGCCTTCGTCTGAGATAGCAGGTGTAGAGGAGATATAATCGGGTAGCGTATGTTGCCAATTCACTCCGCCGCTGTTGCGATCAAACTCGTAGACGACTCCAGAGTAGGCTCCCACATATAGAGAGTTGTCACGGATGACCGGCGAGCCACCCGATGGAGAGTCGATAAAGTTGGACCAGCGAAGACCACCGCTGGAATTAAGTGAATATATCGTTCCGCCCAGAGAGCCGAGGTAGATGTTTCCTTCGTCATCCACGGTCGGGTCCGCTGTGATGCCACCATCGATCTGGTATTGCCATACTTCATTACCCGATGGATCTACGCAGTAGATCTTGCTCTGGTTATTACCGAAAACGATATTTCCATTCGGCAGGACAACGGCACCGCCCCAGATCTCGCCGAGAGTGTTGAATTCCCAGGCCAGGCGTCGATGTACTTCGATATTGTGGGAGACCTCTGTCAACTGCCCCAGAGTATCCTGTGCCTGGTATTGCACATAGATGTTCTTGGGGAGCTCTTCCAGGTCGAGGAAGAGGGTCTCGTGTGGCACCGAGGCCGCAAATGGGGGCTGCGTAAATTGGCCTACAAGAAGCCCATTCGCTCGGAATGTGACGGTGTCGATGGAGCCAGAATCATCGACCTCGGCCTGCATGGTGAGAGGACCATCCTCAAAGAATACGGTCTCATCCTGAGCCGGAGAGTAGGAGAAGAACTCTGGAGGAGAGTTGTCGAAGATGATCTCTGTCACAGACTGTGCGGTACCGCCTGCATTATCGGCGGTATAGGCCGCGACCATATGGGCGCCATCGTTAAATTGCGCTGTATTGATGGTTACGGAATAGGGGGGGATAACGTCCGTTGTGATGGTCATCCCATCCACCTGAAACTCTACTCCGAGAATAACCGCTCCACCGGAAACTGTGGCGGAGACGGTGGAGAGGCCAGAGAGAACATCGGCATCGGTGCTCAGCTGTATCGAAAGACCTGTGGGATTGCCTGTGTCGATTGGAGGTAGCTCGGTCGGAGTTCCCTGGTCCGAACCGGTATCCGTTGAACCGGCATCTTCTGGAATCGGAACACATTCGAAACTGGCACGTCCTACGTTCTCGCAGGTGAAGCCGGGAGGGCAGGTCGCACAATTGCTAGTGTCCGGCTGGGTGCCGTTATCTGCTTGTACAGGAGGGCCCCCGTTTCCATTACCACCACAGGCACTTAACGATACAATCAAGAGTACAATACTGAATAGACGTAGTTTCATTCTAATCCCTAAAAAAAAGCCGGTGTGTTTCTCGACTCTTGAGAAACACACCGGCCATTTTAACGAAGTTCTCGGAAAGTAGCGAATCCTGATGGTAACCAGGATTCACAACCCGAGAAATGCATTAACGCTCCAGCTTCGCGTGTGGCGCTGTGCGGAGGAATGCATCACCCAGAAGTACTGGGCCAGTTTCGGAGGTCGCGTATGCGGTCACTGCTACACGGTTGCCTGCAATCTGCAGGTCCGCTGCTTCACCAGCACAGGGGATCGAGGTGATACCCATGGCGCTGATATGGCGCAGTTCGGATACATCGGAGATACCGTCACTATTGGAATCCTGCCACAGGAGCAGAGAACCAAAGACGGGATCCGCTTCGGTGATCTCACCGTCGCCGTTCATGTCCAACTCAGCGAGTTGGGCGAAGCCGTCCGCATAGCCCTGGTTTACGTTACCGAAGAGCTCGCTACCATTGTCGATCGAGCCATTACCATCACGGTCATAGGCAAGGAACGCGTCGTCTGGGTGTACCCAGCCAACGGCCTGAAGACGATCAACACTCCACATATCGAAGTTCGGGCCTTCAAAGATGCGGAGAAGCTCGATGCCGTCGTTGTCGAGATCTACGACGATCGGGTCGGATACGTTGCAGGGAACAACTTCGAAGACCACTACAGAAGCGAGCGCGTGCTCATCTTCTACACCCTGCTCAACGGCTTTTTCATAGTCGATCTGAGCTTGGCCATACTGGAATGCAGCGGCCTGGGTCGGTGCCTGGTAGTTCTCGCAAAGAGGCTCAGCTTCAAGCTTAGCCGCTACCGCCTGAAGGGCGTTCTGGTACGCGGGATCCAGCATGGACTGGTCTACGTTACAGACCTGAATCGGCTGACTCATGGTGGGATAATCCGCCACGTAGCCATTGTTCAGGAGCCATTCATTGAACTGCTGCGCGAAGAGCTGACGTCCAACGGTGATACCTTTGGCCGTGGAGCTCTCTTTTACAGTAGGCTCTTTGTAGCAGGTTCCTTTCGTACGAAGATCCGAGCGTACAAGAATACGCTGTTGCTCAAGACCGCTGATCGCTCCTTCTTCATACCAGCCACGTGCTTCATCGATAAGCTCGGCGGGGATGTCGGTGGGGAGGTCATAGGAATCAAGCTTCTGGGTAAGCTCAGAGTAGGCCTCTACCTTCGCAAGGTCGACCATGTACTCACAGGTGATACCTGAGGGCTCATAGTTGTCACCGTCATTGTAGAATTCTACGAACGGACAGGTGGCAGGGGCTTGTTCAAGGATGGACCAGTCATTGAGCTCCGATTCAAAATCGTGGATGACATCCAGGTCTTCGAGGACAAGTTCTACCTCTTCGACATAATGATTACGTCCGACATCGAGACCAAGAGAGATAGCACCACGAAGATGGGTTACTACCTCAAGTTCCTCTACGCTAAGTTCGTCGAGGGTGATCGATTCCAACGGATCCGTTTGAGGATCAGTGTTGTTGGTGTTCGGATCAGGATTGTCGATCGGATCTTGAGTCGGGTCCGTGTTGTTTGGATCCGGAGTATTGTTGTCGGTGGGGTGGGTGTTATTCTGCGTCACATTTGGATTTGTGATTTCAACACCTTGTTCACTACTCTCACAACCGATGGCGAAGACTAGGAGAAGAGCCAGTCCTGCAACGGTTAAATAGCGGATTACGCTGTTTTGATTTGATAGCATGGTGAGCCTCCCTATAGATTCACTTAGGCTAGTTATTGGGTACATTGAGCGAAGTCAGCGGAGCTCTGACCGCTCGTAATACCCGAATAGGAAAGCGCTGCGTCTGCTTGTGTCGAGACGAAGATGCCATCCATGAAATATCGAGTTGTATCCATCATGATACCGAGCCAGTCAGGCGGGGCGGAAATGCCCCAGCACACCTATAATTGTGCAAGTGGCGTGCCGCATGTCAATGCAAATCCTTGAATTCGTACAAAATTTACAGTTTCGAACCCATAGGCAGAGACTTTCTAGATCGGAGATCGGCCAGTAAAATGGGGGTAAAACGGGCTTTTGTTAGATTAAAACAAAAAAAATAAAAAAATTGCAGGATTGAAAACTGTGCGTAATGCCCAAAAATAGTGTGATAACTGGAGTTTACACCTTTGGCGCCAAATCGGGGTCTGATAACCCCAAAAACACCGAATTTGTTCTCATAGGAGTCCCAGGAGACCTGCGTTGATAACTGGTCGTTGTCCACATCCGGTTGAGTCCCGGGAAAAGCCAGGCTACACTTTCCCTATGGCGAAGACTCCAATGTGTGAACGTATCTCTTCTCGAGCTTGGCTTCGTGTAGGCCAGCGCTCGTTGCCCCCCTTATATATAGTTGTCTGCCTAGTGCTGTTGGTGCCTGTCTGGAGCGGGTGTGGTAGCAGCGGGGCGGGAACGGGTGATGAAGTAACCTTCACGTCTCCGGATACATGGAATATCGATGCGGGTGGTATATCTCCTTGTAATGCGCAGGATATGTGTCCGCCGGAGAAGCCGTTTTGCGACCTGGACACGAACCAATGTGTACAGTGCTTTGATAATGCGAACTGTTCTACGGGTCTGATCTGCGTTCAAGGTGTCTGCGCATGTAATCCGGGTAGTATGCATTGCCAGGGCAACCAGGCCTGGGTGTGTCAGGCGGATGGCAGAGGGTTCGATAAGGAGATCTGTGCCGGAGACTGTCAAGGCGGGGTATGTGTGGCGTGCTCGCCCGGGCAGCTGACCTGTTCGAACGGTAATGTGGCATTATGCGATGCGAATGGAAACCTTGGACAGGTCGTAGATATCTGTACGGACGGATGTGTCGACGGGGTTTGTACAACCTGCTTCCCATCCGATGCCCGGTGTGTAGAGGATAATGTGGAGATTTGCGCGGCCGACGGGAGCGGCTATGTCTTTGACCGAGACTGTTCCGACGAGCCCGGTGGCCAGGTATGTATACAGGGGCAGTGTCTCGACCCTTGTTCGGGAGACTTCAAGTTTTTCAGCAATGTGGGCTGTGAATACTGGGGTGTTGATCTGGATCAGGCCGACGCGGACAGTCACGGCAGTCCATTTGCGTTTGTTGTTTCCAATGTGGGGAAAGAGCTCCCAGCCCATGTAACGGTCCTACGGGCGGGTGTTCCTATAGATGAGGTCGATATTGGCCCCGAACAACTCCATATCTTCGAGCTGGCCCCCTATAATGTAGATGGTTCTATGCAGGGAACGCGCAGTTATCAGATCAAGTCGGACCGACCGATTATCGCGTACCAGTTCAATCCATTAGAGAATGTGATGGTCTACAGTAACGATGCCTCGTTGCTGCTTCCGTTAAATAGCCTTGGAACCCAATATCGAGTGCTCGGGTGGCCTGATCTCGGATCATGGCATGGATATGTGACGATTGTAGCGACACGGGACAATACGGAAGTAAGCGTAAAGGTCACCTCTATGACTCTAGGGGGGGCTGGGGTGCCTGCTCTAGCTCCAGGTGATGTACATACGACTACGATGCAGGCCTTCGAAGTCTTGAATATCGAAACCAATGGACGCGGACAGGACCTGTCGGGGACCACAATCACGGCATCCGAGCGCGTGGCTGTTTTTTCCGGGCATGAAGCGTCCTACGTTCCCAAAGAATCTCCCTGTAGTGGGGGGGTGTGCTCCTTTAACCCCACGGAAACTTGCGAATCGGATATAGATTGCATCGGCCCCTGCTGCGCGGATCACCTGGAAGAGCAGTTGATTCCTGAAGCCGCCTGGGGGACGACCTATATCGCGGCTCGTTCCAAGCCGCGTAAGTTTGAAGGGGATGTATGGCGGATCATTGCGTCGGAGGATGGTACGACGGTCAACCTGTCTCCGTCTCTGGCTGTTGTGCCGATGTTGAATGCTGGCGAGGTCTTCGATATCGACACGGATTCTTCGTTTGTCATCAACGCGGACAAGCCGATTCTCGTGGGTCAGTTCCTTCAGGGACAAAATGCGCCCAACCCCTATTACGGTGGGGTTTGTAATTCGGAAGGGACAGCGATGCTATGCACTCCCAGTGGACGTTGGTGTGATGGCCCGCCCTGGTGTCTTCCTGGTGAGGAATGCGTCGAGTCTGTCGTGACTGCGTGTAATATCTCCGGTACGCCATGCCTCATCGATCAGCATTGCTCCGATGTCTTCGAGTCTACGGACGCGGGGATTGGTGATCCGGCCTTCATTATGTCGGTGCCAGTGCAGCAGCTGCGGGATGATTATATCTTCCTTGTTCCCAACAAATATCTTGAAGATTATCTGATCCTCTACGCCAAGGTGGGAACAAGCGTCTCTCTTGACGGACAATCTCTGGACAACCAGGGGTGGACCACCATCGCGGATGGTTGGCAGTATCTTCACCTCGCTGTGGCTGACGGCGTCCATCGGTTGACCGGTACCAATACCTTCGGCGCGGTCGTCCATGGATATGACCAATATGTATCCTACGGTTATCCGGCGGGCATGAACATCTCTACATTGGTGAGCCCAAACCCCTGATCTCAGGCTTCGAATAATAAGTCTGGATTTCGAAAGGACTTGAATTCGAGGGCGTTACCGCTTGGGTCGACTAGAAAACAGGTGGCTTGTTCACCAACCTGGGATTCGAACCGAATTTTTGGTTCGATGAGAAATTCGATCCCAGATTCTCGCAATCGGTCGACAAATAAGTGCCAGTCCGACCAGCCCAAGACGACCCCAAAGTGACGTACAGGGACGGCATCACCATCCACAGCGTTGGTAGAGATCGACGAACACATTTCCGGTGCAACATGGGCCGAGAGCTGATGGCCGAAGAAATTGAAATCTATCCAGGTGTCGCTGGCTCTTCCTTCTGTACAACCGAGAATGGTACAATAAAATCGTCGAGTGGCATCGAGCTCTCGAACGGGAAAGGCCAAATGAAACGGAGGATAATTCATAATGCGGATCTGGTAGGTTGTAGAGATCTTGCATGTATCCGAAATCGTCGGGATCTGTAAAACCTGAGGTCGCGATGCAATTGGAAGCAATATGAATAGGGAGTCGAATGCTTAGTCTTGAGGCCATACATTCGCGAGGTACGCGATGGTTGGTGTTTGCACTGGTTGGCTTTTTTGTCGCCTGTACCGGTGTTACGGATGAACCAGCCGGCGCGGACACGCCTCTGGGAGAGGGGGTGTCTTCGGATAGCTCGCAAGATACCGCTGGCGATGTTGGGTTGGACGTCTCTTCATCGGACGGTTCGGCGACCGCAGATATTGGAGGTGGACTTGGCTTTGGGGAAGGTTGTGCTCTTGACGACGACTGCACGTCGGAACTGTGCGTTCCATTTGGTGATGAATATCGATGCTCCAAAGTCTGTACCGGTGCATGCGATGAGGGATGGCAGTGCAATGCCTTGGATGAAGAGGTCTCGATTTGCGTCGAAGCGTTCCGTCTGCTTTGCCGACCATGTCTAAGCTCTACCGAATGCCGTGTAGCACCGGCGGGGCGCGGTACCGATGCATGTGTGTCCTATGGGGCCGAGGAGGGCTCCTTTTGTGGTAGCCAATGTGTGTCGGACGGGGATTGTCCTTCCGATTATATATGTGGCCAGTCTACGACAGTGGAAGGCGGAGAGCTGACTGGAGTATGCCTGCGAGCGAACGGGGAGTGCAGCTGTAGGGCGTCATTTGTCGAGGAGGCGGCCACGACTCTCTGTAGCCATGACCTCTGTGAGGGAACACGGAGTTGTGGAGAGGAAGGCCTCAGTGTTTGTGATGCGCAGGTCATCACAGAGGAGATCTGTGATCTGGTAGACAACGATTGTGATGGAGAGACGGACGAAGAGATACCAGCGCTCGCATGTGAGAACACAACGGTCCATGGTAGCTGTCTTGGATTGACCGACTGTGTAGATGGCGAGACCGTTTGCGTTGGTGCCATCCCGGTCGCCGAATATTGTGATGGCAAAGACAACGACTGCAACGGGGAGACGGATGAACTCTTTGTGGACAGCGATGGTGACGGGATAGCCGATTGTGTGGACCCGGATGACGACAATGACAATGTCTTTGATATTGCTGACAACTGTTGGTTTCAGCCCAATCCAGGGCAGCAGGACGGGGATGGCGATGGTGTTGGGGATGCCTGTGATGGGGACTGGGACAACGACACGATGATGAACACTTCGGATAATTGTCCAAACGATTGGAACCCCCAACAAACGGATACGGATAACGATGGTCTGGGCAACGTCTGTGACCCGGATATGGACAACGACGGGGTGGGCAATGCCTGGGACAACTGTCCCATCCACGTGAACCCCTGGCCGCAACAAAATACCGACGGAGACAATCTTGGAAATGTCTGTGATCCGGATGACGATGGCGACGGGATTCATGACAGTACGGATAACTGTCCTCTTATCTTCAATATGGAGCAGGAGGATTTCGATGGGGATCTGCAGGGTGATCTCTGCGACAGCGACGATGACAACGACTCGTTTCCCGATTTGGAGGATAATTGTCCTTTTGTGCCGCAAGAGAACCAATGGGATAAAGACTGCGATGGCACCGGAGATCTATGCGACTGGGATAAAGACGGTGACAACGTCGCTAACGAAATCGACAACTGCCCCATGAAGCTTAACTTTGACCAGCTCGATACCGATAATGACGGAGAGGGCGATGCCTGCGAATGGGACGACGATAACGACGGGGATATCGACTATTACGACAACTGCCCCCTGGACTGGAACCCAGAGCAAGAGGACGAGGACCTCGATGACGTAGGGGATGCCTGTGATAATTGCCCCTCGGAGGTAAATCCGACCCAGTCTGACGCGGATAATGATGGGGTAGGGGATGCCTGCGAGACGGATCCCTAACCCAGCTCTCAGGGGAATCTTTTGTCGACCTGGCAGAGACCGTCGAGAATATGGAAACCGGGATGACTGCTGCTGGGGGCACTCAGGTTATGCACTTCGAGCCAGAGCTCATGTCTGGCGTTAAATTCATCGCTCCCGAGTTCCACAGGGCAGACTGCCCACATGTCGGAGGAGTCCGGATCTTCGTAATTGATCTGAAGTTCGATCGTTCCATGGGATGCGTCCCAATTCCCTGCTTTTCCGATCATCTGACCCGCTACCACGGTGTCGCCGATGTCTACGGTCGGGGCCCCTATATGATCATAGATGAGGACATAGGGTGAATCGTCCGACGTCTTCATATGGATTTCCATGTCATTTGAAGACGGCATATTGGTCTTTTTGAACACCACCTTGGCGCTAACAGCTGCACGGACGGGGCTCTGGGGTTTTACACGATACTCAAAGCCTATATTTGGAATACTTCCGAAGAGGTCGGCTCCAAACGGGTAGGCACAGGGAATATCACAGGCCAGGTCTCCAAGGCTGTAGGTAGTCTTTCCCTGTGGGCTCTGGCCTTCCTCAATCGTCCCCTCGAGGGAAATGATCGGATGTGTAAGGAGCGGTACCTGTGGTGTGAGGTCGGTGTTACCGGTATCGGTGGGAGGGGAGTCCTGAAGATCTGTGCGAGGGGCGGGCGGAAGATCCGTGGTGTTAGTGCCCATATCTGGAGAAGACTCGAGCGAATTACTACAAGCGCACCAGGTAAAGCTTAGTGCAATAAGAACGAGCCATGTACGAGATTTGATCACAGGCTAATGCTCCGCAGGGCAGAAGAATACCAGAAATCCAACGTCTTCTTCTACAGGAACGTCGTACGCGTAGTTGAGTGTTTGTCTCGGGAACGATACATCTAGGGAGAATTGGAAACGAAACCTGGAGGTCGAAGTGGTTTTTCGATGGTTTGCCACATGTGGAGGAGTCTTGATTCTGTTCTGCTCCTGCACGAAAAAAGAGGATACGCCGGAACCCGGACCCGTACCGAAAACCGCTGTGTCTAAGGATGCCGAAGCAAGCCCGACCGAGGTGTTTCAGCGTGAGCGTTTGAAACCAAGCCAGGTGGATAAGGCGATCACGCAGAAAAAGGTAGAGGATCCCTCCGACGGGGTTGTCTATCGGGGTCCTGGCCGTAATGCTATTGGTCAAGCTTCTCAGGCCTACCAGGCGCAGGACTTTGAACGAGCTCTTGCTATTTTGGTCCGACTTCTTGAAGTGGAGCCAGGCCAGCCAGTAGCTCGGGCCATGGCCGGTGAGATTTCGGAGACAACCGGCGCGTTTGCAGACGCCAAAGATCATTTTGAGAGATCACTTAAGGGCTTGGCCGAATATCCTCAGAATCGCGAGCGTATGAATCTGCAATATCAGATTGGGGCACTATATTTTCACGCGGGTCTGTCCTCTGAGGCGATTATCCCTCTGCAGGAAGCGTTGAAACATCCTGCAGCGCGGGGGCACGAGGGACGTCTCAATATGATGCTGTCTCTTTCTCTTGAGCAAACCGGTCAACTAGAAATGGCACAGGGTATTCTCCGCTCTCTCTCTGTATCCGGTCGTGACAGTAAACTTCGCGAACGAGCTTTAGATCGTCTGAAGGGTCTATCCAAAAAATCGCGACAGGCCTTGGAAGAAGCATGGGGTTTATATCATAAGGGACAGTACGAGCAGGCCCGGCAAATCGTCGAATCGGTTTCGTCCACAGGCCCCCATCGGCGTTTTCTGACCGCCTCGCTTGATCTTGCCACGAAGAGACCTGCGGAAGCACAGAAGGAATTATCGGCACTTCTATTTGAGGTTCCCGAATGGCAGGCCGTCTACCGAGCGCTGCGAAAGAGTCAGTTGGCACTTCCCAGCAAACATCTCCAATATATGGATGTAGTGCGGAGTATTCAGAACGGGCGTAAATATATTCAGACGGGGCGCATTCAGGAGCATTATGATGAGCTCCTCGCTGCCCTCAAGGCCTATCCCTGGGTACCGCTGGCCTATGACCAACTTGCTGTGGCAGCGCATACGTTACGGCAGATCGACGTGGCGAATCAGTATCGCGAGATCCGTCGATCGATGCATCAGGTGATGATGAGCTTCGAAGGGGATGCTCGTACTCTTGAACGGGCCTTTGAGGTTCTTCACGTCGGAGAGGAAGAAGCCTTTATGAAAGGTATTGGCTATACCCGTACACAACGTACGATTGAGTATGGAAAGGATGGTACGCCGTTTCATAAGGTCGAGGGCGAAAAGCCGGGAGCGAACCGAACTCGGATCTTCTATTTCAATGTTGGACGTATCGAGCCCGCTCAAAATTCTGGGCAGTAACCACCAGTAAAAAACTCCTTTTTGTAAAGGTTTCGTAAATTGCCCCTCGGGAGATTTAGAACCGACAAAAATTTGGTGCTGTGTAGTGCGGGCGTGCTCTGTGAATCTTATGATCGAGACTGTACGTCCTCGATTTCCTCCGCCTCAATGGGGGCCTTGCCAGGCCCCCATTGGCATTTTTGCCCCCGATTATTTCGTAAGCGGAAAGTCGACACATTTTTCGTATCGTGCCGGTCCGGTTCCGATATGGCTTTCATAGAGACCGAATCGTTCGATATGGAATCCGTGTGGCCTTACGTCGTGGTCTTTAAGTACCGAACGGATGTCTAGCGGTCTACGTACCCGAGCCAGAGTGATATGGGGCTTGAATTCTCGTTCTGGGGTGGGGAAGCCTTCGATAGCAAGTGCTATGCGAATGGACTGAGCTAGCTCTATAAGGCGATCTTCTCCTTCTTCAACACGCAACCACAGGACGCGTGCACGCTCTGCAGATGGAAAGGCTCCAAGTCTCCCTACGGAGATTGGAAACGAAGGTATCCGAATGTGTTTCGGTAGAGTTTTTTTAAGACTCGACTGAATCTGGTGTTCTGCTCTGCCAAAAAAATGCAGGGTGATGTGAAGATTGTGTGCAGGGACCCAACGGAACCGCTCATTGTCTTTCAGGGATTCACGGGTGGACGCGATCGCGGCACGAATCTCTGGCGGAACCGGGATGGCCAGAAAGTACCGCCCGAACTCTGTGGTTTCTTCCTGTTCGCGCATAAGGTCGTCCTGGGTGGAGGCGCTTTCGTATCCACCACAATACCGTTATTATGTGCTTTGCGCAGCCGACGCGTGAACTACTGAGAGGAAGAGGCCAGGATGAGGTTCGTATGGGTATGGGTTCTGTCTTGTGTCGTATTCATGGGGGCCTGTGGCTCCGATTCCCCCGAGCTCTGTGGAAACGGTGAGTTGGATGGTGATGAAATCTGCGATTTCTCTCTTTCTCTCGAGACCAGCTGTGAGGAGCGGGGCTTTTCCGGTGGAGATCTGGCCTGTAATTCTACGTGTAGTGGGTATGATGAATCCCTCTGTGTAGAAGTGGGTTGTTCCAACGGGTACCTGGATGAGGGGGAGGTCTGCGATGGGGAACTACTGAACGGAGCCACCTGCCAGGAATTGGGCTTTTTCCAGGGTACGGTTGGTTGCCTTGATGATTGTGAGGGATTTGAAACTGTGGAGTGCAACAACTGTGGGAACGGTCAGATCGATACAGGAGAGGCATGTGACGGAGAGTTAGTGGATGGTACCTTCTGTGTGGATGCAGGTTTTGACGGCGGGCTGCTTGCCTGTCTTCCGGGTTGTGGTCAGTTCGACACAGAAAAATGTATGAATACGGGGCAGGGCTGGGACGAGCTGGCCGGTGGAGGATTCCATAGCTGTGGGATCTGGCATGACAACACGCTCTGGTGCTGGGGTCTGGGGACCGAAGGCCAGATCGGGAATGGGACGGAACCTGCCACCGTGGATGACCCTACTTCGGTCTCGTTGACGGAGGAAGTCCAACAGCTATCGGTTGGCTGGATGTTCAACTGTGTGGTTACTAACGAGATGACGGCGTTATGTTGGGGGGAAGGTGATAACGGTCAGCTAGGCAATGGCACCCTTACCGATCAATCGTTACCGACGATGGTGGTTTCCGATTACGACGAAGAGTCCGGTGTCGGTGGGGAGCCTTTTGGGGACGTACAGATGATCAGTGCGGGCTACCTTCACACATGTGCCGTTCGTCTGGATGGTACCGTCTGGTGTTGGGGGCAGAAGCATGGCGGCGGACCAAGTGTCGGTGATCTGAACAAGGTAAGAGTTCCCGAACAGGTCGACTCTATAGACTCTGTGACCTTCATCGCGGTGGGGGGGCAACATAGTTGCGCTCGAAAGGAGGACGGTTCCGTCCATTGTTGGGGACAGAATGAGGTCGGCCAGCTGGGTAACGATTCCGGCCTGAAGACGCTGATACCGGAACCGGTAGAGGGGCTCGCTGATGTGACACAGATCGTGGCCGGTAACGCGCATAACTGTGCGTTAGATGGGGAAGGCTCTGTCTATTGCTGGGGGGTCAACATGCATGGGCAGCTCGCGAACTCGGAGCTCGACCACTCGGGTGTGCCGGTTCTCATCTCCGGCCTACCCAAGATCATGTTGCTGGCTGCAGGGGCACAGCACACCTGCGCTCTGGATGGTCATGGGCAGGTTTTCTGCTGGGGCGAAAACGATAACGGACAAATAGGAGATGGCTCCACGGAAGATATCGAGGGGCCCGTGAAGGTGTCCGGGTTATATGGGGTGTCAGGCCTGACAGGTGGTGATGAACACACCTGTGCCACACGTATCGATGGTGTTGCGAAATGCTGGGGGGGCAACCAGAAATTACAGCTGGGTGCCGGTGCACCGGATGATTATTCGGTGATCCCACTGGTCGTCTCGGAACCGGAATAATCCGGCCCCGAGCGCCAGTAGAGATTTATTTCTTACCCGGTCGAATAGGAGCGTCTGGCCGTGCGGGAACAGGTCCTTTCCCTGCTGGTCCTCTTTTTGGGCGGAGTTGGCCCTTACGAGGAAGCACCCGCTTGGAGCGAACATCCTTTCGCGATTTGACCGAACGGGAATTCCGCTTTGGAACGGTTCCTTTGTATTCTTTGGTCGGGGCCGATTTTACATCGGGAGACCGACGAGTATCTCTAGCCGAACCTTTACGAGAGCGGGTAGGCATTGTTGGCTTCTTGGCGTCACGAAGGCTACGTGAACGCTCGTACCGTTGAGATTTTCCTCGTTTGCGGGCCTTTTTCGCCGACTTGGTCTTGGGCACGAAATATTTACCGCGTTTGGCGTTGGACGGAACGTTTGGCTTGATCGTCGGCGGTGCAGCAGTAACCGCGGTTGCCGAAAACAAAAATGCTGTGACGATCAGGACAGTGAGCGCGAGCCGGTGTCCGATTGAAATTATATGCATCAAATTCTCCCAATTATTACGTGTTGGAACGTCAGGCCCCCTATCTCCCGTGCCGACGGTCGTTCGCTAGATGGTATGCCTACATGCGAAGAATGACAAGTCGTGTCCGTGGTGGCAGCGCTAAGATGTTACGATACGGATAATTTGGCGTGGATAAAATCCGCATGTTCGAGTTTCAGACTTGTGCTGATACTGCGAATTTCCTCGACCTCTGTATGATCAACGACCCCGTCGGCCGCTGCGATTTGGAATAAGATCGTAAGGTAGGCCTGGCGCTGCTCGCGAGTTGTGGCCGCGAAGAAGTCCCGGGTCAGTCGGTAATAATCCAGATCTGCGCTGATCTCCTCGACAGCTACATCGACCACAAAACGAGCGTCGGTTTCGCTCAGGTTCCAATGGTTCACCAGGTGTTTGGCCATGGCCTCACATTCGGTAGGGTCCACGTGCCCATCGGCATGGGCTACACGGGCCATGAGTCCCCCAGCTAAACAAAGAAGACGAAGCTTGTCTTCTGTGATGGGCATCGCGTTACGCCCTTCTTCAACCTGTCGTTGCACCCCATAGTAGACCTTGTTGGTAATATAATCTTCGAAATGTTTTTCACGATTGGGTGCGTTATCCAGCGCTGTGTTTCGGCGAGATACGGAGGATTTCATTAGTCCACCGAGTCGACCGAGAAGCCCTGTACCCACCGCATCTAGGGCATTGGAGATCTCATCAAGGACCTGTTGCTCGTCAGCCGAGACCACGCCATCCGCAGCCGCAACTTCGGAGAGGGCGCGATGGACCAGGGCTTTATCTTCATTCGTTCGGATATTGGCCTGAAGCTCGGCGATGAGTCGCTCGCGTTCGGCCGAGCCGACGGGGGCTTCCAGGTACATTTCCAGTGTCGTCCATTCCTGCCCGGAAAGGTCTGGGAGACGAAATAGGAGATCTTTGAGAGCGTTCCTTTCGTTGGTGTCGAGTGTGCCATCGACCCAGGCGACGGCTATCATTACTCGTGCCAATGACATGATGAGGTTGGAATCCGACATTCTGTATTCTCCAAAGAATGGTGGTGGGGGGGGCTACATGGATATGGAACCCTTACGGAAATCCGTAGGGGAAATATGGGCGTTGATTAGAACCGGGTGTCCCTCTCTCGACAAACGAATCGCTTCGTCCAAAACGGCGGGGACATCTTCGGGCCGCTCCAATAAGAGGCCTTTGCCGCCACAACCCTCGGCAACCGTATGGTAGTCGGTATAGCGAAGGTTGGTGCCCACGTCATCGCCCAGGATTTCGACCTGTTCGCGAGCGATCTGCGACCAACAGGCGTCATTGCCAACGATGGCGATGACCGGTGTTTTATGACGAACGAAGGTGTCGAATTCCATGGCACTGAAACCGACGGATCCATCACCATAGATAACCCAGACATCTGCGTTGGGTCGGCAGAGTTTTGCGGCGAGGGCGAAACCTGCCCCCACTCCAAGGGTGCCAAAGACCCCGGGATCAAGCCATGATAACGGTGTGCGTGGTTGTACTACATAGGACGCGGTAGCTACGAAGTCTCCTCCATCTGCAACCAGCACGCTGTCGGCGGACAATCGTGAATCCATCGCTTTGCAAAGGCTAAGCGGGTTGATCCGTTCTACGGATTCCGTGGACTGGTGTTCAATTTCTTCATTTCGTGCGTCGTGGCGAGCTCGAAGTTGTTGGCGCCATGATTCCCAGGATTCGGACGATTGGGTATGGCTTGTGCTCAACTGGATTAGAAACTGTTGCGGATCACCGTGGATCCCAAGGCAGGGCGTACGGTTCAGTTTGAGGGCCTGGAGGTCGCGGTTAATGGATACCAGAGTGGTGGAACGGCGAATGTGGTTGCCGTAATCCAGCCGGAAGTCACATGGCACCCCACAGAGGATGACCAGGTCGGCCTCTTTTAGCGCCAGTCGTCGTTTATGGCGCATCTGCAGTGGGTGGTCTGCGCCTAACAGTCCCCGTGCCATCCCCGATAGAAAAACCGGGATCTGTAGTTTTTCGATCCCCTGGACCAACTCGTCGAGGCTATCTGGATCCAATAAGGCCTGGCTGCCGATAACCAATACAGGGCGCTCTGCTTTGGCGATACGGCGCGACGCGGCTCGGAGCTCGGATGATGTCGCGTTCTTGATCTCTGCAGCGGCAGGAGCCGGATTGTCCTGGCCCTTCACAGGGACAAATATCTTGTTGAGGTGGCGTTTCAGATACCAGTTGAGGAGCCGGGTCGCTAGACTTGGTGGGGCCGCGCTCTTCTTTAGATACCAACTGCGAACCACCTCTTCCTCGTATAGGAGGTCGACGGGGATCTCTACGAATACGGGCCCGGGAGTTCCGCTCGCTGCCAGGGTGAAGGCTCGTCGCAGGGTTGGGACCAGATCACGTACCCGCTCCGTTCGTGCAGCCCACTTTACATGCGGGCGAACGAGCGCCATCTGGTCGATGTCTTGTAAAGAACCGCGACCTTTGAGCACTGTGGCGGTCGCTCCGCCCAGAACAACGAGAGGGCTATGTGCCATCTGAGCATTCTTTATGGCGGTGATGGTGTTGGTTACGCCCGGGCCGGCCGTTACAGCCGCCACTCCTACAAGGCCACTTAAGCGAGCGTAGGCGTCGGCAGCAAAGACCGCGTTTTTTTCATCGCGGACATCGACCACATCGACACCGAGTTTCTTACACCCTGCGAGGATCGGCGAGATATGGCCTCCGCATAAGGTGAAAATATGTTCTACTCCGGCCGCCTTGATGACTTCAGCGATACGTGTCCCACCATCCATTTCAGCCCCTGTGTTTTTGAAGTCACCCCTTTTACCTTTCCCGTGACGTCCTAACAAGGGTTGCGTCTTCTGTGATGCGTTGGCTCCGCCTCTCGGGGATTAGAACAGCGTGATCTGTTCCGGGCCGGGTCGTCGAAAGGGGGAGGGCGATGGAGTGGCTGGAGAGTCGCCGTACCCGAGGCGTTGGGTCCATGTTTCATACATAGTCTTTATGATCTCCCAGCGAGGGCCACTTCCCCGCATTCGGTGACCGAACCGGGAGTCGTTTTTCTGGCCCCCGCGACATAGGGCCAGTTGGTTCATGACCCGCGCCGCCCGATCGGGAAAGGCGTGCTTCAAGCGCGCGAGAAAGACATCGTGTACCTGGCCAGGGAGGCGTAGAAGGATCATGCCTGCGTGGGATGCACCCGCCTCTCGAGCCTTCTTTAAAATGGTAGGGATCGCCTGGTCGTTTAGACCGGGGATGATGGGGGCGACATTTACACCTACGGGTATGCCCGCCTCATGGAGACGTTCGATGGTGCGAAATCGTCGCGCGGGTGTGGGGGCATGAGGTTCGATAGCGCGTGCATGTTGTGGATCGTCGAAGGGAATACTCAGGACCACACTACAGGCTCCTATGCTCGCAAGATCCTGCAGGATCGGGATATCCCGCTCGATAAGAGCGGAACGGGTGATGATACCCACGGGATTACGGTACTCGCGGCAAACCATCAGGCATTCCCTTGTCTTTTCGAGACTTGCTTCGATGGGTTGATAACAGTCGGTGACCCCGGAAAAGACGACCTGGTCTCCCTGCCAGCTTGGCTTGTCGAAGGCCTTACGCAAAAGGGCGGCCGCTTCGGGCTTATAGAGGATCTTCCGGTCGAAATCGGTACCGGTCCCGAAGTCTAGATAACTATGACCGTTCCGAGCGTAACAGTAACTGCATCCGTGGTAGCAGCCACGATAGGGGTTTACGCTAAAGGTGAAGGGGACGTCGGGGCTGTCGTTTCGCGTCAAAATGGAACGGGAATGGTCTTCGTATAGTTCCAACTGTGTCTTTGGTGGTGGACCGAGATATTCCATCGCGTGGGAATGCCATGGGTTGGGAGGGTTCGACACCTGCCGAATAGGATGTTGTGCGGTGTTATCCATGAGGATCAGGATACCTGAACAAGCGTTCAGGTCAATTGCTGTTTTGAACGTCTGGTTGCTCTGCCCGATTGGGTACGTTAGCCTCTGCGTATTCTTACCCAGGTGGCCCGTTTCAATGCGCACAATGCTACTCGTGATTTTGGCTATGTTTCTTATGGGAGGTTGTACCCGGAAACGACGGCCAGCCCCACCACCCAAGGTGAAGGCGCCGCCACAGGATGTGGTCTCCGCCAAGGCAGAGCCCAAGGCGTCAGAAGAGTCCACGCCGGTGGAAGAGCCTGGCGGAGTGGTGACCTCTCTTGAGCCTATACCGGTGGCTACCTCGGTCGAGACGTTGATGGAATTGAATCTCCCGCGGGTTAAAGGGGAATTCGGCGTACCGGATACCCCGAGTGTTTTGGTGGGGATGGATGCCATTGGCATCTATGTGGCCAAACCGCCGAATGATCCTGTCGATCCACCACCGGGCAAGGGAGACGCCTCGTCACCCGGTGAACAGGTTGATGCCACGACGGACCTGGAGATCGTGGTCCTTGAAGACGGTAAGATGAAGGCAGAAGAGAAACCATCTGGACCAGGGATCCCAAAGTTGATTACGGCGCTGAAGGCTTTAAAGAACTTCCAGAACCGTGTTCTGGCGGAGGCGATGTCTCGGGAGTATGGAGATCTGTCTTTATATGTTGACCGTAAGATACCCTTTGCGACCCTCGCACAAGTACTGCAAAGCCTCGAACAGGCCGGTTTTCGAGATTACTATTTTGTAGTGGGTCCACCGGAGGCATTGACCAGCATTAAGAATGAGGTTCCCCGTCTGCATATGCGTGATCTATTACCGGAAGACGTGGAAAAGCTGGACCATTGGCAGGGGG
>PBVT01000095.1 GCA_002728755.1 Myxococcales bacterium
AAGGGGGTAGGAATACTCTGAAGCTGGTTATTCTCTTTGGTTTGGGGCAACGGCGGTGGGGTTCTACTTGCTAACATTTCCTCCGTAACGGCCCGAAACATATCGGTGTTTACCTCAGGGGGAGGTGGGGTCGTGGGAACCGGTCCAAGTACAGGCGAATTGGACGGGCTCAGGTGTACACCGCGTAAGCCATAGTCCACATGTCCGCCGTGGTCTGCTTTTCGTAAATCTTCTAAAAGCTCCTCACAGGATGTGTAGCGGTCTTGCTGGTAGCGAGCTGTGGCGCGCAGAATGATTTCATCGAGGGATCGTGACAGCTCCGCTCGAAAAAGACTGGCTACGGTCATTGGCCGCTCGATTTGCGCCTTCATCAACTCGTAGTCGCTATGGGCATGCTCCTGAAACGGGGATTGTCCCGTTGCCATCTCAAAAAGGATGACACCGAGTGCATAGATATCTGTGCGTTCGTCGACTTCTTCGCCGAGGTGCTGTTCGGGGGCTATATACCCAGCCGTGCCCATTCGAGCTCCGGTTCGAGTGAGCCCAGCCTTATCCTGGAAAAAGCCTGCGAGACCAAAGTCGAGGACTTTGATCTGATCTTGATGGCCGAGCTCAACAACCATGATATTGCCGGGCTTGATATCACGGTGGAAGATTCCCATCTCGTGGGCAAAACCAACCGCCTCGACCATCGAACAGGCATGACGGTAGAGCTGGTCGACAGGTAGCCCAGAAGGATGTTCGGCGATGACGGTTCCCAGTGATCTGCCCTGTAGCAACTCCATCACCAGGGCAAATGGTTCCTCTACATAATCATACACTGTTACGATGTTGGGATGACTACGTAGCGATAATAGGACCTGTAACTCTCGCTGTGCACGGATCAGGACCTTCTCGCCACCAAGTAGAGCAGGATTGATGACCTTGATTGCGACTTCTTGCTGTAGCTTCGGATCAACAGCCCGATAGACCTGACCCATACCTCCCTCGCCGAGGAGATCTTTGACCTCATACCTACCGATGTGAGTTGTGGTCATGCCTGTAACATCAAAAATGGGCTCTTAAAGTATCATAAAGACCTGTTGATGTAACTGTCCCCATTCGAGTCGAAATATTCGACTGTTCTTATGTGTCCGAACTGGGGAGCCCTTCATGGATGACGAAGGCCGAGAAGGGCGATCAGATGATGCAGGTGCGATAAGCTCTAATGCTTATGACCCGGGGCGCTATGGTCGTGGTCGTGACCGTGGCCGTGACCGTGACCGTGGCCTTGGTGCGGGTTCGGGATGGCTGGCCGTGGCCGTGGAGGCGCACACGCCTTCATAGCTTCCATATCTTTAGCATCGGCCACGCATTGCGCGCGCTCTGGCTCACTACGGCATTCCGACATACAGCGACTTTTTCCCTGTGCCATGAAAGCCTGTAGTTGGGCTTCCATTTTGGCTCGCTGATCTTCTGGTAACTCGCTCATCCGCTTTTGTGCTTCTGCGTTCGCGAGGCTCAAGGCGTTGTCGCAAGCTTTACCACAAAGGGCCTCTGTCTCTGGCGATACTTTCACGGCCGCCTTGGTCGGAGGGGCTGTGGCAAGCCCTGGGGCTGGAGCACCATCAGGGAGATTCGAGATGGGAGGCTTGGGAGGCTGGGGCGGGGCATGCTTCATGGCGCAAGCCTGGATCTCCTGAGCCGTACCTGCCGTGGACAGGCAGGAATAAAGCACGGGTTTTTCTTTGCATTGTTCCATACATTGGGTTCGGCCACGTGCCATCTGGGCCTTCATCTGCGTCTCAAGCTGTGCTTTCTGCTCGGGGGGCATCTGGGCAAGCTTTTCCTCAAGACCCTTCATCACGACGCCGAGAACGTTGTCACAGGTTTTGGGGCAGTTCACCTCTGGTGCAGCTGTGTTCGCTGGTGCGGCCGGTGCTGTTGCCGTAGGAGCCGCTGTTTCCGTCTTGTTATCCGCGTTATCTGTGGATTCGCCAGAACCACTGGGCTCGCCGCCGCCAGTACCACCATTGGCATTACCAGTATCGGCGCTATTGCCTCCGGCTGGTTCACTCTTCTTTTTATCTCCGCATCCGGCGATGACGAGGCCGCCCAAAGCAATTCCAAGGATCAAATATTTGGCAAATCGATTCATATTCTCTTCCTACAACAGTTAAATAGACACAACGAAACGTCGGTATAGGCACAGCTCGACGCATGGGTCTACAGTAATCGACCCGTGGAGTCAGCGCTTTCTATAAAATTGAGCCTGAAGTGGAGCACGTAGAGCGCTCCACTTCGGCTCAACCGTTAGTCGCTACTTGGTAGCCGGAGCTTCCGCTGGTGCTGCTGGAGCCGCTGCCGGAGCTGCCGCTGCCGGAGCTGCCGCTGCCGGGGCTGCTGCTGCCGGGGCTGCTGCTGCTGGTGCGTCCGTGTTGACCGCTGCTGGTGCTTCGGAGTCACCCTCGCCGCCTTCTTCGCCTTTGTCACTATCGCCAGAGGCTTCGGCTTCTGCGGCACACTTCTCCATGTCGCCGATGGTCTTGGCCTTGGCAACACAACCGGCCATGGCTGGCTCGGCCTTGCACTCTGCCATGCACTCTGCTTTGCCCGAAGCCATGGCTTCTTTCATCTGTGCTTCCATCTGCGCTTTCATCTCGGCAGGCACATTACCCATTTGCTTCTGGGCCTCGGCCATTGCGATGCTCAACACGTTGTCACAAGCTTTGCCACAAAGGTCTGCAGGGTTACCGCCGCCGCCGCCGGCGGCTGGTTCGCTTTTCTTGTCTCCGCAGCCTGCCAGGATCAGGCCGAAGATGGCGATCCCCAGGATTGCGATATTCTTCATTGTCTTCATTACTCCCCCGTGTCTCTATGGACCGTTCGGTTTACAGGTCCGGAAAACGTATGATCGGTGTGATGCGATGTCAATCTCCTTGAAGATTGGCTAACGCACGGAATCTAGTTTCAACTTTCGCTTCGGCGGCTAGAAAATAGCGCCAGGTCCAGCTGGTTCTGGCTGTAGGGGAGTGTCATGACCCGGTTATCGTCGTTTGCGTCGGTCCGTTCGATGAGCTCCGCCATTAGATATCCGATGACGGGGCCACTTTTATACCATGCACCGCTGGTTCCGATGGCGACGTAATATCCGCCGACATCGGTAGAATCGAGAATGGGATAGGAATCAGAGACCGTCCAATCATAATAGGCCGTGCGAGTTTTAATATTCTTCAGTCGAACATTGGGGATACGGCGCGACAAAGCAGAGAGAAGTCGTTCTTCGAATTGTCCGGCCCGATCTTGAAGCGAGGCGTCATCGCTATCCATAGAAAAATCCACATGGTCTGCAGCCAGCACGGCTCCTACCTTAAAGATGTTTTTATCCGGACGAACATAGAAACCTTCCACCAGGTCGGCCATTGCGGGGAGCGCGCGCCCATCGGGGTTGGCAAAGCTGGCTTCAATAATGAATTGTCGTTGGGGGGTCGTGGTCAAGGGTAGGGGGCACGAGACCTGCTGGTTGATCCGATGGGAAGCGGGACCTGCGCAGTTGACGAGGACGTCACATGGCAGGGTTTCCTGGCAATTCTTGTGTTCAATTCGGATGGAACGTATCTGGCGTCGTTCTCCCTTCCAGTCGGACTCCGCCGATAGAAAGGTCGTCTCCAAGCGATAGGCTACGCCAATGGCTTCTCCGGCCTCTCGAAGATCAACGACCGCTCCTTCCGGGGGAAAGACATATCCGCTGTCCGGTTCCCATACGCCTGCGATTCCTTCCTCGTGAAAATGGAACGATGGGAGGGCTTCCCCTAGAGCCTCTTTGCCAATAAAGAGCTCGGTTGGAACACCTACTCTTCGCATGGTCTCCATGCGTTCGATGATTCCTTTTTGATCCATCTCGGCTTTGACCCCTAGAGACTCTGAGGGGGGGCCTCCGTCTCCCTGGCGCAATAAAAATAAGACGCCGACGGGATGATAGGTCGCGCGTGGGTGCGATAGTTGTACGTGATGGGCCCAATTCGCCCAGAGGCGTTGGCCTTCGTAGGCTAATGCTACAGCTTCTTCCCGAGTATAATGGCAGCGGATCACCGAGGAGGAGCGAAGGGTTGACCCCTGTCCGACTTGCGCTTCTTGCTCGATAACCGTCACACGATAGCCGCGTCGACCCAACTCCAGAGCGACGCTGGATCCGACGATTCCCCCTCCAATAACGACGGCATGGCTCACCATGGGACCATGGTATCAGCTGGTCCGAAATCTGACGAGCGTCTACGGGAACTGGCCAACACCGGTAGGGAATGATTACAGTATCAGGAGACGTGTTCTTCTGGGAGATATGATGAAGCAGTCAGTGTTTGTTCTTGGGTTGGTATTGGCTTTGGTCGCCTGTTCGGGAGAGTCCAAGGATCCGGCGGCCAATGATGCGGGGGCAATGGACGTTCCCGATGACGTTGTTGATCCTGTTGATACCGGGGCTGCGGATGTATCTCCGAGCGATGTGATCCCCGAGGTGTCCGACACTAGCGAGGAGGACGCGGCTACCGGTGACAGTACACAATCGGATAGCGGGTCGGATGGGAGCGAAGCCGATAGCGGGCTGGAGCCAGAGACGGTGGCAACCGATGTTGAGGAACCCACAGATGTTGAGGAACCCACGGATGTTGAGGAGCCAGAGGATACGGGAGCCAGCCAGGAAGGGGAGCCAGCCTGTCCAATGATGACGGTACAGGCTCCCTTAGAGCATCTAAACCTCGACCCCTTCTATACCAAGTTTGTAGACGGGGGGGGGATACCGATTGTCACCTCCTCCGACGTTCCGGATCAGACTCTCGAGGTCGCCTATTATGTCTTGGCCAATATGTTGAATGGTCGAGTTTGTGAGCGACAGGCCATGATCGCGTCGGGGGTTCGTATAGGGATCATCGGCGTGGATCAGGTGATGTCCATGATGCCGGAGTATAGTGATATGTACGAAGCCTTCCCCGGTGTGGACTGGGACACACGTGGTAAGGGCTTTGGGGCGACACTTGTGCGTCCATTGACGACAAATTCGGAAGAAAACCTGCTCCGCTACGAGGGAGACCCCTGGACAGGAGAGAATATTCTGATTCACGAACTAGCCCATACCTATTTCGAATTCGGAGTACGGGGTGTTGCGGGGGGCGCCGAATACCAGGCCCGTTTGGACCAGGCCTATGCGGACGCCATGGCTTCCGGGCTCTGGGCTAACACCTATGCGGCCACCAATTCGGCGGAATACTGGGCCGAAGGGGTACAGAGCTGGTTCAACAATAATCTCGAATCGTTCCCAGCGGACGGTATACATAACCATGTGAACACCCGGGCGGAGCTTGAGGCTTATGATCCGGTTCTCGCGCAGTTGATCTCGGAGCTCTTCAGCGCCGAGCCTTGGACTCCGTACTGCGATCCAACCTACGATAGCTGGGGCTGGGTGGACCCCACTCCCTCGAATACTGGTAGTACCCAATGTGATTTCCGATATTCCTATCGAGATCCGCTGGACTGCTCCTATGAAGGTTCGGTCAGTTCCAATGGGGCGGACGAGGCAGCGACGTACGTATTTGTAAATCGAACCTACGACGAAGCCTATAAAATCTACTGGTTGGATTACGAGGGGAATCGGGTGTTCTACCATTCGCTGGCACCGAGAACACAGGCGAACCTGAGCACCTTCTCAACCCACCCATGGTTGGTGGCCGACGAAACCGACGAAAGCTGTGTTGGTATCTATTTCCCGGAAACAGATACGACCCACGCGATTATGGAATAGGCCTACAGGGGCGGGAGTATGGCGAGCTCGATGTCGGTTTGCCAGGCGCTTCCACCCACTACAACAGAGAACATGCCTCCCGCGTCGTTGTAGCGTCCGCCAAGGACCGATCCAAATTCACCGTTCGCGGTATTATCGTATCCACCGTTGACCGACGCATGTTCGCCGGGGGCATCGTTGTTCAGGCCACCCGAGATGGTGCAGCCTTTACCGTTCGCGTCGTTGTAGCGGCCTCCGAGAACCGTCCCATATTCACCGCTTGCTACATTGGAGTGGCCGCCCGTTATCGAGCTATAGGCTCCCGTAGCATCGTTCAATGTGCCCCCGCTGACCGAGGAGTATAGGGCCGCGGCGTGGTTGGTGAACCCACCCGAGACCGTAGCAGCAATTCCGTCAGCCCGGTTGTAGCTTCCACCGGTTACGGTGGCGTTGATCTCTTCCGCGACGTTGAAATAGCCACCTGCGATGGTGGTGTTGGTTCCCTTTGACTCGTTGTATTCGCCGCCCACAACGGTAGCAGCTTCTCCCTGGGCCAGATTGTAGGTGCCGCCACCGATAGACCCGTACGAACTCTCGACCATATTATAGAGCCCTCCGCTGATGCTTCCGTAGGTGCCGAAAACAACATTTCCAAACCCGCCGCTTACGGCCGTATGTGGGTCCATAATTCCATTCTCATACCCGGCGATGAACCCCCCGTAGCTATCGTAGGCATGCAGTGGTCCGACGATGAGGTTATGGCTCCCGTCTCGATCTTTGTTCCCGTCGTTTTCGTTATACCCGACCACGAGATTTCCTCGGCCCGTGCAGTCTCCATCACAGGCCGTGGTGCCGGTACCATCGGTGACATAGATGTCGGCTCCCTCAAAGATCACCCGGTCTTGTTCGGAGTCCACATCGATATAGTTGGCCAGTTCCACCAGGATGGCTTCCTGCTGACAGCAATTATTTGCCGTGAGAGCGGCATCGGCATCGCTCAGGTCGTAGATGCTACCCGTGGTCGCGACGGTCGCGAGTTGGTCCAATTGGACATAGCTCGAGAGTAGGGCGGTCAGCTCCAGGTTTGTGACTAGGTTCGAGCTGTCCACCAGATCGGTGGAGCTACCGGTGGTTGCCACGGTCGCCAGGCTAGCCAGGTCGGCCTTATTATCGAGTTCGAGCTGGGCCAGGGCAAGGTCTCCCTGGCTTTGTTCCAGCTCCGTGCGCAGATTGGCCACCTCTGTCTGACTTTCGGCCAGGGCATTATTCAGTGTCTCTACCTGGTCCTGTACGACCAGCAGTGTATTCTCAAGAGCCTCGATCTGATCGCTCAGCGCCGGATCGCTGGAGTTGCCATCGGTGCCATTGCACAAGACGTAGGTCTGTTGCACTTCCTCGGCGTCGAGGGTTCCGTTGCTATTGGTATCAAAGCCATGTTCCAACTCAACGCCACCGTTTGGGCATTCGTCCGGAGATGAAAGAGCCCCGGATTGAGTCAGGGTATGGGGGCTTGGCCCGTCTAGAGCCGACTGCCCCTGGCAGCCAATGAGAAGTGCCAATAGAAAACCAATGATCAAGGTGCGCCCGAACATGGGAACCTCCACGCAAGTACAAGAACCGAATGCGATCGTATCGCCGGTTCTCTAAGGGTACTCTTCTACGACGCGTTGGAAAAGGGCGGGTTCTGTCGGACCCTATCCGTCCCCTCGACCGTAGCGATCTATAGGGACGGTACCAGGGTTTGCCCGTACTCGTTGCTGCCCCAGCACTCCATGCTGCCATCGACGCGTATACCGCAGGTATGTTCCCTGCCAGCGGACAAATGCAGGAACTTTCCGTCGGGTGGTATCGCCTGCCCCACGTGGTCCCCCGCAAAATTGATATTGCCACCCCAACATTGGATGAAGCCTGTCTGCAGCAGACCACAGCCATGAATGCTACCGGCCTCTACCGCAGCGAAGAGCTCGGATGGCGGATTGGATTGACCCACATAGGTATCGTTCCAGTCGTAGTTGTCGCCCCAACAGTCGGCGTAACCGTTTTCCTCGGTGCCACAACTACTGGCGCTGCCAGCACTCAGCTGAACAAAGATCGACTCGGGAGGAGAGGCCTGTCCGTAGTTGTCCTTGCCCCAGCACGCCACCTCTCCCGAGAGAAGGATCCCACAGGTATGGAATCGCCCAGCGGCGATCCTGGTAAAGGCGAAGCCGGGCGGTGAGGCCTGGCCAAAACTATCGCTACCCCAGCATTTTACGAGACCATTGGGCCGAACTGCGCAGGTATGGAACCCGCCGGCCGCAACCTGTTCAAACAGGCCGGGATCCGGATCGGCCTGACCCAGAACGTTCATGCCCCAGCACTCGACGGTTCCATCCATACGAATTCCGCAGGTGTGTTCCCCGCCTGCACTGATATCCGTAAATTTGGTCGAGGGGGGTGCAGGTTGTGTCGCGGCGTAGAAACCCCAACATCGCACATGACCCGACGGGTGTAGTCCACAGGTATGCCAATCGCCGGCGCTGAGATCTGTGTAACGGTATTCTTTGCACCCCTCGCCGGTATAATCGGTCAGACAGTCCGTGCATTCGGGCAGGGCGGTATATGGATTCGAACAGATGGTGCAGTCGGGGCCGATGAACTCGGGTTTGCAGGCGGCGCAGTTCGGAAGGCTCTTATTGGGATTTATACAGAGCTCACAGTCGTCGCCCGTGAAATCGCCGAGGCAATGGGTGCAGTCGGGCAGGCCCATATGGCTATTCGTGCATAGGTCGCAATGGATGCCGGTATATTCCGGTTTACAGATTTCGCATTCGGGTGCCTGTAGATTCGGATTCTCACAGCTTCCACAGTCTCCGCCCACATGGCCCGCCTCGCATTCACAGAACCCGTCGGAGTTGCAGCTGCCGAATCCGCTACAGGTCTCTCCAAATTCGCAATACCGAACACAAGAGTCGGCTGGAAAGTAATTCGTTGCGCAGCTTTCGCAGTCGTCGCCGATGAACTCGGGTCGGCAACTATCACAAGCGGGCAGCGCCATACGCGGGTGAAGGCAATCGGAGCAATCGGGGCCGGTGTATTCAGCTTTGCATTCTACACATTCGGGGTAGACCATATTGGGGTTTTCGCAGCGTTCGCAGGAGGGGCCACCGAAGCTCTCATAACAGGCGCAAAGCCCTTCGTCGGTGCAGGCACCATGACCATTGCAGGTCTCCTCGGCGGTGCAATACATGCTGCAATCGTTTTCAGGGAAGTAGCCCGGCAGACAGTGGAGGCATTCGGGTGGGGCGAAATTACCGCCGGCGCACTCGTCGCAGCCTGGGCCTGTCTTCAGGGTGTTTACGCATTGGGTGCAGTCGGATCCTGCGAAGCCATCAAAGCAAGTGCAGGTTCCATCCGCCGTACAAACTCCCTGGCCGGAGCAGGTCTCTGCAGCGGTGCAGGCGATGGTGCAATCTCCCGCTGGATAAAAGCCCGGAGCGCAGCTCTTACAGTCTTCTCCGGCGAAGTTCGCTGGACAGGACTTGGAGCAGCCGAACCCGGCAACGAGAAGAAGAGCCACCACAGACAATATGACGCCGATTCGAGACACCTGTTTCCTCCAACCCGGAAGATCTTATCTTGCTTCGCCCCAAGATGCGAGTTGATGAAAAAATAGAGATCGAGATTATCTCGGAAAATTTTAATTATTTTTTTTTAAAATTCGGGTGAAAATTGGGGTAAATCAGGGGTGTTTTAGGGGGTATTATGCAAAGAATTCCCTTATTTTTCGGGCATTATCTACTCAAGAGTAGACAAACTGTTTCTGGTTGGCTATAAGAGGCGTGCCCAATAGCCCTGAAGCCTTTTTTAAGGCTGCGCGAGCGAGGGGAATTTATGAGTACTTGTTGTACAATTTGTCCTCCCGATTCCCGAGCCCTCTTATGACGGTACTCTCCCCTCGCTTCGCCAGGGCGTTCTGGCCCCCCAGAACGGTTTTAAAATACAGTCGTTGACATTCGACTACACGATGTTGTAGCTCAGCCCGCTGCTATATTTATTGGAGGCTGGCATGAAACGAATTCTGTATTTAACCGTCGCGATGGCATTCTTGTGGGCGTGTTCCGGTGGGGACTCGAGCACGGAGAACGACGCGGGAACCGAGGATACAGGTTCGGACGTACAGGAAATCACGGGTAGTGATACGGATGATAGCACCGGATCGGATTCCAGCGATGGTTCCGAATCGGATGTGACGGCTGCGTGTGAGGCGGCTTCCGATTGTGTAGATGATAACTCCTGCACAGAGCCTTCTTGTGAAGCTGGCGAATGTGTCTTCACGTCTCTTGAAGACGGTACATGGTGTGCCGAAGGTCAGATTTGTCAGAGCGGTGAATGCCTGCCGGAATGTGGTGATGGCACCTGTATTGAGGGTGAAGATACGACCACCTGTGCCGAAGATTGTGGCTCAAGTTGTGGCGACGGCACCTGCAACGGTGACGAGGATTCCATCACCTGTGCCGACGATTGTGGCACAACATGTGGTGATGGCGTCTGCAATGGTGACGAAGATACGACGACCTGCGCTGATGACTGTGGTTCCACCTGCGGTGATGGTGAGGTCACGGGTCTTGAGGCCTGTGATGATGGGAACACCGAGGGCGATGATTATTGCTCTGACGATTGCATGACCGTGACCGGCTCGTGTGGTGACGGCGCTCTTCAGGCCAACGAAGCCTGTGAAGATGGCAATACGAATGATGGGGATTACTGCTCACCAGATTGTACCGAAGTAACCGGTTCCTGTGGTGATGGTGTCCTGCAGGACAACGAAGGCTGCGACGATGAGAACAGTAACTGGGGCGACGGTTGCACCCCTCTCTGCGGTATCGAGAATTTTGAGGCCGGTTCGGTCATCATTACCGAGTTCATGGCCGATCCCAGTGTCGTCCCGGATGCCTTTGGAGAATGGCTTGAGCTCTACAACACCACGGATGAGGATATCATCATCAACGGGTGGTCGATCTCGGATACGGCTGGAGCCGGTTCGCAGCATTTGATCAGCGCCGAAGGTCTTGTTGTGGTGCCCGCTGACGAATTTGTGGTCCTTGCGAAGAGCTGCACCGATAACGGAGGGCTGGCGCCAGTCTATTGTTATGAGACAGGGACCGGCTCACCGGACTTCGTGCTCAATAACGATGATGATGCCATCGTTCTCACCTGGCTCGGCAATACCATCGACTCGGTCAATTATGGTCCGCCCACCTGGACGATTCCTTCCGGTACTTCCATGCAGCTCTCCAACACCGTGGATTGCATGAACCATCTGGCCAATGAGTCTGCGGCGTGTTGGTGTCCGGCTACGGAGATCTACAACGATCCGGATATGGGTACACCCGCTGCTGCCAATACGGTTTGCGAGTAGTCGTTCTGTACGAATCGTTGGTGCGGTGATTCGAGAGCTCGTCTGGTTTCTATAACCAGCCGTAGTTTCCTATCCTTGTTTTGTCGGGTCGGATTGGGCTCGTTTTCCGTCCGGGCGAGATTGGTATACACTCAACCAATCGCAAATTGAGGATAGGATGAATCGGCGGTTTTTTTGGGTAGCGATGGTGATGGTAGCGCTCAGCTTTGGCTGTGGCGGCGAAGGCACCGGTCCGGTTCCGGCGGATACCGGCTCGGACATCTGCGTGGGCGACGAGTGTGAGCCCGTCGAATCTTGTGGTGATCAGATCTGTGGCCCAGACGAGTCATCGACGAACTGTTGCACTGATTGCGGTTGTGCCGAGGGGTTCAGCTGTATCGATAATCAATGTTCTATCGCTACCGAGGAATGCGGTAACGGGATCTGTGAAGGGGACCTGGATGAGAATTGCACGACCTGCCCCCTCGACTGTGGTTGTGGTGAAGGCCAGGAATGTCTCGAGGACGGGAGCTGTTGCGAACCGGACTGTAACGGGCAGGTTTGTGGTGAAGATGGCTGCGGAGGAAGCTGTGGTAGCTGCCCGCTGGGGACGGGGTGTCTCGATGGCCAATGCGTCTCCGACGGGATCGATTATCCCCATCTGATCGTCGAGCCACCTTCGGGCGAAGTAGGGAATACGGTTGAAATCAAGGCCCTCGATGTTCGTAACTGGACGACTCCCGGCCTATGGGTTACCGGGCCCTGTGGTCAGGTTCCGGTACATGGTACGGACCAGGGTGTCGGGGCCGACGGGATCTTCTATTGGACCTATGAGATTCTACCCCTGACCTCAGGCACATACTCGATCACCTGGATACATAAGGATACCGCCGAGCTTGTAGCCCTCGAGAGCGCGAATCTCGTGGTCTCGGGGTCTAGTGACTGCCCGACGTGTAATGAAAATGGCATCTGTGATGGCGCAGAGACCTGCTCCAGTTGTCCGGATGAATGTAGCTGTGACCAGCTCTGTAGCGCGATCGATGCTCCATGTGTCGACGTCTATGCCGAAACTCAGATCTGCGCGACGACCGGAGCACCGGCGACCGTTCTCTGCACTCGAAATGGAATTTG
>PBVT01000096.1 GCA_002728755.1 Myxococcales bacterium
CGGCGCTTGTCGATGATCGCCATTGGGAGCTTCAGTCGTGAGGCATACCCTCCGGCATCCTTCGCTTCACCCGCGTCGGCGGCGACAAGGACATGGTCCTTGAGGGAACGGCGACAGAAGTAATCACAGATGATGGGGCGTGCCTCAAGATGATCCACTGGAATATGAAAGAAACCCTGGATCTGGGCCGCGTGGAGATCCATCGTTAAGACGCGGTCGGCTCCCGCGGTCTGGATGAGATCAGCCATCAGTCGTGCCGTAATACTAATTCTTGGTCGATCCTTCTTGTCGCTACGAGCGTAGGGGAAGTAGGGGACCACAGCTGTGACCCGACCGGCCGAAGCGCTCTTCAACGCGTCGATCGTAATCAAGAGTTCGATAATCCCTTCACTCACCGGTGGTGAGGCCGTCTGGACAACGTATACGTCATCACCACGCACGTTCTCCATAATCTGGATCATCAGATTTTCATTGCTGAACCGGACAAAGTCCGTGGGGGTCAGCGGTATGTCTAAATGACTCGCTATTGCTTGGGCAAAGTCAGGGTGTGATCGTCCAGCGATCAGCTTCAGGCTTCCGTTGTGCATCATCCGCTCCAGATCTCGCGTTCAGGCCGGATTTGCCCTAGCACATTCGCGCGGAAGACGCACGTCCATTTCATTCTTATGGGCGAAAACAGAGCCTTTATTTGTGCGGATAAGGTGGATTTAGAGTTGACAAAAGACCGCTCATACTGCCATATCCCGCCCTCCTGCCGAGGTGGCCCAGTTGGTGAGAGCGGGCGGCTCATAACCGTCAGGTCGGGAGTTCGAGTCTCCCCCTCGGCACTTATTAAGCCCCGCATTTTTGCGGGGCTTTTTCCGTTTTGGAGTGAAGCACAACATCGCAATGGCTTCGATCCAGGAGCATTTCCCAGCCGTTTTTCCTTGCGAGGCGGCGCAATAATGGTCCCGGATTTACCGCTACCGGGTTTCCCACGCGTTCCATAAGAGGGCGATCTGTGATGCTGTCTGTATAGAAGAAAGCAGAATCCAGGGGGATCCCGGTTTCGTCTGCAATCTTCTGGGCCCATGGGATCTTTCCTTCCCGATAGGGAATGGGCTCAATCAATTGAGAGGTAATGAGCCCGTCCACGATCTCGGCGTGGGCGCAAATAAGGTGGTCGACGGGTAGATGCTCTGCGATAATTTTACCGGCGATCTGGCTGGTGCCAGATAATAGGATGATCGGATCGCCACGGCGTCGGTGTTCCTCTACTCGTTCGAGAACGGAGGGGACAAAATTATAGCGAACGTATCGATCAAATGCGCGCTGAAACCAGGTTCGTATCTCTTCCTCGGAACGCCCCTCGATGACCTTCATGACGCTACGGATCACCTGGGAGTATTCCAAGCGATTGAGACGCATAAGAACGCGGTAGAAGGCCCCTCGTGCGATATCTCGGCGAGACAGAATCCCATCCTTGCGTAGAGACTGTGAGATCGCCCAGCCCGTGGAAGGGCGTACAAGAGTACCGTCGATGTCGAAGAAAGCGAGCTGCATTATGGGTCTGGTTCAGAAAGTGGGTGCGTCTTATTCGTAGCGAAGGCGATAGAGCGCGATGGTAAATTCTTTATGGGTGAACTTGGGGTCCAATAGGGCGTGATAGGCCTGAAAGGGGAGCCTCTTGGCAGGGAAAACGGCTTCCAGATAGGGGCCGCGCCCCGGATCTTTGGATATGCCATATTTTTTCATGGTGCCCCAGAACCACTTGTCCGGATCACGATTCGGGCCGGCCAGATAATGGGCGTAGAGCCCTCGATAGATCAGCACCTGTCGATTGGGATCGCGAAGGGAGGTGTCTTCCTTCAACTGGGACCAGGTGCCCGATTCCATCTCATACCCTCGATGGACCAGCAGGACTCGCATCGTTTCGGGGCGTGCGTCGAGGAGTCGTGTCTTGAGTTTCGGATCGGTAGGAGAGTCTGGGAAGGCTATATAGGTGCCCAGGCCCCAGACCTGTTTTGTCTCCATCACCTGGTGTTTCAGTGTTTTGTATTCGAGCTGGAACGGGTGGTCGTTCCACTGCACCATTCCCTGGTAGGGTAGAAAGCCAAGAGCCAGGACGACCACAACTCCAGAGGACCAGCAACGATTCTCCCCTCTTCGTCGGAGAATGAACCCGAAGAGCACCGTCAAACCGAAGGCGGCGAAGATCATAAAGATGGGGACCAGGCTCAGATGATAGCGCATCTCTCCGAACCGGAGCAGAGAGCTCACCAGGAAGCCATAGGTGGTTAACAGGAGACCACCAGAGAGCCAGAGCGCGGTCCCGAATAGAGGACGCTGTAAGGTGATAAGAATTCCACCCACGAGGGCAAAGAACAGTAGCCAGGGCGGTGTATAGGCCGGGTTCAGAAATACATTATAGGACGGTGAAAACAGCTTCTTCGCGAGGCGCACAACGGTCGCGCTTTCGTCCGGCCCCTCGGAGCTCCCGGCCTGGCTCATACCCAGGTTGCGGGTGTCCTCGCTGGAGAGACCCGCGCCGGAGGTCTGGGCATCCCAGACGATAGCGAGGTCTGGTCCCACGCTCAGACAGCCCAGCAGGGCAAGGAGAAGGAAGAGTCGTCCCTTTGTTTTCAGGACGATCCGGAGGGGGCTGAGGTGGACGCCCTGGCGCAGGTAGCCAAGAAACCCGGTGCCAGAGTCTGTGGCGGCTACGGCACTCGTGTTCTCTTCACGGGCCCCCGCGATGGCGATGAGCGCCAGTCCAGGGAGGGTGAGCATCGCTTCGGGGCGGATACCGCAAAGTAGGCCGATGGATATCAAGAAGGAGATCGTCAGCCGGCGATTGCGGGTTGCATCCAATGCCAACCGAATGGACAACAAGAGTAGACAGGCCATGGGCCCTGTAAGGGCTTCGGAATGGGAGTATTTTACGGCATGAGGTAAAAAGGCCATCACTGCGGCATAGATCAGGGCCCCATGCCCGGTGCCGTGCAGCCGTCGCCCGAGGCTGGCGGCGATGAGCACCATGATGCATCCAAAGAGTGCGTTTAGCTGGAATAGGAGAGTTATAGGGTGCAGCCCCGTTAGGGAGTGGCCCAGTTGAACCAAGGCGTGGTAGGCGGGCATCGAGGCACCATCGAGTGTCACCGCTGCGGATAAAGGCATGAAGCCGGTTTCCAGGCCTCGGAAGGGATGGGCTTCTTTATAGATGGCCTCGGGGGCAAAGAAGAAGCGCAGATAGACCGCCAGCAGAACGACAACGAGAAGAGCAATGTCGGTGCTACCCAGAGTTCGAAGTGACGCCAGCCAGCCCTTCCAATTCGCTACGCATGTCCATAGGAGGGTCAGACAGAGACCGATCCATAAGAGGATCCAGAGACCCGTTCCGAATAGCCAGCTGGGCTGCACGGTGGAGTGGTCTTTCGCGGTTGGGGTGGTCGGAGCTGTGGTCGTTTTGCTATCCGGCTTTACCTTGGGGCGAGCCTGTATCATTCGCCATGGAAAGGTACCGTCGTCGTTTGCTTTGAGACGTTCCAGGAGCTCTTCAATAGCCGCATTGGGAACCGGGGCGTTCCCGAGACGTTGGATATGAATTGCGAAGGAGCTTGAGCTGTCTTGTACCTGTTGGGCCTGCTTCGGGTGTTCCAGGATGATCAGAGCTTTCGCTCCGTCTGGACCCGATACGTCCACCTCTATGGTTTGGTCCCGAGGTCGGATATGTCCCATGGCTCCAAGAGAGCCCACGGGGTTTTCGGTACGGTAGGGAGCGAATAGTCCTTCTATTCGGGTGTCCATACCGCGTGGAACGACAAATTCGGTGTTGCTGGGGGGCTGAGCCAATCCAGGGAGCGACCATAGGATTGCCGCCAGGACGACGAGGATCGCCCCAGCCTTGATGAACGGTGGGCGCCCCATCACGTCCCTTCCTGGCGATCGACACCACCGGCCAGATCATCCAGAGTGATTGGAACCGAGAGATGATCCGAGACCGCCTGGGCGAGGATTCGTGCGCCCTGTAACGCGTTCGCGCCAGCGTCGAGGTTTTCGAACACAACCTCTGTTCCCAACATTTCCATCAGCTCGGTGATGACAGGTTCGGCGGGGTTCGAGGTGTGGGTACCGACAAAGGGCAGGTCGCGAGTCCCCTCCGCCGTGCGCCGCCGCAGTATTGTCGCCCCCGGCTGTACCAACCAGAGCAGATTTCCCTCGGTTCCGATGACTTGTAGTCCGCGTCGGAATTCCCGGTCGGGTTGGCCATCGTACCGTAGACGAAACTGGAGGCCCCCTGGATAGGTGAACAGAGCGTCGAGTTCTGGAACCCGTATTGAGGCGTTGGCGTGGTGCACGGCCACGTCTACAGGAGCAGCTCCGCCGGCCAGGCGGTTGGCAACGTAGATTTCATGCATGGCGGTCGCGTAGACATGCCCAATATTTCGACCTTCGGTGGCGTCATCGATGGGGTCCGCGTCTCGTCCGCCAGAGAGGCGGTCCTGGCCTTCTTTCAACCAGCGGACTTCAAGCACGCTACCAATCGCACCTTGTTGGATCTGTTCCTCAAGGGCTCGGTACGCCGGGGCAAAGACCCCTTCATGGGCGACCAGGACAGGTATGCCCGCGTTGTCCGCCTCTTGTTTCAGTTCTCGTGCGGTGTCCGGCCGAACCGCCGCCGGTTTGATGACCATCACCGGGATGCCCGCGCGGATACCATGGCGAATATGGTGGGCGTGTACATCCGTAGGGCTCAAGACCGCCAGCGCGTCGGGAGCCTGTTGTTCCATTGCCTTCGAGAGGTTTCGGAACACCGGTTCTGCAATGGACTTTGAAAGTCGCTCCATCGAAGCTTCGCTGCGAACGACGACCCCGGCCAGAGCCCCCGCGGATCGCAGGGCATCGGCATAGAGTCGACCCATGCCGCCGTGGCCGACGAGGAGAACCTTTGGTGTAGGAGCGTTAGACATTCACGTGGTGGCTCAAGGGGAGAACACAAACCCCGGCATGATCCGGTGTGCACAAGGGTACACGAGGATACGCCATTGTAGAAACCACGAATCCGAACGTCTGGATTATGGGGTGGCGATACAGAACTTTTGCACCCCAATCGTCCCATTCGGGTAATTGGGCGGCGTTAGACTGCAGTCGGTGTACTTGGGGCTCAGTGCGGTGCAGTCGGAGAGCTGGTTACATTGGGGAACACAGAGGGACCCCATATCTTTGGGCCGTATGCATGTAAACGAGAGGCCGAGGCTCGAGTCGTTGTCGGCGCTACATTCGCCACCGGCGCATGTTCCACAGGCCTTTGTGCAGATACCAAAGCTACCACCGGTCACAAGAGCGTCCAGGTCGCAGACTCCATAGAGGCAGTCTTCGTTCGAAGTACATTCATAGCCGTGAAGTAGCCCATCGGGTTGGGTAATCGCGGGGCAGGTCTCGCCGTCCTCTTCTGTGGCGGCGCAGCTCAAGGCAAGAGAGGCGATCAACATGATGGCCGGTAGATGCCAGCGCAATGGTTTTTTACTCGCCTGTGTGGGCCAGAAACTATTCTTCATCGTCGTCCTCTTCTTCGTCCTCTTCATCTTCGTCGTCCTCTTCATCCTCATCGTCCTCATCGTCCTCATCGTCTTCGTCTTCTTCCTCTTCGTCGACGCCCTCATCTTCTAACTCTTCGTCGTCGCCGATCTCCTCCTCTTCGATCTCGTCTGGTTCGATTATCGGTTCGGGTATCGGGGTGTTGGGGACGAAACTTGGCTGTATCTTTCGGGGATCGATAGCCGGGCGTTCACCATTTCTTGAACGTACTCGGCTTGGGGCAGCTCGAGAAGATTTCTTCCGCTTGAAGGCCGGCTTTACGTTGGAGCGACGCGGTGTATCCAGCTCCTCGTCGGCTGTATCGGCTTCTCTTGTTCGCGACGAGGGGCGTGTGGTTGGGGGTTTTTTCGATTTGGAGCGAATGGCCTTCTTTCGATGTGGCTTGCTAGGACGTCCGGGAACGCTCGTTCGATTTCGCGTTCGTTTGCGGGCGCGTGTGCTCGCCTTTCCCGCGGGTTTCACATTACAGCGTGCTCGCTTCAGGTTTGCACCGACGCAGCCGAGTCCTGTCCACCCATCTGGGTCGGTAAACCGCTTCATATGGCCGGATGACATAAGGTACTTCAACTGAAGGTTGTAGGTGTCCGGATCGGCTTTCATTTTTGGATCCAGGACACATTCTTTCGCCAGATAATCATCCGAGAATTGGAAACGGAGGTTCAGATTGATAGCCCCGGATTTGAGCCGGTTTCTCTCAAAATTAATCCGACTGCCCTTATTTACGCTGAACTGGATGTCTGGGCCTGACGCGCTGAATTCCTCAATGCTGAAGATATACCGTGGTTTCGCTTTCTTTCGGTTCTTTCCACGGGTTCGAGCGCGGGATGCTTTGGCGTCCTTTGCGATCTTCAGCTTGATCTCAATATCTCCGAGCTCGGCCGGGCAGAGGGGTATATTGGTGCCAGGAACAAGGGCGCTCATGGCATTTGCCCGGTTTCCCTGGAAGCGTTTGACCATGGACCATGGAATGATTGGATAGGACCAGTAAACGTCCTTATAGGTGATGGAGATCTCGGCCGCGTCGGGGTTACGGCCCGTGATGGACATTTTTGCGTTGCCGGAGAGCTCTCCCCGCAGGTCCATGGGGAGGAGCAGACGAAGGGGGTTTTGATCCGAAAAATCCAGCTCTTTCATTCGGATGCCCACCATGTCCATCGACCCGGGAGCTATGGAGAGTCGGCCAATCTTGATCTCTCCGCCATAGGCCTTGATCTTGGCCGATGCGTTCACCTTCTTACGGTTTCCGGTCAAGAGTTCGAATAGACTGGTGTTCAGAGAAGCGGAATCAAGCTCGATGGTTATGGGGTCGTGAAGACGATCATAGGTTTTGGGATCGTACTTTTCCGGATTCTTCAGCTCTTTATTGCCCAGAATCTTCTTTGGGCGCCCGATCAGTTCTACGTTCTTCAGACCAATGCCGGAGAGCCCGTCAATGGATAGAGAGGAGATCTCCGTCTGGTATCCGAGTTTGGTTGTCAGGACGCGTTCTACCAGATCACGTGCCGCACTGGTGGGGAACGTCCAATAAATGAATACGACCGTCAGCAGTAGATAGCCGACACCGTAAAGAGCACTTCGTATGATTTTCTGACGCATATTCCGTTATCCCAGGCAATAGACCCGATTAAGACTTTTTCTTTTTCCGTTTCGTGCATTTGGGTGTGCATTCGCTACTTCCAATGCGACCGTCATCACATTCCTCGTCGCCCTCAACCTTTCCATTCCCACAGGGTTGGATGTAGGTGGTGACGACCATTCGTTCGATCTTCGCTACGTCCGGGCGGCCGAACTTCTCATTGATCTCCAGATAGGTAACAAAAAGGAGCTTCCAATCCTTCATCACCTGGCTGTAATCCCGCGCTTTATTCAACTGCTGGAGCTTTTCGGACTGTTCCAATAGAGCCAGGAAATCAAAGATCGTCTGGTGGCTGACTGGATCATCCAGTTTTACCTCCTGGTTTACCCGGACAATGAAACTTCCCGGTTTCAACTTATCCAGGTCCTTTTTCTTAATCTTCTTCCCCTTCTTGGTCTGGGGGAACTTCAGTGGGCGACGTTTGTTCTCTGCTTCGCCCGGATATTCGAGAACATCGTTCAAGGAACCACCGGTACCAGGCGAATCTTGATCTGTAATTCGCACGCGTTTGGCGATGGTATCAATGGTGGTACTCAGATTGGATACAGTATTGCGCTCTACCGCATCACGGAATAGCTTTTCTTGTAGCTGAGCCGATTGGTATTTACTGGCGTTCTCATGGACGACCCGAATGGACCGTTCCAGATCAGCGATTTCACGTTGGGTCGACTCGAGCGCCGAATTACTCTGCACGATAACCACGATAATACCGGCCAATACGACGGCTCCGGTTAAGATGCCGAGAAGCATCTTTTCCCGAACAGTCATACGTTCGAAGATTTCATTTACTCGATTCGTGATGGGTGCGGGGATGATTTTCATCGGAGACCTCCACGTGGGCTGGTGGGGCCCGGATCGAGTGGGGTGGGTTGTATGACCCTGGAGGGCTTTGCTCCTGGTGGTTTCCGTCGAGGATCGATCATCTTCATTCTCCCGGAGGAACCTGGCGGACCGGAGGGGCCTGGCTGGTTGGCTTGGCCGGGTTTGGGCCATTGGGTATTGAGGTTACCGGTACCAGGGGCTTTGGAGGGAGCGGTCGCTCCGGATTCTTTGCCCTTCTTGGGGTCCGCTTCGGAACCCTGGGGTGCATCGGCCGTCGGCTCCTTCTTTTCTTCTTCCTGGTCGGCGCCATCACAGCGAATGGACACCTCCATCTCGAATTTTCGCCAGCCAGTATGGCGATCCTGCGTGAGCTGTTTCTTTTCCTGGTCCGAAGTTACGGTAAAGCAGCTCTCATCATTCAGGAGCTTCTTGAACTTGGCTCGTGACTCTACATTATTGGTGTGGCCGTCGATCCGCGCGATGGACCGGGCCCCTTTTACCTCACCGGATCCGCCAGCGATCATTGTGAATTCTTCCTGCATCAAGATGACGATCTTGTCGATCTCAATATCGTAGGGTCTGGAAAATTCGGGTGCATCGGCACGCGGGGTGGGAGCGGAGAAGTCATTGAGTCCATAGGAGGGACCACCGGGCTTGGTGGGTCCTGGGGAGGAGCCATCCAGGCTGCTCGGTTTGTCTGAATCCACATGGGATTCACGTACGGTTTGCACAGCTTCACTTACTTTTCGTAGGGCCCATATGGCGCTCCGCTCCGGAAGATAGCGGGCGTAGCGGTTTTGTGGGGGATTCTCGATCAGATCCATGGCCTCGAATGGGTTGGATATGGGCTGGCCCGTGATCTTTTCGGTCAGCTCGCTCAGCTCTGCGCGGCGCGCATTTCGAATGGCCTCGAGGTTGTCTTTTTTGGCGCTGAATAGACTGTAGAGTCCGCTCAACAGCAATAGGCTGATCATAAAGATAGCACCGGCTCGATCCGCCAGATATTGGAAGTTACCACCATAGGCGAAGCTATCTCGCCGGAAGTCGATCGTCTCTCTACGGGTTCCCCGGGCGAGCTCTAAAGCCAGGCCTACGGATTCCGCGTAGGTCGTCGCCTCTTCCGGGCTGAGATTCTCCTTGAACGATTCGATGGGAATTCCTTTGAGTCGTTCCGTTGGCACTTCGAGCAGTTCGGCGGTGGTGTCCACCAGCCCAGGTAGATTGGAGAGCCCACCGGCCAGAAGGAGTTTCTCAACAGGCTCATTATTTACCCGTTCCTGACTTCGCAGGGTCTGGTTGATATCGCGAAGAACCGGAGCCAGACCGGCTCGAATCAGACGGCATACCTGTGCATTATCGTTCGGGTCGCCGTCCTTGGTCTGGGTTTCCAGAGCGGCCAGATGTTCGTTATTCAGGACGCGACCATGGGCCAGCATCAATCGCTCGGCCTGTTCTGTGGAGACGCCCAGTCCGTCAGCCAGGGTTCGAATCATATGTTCGGCGCCGCGCCGTATGGTGCGTGCAAAGGCCAGACGACCATCGAGATTGATGGTGATGTCCGTTCGTTCACGTCCCAGATCGACGACAGCAACACATCGAGTGTCGTCTCCATCGGCCTGGTCATGGTCCATTTGAAGCAACTTGCTATAGCCAAAGCTAGCCAGGGAGACGAGCCGCGGGTCGATACCAACGCCACTAAGAACATCGAGGTGTTCTTCCATCTTGTCCATGGGAACGGCGGCGGTAAATACGGTACAGCCGTCTTCGTCGGTCTTCAGGACATAGTGGTCGATCACCACATCCTCGATATCGCACGGGATATGGGCTTCCAGTTCGAAGGGGAGGACCTCTTCGATACGTTTTGGATCGGAGAAGGGGAAATCTAGAACACGTGTATAGACATGGTCTGCGGGAATGGATGTGACCACATGATCGGCGACGAGCGCTCCCCGATTCTTCAAACGGTTCAATGCGGCGGATATAGCCTGGATTCGAGCGGTATGATTTTGTGTTGCGACAGCGTCGGAATCTTCGTCCTCTTCTCGTCCAGGGACCGGAGGAGGTAGTTCAGTACGCGGAATATGGAGCGTTTCCATATCCAACCCCACCAGGCGTACCGAGCGGAGTGTCGATTCGATGGTGGCCACACAAACGGAATTGGCGCCGACATCAAGCCCTAGAATTCGTTGTGCCATCGTTAGTTCTCCCGCCAGTAGATATATCGGCCGTCTTTGGAATCAATGACGGCTTCGATGGTCTTGGTCACATAGTTGGCATATTCGCCGTTCTTCTTCTTGCCGATCGGATACTTCCCCGTGGATTTAATTCGGATCACTCGTGCATCGGTGCTGATCTTCTTCTTCAACGCGGATGTGCTGATGCTCGGAGGGGGGAACATCTCGTAGGGGACTTTCGCGAAGAACTGGCCAAATTGTGTTTCTGTGCTGAAGGGCGGCGATAGCATGGCCCATTTCAGGCGCCGACAGACCTCCAACCACTCCAGAGCTTCATCGATCCCGTTCGGGGTTGTTTCGCAGAGCATCCGCTCTTCTTCGCTGTTGAGGCTGTCGCAGAGAAGAACACGTAAGACATAGAGGTCGGCCGAGTTCACATTGATCTTTTCCGGCATGTATACGGTGACGCGATCCTTTAAGAGGCAGAATAGCTCTTCGCTCATTCCTTCGATCAACCGGAGCTCATCCACAGAGTCGAGGGGCGCGTTCTTTGCCTCATCACTCTCGGAGCCGCTGGACTCTCGCAGGAACGGACCTTCGGGCTGAGACGCCTGCTCATCATAGTCGATATAGTCGATGATACCTGCAACCAGCTCTTGAATCTCTGTGTCGTCGACTTCCTGGAAGTCCGAAAGGGCTCGAATCAATAACACCAGTTGTCGATAGATATGGTCTTTACGGGTCGTGTCATTCACATTGACGCGGCCATCTTCGGCTTCGGGTTGTTCGCAACTGAAGCTACCATTGCTCACCCCGATCCCCTTTTGTTCGCCGAGATCGAACATGGGCATTCCCATCAGCTCGACCTTTCCGCTTTGGAAGATGTCGCCGAATTTACAGGCCAACGGCCATAACTGGGGCTTGGGTACATTGCCTTTCACGACGCCCATATTGGCAGCCATTTTGAACAGCGTATCGGCACGCCGCTGGCTTCGTAGTACCTGGCGAGCGATCTCTATAGAACTACGCGCATGGAAATAGGCGTGTACTTCGGCTTCCATATTGCGAGAGACCTGGGCGTCTTCCACGCTCTCTTCCATGAGTTGCATGCTGAGGGGAAGTAGAATCGCCATATAGGTAATGACCATGAGCAGGGCCATCCCCTGTTCACGGTTTCTTTTTCCGCTCGTAGGCCGGTCATGAACCAGTTGAAGCCAGGTTTGCCCGGCATTGCGTAGATTGGACATCGGCCGGTTCATCGCATTCCTCCCGGCATTGTCCTTGGAGTACTTCCGGGCATCGATCCGCCTTTGGAGGAGCCCGATTTACTCAATGCATCGAATTTGAAGGCCCTGCGTAGATAGATGGGCGTCTGGGCCTGGAAGCGGACATTGGAGTCGTCATCGATGCTCAACACCAGGCTGATTCGTACTCGATAGGGGAGAAGGTCGAGTTTTTGTTCGGCTTCTTCCTCGTCGACCAGGTAGCCTTCCTGTGGCTCCAGTGATTCGAGGAGCTCGGACTGCTCTGCGCTCCAGTCGTCCTCCCATCGCCCTTCCTTCTCTCCACCGCGGGCGTCCCAGTATTCCAGCTTGAACTCCTCCACTCCACGGCAGACGACAAACCCTTCGCCGCGGTTATCGGAGTCGTCCAGTGGGCTCTTTACGCTACGCATCAGCACCGGTTCGCCATCGACGCGATCAAGGTAGTAGCCGATCTGTGCTTGGTCGCTTTCCCGGGCTCCGCGCACCAGTCGGCGATGAGCCAGAGTCGTAAAATCAACGCTATCGGAGGTTCCATTGAAGAATGTGATCTGACGAATTCCCATCTTATCGGGCTGCTTACTGACCGGGTCGATCGGTACATGAGTGCTTAGATAGGCCATGGATAGATCGCGGGTCAGATGATGCATAGCCACCCGACCTTCCGCCATTCGGTCCTGCATAATCCGGAGGGTTCCGCCGCCGGAATCCACCATCTGAAACGCGCTGGCCATCGCCAGGCCCACCATCGAAAAGATGGCCATCGCCACCGCCATCTCCAATACGGAGAAGCCCGCTTGTCGATTGGACCTCATTTGATCCCTCCAGTTGGGGGAGTAGAGGTTCCGGGGTTCCCGAGCGAATTGGTGATGTTTTCCAGCTTCTCGAGCTGATCAATCTCTCCTCGACCATCCGCAGTAATGAAGGTCTCCACCGCCATGGTGTAATCTTCACCTTCGTCCTTGTAGACCAGTCGGACGGTGAGCTTGCGAATCTGTTTTGATGCCAGATTGATGACCTCAGGGAAGAACATGGTCATCCCTTCGATGCTTTGTATGAGCATCAGCGGGTTGATGCTACATACGGACTGTACTTGAATACCGGCGCTCCCCATCAGCGGTAGAAGGGACGCCATATTCATCATATTGCTCTGCTGTAGAAGCTCCAGATTGGGTTTGCTTGAGGCACCCCCTCCGTTCTCTTGTACATTATTGGTCAGGGACGATAGCGCCTCGGAGTCTAGGGCCGACTGAATCTCGATGTCCGGATCGATCCCCACCAGGTCGTAGGTACAGCTATATGTGGCAGGGGCCCACTCTTCGCCGCCCTTACCGTTGAACGGCTCGGGGACATACTCATCGCAGGAGGCCCCTTCCACGTCCGACGGGAACTCCCGCTCCTCTGGAGTCGCGCTGGAATCGTAATATTCCTGCTGGGCGTATTCCTCAATATCGAGGATAAGCCCGCGCATGAGCTGTGTGGCGACCAGAATACGGCTCCTCGAGGCTGTCATCGCCGACGAGGTGGTGAACATAAGGCCGATGCTGGCGATTACCCCCGACAAGACGGCCGCTGCGACCATCAGCTCGAGGAGGGTAAAGCCGGCCGTCCCACTGGCGGCTCTGTGGAGACGAGGAGAGCTCATAGGCGCATCTCCTTCGTTATATCCACATCGGAGCGTACGCGGGCACGTCCAAGATAGGGCTGTGTAATGATGTAGAGTTCAGAGTCCTCTTTGTCTTCCAATCCCACAACCACAATAGCCTTTTCTACAACTCCCCAGGGGAAGGCATGTACGGAAATGGTGCCGGATTCCAGAGGGACAGGGTTCGCCTGGGTGACCACCTTAACGATGCTCACATGCTTCGTAAGCGTGAACTCTCGCACCGTGGTCCCTTTACTATAATCCACCTCGCCGCCTTCCGGCCCTTCTTCGGCCACCTTCTTCTCTTTGGCTTCCTTTTCTTTCTGGGCCAGCTTTTTGAAGCGGGTGTTGGCGTTTTCGTTCAGGGTCAGTCCCGCACCACAGGGAGGGTTGTCGGCCTTCTCGATCACGACCTTCTTTTCATCCATATCGATGGTCATCCGATAGGGCACCCCCTCATTGATGGACCGTTCGTACATGGTTCGAAGATGGGCCGAGATCTTGTAGGCCGACGTAGCTACCTGGTTCTCCCGGACAAAACCTACCGAAGGAAGGATGACCACCAGAAATAAGGCGATAATCCCCAATACGACCATGAGCTCGAATACGGTGAAACCGTGTGCGGCTGGTCGTCCTCTCGTGGGTCCTGTTCGTGGGATCAACACCGGGTGGGACCTCTATTCCTCAGCGAAACAGATGTCGTCTCCTGACCCCTGTTTCTTATCTTTGCCATTGCTACAAAAGACGATCTCATCGCAGTCGGCGCTCGAGTCGTAATGCCATTCCTGCTTCCAGGGATCTTTGAGCTGGGACTTCTTCAACGCGGAAAGGTTTTCAAGACTCTCTGGCAGTCCACGAGGGCTGTTACAACGGGTCTGAAGGATGTTGCCGATGGTGGTCACCTGGGCGCGCGCGACATCTTCCTGGCTATCGGCGAACAAAGCACCGTAGGCAAAGACGAGACCACCCATGACCATGCCGATAATGGCCAGAACGACCAGAATCTCGATCAGAGTCATACCTTGTTGGGGGTGCATTCGACGCGCCAGTTGACGGCGGGTCTGGCCATCAGCGACGGCTTCAAGGTTTGGATGCATCATGATTTTTTCTCCCTGGGTTGTAGAATTTTTTGAACGGGGGCTTAACGAGCGCCCTGGAACGCTTTGCTCATATCCAAGATTGGCAGCAGGATGGACCCGACCACGACTCCAACAAAGCCACCCATAATGACGATCATCAGGGGCTCAAGCAGGGCTGTGAGAGCCGACAACTTGGAGTCCACCTGAATTTCGTAGGCGTCGGCCGCCTTGATCAGCATTTCTTCGAGGGTTCCACTCTGTTCTCCGATATCGATCATCTGGCAGATCATCGGAGGAAATTCTCCACTGGCTCGGAGTGGTACGGCCAGAGACTGCCCCTCGCGGACTTCGATCAATGCCTGGTCGATGACCTCTTCGAGAATACGGTTTCCAATGATGGCTTTTACGATCTCGAGGGCCGTTAAGAGGGGGACGCCTGAGCGAAGGAGGGTTCCGAAGGTACGGCAGAACCGTGCCAGAGCGATCTGGCGCATCAAGGTACCTACAAAGGCTCGATTCAAGATAAAGCGATGCCAGGCTCGTTCACCCGATTCGGTTTGTTTCCAATTCTGGAACAACAGCACCGACGCCACGATGCTGAGTATCATTAACCACCACCAGCTCGAGAGGAACTTACTCAGCCCGATCATCAACCGTGTTGGTAACGGTAGCTGGGCGTCCAGTTGTTCGAACATGACCTCGAACTTGGGAACGACCATAATCATCAACATACCTACAACCAGGCCACCGACGACCGCCATCACCAGGGGGTAGGTCATGGCTGCCGTGACCTTGGCTCGCAACTTCACCTGATCATCCAGCAGGTCTGCTAGACGATTGAGGACGACGTCGAGCGTTCCCGACGACTCACCAGCGCGCACCATATTCACGTAGAGCTTGGGAAAGACCTTTGGGTGCTGCGCAAGAGCGTCTGTAAAGGATGCCCCCTCCATTACGGCTGTGCGCACCTGCGAGAGTACTGATTTGAGCCGCGTGTTCTCGATCTGTGTTACGACGGCCTGCAAGGCTTCTGTTACCTGAATGCTGGCCCCGACCAGGGTCGCCATATGCCGGGTTGCTTCCGCGACGTGAATAGGCTTTACGCTCCCGAAGAGACTGCCGAACCGCAGCTCCTTACCCATAACGCCGCCGTCCGCACTCTGGGACTTCTTCCCGGTTCTGCCGAACCCACGCCGGCCTTTGGCGTCGGCCTCTCGGAATTCCTTTAAGAAGACACCTTTGCCTTTGAGGTGCTGCCGCAGAAGGCGATGGTTCTCGAGGTCCACATTGCCTTTGACTTCTTTGCCCCGGCTGTCGATTCCTTTGTAGGCGTAGATCGGCATGGCTTAGTCGTTGTCCTCCTGGCTTACACGGAGGACTTCGTCGATGGTTGTCAGCCCGGCCATTACCTTATCGGCGCCATCATCACGTAGGGTCTTCATTCCCTGTTCGCGGGCCTTTTTCTTAATGGTCTGGGCGTCGACTTTCTGGAGGATCAGTTGGCGTACTTCGTCGCTCACCTCGAGGATCTCAAAGAGCCCCAGTCGACCCCGATACCCACTCTGGGCGCATTCGTCACAACCGACGGCCTTGAAGAAGGTCGCGTCTTTACGAACATCTTTCTTCTCAATACCGAGCAACTGAAGATCAACATCCGTCGGTTGGAATGGTGCACGGCACTCAGTACAAATTTTACGAACCAGGCGTTGAGCCTGGGCGCATAGTACGGTCGATGCGATGAGGAAGGGTTCAACTCCCATATCCACCAGACGAGTAAATGCACCGGCTGCATCATTCGTATGCAGGGTTGTAAACACCAGATGACCGGTGAGAGAGGCCTGTACGGCGATCTCAGCGGTCTCCAGATCACGAGTTTCACCAATGAGAACGACGTCTGGGTCCTGACGAAGAATGGCTCGAAGGCCGGTGGAGAAGGTGAAACCGATCTTTGGGTTTACCTGCATCTGTCCAATACCAGGGATCTGGTATTCGACCGGATCTTCAATGGTCAGAATATTGATGTCGGCCGTATTGATCTTCACCAGGCCGGCGTACAATGTGGTCGTCTTACCAGAACCCGTAGGACCGGTAACCAGGACAATACCATGGGGCCTGGAGATACATTTTTCGAATGTTGCCCGGTGATGCTCGTACATACCGAGCTGGACCAGATCCAGAACGGTAGAGGATTTGTCCAGAAGACGCATAACGAGCCGTTCGCCGTGACCGGTGGGGACAGTAGAGAGACGAATGTCTACATCTTTACCGGCGACCTTGATGCGAATACGACCATCCTGGGGGATTCGTTTCTCGGCAATATTCAGTTTGCCCATGATCTTGATTCGACTGGAGATCGAGGCATGAAATCGTCGTGGTGCACGGGCGATCTCTCGCAGCACTCCGTCCTTTCGGAATCGAAAGACGATCTCTTTTTCGAAAGGCTCGATATGAATATCACTGACCTGCTCCTTAACCGCCTGGTTCAGAACACTGTTCACCAGTCGGATGATGGGAGCCTCTCCCTCCTCTTCAAGGATATCGCGAGTGGACTCCTCCAGGTCGAGGGTCAGTACACCCACGTCGGCTTCGGCCATTTCATCCACGACCTGATCGGCGGCCGATCGTCGATCGAAGACCCGGTGTACCGTGTCCAATAGGACTTTCTCTGGAACGAGTACGGGTTCGACTTCCTGGGCGAACATCACCTGAAGATCATCCAGGACAAAGGTGTTGAACGGGTCATGAATTGCGACACGAAGGGAATGTGGGCCCTGCTCAATCGGAAGAAAGAGGTTGTCGCGGGCGTAGGCCATATTCATATCTCGAACCAGGCCCGGATCGATCGCCTCTGGATCCAGTTCTGTTATGAGCTCAATCCCCGACTGAAGCGAGAGAGCAGAGAGGAGCTGATCTTCTGTGATCTCCTCCTGCGAAATCAGGATCTCTCCAAGTCTTCCACCGCGCTCAGATTGAACCGCTAGGGCACGGTCTACAGCGTTTGCCGTACACCACCCTCTCTCAACGAAAATTTCGCCGATTCGGAGGGTGTTGAACCGCAAGTCCTGTGGCTTGGCGATCATGGGGTATTACCCCCTTCTTCAGGAGCATCCGGCGCAGGAGCTGGTTCGGGCGCAGGAGCTGGTTCAGGCGCAGGAGCTGGTTCGGGTGCAGGTTCTGGCGCAGGTGCAGGTTC
>PBVT01000097.1 GCA_002728755.1 Myxococcales bacterium
AACGAAAGTGCCGTCACGCCAGAGATTACCGGCAGGTACCAGTTGAGCCGATTGGCCAAAAGGCCCCAAACGGCTGTAAGGTAGAACGTGACTTGCAGCGCCAAGAAATAGCTAAACCAAACGGATCCTCCTGTCCGGACCACAGTCACGTTGGAAATGAGCAGAGCCAACAAAAACCAGGGAACCAACACCGGCATCACCGAATGAGACCAATAAATCCAAAATCGCATAAACGGCCAGGGAAAAAACATCCGAGGAAACCTGACAAAATTTTGATACTTACCCGATTGACTACGGATCTTTTGGCGAAAAAACTGCCGTGTCTGACGCAAAACATTCCCTCGGGCAATTGCTTCCGCTTCAAAAATCACCCGCTTTCCCTTGAGGATGATTCCCAGAGGTACAGCCACGTCGTCGTTAATCGTGTTGTTCACGGGAGGCAGATACCACTCTCGCCTAACTGCATAGATCGTACCGTCGCACATACAGATGGTGGAAAGTCGACTTTCGATCGACTGTAAAAATCGTTGGAACCGCCAGTAAAATCGAGTACCTAACCCCAATCCTGTTTTTTCCAGATTGTATAAGTGATTTCCCGTAACCGCACCAATCTCTTGATCTGCAAAATGACGCGTCAGTTTGTGAATGACGTCTCGATCAAAAAGTTCGGAGATATCAGAGAAAACACAGATTTCTCCCGTCGCTTCGGCCACCAAACGATTAACAACCGACATTTTCCCCCGTCGATTCTGGTAGGAAAAAAATCGTATGCCTCGCGACACAAAAGACTCTGCAATCTGATTAGTATGATCCTTCGAAGCGTCCGATCCAATAAGAATTTCTAATTTCTCGACAGGGTATTCGAGCCCGAGGCAGTTCTCCAACTTTGCGGCTAGGCAATCTTGCTCGTTATAGGCAGCCAGGATGATCGAGACGCTCGGCTGATAAGAATCATCCAGCCGACTCGCCGGATCAACCACAAAAGGACGAATCAACAAAAGAAGAAATGGATAGACAAAGTAAGGATAAGTTACTGCTACTACCGCAATCCAGAAGATACACATCGACACCACAAGCACGTACAACTCCTCACTCACTAAACAATTGATCTTCGGACCGTAAATTACTTTCGCCGTCCGAGAATTCAAAATTGGGAGGTGAACATCGAACTGTCCCCATCCACTCTCTCAAGTATGTCCAGGTAGACAGACGGCTTTCCAATCCGACAATCACCCACTTCTAGGATCACACCATCAATTTTTCAATGACGTAACAACCAGTTCCCCGTAATGCCTAACCACCATTCATTGTACCATCGCCATCCGAGAACATTGGAAAATTAAACAGCTATGCTCATAGTGAAACATTGAACTGGCAAAGGCCAAAGCACAAGTTGGATGCTATCCTAGCAACTTGCTAATTCAAATTCATATATCTCTCACTAACACCTGCTAGTTTGCTCCCCCCAAGGATGACCCAGATAACGGCGGTTATCGCTAACAACTGCAATTTTTGTGCTGCTCGATGACCTTCACTTATTTGCATGTCCATTAGACGATAGCCTCGTCTCACATCACCAGTCTTTAAAGAATAAGCAGAAGATCTCAATGATAAGATGAGAATCAGTACGCCCTCGTAGCATCGTCGACGGCAGTGTAGATAAGCGAGTTCCCCAATGAGGTTCATCGGGTAGGTATCACATCAGAATGTCGTGCACAACGTGTGCCTCTTCGACGCCTGTCAATCGTTCACGCAGTCCATTGCGTATGGCATAGAGTTCCTCGTGGTGCATGCCTAACTGGTGCAAGATCGTGGCATGCCAATCCGGAACGGTGATCTTGTTTTCGGTGGCCGCGAAACCAAGTTCATCGGTCGAACCGTACGTGATTCCTCCTTTGACTCCACCACCCGCCATCCAGGTAACCATGGCGTTCTTATTATGGTCTCGCCCTGCTTTCATAACGTCTCTGTCCTCCGGCAACTGGGCAATCGGTAGCCGGCCAAACTCGCCGCCCCAGACGACCAACGTGCTGTCGAGCAATCCACGTTGCTTGAGATCTTTTAGCAGCGCGGCAATCGGTTGATCCGTTTTCATGCAAGCGTCCTTCAAGCCGGGTCCCAGATTCGTATGGTTATCCCAGATTTGTCTTTCAATAAACAACTGGACAAACCGTACACCACGTTCCACCAAGCGGCGCGCGTATAGGCAACGCTTTCCGTACGAATCGGTTACCTCCTGGCCAATCCCGTACATATCGAGCGTGTTCTGCGTTTCATCAGAACAATCGAGCGCATCAGTCACCTCCAACTGCATCCGTGCAGCCAGCTCGTAACTCGCGATGCGCGCACCTAACTGGGGATGCTGCGGGCGGGTGGTCTGATGAATCTGGTCGAGTCGCGACACCAAGTCGCGCTCTAGGCTCCCGACCCACGACGGTTCGTCGAAATCACGTTCCAGATTACTGTTACTAACTGCAGCAAAGAGAGGGCAGCTGTATCCTAAATCTAGCGCAGCGGCCGGTTTCGCCACAGCCCCCTGAGCATGCTGCCAATTGGCAGGCTATTGCACCAACGTTATGCTTCACTGCACAAACGATCGTGCGGACTAGGACTAGAAAGTTCGCTTCCCAACAAACATTTGTTGCACCTACCACACTTCCCCGATACCGTGAACACAACACGCACTTCATCCCTTGTCGCAGTCGTCTTCGATCTGGACGGTCTGATGTTCGACACCGAGACCCTGTATGCCGAAACGGCCCGACAGATCCTAGAACGTCGCCAAAAACAACTGACGGACGACCTACTTCATGACATGATGGGCCGCAAAAGTGACGAATCGCTGGCCATCATGATCGAACGGCGGCAATTGTCCGACACCGTTGAACAACTTCGCAACGAAACCGATCAGATCTTTGCCGAACTGATTAAAACGGATCTGGTCCCGATGAGAGGACTTTGGGAATTACTTGACGCCTTGCAGTCTCATCAGATCCCATTGGCCATCGCAACCAGTAGCCGTCGCAATAACGTGGATCCTATCCTGGACAAATTTGAGATTCGCCCACGATTTCAATTCGTCCTGACATCAGAAAATGTGAAAAACGGCAAACCTCATCCGGAGATTTACCTGACTGCTGCCGAACAACTGGGAATGCCAACTCGCAACATCATGGTACTCGAAGACAGTCAAAACGGCTGCGGATCTGCAGTAGCCGCCGGCACCATGGCGGTGGCTGTTCCCGGAGAACACAGCCGGCATCATGATTTTTCGGGAGCAGCGTTTATCGCCGATGGACTTGATGATGAACGGATCTGGCAGGCCTTGGGAATCTAGTTTGTTGGTTTTGTGACAAATCAACCAGAAGTCTGGCAATGTGTCCCTGTGGAAACATATTCTTTTCGTATGATTCTGCGGAAGCGTAGTGTCGAAGAATCTGAGTGGAAATATCTCTCATTGACATCCTTAAGAAGAAGTAGGAGGAGCCATTCGAATCCCTGAAGAGTCCCCAGAGCAAAAGCAAGGTTTCCCACGTGAGTGGTATGGGACACTATCCTTCAGAATCTTGAAAAACACCTCAAACCCACGATGAGCACCGTCGACTCACTTGTGCAGCCACGAGCCATCCCAATGGAGACAGGCGACTATTGGTCTACCTTTCTATAGTTGGTCAATTTGAAATTCAAAGTGGTTCCCCTAAAGCCTCGTTTTCATTGCCACAGTTTTTCACTTTCTACTGCTTGCGGACCGCGTTCGTGAGCTATATGGTAGATTTTGCTTGGGTCTGAGATTAAATCGTTATGGAGACGTATGATGGCAAACCGCGTAGTCTATTTGAACGGTAAATTTGTCGCCGAATCCGAAGCACGAGTCTCGATTTTTGATTCGGCATTGATGTTCGGAGATATGGCCTTCGAAATGACACGCACCTATCGCCAAGAACTGTTCCGGTTGGACGAACATATTGATCGTTTGTACGATTCACTTCGACTGCTAGAAATTGATTGTGGCCTGACCATCGAGCAAATGAAGCAACAGAGCTTGGAAACGTTGGAGCGAAATTTACCGACCGAATCTGACGAATTCGACTGGCAAATTATGCATAACGTTTCCCGAGGACCACTGGGAGTTTACAGTCCAGCTTTTCCCCAAGGGATTGCTCCGACGGTATCCATCAACTGCTGGCCTTTGGTTTCGCACGTGGGCGGGATGGCAGAAAAGATCCTACATGGCGTCCAAGTCGCCATCGTCGCACAACATGCCATCCCCAATCACTTGCTCGATCCCAGAGCCAAAACGCGTAGCCGCATGCACTATCAGATGGCCATCATGCAAGGCGCCCGTATGGGAAACGTATTCGGAGTGATGCTGGACCCTGATGGATACCTGGCAGAAGGTCCCGGTTGGAACATCTTTCTGGTGCGTGACGGCGCATTGTTGACTCCCGAACCGCGCAACATCCTGATCGGAGTGTCTCGTGGTGCCATCATCGACATCGCACGTTCGCTCGACATCGAAGTACACGAATGTAATCTGGGGCGTCTAGAAGCGTTACAGGCGGACGAAATTTTCTGCACCTCGACACCGTTCGGTGCCGTTCATGCTTCTCATTTCGAGGGTCAACAGGTGGGCGACGGTTCAGCCGGACCGGTATATCGACGGTTGATCGAAGCCTGGCAAGAAATGGTTGGAGTCGACTTTGCTGCTGAAGCTCAAAGTTACGCAGCTCAACTTCCAGGGTGGTTAGAGAAAGAGTCGCAGGCAAGCGCGGCACTCACTTGATCGACGGTGCATTTAGCGCGAAGATCCACGCAGTGGTGTGCGGCCATCCAAATACCGCCAATTCTTGATAAACGCGATCAGGTCGGCCATGTCTTGGTGCGATATCTGTTTTTCCATGCCCTCTGGCATCAACGAAGTGCCACTGGATCGAAGCTCTTCAATCTCATCCCGCCGGAACGTGTATGTTTTTCCTTCGGGTTGTTTTAATGTGACGGATGTCGCTGTCTCCGTCGCAATGATACCACGGAAAATCCGGCCGTCTTCGGTGACCAAACTGTAGTCGACATAATTCGCATCGATGGCGCGATTAGGCTGGAGAATATCAGTCAAGTATTGCTCGCCGCTTCTCACCCGTGAATCAGAAATATCCGGGGCAACATCCACTCCCACATCGTCAATTCTGTGACACACAGCGCAATGCTTCTTAAAGATTTGTTTACCTCGCTGCGCGTCTGCGGACATGTTCAGCACGCTGCGGTACTCAGCCAACACTTGTTGACGATCTTGCGGTACGGCAGCCGCCAGGAGTTCCGTGGCCCGTGCTTTGATCTGTGAATCCCGATGTTGGACGAGCTGATTGACTTGATGGGATTCCAATTCAGAACTGGCAATGCGACCACGCGCGATCTGTTCCATCAGCAATTCAATGCGATCTTTGCTGCGCAAGACACCCGACAGTACACGACGACGTATTTGCGGTGATTCGGTGGAAAACTCAGACAACAGTTGCTCCCAAGGAAACAGGTCCGTTCGGCCAGCAAGGGCGTCGATGGCAACCGAACGCAATTCCGGGTCGGCCTCATGCATCGCGAGTTCTGTTAGAACTTTCGAAGTTCGTGCGGTCCTGTCCAACGACAGGCAACCGATGGCTTCTATGCGCTCATCGGTTGTCGCCTCTTGGGAGGCGGCAGCATCGTGTGCTTCTGCAAATAGCTGGTCCAAGGCACGCTGTTCATCGGCTTTGAGCTTGTCACGAAACGACGTCACGGAAATTCCATGCCGCGTGAGTTCATGTAGGAAACGGATCACGGCAGCACGCGAAGATGATTCCGCCAGCAGCACACTGGCAGCATCCAATCGCTGTGTTTCGTCGTTCGTCGACGCCGCCAACGACACAAGCTGCATCGTCCACTCGGCATGGTCCCCAGCACGATTCGTTTTTTCTGTCGGGTTTTCTGCAGCATTCCGTAACGTTTCGGCCAAGACTTCGCCGGCACGAGTTCCCACGGCAATCAGCGCAGCCCGCATCTCCCACTCGTCGACAAAGTCTGAAAAAACAAGCGAAACTGGTGCTAGGGCCAATAAGGCTCGATACCGGATACGAGCATCGTCATGTTGGCAGAACGATTTTATCCTGTCTCGCAAACGACCCTTTGATTGGACATACGGTTCGCTCAGTGCTACAACCTGCTCGAGGACTCGCGGGTCCTCGTCGTTACTGGCTTCAAACAGCAGTTGCTCGTTCAGCAACCTGAGTCCCTGCAGTAGCCAAAGTGCGTGAATTCTTGCCAGCGAGGATTGCTGTTCTCGCACGACCTTCCGCAGACTCTCGTGGACAGAAGCTTCGTCTCGTTCCAATAACAGACGGGACGCAGTTTCTCGCCACCAGGCATTGGGATGCGACAGGTACTGGACGAGTTCCGTATTCTTTGCCGTGCTGAGTTCTGGTGTTGAGCGAGAATGATCGGTGACTTGGGATCGTATTCGATAAATACGTCCGTGCTCGTTTCCCAGATGCAAATCCAAACGATCGCGCAGCTCTTCCGGCATCCAATCGGGATGTTCAATCACAGCTCGGTACATGTCGACAACATACAGGGCACCATCCGGCCCCAATTCCAGGTTGACCGGCGAACACCATTCATCGCGCGAAGCGAAGAATTCCTTGCCTTCTCGAGCTGGCTGGGAGGTAAACGTGACTCCGTGTGGATGCATGACCTCTCGGTGCACCAGGTGCCCCGTGGGATCACACGTGAATGCGTTCCCGTGGTAATCGTGTGGCAACAAGTCACCCCGGTATACGAGCACGCCACAAGCGGCCGTAAATTGCCCGGCGTGCAAATTGGATGTCGTCCAAGATCGGGTGATGGGAAAAACGCGTGACGCGGCACCCGCCGTAGCAACATCGTGGCGGACAGTCGGAACGCTGACCAAAGGGTTTTTAGTCAGGTACTCGTTTACCATCACGATGTGCATGACTGGATT
>PBVT01000098.1 GCA_002728755.1 Myxococcales bacterium
ACATCAACCCAAGAGTCGCTGGAAGTGTGACCCACCGTGGTGTCCGGTAGACCAGAATACATACGGCAAGGGCAAGAAAAAGACCGGCGGTCCCCGGCCAGATCTCAAAGCCTGTAATCGGCCCAAGGGCTACGCCGTCATTGCTCTCGGCCGGTACACCACCATGCCATGGGAACAGGATAGAGACAGCCATGAGAATTGCAGCTCCGAACCCTGTTATGAATTGAAGAGTGCTCCGCGTCATCGTAAACGTGAATCGGCTGCGCTTTTTCTCTTCAAGCGATTTTGGATCAGCTGTATTCGTTGCCGTTCCCGGCGCAGGTTGCTGAACCTGATCTGTGTCCTGTGGGTTCTCAGCCATATGCGTGCCATACACCGACGAAGCGTGTATCGAGTCCTTTGGTACAATAGATAGACATCGCCCCCCCCCAAGAGGTGCTGCTGTAATTATAAGGCCTCCCGCTCTACGGCGCCAGAAATCGAGGCTCTATTTGCTCCGGTCATACAAGCGCTACGAGCCTTTGGAGGGAATCGAGAAACCGTGGAATTCGATGGTCTAGCGTGGTTCCAGGTGGATCGCGAGCATACGCAGCTCGGGGCCCATGGATGCCCGAGTTTCGTCACGAGCCAGCTCTCCATAGTACTCTTTTAGCGCATCAAGATGTTGGGAGTTGGCGTGGTTTGCGATCGCTAGAAATAGGTAGATGCGAAGATTGGCCGCTCTGGAAGGAGTCTTCTTCAGAGCCTCGAGGGCGATTTGAAAGTGTTGATCCTGGGCAGGTGTCTGCTGCGCCAGAAATAGCGCTGCTTTTTCCTTGCGGAACATATCATTGAGGCTCATCTGACCTTCGGACTGTAGGACTCGTATATAGCAGCTGATGTCCTTCTGGCACTCACCGATTAATTCCAATTGTGCTTTGATACGACGATTGTCCGTCAGCTGGGATCCAACCTGTTTTTCTTCAGAGCCTGGTTTTCGAATCTTTTCTTCAAAGGTTGCCATATCGTCTGGATGCAGACCAAGGACGATGCTCTCCATAAAGTGGGTCCGAACCTGATCGTGAGGCTCTTTGGCGTAGATTGTGAACATCCCCTTTCGTGCCGCGGGGGTGCCCATCATAGCGAGGGACCAGATCAAACGTTTCCTAAGCAATGTATCTGCGCTTCGATCGGACGCAGACTTAATCAGTTTTGGAAGAATGGAGTCATCTCGATAGTCGGCGAGGGCGATGGCACCCCGTTGCCATCTACGTTTTATGAGCCGAGCGAATGTACGCCGCGAGGATTCATCAATCTCTCGAATATTGGGGAACTCGGCGATCAGGTTGTTCAGGATAACTTTGGCGGCTCCCGGTTGCCGGATATCGTGAAGAGTTACAATGAGACTGGGGCCAAAACGCCACTCCCATTCCGGTGTTTTATTGGTGCTGGTCCAGGCAAGGAATTCGTCATCTTTGCCCGCGAAAATCGTCTCAATACTCTCCAATACGCCATTCTGGATTCGGCCAAGTGCTACTCGTGCGGTGTCAGCTGTCGTCTCCCCCGCGTTATTATCAATAAAGAGTGCGCGCAATACAGCTGGCAGGGCCTTTTGCGAACGGAGTTTACCCAGCTGCCAGATCGCATCTTTGAGGTCTCCAATGCGGGCCTCGTCGGGGTTATTCGTTAACAGGCCGATGAATTGATCCTCCAGCTCGGCGGCTTTGATGGGATCAAAGGGAGCCCCTGTATCCACCGGTGGGATATCCGGCTGGGTCTCCGCTATGTCGAGACCAGTGACCGGTGCAGGATTCTTTTTCTTGCTGCAGGCGAAGGACGCCACTACAGCCAGGGACAGGAAAATCAGAACACCCTTTCGCATTTTACCTTCCAGGTTCAAGCCGTTTTAGAAAGTCGTTCGAGACCAATGATGCCACTATGGCATTTTCTATTCGTTCTTGACCAGCGGATGGCTACTGCACAAAGGAGATTAGTGTGCTGCGTGCCCGTCGAGTCCGTGCGGATGCCCATGGGCGACTTCTTCTTCTGTCGCTGCGCGAACGCTGATGACCTCGATAACAAATCGAAGGGATTCTCCGGCCAGAGGATGGTCTGTATCGACGTAGACCATCTCGTCTTCCGTTCCCAACACCCAATAGTCTTCGTCTGCACCGTTCTCCGCTGTTGCCGTAAATTGCATGCCAGGGACCAGCTCGATTTCGGCTGGAAAGGCGGTGCGGGGCCAGGCCTGGGGACCATCACCAGAGCGCTCACCAAAGCCGTCTTCTGGTGCCAGGGTGACATCCAGATTTTTCCCTGCGGTGAGTCCGGTAAGGTGTGCCTCCAGAGCGGGCATGAGGTTGTTGGCACCGTGCAGGTATAACATTGGCTCGGAGCCTTCGGTAGATTCAATCTCCTGGCCAGAATCAGTGGTCAGTTTGAAGTGGATTTGAACCACGCTACCGTCGCGAATGGATTGTGCATCTGTTGTCATCTGTTTTCTCCCATGCATATGGCTTTTTTGCGCCCATACAAAATGGTAATTTCGTAACGCTGCGCCCTGGCCGTTGGCGCATCCTCGATCGGGACGCGCTAGGTGTCAAGAGGTTTTGTAACGGATTTTCGTGCCCCTTAACGACGTCCTTTTCGTAAGTCGATCACAGGGCCACTCCAGGGCGATGCCTTTTTTGTCTCGGCGGGCTGTTGCTGGGTTGCCTCCTGGCCCACAAGGCCGCCTACCGCCTCGGAGTTTTTGAACCAGGACTTAAGCACCTCCATGCTCCCCAGAGTTCGTCGCTCTGCGTGCTCATATTCGGTCGTCAGGGTCTTCTGCAGATTGGGGATTACATCATGGGTATCTGTTTGCCCGTCTGCTTCAAAGTCACCCAGTTCAGGTACGCGGTACACAGCAAAGGTCGCAGGCAGGCTCTTGATTAGCTTCTGGAACTCACCAACTTCCGTAGGGGAGATGATAGCTGCGCTGATGCCGGTCTGATCCGCACGTCCCGTTCGCCCGCTTCGATGGACATAGCTCTCGGCGTCCTGGGGGATTCGATAATGGAACACATGGGTCAATCCCTCGACATCCAGACCTCGGGCGGCCACATCCGTAGCCACCATAAAGGAGAGGTGGTTGCGTCGGAATCGATCCAACATGCGGTCACGCCGCTTTTGCGGCATCTCTCCACTGAGGATACCCACTTTAAAACCGGTTTCTTTCATCCGCTCAAATAAGGCCATTGTCTCGCGTCTTGTGGAACAGAAGATAATGCCTCGTTCACAATTTTCGAATCTCGCGACGTTTAAGAATCCATCGAAACGGCGAGTCCCCGGCACCACATAGAGTTTATGGGTAATGTCACTATGCGCATCATGCCCGCCATCAATCGTAAGCTCTACGGGGTCATTGGTATGCTTATTGGCCAGGTAATCCACGGAAGCGGGCATTGTAGCGCTGCACATGATGGTGCGTTCCCGGTTCTTAAGCTGGTGTAAAATCAGCTCAAGATCGTCGCGAAAGCCCATGTCGAGGAGCCGGTCCGCTTCGTCCAGGACCACATACTTGATCTGGTGGGCTTTTAGATTGCGTTCTTTCAGATGGTGTAGAAGTCGCCCGGGTGTGCCCGAGATAATCGAGGCGCCGTTCTTTAGTGCAGATAGCTGGGTGTGGAAACTGGCTCCGCCAGTGATGACCGCCGTACGTAGATCGAGTTCGCGGGCTAGAAGTTCCATTTCCTCTGCTACCTGCGCGGCGAGTTCCCGCGTCGGGCAGATGACCAATACCTGGTGTTCACGTATGCCTGTGTGGACATGCTGTAGAATGGTGCAGCCATAGGCCAGCGTTTTGCCGCTACCCGTACGAGCTTGCACGATCAGGTCTCGGTCTTTGCCCTTCAAAAGTACCTGAGTCTGCACCGGCATGGACAATTCGAATCCCATGGATTCGATGGCTTTTAGTAGTTCCGGCCGTAGACCCAGCCGAGTAAATGGACGCCGTTCCTGATTCGTATCAGGACCTGGGTCGGTGGAGTCTGGAGTCGTCACGTATTTGTTCCCATATGCTGTATAGAGTTCCGGCCGGCCGATTTGCTTTGGTACATCCCTTCGTCCGCCATTTTCAATAGATCGCGTGCCATAATGCCCGTATTGGACGATGTGGTGGCGACGCCGATCGACACCGTAACCGTAATCAGCGTTTTCGTCGCCAAAATAGTGTTCTTGGAGACTCGATCGCGAATATGTTCGGCCACTGTTTTGGCCTGTTCCGTATTGCAGTCGTCTAGTAAGACAACAAACTCATCGCCACCATATCGACCACAGATATCTGTGTTTCGAACCATCGACATCATGATGGACGCCGTCTGGCTGAGAACTTCATCCCCGACGGCATGGCCGTAGCGGTCGTTGACCTGTTTGAAATTGTCCAGGTCGACAAGGAGCACGGAGAACACACGTTCTTTGCGTTCACGGCTTCGAAGATATTCGTCGATTCGACTGATAATATACGAGCGGGACATACAACCAGTGACCGAGTCGGTAATCGATGCCTGCTCCAGCCGAATCCTCCATTTTTCTATCGCTTCGGAGACGAGAATCCCTGCAACCACACCAATGAGTTGGAAGAAGGTCATACTAAGTTCCGCACGACCATATGTGCTGAACCCTACGACTCCTAGTAGCACTGTGAGGTATGAGATATATGCGCCCAGCATGGGGCCGATGGTCTGGCGCCATCCACCGGGCATCAGCATAGCCCAGATCAGAATACCGGGGGCGAGGCCATAGCCATAGGGACTGGTGAATCCCCCTGTGTGGGCAGCCGACAGTCCACAAACGGAGCTGGCCAACCATAATAGAACAGTGCTGATCAGGAATGGGTGGGACACGGCCGATCCGCGAATCTTTACGTATGTCGCCGCTGTGACGGAACAAAATGTGGCCACGCAAAGACGAACTACGGATCCCTCAACAGTGTCAGCCTGACCACCAGCGGATCGCCAGATAGCGTCTCCAATTCCAAGTAGTGGGAAAGCCACGGATGAAATCAGACACGTACGATACAGGCCCTGCACGGCCAGCTTATGATGTTCCCACTGCTTAAAGGGAATATCGTGCCCACCCTGCAATTCTGACTTTGAGGCTAAGTTCTCCATCGGCGGATGATTGCCATTGTTATGCGTCTACGGCAAGTATAGGCCGCGATACGCTCGGTTTGGCAGCCCTTGCCCGTGTTCCGGGAGAAAGGGGGAGGGCCATGTTCTGGAGGCTTTCAGCCTTATTTATTAGCGTTCGCGCAAGCATGACAAGACTCCTATACTGCATGTATATTTGTCTGAAGAATCGAGTCGTACGATGTCCCGAATACAACATCGCTGGTGTGGTCTCCTCATCCTGTTCTTTATCTCCTGTGGTAATCCGCATGTGGAGCCGGTCGATAGCTCCAATACGGACGCCGATGTATCGGATACGGATAGCTCGGATAGTGCGGATGTACCTCTGGACCATGAGACCGTCGACGCTGAGACGAATGGGGCTGAGGTGTACGACTGCTCCCAATGTGATGACCAGAATCTCTGTAATGGGGTGGAGATCTGTAGCCCGAGCACTGGAGAATGTCTGGCGGGAGAGCCGGTAGTCTGTGATGACGGGGACCTCTGTAATGGGCTGGAGACCTGTGTGCCGGAGACGGGCCAATGTGATCCTGGAGAGCCGATCGAATGCGAGGATGGCATCGATTGCACGGTCGATAGCTGTAATCCAGAGACCGGAGGGTGCAAGTCCGAGCTCTCTGATGAAACCTGTGCTGATTCGAATCCCTGCACAATCGATTTCTGTGATCCCGTGAGTGACTGTATCAATTTTCCCAAGGAATGTGACGACGAGAACCCATGCACAGACGATAGTTGCGATATGAACAGCGGCGAGTGCGTATTTCAGCCAATTGATTGTAACGATGGGAACGTCTGCAACGGCTTCGAAGTCTGTGATTCGGAGACGGGAGGGTGTAGCCCTGGTGTCGCCATTGACTGTAACGACGGGAACGCCTGCAACGGAGAAGAGATCTGTGACCCGTCTACGGGTGGCTGCCTGCCCGGTACCGCAGTGGTATGCGATGATGGAATTGGTTGCAATGGGGTTGAATATTGCTTGTACGAGACAGGAGCCTGCACCCCCTCGGATGAGCCGATTTGTCCGGATTCCGCCTATGCGTGTGGAGACCTTATGATCGGGACGGGTCCCCAATCGGGCAATACACTGGAAGCCACGTCTTCGGATCGTTTTATTCTGGTGCCGGAGGGGGACAGTGAATGGGTAGAAAAAGATGCGATGATCGACGCATTACCGGAGCACCCCAGTGTAACCGCGGTGTCGATGAATACTGTCTTCAATGATTTGAATCGAGAGGGGAGTTCCTTCAATGGGTGGCTCACAATCGATTGTTTCCAGCGGGGATTCGATTGGAATTCTGGAGATAGCAATGTGGAGCATTGGTGGCCCCAGGGGGTGACCGGAACGTCCGACGCCTATGGTGATAATACCGAGACAGGCCTCTATGAAGGGAGGCGGCTAATGCTTGTCAGCTGGTATCATAAGGATTGGCTTGATCCCAACGCAGATGGAACCAAGGGTGCGCGCATCACGGTGGTGGACTTAACCAATATCGATGCGGTGACCTACCGTCATATTCTGTTGGTCGTACCTTTCGCGTCGGCGGCCGGAATCCCCAATTTTCATGCCCTCCATGATGGGAATGGGGGGGCGTTACATGCGGGTGGAATCGTCTGGTATAAGAATCTTCTGTATGTGGCCGATACACACCATGGCTTTCGAGTCTTTGATCTCGAGCGAATGCTGCAGGTGTCTACCGGTACCCATGATGTAATTGGGTATGATCTGGCGACGGGAGGCTATCATGGGGCCAACTACAAATATGTGCTCCCTGAGATAGGCCGATACAATCTCTGCTCGGAGAGTTGTTGCACACGGTTCTCCTATAGTTCGTTGGATCGATCGGCCTCACCACCCTCTATTCTTGCGGGTGCCTATAGTAGTTCGGCGACGGACACACTATTACATCGGTGGCCTCTGGATCCGTCCAATGGTCTGCTGAAGGCCTCAGACCAGGGGGCGGTGGATGGGGCCGTTGTCGCGGAGAACATCTATTTTAGCGGGAGACCAAAGATACAGGGGGCGTTGTCCTATGGGGGCGATTACTATCTGAGCAGTAGCAAAGCCAAAACGAGCTTTCCGCCCTCGGCGGGTTCTCTATGGTCGGGCGGATTGGGCGAGAGCTGGACCGATCATCAATACCCCTATCTTCCCGAAGATCTATACTTCGATCAGTTCACCGATGAGCTGTGGACCTGTACCGAACACCCATCTTCGACACTGGGGCAGAGGCATTGCTTCTCCATCTCTCGGTCGAATATTCCCTGGTGCAATTAGGGAGATGGTATCCTGGTGAATGGTGACCCTTTGGTGTTTACGACTTTGAAACATGCTAGAGTCCACGTGTTGTTTAAGAAGAGAGCAGAGCAGAGCATATGATGAACGCCAAAAACCGTTGGGTTTGGCTTGGAAGCCTTCTTCTATGGGCATGTGGGACCCCCACAGGCACGACCAATAACATGGATGTTTTGGACACTTCACCGACGGGAGACTGTATCGAATTTAATGTCCTTAATGGGCGGTCGGAGGCTCCCAACCACATTCACCTCTATTTCGGTCTGCACACCTGTGAGGGGGAGCCGATCAGTGGTCTTGATGCTACGGATTTTATGGTCTTTGAAGACCATGTGCCGGTGTTGCAGTCTGAGAGCGTCCTCTCACGAATCCCGACGACATCGGGCTTTGCCCTATATACGATTCTTCTCCTGGATGTGTCTGGTTCGATCTTGGAATCGGATGACCTGTCCGAATTACAATCCGCAGTGAAAGATTATATTGATCGCGCTGAAGATGGTCATGCCATCAGTATCGGTATATTTGATGGGCGTCCGAACCCGGAGATCGTCCTTTTATACAGCGACGATAAAGCCGCTCTTAAGAGAAAGGTTGATGGATTGACGGACTATGAGCTCGTCGATAGCTCCACGAATCTGAACGGTGCCATCATGTATGGCCTGAACCAGCACAGTATAGTGTCCGAGCTGTTCGTCGATCCCAGTCTTGTGGTGGGTAATCTGGTGGTATTCACGGATGGGACCGATCTGGCCTGCGGAAACGTAACCACCTCGTGTGGGGATGGCTATTCGAATAATACGGCTACTATCGCGGCTGTACAGCAGAGTCCGATGCGGGTTTTCAGTATTGGTATGGGTCAGGAAACCGATCCGGAGTATCTGGAGTCTATCGGGAAGGACGGCCATATCCTGGTGGACAGTGGTGCCGAGTTGGGAGGGGTATTTGCCGAGGTCGCTGACATGGTGAATGCTGCCAGTGCCAATCTATACGTGCTGGGTTATTGTACTCCGAAGCGCGGTGGTGAACATCAGCTCTCCGTACGTGTACACAAAGACGATTGTGCCGATGGGGCCGATCCCTGTCTGGAAACCGGTTCGCTGGATTTCAATTTCTCTGCAGACGGCTTTTATGATGATTGCGATGAAGAGCTGCTGCGTGAGGAAGCCGAACTGTTTTTGGAGAAGAATTGTCTTCAATTCTGCGCTTTTTTGAACGCTACGGATCTATTTAATATACCCGAGCATGCCCTCTGCCTAACGGAGCAGACGGGCTTGGACGCAGACGATCTTCTAGATGTCTGCGACGTGGCATCTTGGGGGAACGATTGCGACGGCTGCATTGTGAAACTCAATGGTACCGAATTCCAATGTGGAATCGTTCATCAACAGTGTTTCTGAGCGATTCCCGGTTCACTGAAACAAGCCTTACGGTGTGCGTAATCCTGTGGTGAAGCCTGTGGAAAACCTGTGTTTCCGGACCCGTATGATGAGTGGTCTTAGACGAAATACGCGTTTCATTCTCAATTGTTACAGATGCCGAAGTGGCGTGTGAGTATACAGAGAGCTTCGGGGCGGGTAGTTTCATTCGTGGATGGTGCGAACGCGTCATTCACGGCTCTTTGAGAAGTGGATCAATGCGAAAAAGTGGACTTAACGGTTCCTGCCCGATCCTGCATTAGCGGGGTCACCTGGGGGGGCTTCCCAACGGAAAATTGGCCTCCGGGATGAAGCAGGAATCGGATAACAACCCCAAGCGTGTTTCCGACCTGAAACAGGGTCTTAACAGAAGCTGGGAAGTACGGCACAAAGCGGGTGCGAAACCCGAAGTGCGAGGACGAGTAATCGGCCTGGCCATGTGCTCTGTAGCCTGGGACGTAACCCCAGGTTCAATCTGAAGGTAGCCTGCACGGGGCGACCATCGGTACGTAGCCCAGAATCTGGTGAACGCGGAAGGGAGTTTGAGAAGCTCGTAGAAGGCATGCATTGTCGTAGCATCGTTCAAGGACCGCACGTCCTGGGATGACCGCTACGCTCGAAGGCCAAATCTCTGGAAGGCGCAAGCCGACCATTCAAGGAGTGCTGGCGGTGATACCAGGTGTTTACACCGGGAATGACACTTCGGGTTCGTTACAAGGCATCGATTGTCGAGAAGTCTCTGAAGTTGAATCTGAAGTGCAAGAGAGGAGCCAGGCTGGAAGAACGTAAGAACATCCAGTCGGGGACCGAGCGAATAGCCTTGAAGGCGAACGCAGGGAATACCACCCTCGTGGTGGGATGAACTACGCAAACGCCAAGAAGGAAGATCCAAACACATAGGGATCGCAGCGCACGGGAAACGGAGTTTTCATTCGAAAACGAGACTCTGAAGCACAGGGTAACAACACGAGAGGCGTTGCGGTTCGCGCAGCCGGTTTTTTCTACTCGCGGGGAATTGCCGGACCGAGCCAGTCAGAATCGATAAGCTGAGTTCTTCAAGGGGCAAAGTCGACTTTTCGCATCATCTATAAATGAGGCGGATCCTGGGTTCAGGGTCCGCCTCATTACTTTTTGCTACGGGCTGGGCGTACAGGTTTCGCCATTCCCCTCGAAGCCTTCGTTGCAAGTGCAAGAAAAGCCGGGGACCAGATTGGTGCATAGGGCGTTTGGATCGCAGCTATGTGTGCCAAGATCACATTCGTCGATATCGTTACAGAAATATCCGTTGCCTTCGAAGCCGTCCTTACATTCACAATCGTATCCGCCGATATTGTCGATGCAGACGGCGTCTCCACAGCATTGGTGGCTGCCAGACGCGCACTCATCCAGGTTTTGGCAATAGATTCCATTTCCGGCGTAACCGCCATTGCATGTGCAATAGAAGCTGCCACTATTATTGGTGCAATGGGCATCTGGATGGCAGTTGTCCAATCCGAATACACATTCGTTAATATCTTCGCAGGCCAGGATAGCATCACCCTGGTAACCCGGTGCGCATTGGCATTCGTAGCTTCCCGGTGTGTTGATACAGAATGCCTCGGGAAGGCATGCGTTTTCACCAGTGGCACATTCATCGACCTCGTTGCATTGGAAGCTTCCCGATAGATTCTCGCAGATGTAGCCATCGTCGCAGGGGTTCAGGTTGCATTCATTGAAGTCGTTACAGACGTAGCCGCTGCCTGTGAAACCGGGTAGGCAGGTGCACACGAAGCCGCCATAGTTGTTTTCACACCACGCCATCTCGTCGCAGTTGTGAAGGCCAAGGGCGCATTCGTCTTTGTCTACGCAGGTTTGCCCGTCTCCTTCGAACCCTGCTTCACATTCACAGGTGTAGCTTCCTTCTGTATTTACACAGGTGGTGATCCAGGGTTGGCATTCGTGTGTACCTTCCGCGCATTCGTCGATGTCATGGCAGTCCGTCCCTGTAAACCCTGGCTGGCAGAGAGTGTTGCAGCTGCCATCAACACATTCCGGGAAGCCTTCTTCGTGGGAGCAGATCGCGCCACATCCACCACAGTTGTTGATGTCGCTGAGAATATCCGTCTCGCAACCATTCGCGACATCACCATCACAGTCCGCCAATCCCTGGTCGCAATCGACGGCCGCGGTGATCGGCAAGACTGCGTTCCATGCCAGGTCTCCCTCCGAGCCGACCAGAAGGTTGTCCGTAAGGGCCGTGCCGGGCGCAATGTCTGTAGCGATAGATACCTCGATCCATACCTGTTCTTCGGCATCGATATCGGTGGGAAGGCTGACGTCTTGTAGTGTCTCTGGATCGGACTCGTCTGCGCTGACTACACGTACGTTGAAGTGATCCGACTCGGTGTTTACGAAGGTCAACTCAATGGCGATGTCGGCCGAAAGTCGCACAAAACGAAGGGCGTCTGTTCCTGGTGGTACGGTGCCAAAGGTGACTTCGGGGGCTACCAGGCAGTCCTGACCTGCAAAGGTTTCGGTAACACAGAGCGCTATCGTTGGTTCGGGCGCGGGAATATCTACCCCTTGATCGGTCTCGACATCGGAGCTGCCAAGGTCCGAACTGGTCGTCTCAGACGTGTCGGTGGCGTCGGTGTTTCCACCGAGATCGGTCCCCAGATCTGTCTCTATGACATCGGGTGCACCGGTATCCGGGTTTTCTGTGTCTTTTGTTGTGCCACAGGAAATTAAAAGCACACAAGAAAGCACGATCGTCGAATATCGGATCCTCATTACTGGTCACCTTCGGGTTCTGCTGTGTTCGTTCAATGTACTGAACTGTACACGGGCATGTCGAGAAATCCAGTTCTAAAGGCCATCCTACTATCGTCTCTTTGGCTTGGTTGGTGTGGTCGTATCGCTCTTAAATGCCGGTGTAGTAGGGGAGGTGGGTTTGACGAAGTGGAGGGCCGTTGTTACCACCGATCGAGCAGGTAAGGAGGAATCATATGGTGGCATTGAATGTGAAGACAGCGGATGACGCGCGAGAATTAATAGAACAGCGCAATCTCAGCCACGTGAAGCTGGGTATCTTTGATGCCGATGGTGTGCTTCGTGGAAAGTATGTGTCCCGAGACAAATTTCTGTCTGCGTTAGATAACGGTTTCGGGTTTTGTGATGTGGTGCTCGCCTGGGATAGCAACGACCAGCTCTACGATAATGTGAAATATACTGGCTGGCATACGGGCTACCCCGATGCCGAAGTTCGGGTTCTGCCGGAGACCTGTCGTGAGCTCTATTTTGAGGAGGGAGGCCTGTTCTTCTTATGTGAGTTCAAGGGAGAAGCCGAACAGCTTTGTCCTCGCGGGGTTTTACGTAGAGTTCTGGCCAAAGCGGAGTCGATGGGAGTGCGGCCATTCTCGGCCCTCGAATATGAATTCTTCGTATTTGATGAGACGCCCCATTCGGTTCAGGAAAAAGACTTTCGGAACCTGCGGCCCATCACTCCGGGCAACTTTGGCTATTCGGTATTACGTGCCTCGGTGTGGTCCGACTTGTACGGCCAGATCCTGGAAATGTGTGATGATATGAACTTCGGTCTGGAGGGACTGCATACGGAAACAGGGCCGGGGGTTTTGGAGGCTGCCATCCAGGTAGACGAGGCTCTCAACTCAGCGGATAAGGCGGCCCTCTTTAAGACCTTTATGAAGGTTCTTGCCGAGCGACATGAGCTGATGGCTACCTTCATGGCGAAATGGTCTATGGACTACCCGGGACAGAGTGGACATATCCATCTGTCTCTTAAGGATATGGACGGTAAATCCCTTTTCTATGAGGAGGGAGCCGACCATACGATGAGCACCACCATGCGCCACTTTGTTGGGGGGTGCCAGCAGCTTATGCCGGAGACATTGGCTATGATCGCCTCGACGGTCAACTCGTACACCCGGTTGATTCCGGGGTACTGGGCTCCGACGACAGCCACCTGGGGGGTAGAGAACCGGACCTGTGCTTTGCGGGTGATCCCTGGCTCTGCCAAGTCCCAACGGGTGGAGTACCGCGTGGCTGCCGCCGATGCCAACCCCTATCTTGCTCTCGCGGCCGCGTTAGCATCTGGGCTGTACGGGATCGAAAATGAGATTGAACCAGACGCGCCGATCGTGGGGAACGCCTACGAAGCCCCAGTTCCGGATGCCTTGAAGTTACCATCGACTCTGTGGGAGGCGGCCCAGCGCTTGAAGGGCTCCGACGCCGCGCGCTCTCTCTTTGGTGATCTCTTTGTCGATCATTTTGCGTCCAGCCGGGAATGGGAAGAGCGGGAGTTCCGTCGTCATGTGACCGATTGGGAGCTGCGACGGTATTTTGAAATTATCTGATCGACGGGGTGGGCTTTGGTGACCGAATTACAGACTATCTCTCCGATTGATGGGCGAGTCGTTGCGACTCGTAATCTGGCGACTCCAACGGAGATCGAAGCAACGTTGAATCGCGCTCGAAAGGCGCTGGACGGGTGGCGTAAGACCCCTGTCGACGAGCGCATCGAAGTTGTGCGGGGATTTGTAGACGCCTTTGTCTCTATGACGGATCAGCTAGTGGAGGAGCTTGCCTGGCAGATCGGTCGTCCGGTTCGATACGGGGCTGGTGAGATCCGTGGGTTCGAAGAGCGCGCGCGGCATATGATCGCCATCGCAGAAGACTCTCTGGCCGATCTACGATTACCGGAGAAGCCAGGTTATATTCGCTATATTAAGCGCGAACCTCTGGGGGTTGTATTTACGGTGGCCGCCTGGAACTACCCCTATCTTATCGCGGTAAATTCCATCGTGCCGGCCCTGCTGGCCGGGAATGTTGTCGTGCTCAAGCATTCGGCGCAGACCCCCCTATGTGCCGAGCGATTAGTCGAGGCGGCGACGTCTGCGGGTCTACCGGAGGGCGTCTTTCAGAGTCTTCACCTTTCTCATGGGGATGCCGCGGAGATGGTCGGTGATTCTCGGGTCGATTTCGTAGCATTTACGGGCTCCGTCGCGGGCGGGCGTGCGATTCGCAGGGCTGCTTCAGAGCGATTTGTTGGCGTTGGGCTGGAGCTGGGGGGAAAGGATCCTGCGTATGTGCGCCCCGATGCGAACCTACAGCACGCGGTGGAGAGCCTGGTCGATGGTGCGTTCTTCAATAGCGGCCAATCCTGCTGTGGTATTGAGCGTATCTATGTCCATCGGGATCGCTACGATGCCTTTGTAGAGGGAGTGGTACAGGAGACCTCTCGGTATGTGTTGGGAGATCCCATGGACCCAGAGACGACCTTGGGGCCTGTGGTGCGAAAGACAGCAGCTCGTGGCATCCGCCAACAGGTCAAACAGGCTCTAGAGATGGGTGCCCGCTCTCTTGTGGATCCCGATCTCTTCCCGGCCCGAGGTGGTACGTATATCGCGCCTCGTGTTCTGGTGGATGTGGATCATCGTATGGATGTGATGAGCGAAGAGACCTTCGGTCCGGTTGTGGGGATCATGTCGGTCGACAACGATGAACACGCGATCGAGCTGATGAACGATAGTTGCTACGGGCTGACAGCCTCCATATGGACGAACGATGTGGATGCAGCCGTTTCCATAGGGGACCAGATCCATACCGGAACCTGGTTCATGAACCGGTGTGACTATCTGGACCCGGCATTGGCCTGGGTTGGAGTGAAAGACTCTGGCGTTGGTTGCACGTTATCCCAGGTGGGGTACGAACATCTCACGCGTCCCAAATCCTATCACCTCCGTATGGATATAGGAGACGAGGTATGACACAGGGCAATTGGAATTTCCCCACCTCGATACGCTTTGGTGCCGGTCGGTTGGCGGAACTACCACAGGCCTGTATGGAGCTGGGTATGCAACGGCCTCTCCTGGTCACGGATCCGGGCCTTGCGCGATTGGATATTGTGCGTCAGGCACGTGCGTACCTTCGGGACGCCGGGCTTGGGGAAGGGCTGTTCGCCGAGGTGGAAGGCAATCCGGTGGATACCAATCTTGCGGCTGGTGTAGAAGCCTTTCGTAATGGCAACCACGATGGCGTGGTGGCCATGGGAGGGGGCAGTGCTCTGGATGTTGGGAAAGCCATCGCTTTGATGGACGGCCAAACACTTCCCTGGTGGGAATTTGAAGATATTGGGGATAATTACGCCAAGGCCAACGCGGACGCGATTCGGCCGATCGTGGCTGTTCCAACCACCTCGGGCACAGGCTCGGAGGTGGGTCGATGCTCGGTGATCATTCATTCGGAGCAAGGGCGAAAGGTTGTGATATTTCACCCCCGTATGATGCCGTCGCAGGTTGTTGCGGATCCGGCCCTTACGATAGGTCTCCCCGCGAAATTAACGGCCGCTGTGGGGATGGATGCTTTGTCCCATAATCTAGAGGCGTTTCTGGCGTTGAGTTACCACCCCATGGCCGATGGGATCGCATTGGAAGCCATCCGTTTGATCCATGATTGGCTTGTAATTGCTGTCCGTGAACCAACGAATATCGAGGCGCGCGCCGCGATGATGGTGGCGTCTACCGCGGGGGCCACTTCATTCCAGAAGGGCCTGGGTGCGATGCACGCCTTAAGTCATCCCGTCAGTGTGAAGTATGGAACCCACCATGGTTTGACCAACGGCGTAGTGATGCCTTTTGTGCTGGAGCATAACCGTCCGGTGATTGAAGAACGGGTCGCGATTCTTTCCCGCCATATGGGACTTGCGCAGCCAACCTTTGAGGCCTTTCTAGCTTGGGTGGTGGAGTTGCGTTCGCAGATAGGGATACCCCATAGCCTGGCAGAGCTTGGGGTGACGGAATCCGATATTCCCGAGCTCGCACCGCAGGCTGCCGCCGATTATACGGCCGCGGGCAACCCGCTCCCCGTGGACGCTACGAGTCTGGCAGAGGTTTATGGCCGAACCATTCGTGGCGAATTACGGTTCGTCTAATCCGGATCGGGAACCAATAAAACCTTACCCAGGTTCTTTCGGTCCTGAATATATTTATGGGCGAGATGTGCTTCCGAAAAGGGGAAGATGACATCCACTCTGGGATCGATGACATGCTCTACGAAGAGTGTCATCAGATGTTCGAGGGCATCTTGTATGCGTCCATGGGACCCGGGATCGTCCGCCAGGGCCAGCAGGTTGAGCCCCAGAGCCGAATGGCTCTTCTGCATTAGCGCCACGGGGCTGAGCTTCTTCATGGTGCCAAAGGTGGACAGAACTCGTAGGAGACTGCGCTTGGTCCGGCCTGCCGCTAAATGGCTCACTCCGTACATTACGTGACGGCCAAAGGGGCGAAGAAGCCGTCGGTTCTTTTGCCAGTTCGGCCCGCCTAGCGGGTCTAAAACGATATCGACACCTTCGGGACAGATCGAACGAACCACCTCTTCGTAGTCCTGGTTTCGATAGTCGATGGGGTGATGAACGCCGAGATCTTCGAGCATTTCGTGCTTTCTGGGGGAGGCGGTTCCAAGAATGCGTGCTTTTCGGTGGCGAGCGAGCTCGACAGCCGCCAAGCCAACACCGCCGGCCGCTGCATGTATCAAGACGGTCTCGTTGGGTTTGAGGTTCGCTAGATCATGGAGAGCAAAGTAGGCGGTCAGATATTGGACGGGGAGGGCGGCCGCTACATCCAGACGCATCCCGCGTGGAATCTCCACTACGAAGTCCCTGGGCACACATAGTTTCGAGCTATACCCACCAAATCGCGTCAAAGCACAGACCTCGGTACCTACCGCAAGATCGTCCACTCCTTCCCCGACGGCTTCGATGGTTCCACTCACCTCATACCCTACGACGCAAGGAGGGGGTGGCGCCGCTGGATACAAACCCATTCGAGCCATGATGTCGGCAAAGTTGACCCCCACAAAGGCGACCTTGATGCGTACCTCACCCGCTTCGGGCTCGATATCATCATAGACCATATGTTCGAGTACCCCGGGGGCACCATGCTTGGAGATGACGACTTGTTGCATGGTTCAATGACTCCTAGGTTGGGTCGGCTGTTCCGTTGGGGTTGGCTGCAGGTTTACGGACCACGAATCCAAAACATACATCGACTTCATCGGTTGGGAAGTCACTATATAATTCGCCTATAGACTGAAAGGGAAGCTCCTGATCCTGAAGGAGCTTCTTTTGTAGGTCTGCTTCTTCAAGATCGGGATTTACAATAAAGAGAAGACCTCCGGGCTCCAGAATCTCATAGGTATGCTTTAGCAAGGACTCGGGCTGAAAAAAACGGTCGGGTAGCCCCGAGTGAATCATGGGGCGTCGCGATACATAGGGCAGAAACCAGGTAATGAAGCGATATCTGTCGTGGATGTCCAGGACAGAACAGACCCGATAGCGAGCCTCTGCAAAGAGACGACTCATATGCTCTGCATAGGTACGCCGTGTAGCCATATTAAGATACCGCTGGTTTCCATCGACCTCGACGCCGTCCCATGAGCCAGGGCAAAAAGACATCAAAGCGGGTATGTAATACCAATTGCGGGAGCCGATATCGAGACTGGGGCCGGAGGCCTGCTCGTCTGCA
>PBVT01000099.1 GCA_002728755.1 Myxococcales bacterium
CATGCACGGACAGATCTTGTCGAGTACCGTAAACAGCAGGTGATCGATACACCAGCTGATGTTTTTCTGAGTGTTTTTCGCATTTATGCGACTACTGAGATGGGTCCTTGGCTCCATGAGATTCAAGCGCCCTGCCTGGTTCTGACAGGCGAATTCGATGGCGGTTGCAGCCCGCGACTTAATCAATTCATCGCGGGTGAACTGAAGCACTCTGAACTCGTTGTGCTCGATCGATTAAAGCACTCGATCCTGATGGAGGCGCCCGACCAGGTGGCCTCAGTGCTCAAGACATTTCTGCTTAAACACCGTTGATACGCAGGTCGTCATTGAAAGAACAATGTGGGTTCTAGGGCATCGATTATTTTCAAAGTTTTCTGTCTTGCTAAGTACAGGGGCCTCTATACTGGGCCTGTAAAAACTTCGAGATGACCCCATGAATACTTCTTCCCTTACACTGGATGAGATTTATGCTCTGGCCCGTGAGACCCTGCTTGGGGCCGGCGCGAGTGAAGAACATGCTGATGCGGTGGCTGATGTGGTTACCCGTGCAGAGCGCGACGGCTCCCATTCACATGGCCTATTCCGTATCCCGGGATACATAGCCTCGCTTCGCAGCGGTAAAGTAAAAGGCAACGCTAACCCGGGACTCTCGAAGCCGTCTCCCGTTGTGCTCCACTGCGATGGTGATCTTGGCTATGCACCGCTGGCGCACCGTCGCTCCCTGAATTCGCTGGCGGAGGCTGCGAAAGAAAACGGGGTTGCGACCCTGTCGATCACAAGGACGCATCACTTTGCCGCCCTGTGGCCAGAGACCGAGGCTTTGGGAGAACAAGGGCTTGTCGCCGTCGCTTGCGTTTCCTATATGCCGAGCGTGGCGCCGTATGGCGCAACAGAAGCGTTGTACGGCACCAACCCGATGTCATTTGCCTGGCCGCGCCCAGGGTCTCCACCCCTCGTCTTCGATATGGCGACCGCCTCGATGGCTATGGGGGATGTCCAGATCGCCGCCCGTGACGGCCAGTCGGTTCCTGCTGGTACAGGACTGGATGCCAATGGCGAACTCACCACAGATCCCAAAGAGATCATCAAAGGCGTACTGCTGCCTTTTGGCGGATACAAGGGATCACATATCGCCATGATGATTGAACTGCTGGCGGGTCCATTGGTTGGAGAAGCGGTTAGTTTCCAATCCAAAAAACGGGACAGCGGCGACGGTGGACCGCCCCAGGGGGGTGAATTCATCCTCGCGATGAATCCCGATATCCTCTCAGGATATGAATGGCCCGATCAAAGCGAGGCATTTCTGGAAAAGCTGGGTGCTTTAGAGGGTGTGCGGCTGCCGGCTGAGCGTCGTTATCGAAACCGGCAAGACCCAGGGCCCCGCCACATCAACAGTGACCTTCTGGAAAAAATTCGGGCAACCCTCTCGTCGGGTTGAGCGTATTTGAATCTCCGGCCCCTGCATTTCGAAAGCCGAGTCTTTTTGCTAACCGTCCTAAATCTTTCAAATTACAGGCTCCGACTCTACGGAAATTGACCTAAATGGACTAGAGAGAATAGGAAGGAGCCTAGTTTCAGCTAGTCGTGTCGAAGAAAAATGTTTTCTGCTTGTGAATCTCCGAGGAGCTATTTCCCGATCGGCTGGATGCATCAAACCTTGGAGGGACTCCGCTAAGTGGAAGTATTGGCAGCGATCTTCATGTGATGCCAGCGTACAATCTACGATAAAGGTTGGGATGCAGATACGTTCCAGAAAATCTTTACCTGAAAGTTTCATGGACGTTGTGCCGACTTTAGCGATATCTGTGTTTCGGCATTAGCAATCACAACACTAGATGGGTTGCATTGAAGAGAAGATCAACTGGCTTTCAGCCGCATGACTATCTTCACACCCTTCCTCGTCCCTGGGATCCCCGCTACAATGGATGGGGCTAGGAAAGATCATCATGCATCAGAAAGGCTTTACCCTCATCGAACTCATGATCGTGATCGCGATCATCGGTATTCTTGCCGCATTTGCGATTCCGCAGTACAACAAATACGTAGCGCGCGCTCAGGTGGCGGAAGCGTTTGGTTTGTTGGCCCCGGTGAAAAAGGCCGTAGGTCTTTATTATCAGGAACATGGTGAATACCCAAAGCACAGTGATGAAGATGATAGGCTCGCGGCATTAGGGCTTACGGATAAATACAGTCTTGGTGGAGACTATGTTGACCTCGTCAACGTTATTTTGCTTGGGCGTATCAATGTCGTTTTCGCCTCAAAAGCCAATCACCTGATTGCCGGAAAACGATTTCAACTCCGGCCCATTAGTACAACGGGATCCACCATTTCATGGCGATGTGTTCCTAACGGATCGCCCAACGAAATCGCAATAGAATTCATCAAGTCTTGTCATTGACTGGATCCTGATTTCAACTGATCCCCTGGCAAATGGTGGATACATCTATAGTTTAGCCTCGCAAGACAAATGCTGGGCGCGACTGGGATTGAACCAGTGACCCCTGCCGTGTGAAGGCAGTGTTCTGTATCAAGGGTAACGTTAAATCAATCACATAAGCTCGTTGATCCCGCGCGTAGTTAACTCAAAGGGAATGGAGAGAACTCTGGTCAAGTCCCGTTTGGGGGTACAGCTCTCGTTCCATTTGATACACAAATAAACAAGAATATCTGTTCCACATACTGGGTGGGATTATTTAACTTTTCGTAGTTTATAGAGCCGACTGTGCTTGGTATTGGGATCGAATCAACAATACTTTGATCGGCCTTTAAGATAACCGGCTGAACCGTTGTAATCACTTCAGGGAATTCATATGACAACTAACGTCTTTCGACTTCTACCGGATGGTCATTCCGCCACTGGAATGCAGCCCTCCAACTTTACCGATCTGGACGCATTTACAACCACTGATAAGCGCGAGGTGAATCACACTTTCTTCCAGACCGAAGACGGTTCAATCCTAAGTGGGGTTTGGGAATGCGCCCCATGTCGGGAGGAAATCGACGCTTATCCTGCACATGAAATGATGACCGTCCTGGCTGGATCGGTCACGATAACCAATGCTGATGGCGCTTCCGACACCTTTACCCCGGGGGATACATTCTTTATCGCTAAGGGCACCCAATGTATTTGGGAGATTACTGAAACCTTACGTAAGTACTACATGATATCTGAATAATCTAGACCGTATTTTGGCCGGCTCTTGGGTCCCAGCCCCGAAGAGCACCTTAATGGTTGCATTGCGAGAAATATTTTGCCAAAAAACACCATGCATTATGAAACAGTGGGCTCTGGCGAACCCTTGATTTTGTTATTACCCCAAAGCCTAGGCCCCGCTGGACGAAATCCTTTATTCGACAAATTGGCGCTACAGCGCACGGTCATTCTGTGCGAGTGGGGACAAGCAGATTCATCGACGTCAATCGGTTTCACGATGGAGGCGGCAGCCGATGATGTCGCAACGTTACTGGGCAGTCTAGGCATCCCGCAAGCCGAGTGTGTCTGTCATTCAACCGGCTGCGGAATTGGCCTGTCTCTGGCAGCAAGATACCCTGAGTCTGTGTCGAAGCTGGTACTCGCCGCACCGTGGACTCACGGAGATTCACATCTTTCTAATCTGCAAACACTGAGAAAATCTGCTGCCTTTCTTTTGAACGCCGAACAGTATTTTATTTTCAATTCGGTGCTTTTATTCCCGGCAGAATTCAGGCGTGCACACGAAAAAGCTTTCGAAGAAATGGCCAGGAAATCTGCGCTGAGTCCGCACGATCCCGAGAGCATCACCCATCGACTGGATGCGATTCTCGACTTTGATGCCCGTTCATTATTCAGGTGTATCCAATGTCCAACGCTGATATTGGTTGCCAAAGATGATCAGGTGATGCCCTACTGGTTTGCGATTGAGGCGGCAGATCAGATTACCGATTCAAAATATATCGAATTCGATACCGGTGGACACATGCTTCTCGATACGCGGACCGAGGAATTTTGTATTCAGGTATTTGAGTTTCTAACGGCCGCACGCCGGACTGAGTAGTTATGCCGAAATGAAACCGAGAGCCAAGTTCAAATTACTATCGCCAAGATAGCCGTTTGGGATTTCCGTGTGCCCTTCCGTGATGGGTCATATGCCATGTCGCATGTGACACAGGAGGTGATTTTTGGGCGGATTCTTCAAGTGTGTATGGTGGATGGGAAAAAAGGTCTGGGCGAGATAGTGTTTCCCCCGTCCTTACCAGAACAGGCCCGCCAAGACCTGATTTCAGACGAAGAAAACTATCTGGCCGATATGATCGGCAAAGAAGCGGCCGACCTTGTCCTTTTAGCAGGCGAATTGCGCGATCGCGGCCATGCGTGGGGTGCTGTCGCCTTCGGTCTGGAAACCGCGGCATTCGATCTTCTGGGTCAAGAGCGGGGTTGTCTGGTGTCGGCGTGTCTTGGGGGTGCACAAATGGAATCGGTTGCCGACTACTTTTCGATTTCCGAACGAAATATTGAGGACATCCAGGCACGTGTGTCGCTCGCCGGATCAGATCGCCAGGTGATACAGCTTAAGCTGGGAATTGGGTCTCTGGACGATGATGCCGACCAGATTGACGCTGCTCTTGATGCAATGAGTTCCGGTCAGATTCTTCTGGCGGACGCCAACGGCGGCTGGACCGTCGAGGAAGCCCGTGAATTAATCTCTCGTTTTGATGACCCACGCATTGTCTGGGAAGAACCAGCCAGGTCCTATGAAGAAAATACCGAGGTCGCGAAGCACACCAACCGACCGGTGATGGTTGATCAATGTGTCGGTGAGATAAGCATTGCAAGGCGGGCCATTGATGAAGGGTATGTGTCTTCCCTCTGCATCAAGCCAGCCTTTCTCGGCGGACTTACTGTGGCCCGCGAGGTTCGCGACTATTGCACTGAACGCGGAATGACAATGCGTATCGACGGGCCATGGTGTGGAGACATTGCAACCGCTGCAATTCTTCACCTTGCTGTGGGTGCGCCAACAGGTATGTTGATGGCCGGGTGCGATTTGCGCGAGCCTTTAGAGATTGACTCAGATCTCAAAGGCGTTATCGATAAAGGCAGTACCCGTATCGGACTCCCTCCCGGTGTCGGTCTGGGGGTCACGTTGCCTGACGGTGCACTTGGGGAGGCCGAAGCAGTTTACCGCTGAGAAATTCTGGCAGCTCCGAACCGAGGAAATTGAACACCTGTGTTTACGATAATGGTTCATCCTTCTTGGCTAGGTGTCCCGTAATCGTAGCGACTTCTTCCGGGTTTATGCTTTTCTTTAATAACCTGCAGCTGGACTCTCAAAAGATCATCTATAATCTTTTTGATCAAATCACCCCATTTGGAGAGGTGCAACATGAAGATAACCGGAGGTTGTTACTGCGGTGCGGTTCGTTATGAAATTGACGGTGAAGCGCAAGCTTCCCTTCAGTGTCACTGTCGGGAGTGTCAGTACATCAGTGGAGGATTTCCCGCGGCGCTGATGCTATTTCCTCTTGAAAGTTTTCAGCTTTCGTCGGGTGAGATGAAGCAATTTCGCCGTCCAGACCTTGAACATCCCGTGACGCGCCATTTCTGTGAGAACTGCGGTACGGGCGTTGCATCCGAAACCCCGAACAGGCCGGGTTCGATCGTCATCAAAGCCGGTACGTTTGATGATCCTTCAGCGTTCAACCCGGCTGTCGCGATCTATACCTGCGATAAACAGGATTATCATCATATCCCTGAGGATATGACGTCATTTGATAAGCGGCCGGGGTAGACTTATGGAAGATGGCTGGAGAGCCTCACTAGTTGATGCTCCCTATGGATTAGGAACCACATAAGAGGAAAAACTCATGAGTTACGGCAGAATCACGACGGTGGAGTTCAATTCAGAGCAAGATGCTGAACAACTGAAGGTTCATTACAGGGAAAACGCGCCAGCTACATTCCCCGATGCGGAGATGATGATCAGTATTCAGACTGGCCCAACGACTGCGGTAGCAGTATCAATTTATCCTACTAAAGAATCTCTGGATGCTTCAAACGAAGCAAGAAATGCCCTGCTTGAAGGGTATAAAGCAAGTATAAAAAGTGTTGAGACTATTGAGGGTGAAGTGAACCTGGCATTTGCCCGATAGAAAGTTCACAGCAGTATAGAGCACTGGAGCTTTAGTGGACGGGGTATACAGGATGTATACCCCGCTCAGTCTCCCAGCCCATTCTCTCGCCGCATTTGAGATCAGTCAGTATCGACGATCCCGGCGCCGGCGCCATATTTCAGGGAGTGTTGCGACTCGGGTACGAGCAAACGGTCTGCCAGGGACTGAAGCCTGCGGATGTTGTTCTCATCGGCGCTCAATCCTTCGCTCTCACATACAAGCAGGAACTGAATTTCACGGTCAGCATCGACGAGCACCGCGCCGTTAGCCGTATTCTCCAGATTCTTACTCGCACTCAGTTGGATTTCGACTGCTTCCGGTGCTAGCGTCTCGGGCTCTTGGCCATTTCTCTTTATACAGATGACGTCGCCTTTCTGATTGCTCGAAAAGACGTGGCCAGCGGTTCGGATGGTCAAGATGAAACCCGAATTGAGCTTTCTATGCGCAAGCGACAGGGCGGTTGCTGTAAACAAAGGGCTGTCGACACTCGTCATCTGGATCTCGGCATCCGTGCCAGGCCACCCCAGCTGCAGCGAATCACAGCCTGCGGCAGCAAGATAGATGGCGGACAGTGTTCTGTTCGCAGTTGTATTCTCATCCGGTCGTATCGTGAGGTCCGGGAATACGCCCGGTACCCGACGTTCGTCCAATCCAGTGAGCATATTGACTGCTTCGACATCTCCTGGAAGACCACAGGTTTGCAGCCAGAGAATCGGTGCGACCAGATCTTCCGCGAGTCCTAGCGGAAGCCCAACTCCCCGGGCGGCTTTGAATAAGAGCTGTCCAAATTCCGCTGACGACTGCCGCATCAGTTACTCTGGGGCGAAACCGAAAGCCACCAGTCATCGGCCCAGGGCTCGATGAGTTCATTTATCAGCGGCGCACCCTGAAACAGGGTAATCCTTGTCCACAATGACGATTTAGGATCGAATTTCGCAGCACCGAAGCAGGCCAGTTTGAACCTCAGTATATCGAGCGGTGAGCAATTGTCGCCGATCAGGTTATCCTGAATCTCGCCGTACGGATGATCTTCAAGCGATTGCGCCCGGCGCGCAAGGTGCCGGTATTCCGGATACTGCTGCAGAAATATCATGAGCGTCTGATCCCGGTCCGACTCGGAAAGTGCCCGGCGAAAGGCCGCCATGTCACGGGCAATGGCCACCGGCATTTCCCGATCAGCCCCAGGTTCCTCAGCCCGTCGCCCGAAGCGTGGTTCCAGCTTGTTCTCTGAGACATACCAGAAGCGGGCATTCTCTGAGGGCTTCGAGAAATCGAAGCGATCAGTCCATCCGTACCGCGTATTCAGTCGATCAAGCGTTTCTCCAACGGTATCCGTCACCCGAATATCCCGTTTTTCTTTCGTATGGAACATCGCGTCAAGCGCATCCGCCACCTCAGGGTACAGTTCCACCAGCAGTGCCCCAAGCAACTCCTGCCCATCCAGCCCAAACGCCCGCTGGCCATAGTGAAAGAGTTCGTCCCACAGCCGGCCGGATGTCTGTTCCGGGTCGACCTGATCCAGCCAAGCCGCCAGCCGGCCAAGGTCCTCGGTCAGCCGCCTGTTGCGATCGGTGTAATCCTGATCACCGGTCTGCCATTCACTCACGTGCTGGCTGGCGCGCTTTTGCAGTGCCACTGCCCGGGCGATCTTCTGAGGCGGAATATCCGACAGCGACCGCACACGCGCAATCGCAGTCTCACGCGCGGCAAACCACTGATGTAGAAGTTCCGGGTGACTCACTACGAACGGCGCCATTCCAAGACCGGTCGCGTTGCCGATACCCAGTGAACGTTTCAAGTCAGGGTCTAATGTCACTGCCTGATCAGGATCCTTTTGTGAGGCGATGTGCTCAAGCTGGTCGAATGTAAACTGGCGGATCAGATAGACCGTGAGCATCTCCGCCTGAAAGGAATTCTGTGTTTCCGGTCGTGACGCAATGCGGGATCGGTCACTGACGCCGAACTTGCCGTTGCCGTAGACCGCGGTGGTACGCATCAGATAGCCCACCTCGTTGAGCCTGCCGGCTTGGGGCTGCTCTCCGCGGGAGAGGCAGTCGCATACGTGCTGAAAAAGCCGAAGACTTCGGTTGGCCCGGGAAATCACGAGGTCCGTGGCTTCAAAACGACCCGCCTCCTGAAGCGGTGCCTGGGACCGAAGCCGGTCTACGTCAGACGCCGACGGGATTCCGTCAAAAAGCACGAACGCTGCGTCCCAGGCAGACGCGATCACCCGATCCGTTCGATCCTCATCGGCCAGTGGATTGGCGACTGCAACCAGCGAGTAGGCTCTCTCCGGCAGGTGGACGGTATAGACCGCGGTCCCAAAACCATCGCTGTTCAGGTCAAAATATCGCCGGTCGATTCGCCACTGCTCTGACCCCATACGCCGAAGGAGAATACGCATGAAACTGAGTCGCGTGGGGAAAGCCGCTCCCATACGCTCAAGTGTGCAGACGCTCGCCGGCGGTCGAAGCGCGACGGTGGGTTCCGACGCTTCGGACTTGCACCTCTCCTTTGCAGTATCTGGATGGTTTGTCGCCCACTGCATGATATTGCCCTGGCAACCACCTAGGCCGGAACAAAGGAACGTTCAA
>PBVT01000100.1 GCA_002728755.1 Myxococcales bacterium
CAGCTCAGTCCCGCCAAGGTGTCGGTGTTGTCATCACCGTCGGCGATATCCGCCGGTATATTCTGCAAGTCGGCCCAATCGCCGCTCTTGGCGATCGCTACCAGATCCGCATCCAGGGCGTAGCCATTATTGGCCACAAAAGCGTCCACCTCGGCCTCCGACAACTGCGTATTCAGGTCGGCGTTGGTATGGCACACCCACGCGCTACCATCCCACTTGGCCACCTGATCCGTCGCACAACTCAATGCGGCCAGGGTGTCGGTGTTGTCATCACCATCGGCGATATCCGCCGGTATATTCTGCAAGTCGGCCCAATCGCCGCTCTTGGCGATCGCTGCCAAATCCGCATCGAGGGCGTAGCCGTTATTGGCCACAAAGGCGTCAACCTCGGCCTCCGACAACTGTGTATTCAGGTCGGCGTTGGTATGGCACACCCACGCGCTACCATCCCACTTGGCCACCTGATCCGTCGCACAACTCAATGCGGCCAGGGTATCGGTATTCGAGTCAAGATCGTTCGCGCAGATCCAGTTGGTACCATCCCAGCTGGGGATCTGCCCGGGATTACAGCTCAAGGAGCTGAACGAACCATCCGCGGCCTTGCAAGCCCAGATAAGTCCAAGCCATTCCGGCACCGAACCGGCCGGGCACATCATGCTCATCAGAGTATCGTCGTCACCATCGACGATTCCAGCCGGCACGTTCAGTAGATCCGCCCAGTCACCGCTCTTGGCGATCGCTGCCAGATCTGCCTCCAGGGCAAAACCATTATTGGCCACAAAGGCGTCAACTTCGGCCTCTGACAGCTGCGTATTCAGGTCGGCGTTGGTATGGCAAACCCAAGCACTACCATCCCATTTGGCCACCTGATCCAGCGCACAGCTCAGTCCCGCCAAGGTGTCGGTGTTGTCATCACCATCGGCTATATCCGCAGGGATATTCTGTAAGTCCGCCCAATCTCCGCTCTTGGCGATCGCCGCCAAATCCGCATCGAGGGCATAGCCGTTATTGGCCACAAAAGCGTCGACCTCGGCTTCCGTCAGCTGTGTATCCAAATCAACATTGGTGTGGCAGATCCACGCGGCACCATCCCATTTGATCACCTGATCAACCGTACAAACGAGTGCGCCAACCACATCATCATCCCCATCGGCGATGTCCGCAGGTACATTCTGCAGGTCGGCCCAATCTCCACTCTTCGCGATGGCGGCCAGGTCTGCATCCAGTGCATACCCGTTGTTATCGGCAAAGGCGTCGACTTCTGCCTCCGTCAAAATCACATCGTCCGCACAGATCCAATCCAATCCATCCCAGATCACCGTCTGGTTGCTGGTACATTTCACCGGGTTGAAGGAATCGCTAATCGTACGACAGGCCCATTCGCCCAGGGTGGGACGGAATTCGAGGGTTTCATCCGGTTCGCACAAGATCGAAGGGAGCGTATCCGTATCCACATCGTCCTGGCAGGACCAGCTGATACCATCCCATTTGGCCACCTGGTCGGTGGCACAAACCAGCTTGGCGACCACATCCGAATCGACCTTACATTCCCAGGCGACGCCGTTCCATTTCGGCAGCTCGTCGAACTGACAGGTCAATGCTCCTAGAGAATCCAAGTCGGTACTACAGCTCCATATGGAACCGTCCCATTTCGCGATCTCGTCCGGGCCGCAGGCCAGACTGGTCAACGAATCTGTATCTGGCGTACAGCTCCAACTGGTGCCATCCCATTTCGCGATCTCCCCGGGTAGACAGTCCACCGTACGGACGGATCCATCGAGCGCCGTACAAACCCAGTTGGGACCGATGGTTCCCAGGGTCTCCCCGGGATCACACAACATCTCCATCAAGGTATTCTGGTCGGCGTCCTTACCGCAGACCCATCCGGTCGGGGTCCATTTCGGTACCTGGTCATCGATACATAGCAATCCGCCAAGAGAATCTTCATCGGCCACACATTGCCACCCGGTCCCCATCCACTTCCCGATCTGTCCCACACCACAGACGAGGGAGCCCATGGTATCCGCGTCGGATTTACAGCCCCAACTCACGCCATTCCATTTGGGTATTTCAGTGGGCGCACAGGCTAATGCTCCGACGGTGTCGACATCTTCCGCACAATTCCAGATCGCGCCTGCCCATTTCGCGACCTGCCCAAAAGCACAGGAGAGATCGCCAACCGTGTCCGCATCGGCTCGACACTGCCATCCGGTCAACGTCCATTGTGGAACCTGCCCCTCCACACAGACGAGTTTCCCCAGGGTGTCCTGGTCAATCTCACATGTCCACGCCGTACCATTGAACTTCGGAGAATCTCCAAAGGAACAGGGTAAACTGTTCAGCGTATCTGTGTCGGTATCGATATCGTCTTGGCACCGCCAGGCCACACCATCGAATTTGGCGACCTGCCCATTCGTACAGACCATCGAGGCCAGAGTGTCCGCGTCGTCCTTGCATTCCCACGCAGTCCCCGTCCAATGAATGATCCGGTTGGGGGGGCAAGACATACTGCCAAGACTATCCACATCCTCCGAACAAGCCCAGAATACGCCATTCCATTTGGCGATCTCGTTCGATGAACAGATTAGTGAGGCCACCGTGTCCTTATCGTCCTGGCATTCCCAGGCTGCACCATTAAAGCGTGGAACCTTATCCGCCGCACAATCCATCGAGTTGAGAACATCGTCATCGTGGGCGCAGGCCCACATCATGCCATTCCATTTGGCAATCTGCCCTACCCCACAGACCAGACTGGCCACCGTGTCCGCGTCGGCCTGACAAATCCAGGCAATGCCATTGTACTTTGCAATCTGACCGCCCTCGCACACCAGAACACTAAGGGTGTCCAGGTCACCATCCGCAAGATCGGGAGGAACGCCCGTCAGATCGCTGAAGTCACCACTGAAGACCGAACCAGTCTCGTAGCCATGTGCCTCAAGGTAACCATCCAGGTTCGCATCATTGATATACTCTCCGTCACTCAAAAAAGAGGCCAACTCGTCGTCCGTCACACATACATTGCCTACATCATCATAGGTCACGAAATCCTCGGGAACCTGCCCTCCCAACATCGCCGCATCATCGGCAAGGTCGGAGCGAAGAGCGGACTTGGCCTGCAATGCAAACGCCGCAGATGCAAAGCTATGTCGGGGCTCCATCTCGCCGGGCTCCCAACTTCCCCAGGGCCCACGCATAACAACTTCCACGCCCAGATGCGTCGTCTCATCAAGCTGCGTACCATCGATGGGTTTGGTGCTTCCGAGCACCACATTGAAGCTTCCATAGTTGAGACTGATGGAATAATGGGTCTCCTCCCAGAATGGCGTGCCGCCCTGGGCCTGGCTGTACAGTCGGAAGGTCACATCGTATTGGTATTCTGGACAATCGGTTGGGCTCGGACAATGTGCGGGTTCCCCCTCTTCGTTGGTCAAATAGCCCTGGTAATGCAGAGTCTCCGGGACAGCGGCCGAGACCGCACTGGGCATCAGCCAGATAAACATACAGACGCTGACCCACCAGAACCCAAACCGATTCATCGCTTCTCTCCTCGGAACGCCTTCGCTCCAGGTGCATGATACCGCACCCATCCCATCAATATTTCAACTGCTCGAAGCCGGTCGGCCGAAGGTGTACGGGTTCCGTGCAGACAAGTTTCAGTCGGGGATACAACTGGAACCCGTCCAAGCCGATTCTGCACAGACAACCTCAGAACCTGGGACGACATGGCTGATAGTGTACGTCATACAGGTCTATACATTCAAAGAATTGTTACCGTTTTTCACCGCGCGCGCGTGTACACACGCATAGAGAGAGCGCAGATTCCTGGAATTTGTTCGTCCTGGAAGCACCGAAAACGTAACCCATTGCATCGAATTGTCTCCACCACACACACCGCAACGCAGACAGATTCTTGCTAAGAAAAAAAATAAAGATGTGGTGAGTTCCGGATGTGAAATAGCGGGCGAATCGCAGTCTTCGCTGGACTTTCGGTCGGTAGTGAAGTATCCCGCCCATGCTCGGAACACGCCCGTGGGGGGCTATAGGACAGAGATGGCTCGCTGGCTACCAACATTGATTTTTGTGGTATGTCTCAACGCAAATTGCGCAGACTCCAGGTCTTCGTCGGTGGACAGCACCGACAGTCTTGGGACCGATATTACGACCGCGGTAGAGCTCGCCCCCTGTGACGACTACGTAGGTGGTCCCATTCCAATGTCTACGGATATCGCGGTAGAGGCCTTCCCCAATTACGATGAGGAATTGGCAGCGCTGGATCTAAGTTCTCTACCGGAGGACATCGACCTATCTACGGAGGATTCCCTGCGGCGTGGGATCGTAGCGTATATGCTCGAGCAGAAGTTCACCGAACTTCCAGACGTTCTGAAACGAGACGAGCTGCTAGCCGCCGGTCCCATGGGACATGCCGTTTTAGCCGCCTATCTGGTCGCTCAAAACAAGGGTGATGAAGGTATCGACCTTATCTTTCTACGCCGGGGACTTCACCGATATTACCAATGTGTTCGAGCGTTTCCGCTCACTCTGGAGGGCTTCAAGGAATCCGTCTACGACTACACGGAAGACTCCGGTTATTTTTTTGAATCGGGAATCAAAGACAGTACTCGATACATTCGCGACAACCACGAGCTTCTTGTCTACATCGCCGAAACCGTAGATGCGGCCGATACAGCGGAACCCATCGTTCGAGAGACGGAGATCATGCTTGGCGGAAGCCGATCCGATGGAGCCCTTGATTTCCTGGTCTATGACCACGACGGCAAGCTCATGGATCGTAGTCCTTTCATGGCCTTCTCTGGAGATACGGTTGTAGGGTCGGCTCCCTACACTTGTATGAGCTGTCATATTATACCTGGAGAGTTCAGTTTTGGACGGGTCTTTCCAGATATGTGAGCCAATCCCAAACGCCTACCAGAGCCCTCACCCAATACGGAGAAAGAGCGTGTATACACGAACCTATCTGCCTATCCTTTTCCTTCTTAGCCTTGGAATTTCCCCCCTGATGGCTTGTTCCGGAAATGGCGATACCGACGCCGACGTTTTGAGTGACGCTGGCACTGCTGAAGACACCGAGACCACGGCTGAAACGGTAGATACGACAACCACCAACGATCCAGGCACAGCAACGGATAATGCCGACCCGGTAGATACCTCCATCTGTCCGCCGGATGACTGTGGCGGTTGGTATGTAGGAATTCCCCTGCCAGAGGCTCGCACACTTCATACCACAACTCTTCTGCCCGATGGCCGGCTTCTTGTTATAGGTGGCTCCGATTCCAGTGAAACCCCCCTTACCCAATCCAAAATCTATGATCTGGAAGAGATGGAGTGGAAAAATACCGGCTCGATGAGTGCCTGGCGTGAATCACACCGAAGTGTACTCCTGAACGATGGACGTGTGCTCGCCATAGGCGGAAACCCGACCAGTCCGTCCCAGAGCGCAGAGATCTGGGATCCCGCGACCGGATTCTTTGGTGGGGTCGCCAACCTCTCCGTAGGACGAAGCGGCCATACGGCCACCCTGCTTCCCAATGGTGAAGTACTCGTCGCTGGTGGAATTGGCGGAACTCAGCTCAACACAACCGAGCGTTTTGATCCGGAGAACCATACATGGGCCGATGCGGATCCAATGAATGTTCCACGAGCGTACCATACAGCCACATCTCTGCCGGACGGTCGTATCCTTGTAACCGGAGGAACCACGGCTACAGGCCAGGAGAGTTCTAGCGCAGAAATCTACGATCCAGAGTCGGATTCATGGACCCCGATTACCAGCATGAAAAAAGCACGGTATCGACACACGGCCAGCCTGTTAACCGATGGGCGCGTACTCGTAGCCGGCTCCTTCCAGCAGTCCAGCGCCGAGATCTACGACCCAGAATCGAACACATGGACGACCGTCAATGATCTCCTTAAACCACGATATAACCACACTGCGACAGTCCTCCCAGATGGTCGGGTATTTATCGTCGGTGGGTACAATATGGCCGACCATAAGATTGGCAGCACTGAGATCTTCGACCCGGCCACCCTTAGCTTCACCGAAGGCGCACCTCTGAATACTCCTCGCGAGGAACACACAGCGACATGGATCGAAGCAGCTGGCCAACTCTATATTATTGGCGGCCGAGGACCCGAGGGGAACACTGATAGTGTAGAAATCTACATCCCCGGGGAGTAACCATAGACACCTCGACTTTGAGGTCTCTTAAGACCCAGGGGTTCACGCTGACCGCAAAATGCAGCGATTTTCCCTATGGATCAGAGCGGTTCCACTCGCGGGAATGCCGGCAAGCCCACAAAAAAACATGCCGAGCATGTGCCGGCCGTAAGCAACTGTTTTCAAACAGTATTCACAGGATAACGTGAAGCCTGTTTGGCGGCTAAATGTTGCACAAAATACGTGTTTCGACCGGTCGAAACCAAACCTGGCACAGCCTATGCAATATTGTCAGACCAGTTTGTATTTATTTTGGTTTTTTGTGAGGCTCATTATGCGACGGATTCTAGTTATTATTGCAGTATTCTTTGTTCTTGCTCCCGGACTCGCACACGCCAAAGCCTTAGATTGGTTTGGTATGGGTATTGGCACCGGTGGTGGATACCAACAAGCCTCCGGGATAGGAACTGACGCCTCCAGTGGCGTAATCTCTGAACTCAATGTTCGCGTCGATCTTCTCCAGGTACTGGGTGTCGATTTCGCGTACAATATGGGCGATCTAACAAATCCCGGCTCCCATGACGGATTAGTATATGACGCTCGTTACCGGCTCTCCGCTCTCCTACACGTCGTCCCTACGGGCGTAGGTTCCCTTTATCTCAAAGCAGGTATTGGCGGTCACCAGATGGACGAGATCGTACAGGTACAGTCTATGGGTAACTCCTATCACGCAGGTGGTGGATTGGAACTGTACATCGCCGGTGGTGTCGCTCTCTCCTTTGAATATCTGATGTTGTTACCGGGCGCGGCGAGCGTCGAGCGCGTCTTGTATGCATCCGAACAATCAAGCAACGATCCTTTTTCACAGACCTTTGGAGCTCTCTCGGCTGCGGAAGGTTTGGAATCAGGTCTCCCCCAATTGAGCGACTTCGTCAGCGCTAGTAACTTCCAGGCGACAACAAGCCTGAAATATTACTTCTGATTCTCCTCCAGTTTCTGCTCCACAAGGCGCGTATGACGAGTCAAACGGCCGGGTCCCCTGTTGCTGGTGGGGCCCGGCCGTTCTTTCTTTTTTGGGCTGTTCCGACAACGAAATTACTTTTAGGTTTGAAAAACATCGCGATTTGGAATAGATACGCCTCTCCTTCGGGGCGTAGCGCAGCCTGGTAGCGCACCTGCTTTGGGAGCAGGGGGTCGGAGGTTCAAATCCTCTCGCCCCGACCGTGAATGCCCAACATCAATCAACTTGGTGTTGGGCATTTCTGTATGGAGTGAATCAGAGATACCCAGGATCGGTATAGCTGGTCCAGACGTCACGAAATACGTCGCTTATTTCACCGACCGTAGCGCCTGCTCGCGCCGCGTCGAGAACGGCCTCCATCAGATTATCGGTTCCCTCACAGGCGGCTCGTACTTTTTCGATCGCTTCTGCATGGGCCGCAACGTCACGGCGTTCTTTGAACTCTTTGAGTCTTTCCAGCTGGCTCGCCTCAACTTCCGTCTCGATCTCCAGCGTGGGTATGGACGACTCGTCGCTTTCGACATAGCGGTTCACGCCCACCATGATCTGGTCTTCATCTTCCAGCTGTCGTTGGAATTCATACGCGCTACGACCAATCTCTCGCTGGGGCCAGCCCTGCTCTACCGCCTCAACCATTCCACCCAGAGCATCAATCTTTTCGATAATTGCCAAGGCTTCGGCTTCCATCCGGTTGGTGAGATCCTCTATGAAATACGAACCGGCGAGGGGATCAACCGTATTGGTCACACCCGTCTCATCGGCAATCAACTGTTGGGTGCGAAGCGCCAGCCGGGCCGCGTCTTCCGTGGGCAAGGCGTAGGTCTCATCCATGCTGTTTGTATGAAGAGACTGGGTCCCACCGAGTACAGCCGCGAGGGCCTGAATCGCCACCCGTACAACATTGTTCATCGGTTGCTGTGCGGTCAACGACACGCCCGCCGTCTGCGCATGCGTACGAAGCATCAACGACTTGGGGTTTTTGGCGTTGTACCGTGACTTCATAAGCCGCGCCCACAAGCGCCGTCCTGCTCGGAACTTGGCGATCTCTTCAAAGAAGTCGTTATGCACGTCAAAGAAGAAGGAAAGACGAGGCGCAAAACTGTCCACATCGAGACCGGCCTCAATCCCTGAATCGACGTAGGCCAGCCCATCGGCCAGCGTAAAGGCCAGCTCCTGAACCGCCGTCGCTCCCGCCTCCCGAATATGGTAGCCACTAATCGAGATCGTATTCCAGCGCGGCATATGCTTGGTGCAATAGACGAGCATATCGCGAATAATACGCATGCTGGGACGGGGTGGTACGATCCACTCTTTCTGCGCGATAAACTCTTTCAAGATATCCGCTTGGAGAGTGCCCCCCAGCTTATCGGGTGTAATCCCACGCTTCTCGGCAACCGCAACGTAATAGGCCAAAAGGATAATTGCGGGTCCATTGATCGTCATCGACGTCGTGACCTTTGTAAGGTCAATCCCGTCGAATAAGCGCTCCATATCCTCCAGGGTGGCGACAGAGACACCTTCGCGGCCCACTTCTCCAAGACTAAGAGCGTGATCTGGATCGCGTCCCATGAGCGTCGGCATATCAAAAGCCGTCGACAATCCAGTCTGGCCGGCTTCAAGTAACATTTTGAAACGTCGATTCGTGTCCTCGGGCGTACCAAAACCAGCAAACATACGCATGGTCCAGAGTCGACCACGGTACATGGTGGGATACGGACCCCTGGTAAATGGATATTCTCCAGGCAGGCCAATCTGGTTCATATACTCTTCATCCAGATCTTCAGGAACCCCCAGTAGGGGAACACTCAAACCCGACATGGTGGAAAAGGACGACTTCCTCTGTGTCCATTTTTCCGCTACATGTTTTTCCCATTCGGGAAGGGAAATTGTCGAATCGTTGCCCTTGTCCGTCATTGGCCTACCCTTCATTTTTCGAAGGCTGATTTACCATGTATGACGTTGGAAACACAACGAAAAACAAGTGTAATAACACGTCCCATACCCTCTGGAATCCCACAGAAACAGCGTATGCACGTTGACACTCAAGTTCGTCGCACGTAAAAGGGCGCTAGCGCCCTTTATCGCACTTCACGACCCGTCGTCCCAAGTGAACGAATGAACCCTATATATGATCCATATCTACCTCTGGGTATTTTATTGCTCCTGGCCATCGGTCTTGGACTGGCAATCATCTTCCTGAATGGCATTCTAGGTCCGAAGCGGATGTCGAAGGAAAAGTCCACTCCCTTCGAATGCGGGAATGATCCAGGAACAAATCCGCGTCAACGATTCGACGTAAAGTTCTATCTCACAGCCTTATTCTTCATCATTTTTGATGTGGAAGTGGTCTTTCTCTTTCCCTGGGCAGTGCTTTATCGAGAGCAGTTGCTAGCAGGGAATGGCTGGTTTTTCTTTGCAGAGATGGTGTTCTTCCTTGGAATCCTGACGGTAGGCCTCGCCTATGTCTGGAAACGTGGCGCGTTGGATTGGGAGTAGAGTTATGAGCGATGCCCTCGTCAAAGCTATACAGTCCCGCTTCGGAGACGCCGTCCTGGCCAGCCATGCTATGGCTGGCGACGATACCGTTATCTTACGCAAGGACTCCCTGGTGGATGTCTGCCGGTATCTCCGAGAAGACCCATCGTGCCAGATGGAAATGTTGGTCGATGTCACGGCCGTCGATTGGCAGGATAAAAAAGAAGAACGCTTCGAGGTCGTGTATCACCTGCACAGCCTCTCGCTGAACCACCGTCTTCGAATCAAAGTCGGTGTATCCGAAGATGACCTTACTGTTCCAACCCTGACAGGGGTATGGCGTGGCGCCAATTGGCCGGAACGAGAAACCTGGGACATGTATGGGATTCGATTTGATGGACATCCCGATCTCCGAAGACTCCTTCTCTACCCAGAGTTTGAAGGTCATCCACTTCGGAAGGACTACCCCGTGCGCGGGTACCAACCACTGGTAGAGATGCCGTCTCTTCCTGTCGATCGCGAAGATTCTGAGGAGTAGATCGGCCATGACTGTATACGGAAAAGAAGGACACACGACGGTTGACCATCTGCATACCCGCGAGATGGTGCTCAATATGGGCCCATCCCACCCGGCCATGCACGGAACGGTCAAAATGATTCTCACCCTCGACGGGGAAACCATCAAAGATGCCGACATTCATGTGGGTTATCTTCATCGGGGATTCGAGAAGATGTGCGAGGAGCAGACCTGGAATCAGGTCATGCCCTATACAGATCGCCTCAACTACTCGTCGCCGCTGATCAATAATATGGGCTATGCGATGGCCGTAGAAAAGATCGCAGGCATCGAGATCACCCCACGGTGTCGATGGATTCGAACTCTAGCGTCTGAGCTAAGTCGCGTTACCGACCACATCACCTGCATTGGTGCGCAGGCTCTCGAATTAGCAGCCTATTCTCCCTTCCTATACGGAGTCGAGGCTCGTGAGTTGCTCTACCAGCTCATCGAAGAGCTTACCGGCGCGCGACTCACAGTTAGCTATGCTCGTATTGGCGGGCTGCGACACGATCTGACGGATACTTTTGAGGCCCATTACCGCGAACGGTTACCTCGAATACATCAGCTCATGGAAGATGTTCACCGCCTGCTAACAAAGAATCGTATCTATTATGATCGTATGGCAGGAACAGGAGTCATCTCGGCAGAGGATGCCATCGACTATGGTTTCTCCGGCCCAGTACTACGCAGTACTGGCGTCGCCTATGATGTACGAAAAAATGCCCCCTATCTTGCGTATGGTGACGTCGACTTTGAAGTACCAGTCGGTAGTGAAGGGGATAATTACGACCGGTATCTGATCCGTGTTGAAGAGGTGAAACAATCTCTCAGCATCATCGATCAATGCTTCAAGAATATGCCCGACGGTCCCGTAAATATTGAAGACTGGAACGTGGTCCTGCCTCCGAAAGAAGAGGTCTACAACACCATTGAGGGGATGATCGCCCATTTCAAGATCATCATGCACGGAAGTGATATCCCCGAGGGGGAAGCGTACAGCTACGTGGAAGGTGCCAACGGTGAGTTGGGCTTCTATGTAGTCAGTGACGGCGGCCGTGGCCCATACAAAATGCACGTACGTGGACCGAGCCTGCATCTGATGCAGGGGATCCATGAAATGATGCTCGGCGGCATGATCGCCGACCTTGTACCTACTTTCGACTCGATCAATATGATCGGGGGCGAAATTGATCGCTGAGTGATATCCATGCCGACGCTGAAGATAAATGACCAAGAGGTTACCGTCGAACAGGGAACCACTGTACTCAAGGCCGCAGCCGAGACCGGAGTAGAGATCCCGACGTTCTGTTACCACCCGGGACTCTCCGCACCGGCCAACTGCCGTATGTGCCTTGTAGAGATTGACGGTGGTCGTGGTCCCCAACTCATGCCTGCCTGTTATACCCAGGCCGGTGAGGGTATGGACGTAAAAACGGACAGCCCCACGACGAAAGACGCGCAGAAGTCGGTGCTGGAATTCATCCTGCTCAACCACCCTGTGGATTGTCCCATATGTGACCAGGCAGGAGAATGTACTCTGCAGGATCACTACTTCGACTATTCGGCCCAACCCTCTCGACTTCGGCACACCAAGGTACATAAACCCAAGGTGAAGGTGCTGGGTCCCAACATTGTTCTGGATGCAGAGCGATGCATTCTATGTACTCGCTGCGTTCGGTTCTGTGATGAAGTCACCGAAACGCACGAACTACGCGTCACGCAGAGAGGGGACCATAGTGAGATCACAACCTTCCCTGGGCTCGATCTCGATAATAAGTATAGCCTTTGTACCGCAGATATTTGTCCCGTCGGTGCACTGACCAGCCGAGGATTCCGATTCAAGGCTCGTGTTTGGAACAACAAACGCACTAAGAGCGTCTGTGACCAATGCGCACGGAACTGCTCCACTTTTGTGGACACCCTTCGAAACGACGTCAAACGAGTCAGCCCTCGTACGAACGAAGAGGTCAACAGCTGGTGGGCCTGCGACGAGGGGCGTACTGCCTTCAAAAAATATCAGGAAGGCCGGTATCTGAAGGGAGTCATCTCCCACGAAGGAACCACGAATGAGTTGGCACCATCGGATAGCTATCATCGCCTTGGAAGCCAGCTGAGCCAGACGGTAGAAGCCCACGGTGGAGAAGCCGTCGGTATTCTTATTCACCCCTCCTGGTCGAACGAAGATATCTTTGTAGCGGCTCAATTCGCTATGGAGGCCGGCTTTAGCCTCTATGTGGGAGGACGGGCTACGGATGGGTATGAAGACAACATCCTGATCCGTGGTGATAAGAACGCGAATCGATACGGTATGAACCTCATACTCGAGGCTATGGGAGTCAAACATGGTGGCGTGGATAGTCTGGCCGCCGCTATCGAGGCTGGCACCATCCGCACTCTTTTGATTCTGGATGGCGAACATGCCCTACCCGAATCCGTCATCACATCCATCGGCCAGGTTGAGAAAGTGATCGCATTGGCTGCTTGGCAAACACCCATTTTGGATGCTGCACATGTAATCGCGCCTACCCGCCTTGTGTATGAACGTGGTGGTACCTTCGTAAATTTCGAAGGTCATATACAGCGGTTCCATAAGACGCAGATGCACGACGTCAATATTCTATCTCCTTGGCACGCCCTCTCGACCATCGCGCGAGCCGGTGGCTGGGATATGCAATACGATCGTATATCCGACGTCTTTGCTGGAATGGCGGAGATGGTCCCACGGTTTGCTGGGCTCGCCTATCAAGAATTGCCGGATGACGGAGTTACCACCGTCCAGGCCGCGTCTACAGGAGCGGTCTAATGACGACGTTAATCCTGTATGCCCTTCTCAAGATCGCCGGATTTGTTCTCGGATATGTAATGCTTACGGCGACTCTGCTGACGTGGATCGAACGTAAGCAGAGTGCCCTCGCACAGGACCGCATCGGTCCGGCTCGTGCATCGATTATGGGTCTACGCCTGGGCGGGCTACTCCATATTCCGGCCGACGCCATCAAGAGCTTCACCAAAGAAGACTTCATACCAGACACGCCGAACCCCTGGCTCTTCAAGTTTGCACCGGTAATCGCCTTTATCCCCGCGTTCGTTATGTTCGCAGTGATTCCCTTCGGCCCAGGAGATTTGATCATCAGCTCGGCTTCCTTTGGAGTCCTGTTCATACTCGCTGTGACAGGAATCTCCGTTTACGGGGCCACTCTCGCCGGCTGGGCTAGCAATAGCTCTCTATCCCTTCTCGGAGGGTTACGTGCCGCGGCCCAGATGATCTCGTATGAAGTTACGATGGGTTTAAGTCTTGTAGGCATATTCATGGTCTACGAAGATGTGAACCTGCAGAATGTGGTCATCCGACAGGGCTCCAACGTCCTAAATTGGGGGATCGTCACGCAACCTCTCGCGTTCTTCTTGTTCCTGGCCGCGGTCATCGCGGAGACAAAACGAGGTCCCTTTGATGTGGCAGAAGGCGAAAGTGAGCTCGTCGCGGGTTATTTCACCGAATACAGCGCCATGCGCTTTGCCATGTTTATGCTCGGTGAATTCATCGCAATCGTAGGTGTATCGGCGGTCCTCGTGACCTTCTTCCTCGGTGGCTGGCAAGTCCCCGGCCTGGAAGAAACCGGCGGATGGTACACCGTCCTACAGGTCAGCGCGTTTGCGTTGAAGACCTGGTTCCTTTGCTGGCTCCAGCTTATGATACGCTGGACTCTGCCTCGTTTTCGCTATGACCAGATCATGCATCTGGGCTGGCGGATCCTCCTCCCCTTAAGCCTTCTGAACGTACTCGTAACGGGCATCGTTCTGGCCATTATCCACGGATAGAAACCATGACAGCGACCGTAAAAAAAGTGGAACGCGTCGTTCCCGATCTTGCGATGAAGGCCTATGTACCTGCCATTCTTGAGGGACTGGGTGTAACGACCCGGCACTTCGTGCAGAACCTTGGGAATCTCGTTTCGGGTCGCAAGAAGTCCAAGCGAGGAACGGAGGAGATCGCGACCATCCGATATCCCGACGAGAAGAGAGAATATCCACCTCGTTATCGCGGACACCATCGCTTGATGCGCCGTGAAGACGATCAAGTTCGATGTGTAGCCTGTTTCATGTGTTCGACCGCCTGCCCGGCCAACTGTATCTATATCGAGGCAGGGGAACACGAAGATCCAACCATCGAAAAGTTCCCAGTGCGCTTCGACATCGACCATCTGGTCTGCATCTACTGCGGTATGTGCGAAGAAGCCTGCCCATGCGACGCAATTCGAATGGACAGTGGTGAACATACCAAGCCCAAGTATTCACGCACGGACCAACGAGTGCATCTGGTTGACCTGCTGGAACGCGGCGGCCCCAGCATCGCCAAACAGGGCGGTCGTTTCAGCTGAACATTCCTCAGCCGGCGTGTTCCTGATCTTCTAGCCAACGCTCGAGATCAAGAGCGGCCTGACAGCCAAGACCAGCGGCGGTTACCGCTTGCCGGTAGCGATGATCGACACAATCGCCCGCAGCGAATACGCCCGGGATATTCGTCATCGTATGGTCTTCCGGAACGATATATCCAGATTCGTCCAGATCGATGATCCCACGGAAAATCTGGGTCGTCGGATCGTGACCGATGGCGAGGAACAATCCTTCCAACGCGATCGTAGACTCTTCACCGCTCTGGGTGTTTTCCACCTTAAGCCCTACGACCTCACGCCCGGTCTCGGTAAGCACTTCCGTGACGCTATGGTTCCAAAGGAACTCAATCTTGGGATTGGCCAACGCACGGTCTTGCATAATCTTGCTGGCGCGAAGCTTGTCGCGCCGATGAATCACGGTCACCTTGCTCGCAAATTTCGTCAGGAAGTTCGCCTCTTCCATGGCGGAATCACCACCACCGACAACGGCGATCTCTTTATCTTTAAAGAAGAACCCATCACAGGTTGCACAAGCCGAAACGCCGTAGCCCTTAAGGCGGGTTTCACTTTCAAGACCCAGCCAACGAGCCTGGGCGCCGGTCGCGATAATAACACCTCGACCCTTTACGACCTCCTGTTCGTCGACCGTGATGGCAAACGGACTACTCGTAAAGTCCACAGATGTCGCAGAGCCGAACCGGCATTCGGTGCCAAAACGCTCAACCTGTTCCTTGAATTTCTGCATAAGCTCTGGGCCCATAATCCCATCCGGAAATCCGGGATAGTTTTCCACGTCCGTGGTGATCATGAGCTGCCCACCCACCTCGATACCTTCGAGCAGCAGTACGCTGAGGTTGGCTCGTGAAGCATATAAGGCTGCGGTATAACCGGCTGGTCCGCTACCAAGAATTACAACATCGTAGATCATTCATCTCTCCATCTGGGAGTCACTCGCAGGATTGGGCGAGCGCTCCGGTCATAGCAATTCTTCTATCCGCTCGGTTGGTCGAGCCACAACGGCCCGGTCACCTTGAATAACAATGGGTCGTTCGATCAGGCGTCTATGTTCCAACATGGCCGCCAGGATCACGCTATCTTCCGAATCGGTCGCGCTGAGTCCCAACTCGCGACTTATGGCCTCTTTACTGCGAAGCAGTTCTCCTGGCCGATAACCGAGAAGACCAAGCACCTGTTCGATATCATCCGCCGTTAAATCGGCGCTCATATACTCGAACACATCGGGTTCCATACCGCGATCGCGCAGGAAACCCAGGGCCGCACGTGACTTACTGCAACGAGGGTTGTGCCATACACGAAAACTAGCGCTCATGAAGAAACTCCATTTCAACCGATCCCGAAGGGATCCGTGTCATAAATTCATCAATTACGCAACGGTGATTCACGTTCTCCACGGGCGGTGAACAATCGCCCCGTAGAGAGAGTCATGCGGAGCCCATATTCTAATGCATAGCTGGGCGAAGAGGAGTCTCCAGAAGGATCTTTTTCTCCAACTCTTTCATCTCTGCAAAACGCTTCCGTGTCCGATCTGCATCTTCCAGACGAGCCAAGTCGTAGAAGACTCGACCGTGGGTCGCTTCCGCGGAAGCAAAACGTCCGAACATCTCCTTCAGATCTGCATCGGGGTGGTGTTCTGCCAATAGCTGTAACCGCTCACAGGATCGCGCCTCAATCAGGGCGGAAACGAGTAGACGATCGATATACCGCTCGATCCGTGTCCCCTCCACTTCATCGACCAGGGCCTTTGCATAGGGATCGCCAAGATCCGGACCGAGCTCCCATCCCCGATCCGTTATCTTTTGGTGCACCTCCGCAAAATGACCCAACTCTTCCTGCGCCAATTCAGCCATGGCGGCTACAAGCTCTGTCTTCTCTGGATATCGAGAGATCAGGCTCAAAGCGGTGCCAGCGGCTTTTCTCTCGCAATGGGCATGATCCTTCAAGAGGGCTTCCGTATTCGCTAAAACCAATTGCAGCCATTCACGATCGTGTTGCGCTTTATCTGGTTGCATGGGTCTACTCCTTTCCAGGCCCATCGAACGGCCGTTGCCCTGTGGCTATCAAACTCACGCCAAACGGGAGATTAATATGACGAAGGAGATGTCGCTCCCCTCCGAGGACCGATTCAAGAAGACCATTGATGGCACGTGGCATTACCTTCACATCGCTTGAGGCTGCATCGCCCTCTTCCACCGTTTTCGACCCGATTAATCGCTGGGCAACCCGGACGGACGCGATGGGAGGAAATAGGAAAAAGTTGTAGTAGGAGATCCGCGGGACTTCAAAACCGCCCCCTTGAAGCAGGTTCTTGAAGGCCTTCTTTCGGTAGCGACGGTGATGACCCAGCGCCACATCGTGCTCCGACCAGAGAAACTGCCAGGCGGGTACTGTGCTGATCAATATGCCCCCGGGCTTCAATATTCGATACAGCTCCTCTACTGCTTTCTCGGGATGTTCCAAATGCTCGAGGATGTCGAGACAAAAGATCAGATCGAACTGCTGGTCTTTCAGCGGAAGCTCTTCGGCGTTTGCCTGGATTAATTCTGCGTTGGGTGCTCGTTCTCGGGCTAGTTCCAGACATAAAGCCGCGCGATCGATTCCCACAATCCGTGGTAGATGCGAGAGCCAACTCAAGGTTGTACCGGGCCCACACCCCACATCGGCCACCCGCAGCTTTTCCAATCCACCGCCGACAGCATCGTTGGCCCAGTTCAGAATTACCCGACGGGTACCCCGAAACCAGAAGTGGCGGTCCATGACCGCCGCCATCTGACGGATCTCGGAGGCCTTCACGACAGTACCGGCATTTCCAGTCCTGCCTCTTGCATCGTAGCTTCGATGTCTTCGCAGGTCTTCGGACAACTCGAAGTCAGATTCTCGTGTCCATCGGCCGTTACCAGAATGTCGTCTTCGATCCGGATACCGATACCTCGAAATGCTTCGGGCGCGTGCTCGTCATTCTCGGCGACATACAGACCCGGCTCGACGGTGAAAACCATATCAGGCTCGAACGGTCGAGGATCGGGACCCACGGCGTAGCTCCCTACATCGTGCACATCCAATCCCAGCCAATGACTCGTACGATGCATATAGTAGCGTCGGAAATCTCCACCATGGATTACATCCTGGAGGGTTGATTCGAAGAATCCCAGATCAAGAAGTCCCTGCGACAGAACTTCAATCACGCGGGAATGCAGAAGTTCCAGGGTTGCCCCTGGTTTCACCAGATCCAGGGCTTCTTGTTGTGCCTCAAGAACCAGGTTGTAGAGATCGCGCTGCGGTCCCGAGAACTTGCCATGGATGGGATAGGTCCGGGTTATATCCGATGCCATACACTCCACTTCGCAACCGGCATCCACCAGAACCAGATCCCCGGAACAAAGCTTTTCCCGGTTGGTATCGTAGTGTAGAACGGTCGCGTTGGCGCCACCAGCAACAATACTATTATAGGCATTGCCGGCACCACCATGGGAACGGAACCCGAATTCAATCGCACCCTGCAACTGGTACTCGTACAAACCAGGCTTAACCGATTGCATGCCCAGAACATGTCCTTTGACCGCGGCATCCGCCGCGCTACGAAGGAGCATATGATCTTTCTCGTCTTTGAAGAGTCGAAGCTCTGATAGGAACGAAGCCAGATCGAGCCATACATCGGGGCCGGACCGATGCAATCGTGGGCGAGTCCAATGTCGACGAATCACGCCGATCAAAGTTTCATCCATCGATGTATTTCGGCCCAACTCATAGGCTATATGGTCAACATTGGTGAGGTATTTGGTGAGGGCTTCCGTCCAGGAGTCGATCTCCACCGCATGATCCATCCCATAGTCCGCGACAGCTCCCTCTGGACCTGCTCGGCGACCGGTCCACACCTCTTGTTCCGGGTTGCGAGGTTGCACTCCAAGAATAGAGAGAACCTCGTCGTCCGTCTTAACGAGCAATAAGATCGCGTCCGGTTCCGGGAACCCCGTCAGGTATTGGAAGTTGGAATCCTGGCGAAACGGGTACGTTACATCCGAATTCCGATCCGCAATACGCCCCCCGGGAATGACCGCCAATGTCCGGTCTGGAAGCATATTGAGAAGTTTCTTTCGGCGTTCGGCATATACGCTCATCGTCCTACCTCAGTCTCAAACTACAATCTTAGACCAGATCAAAACAGCTGAAGAAGTAGCCAACTTCGCGGGTCGCGCTCGTGGGGCTGTCGGATCCATGAACAGAATTCCGTTCAATGCTCTCGCCATATTGGTTACGAATGCTTCCGGACGGGGCGTCAGAGGGGTTTGTGGCCCCCATGGTTGAACGCCAATGTGTAATGGCGTCTTCCCGCTCCATGGCCAAGAGAACAACCGGGCCCGATGTCATAAAGGACACGAGGTCGTTGAAAAACGGTCGCTCACGATGCTCCGCATAAAAGCCCTCAGCCTGGTTCTGACTTAATAGCATTTGACGCATACCAACGACGCGAAATCCTTCATCCTCAATCCGTTGGATGATAGCACCCGTCAGGTTACGGGCCGTTGCGTCTGGCTTAATGATTCCTAGGGTACGTTCGATCATCATGCACTCCTTCCATTGTGTGCAATAAAGCAAATGAAGAGCGCCGCTTTTAACAAGCCCAGGCCAGGCATGCAATGCCCCATCACAAAATCCCCTGATTTCGCGCCCCGTTTCGCAGTAATCACGAGTATCAGTAGTCGAAAAACCTACTTATAGATGCGCGGGTTCTGCACCTGGATCGTCTTTGTATTCGTTCTGTATCTCCAGAACCATAGCCCGTTTGTCGATAAACAGCTCTACCAATCGAGGGTCGAAATGTTTGCCCGACTCGGAGCGGAGATAGTCCAACGCCTTTTCAACCGGCCATGCTTCTTTATAACAGCGGCGCTGGGTCAGCGCGTCATAGACATCGACCAGCGCAACAATACGAGCCTCAATAGCAATCTCATCCCCGGCCATCCCATCGGGATAACCCGAGCCGTCCCATTTCTCGTGATGGCGAAGTGCGATCTCACAGGCCATATCATCGGCCCGCGCTTCTTTGAGTAGATTGTAGCCAAAGGTCGTATGCCTTCGCATAATCGTAATTTCTTCTGCTGTCAGCTTACCCGGTTTCTTGAGAATAGAGGCCGGTAGAGCCACCTTTCCAACATCATGTAGGGATGCATACCGGAAAATGTTGCGGCTAGCCGCGGGCCCAAAACCGTGCGCCTCTCCAAGGATCTTCGAGTAATGACAGACACGGCGAATATGCATCCCCGTATCGGTGTCATTGAATTCGTTCGCTTTCTCGAGAGCGATGACCAGTCCCATGGTGATCTGTTCAAGCTCCCGCGTTCGGCCTCGCAGCTTCGCCTCCAGAGAACGAATCTCATTACGTAGACGTTGGTGATACAACTTCACACGAACCAGAGAGCGAACACGGGCCCGTAGCTCCACCTCATGGCAGGGCCAGGTCATAAAACCATCGGCACCAACATAATAGGCACGAGATTTATCATCGATGGTGACAACCTCTCCCCACATGACGATGGGGATATGCTCCATCCGACGATTACCCTTTACCGTACGGCACAACTCGTAGCCGGCCATACGCTCCATTTCAGCGTCCACCAATAAGATGTCCGGCTTCTTTAGAATGAGCTCTTCAAGGGCTCGTACTGGCCGGGACACCCGATGTACTGTGTAACCAAATGGCTCGAGGTAGCTCGCAATTTTATCGGCGATCTTTTCTCGATCGGTTACGAGCAATATCAGATAGCTATTTGCAATCTGTACACCTGGAGGGCCTTGCGTTGGTTGGGGGTGATGTTCCGCATCATCCAACCAGATACTCTTCTGCAGGTTTTTCGTCTCTTCAGACAACGCGGTATCCTTTTGATGAAACCGTGAGATCGAACCAATGCGCTAGATTATACGCTTGCAACAGCAATATCGTCCACCACAATCCGCGATACCTTACCAAATCTCAACGCCCAACCCACTTCGTCGGAATGAATCCCTTCTTTACACAACGAGCCGAAGGATGCTTTTCTTCGGCAAGATGCTCTGGCCGTATTCACGAATCGACTACCGGAAACTCGTACGAAGATGACCGATAAGAAGGCACCAACAATAACATTCTCCATGCCGAGCACCGACGTTCGTCAATTCTACACCGGTGCCCTGATTGACGATAATGTGGATCGAACTCTGGAGCGGCTACAGAAAACAAGTACAAGCGAGACAGACCTCAAGGATATGATCCAGAGGCTCGCTTTAAGCGCGCATCAGCTAAACAACTTGTACCGGCTCTCTATGAGCCTGGACCCAGCCAAAGGAGCCGCGAGTGTAGTTCAGACACTCGCAGAGACCTCCTTGCACGTATTCCGTAGCGACCGCGCGATGGTGGTCCTCTGTGATCCCAATACGGAACCTCAAATTGCGGCTCAGGCCTACCTCAATGATGAGGACGACTTTGGAGATGGTCAGCAAGCATACGTTCGCGCTGTCATCGATACAGTCATCTCGACCGGCCAGGCCGTTGTGACCGCCAACGCGCCGCACGACAAACGGTTCTCAGCCAGTGAGAGCCTGGTACTACTTCGAATTCACTCCTTAATGGCGGCGCCTCTCCTGCTGGGAGATCAGTGTTTTGGTGTTCTTCAAGTGGATGACCGTAGACCAGGACTACGATTTGACGAGCCGGATCTCCGGTTCCTTGTCGCTATCGCCTCCATGGGAGCACAGGCGTACCAACACGCTCGTCTCCTGGACAGTCAGAAGCAGACAATCGCCAAGTTACAACACGCACAGTCCCGATTGGTTCGCTCGGAGCAGCTGGCTATCGTGGGCCGTACAGCCACCGCGTTGGCGCACGAGATCAAAAACCAGCTGGGCCCTATGGCTCTTCTGGACTTACTGAAAGAACGATTTCCCGACGACGAAGAAGTCCATGAATGTGCAGAAATGATCCGTGATGCACAGCAGCGTATTCTTCGAATGGTCGAGGAAATGCGGGGATACGCCCATAAAGATCAGGAAGAAGAGTCGATTCCGCTAGTACCAACCAATCTTGTGGAATTAATCGAATCCGTAATCCGCTTTCTTCGCTTCGATGGGGAATGCCGGGACGTCCCTATCCACCTACGATGTGATGATGTCTACATCGTCGACATCGAATCGGATCGATTCAAACAGGTTCTAGTTAACCTCATTCGAAATTCTGTGCAGGCTTTCCAGAGCACACCGGATGCCAGTCCACAGATCGCGATCACCGTATCCAGCGATAACGACGACCGGGTATGTATCGAGGTCCAGGACAATGGAGCGGGTATCCCCGCTGCGGTCCAACAACGTATATTCGAACCCTTCTTTACCACCAAAGGTCTATCTGGGACCGGGTTGGGCCTCGACATCTGTCGTCAGATTATCCAACGACATAATGGGACGATCAGCTGCTCGTCCAAGATGGGCACTGGGACCACGATGCGGATCATGCTGCCTCTCGAAACATAATCATCGTAGGCTGTTCTCACACGGTGACTCTCTAGAAATTCGTCTCCATGGACGGACCGTCGACACCTGGTGTTCCTGCATTTCCAAGCGAAGCACCGCCGGACCCACCATAGCCACCTGCTCCATCAAGGCTGACGGTATTATTGGGTGTCCCATAGATCTCCAGATCGATATTGCCCTGGCCGACAACAAAGATTCCGGCAGCAATACCGCCGGCACCACCGCCACCACCGGCACCATGACCTCCATCACCGCCCTGGCCACCACGACCACCTTCACGAGCGCACCAATAGTCGGAACCAGCAGGACCTTCGCCTCCACCGGGTTTGCCATCTCCACCAAGTCCGCCGGTACCACCATTCCCGCCATTTCCTCCATCACCACCAAAGCCGGTCTCGACGTAATTATTCGTCAAAGACGGAACATTGGCTGGTGGAATCGACCAGAACATAAAGATCCCAAAGGATCCTCCGCCACCAGTTCCCGCTTGTCCCCCTGTGCCACCGCAACCTCCAGAGCCACCGCCCCCACCGGAGCCTCCGAGGTCATCACCGTGCACATTATTAAAGGAACAATTCTTAATCTCTACGCCACTTCCAGCGCCGCCGCCGCCGCCGCCGCCGCCAGCACTACCGACAGTCCCATCGCTCCCTGGCGTCGGAACCCAGAGTCCCGTCCCATCGACGAACCCATCGGCATCCATTGCACCCGCGCCCGTATCTCCAGACGCGCCATCCACGCCGTCCATTCCGTCTTCTGCATCCCAGGGAAGATCGTTCGGCGGTGTCTTGCAACTACCGCAGTTACTCGGGGAGTGGTTCATATCGTAGCCCTTTTCACCACCTTCGCCGCCGTTCTGATCCCAGAAGGTGCCGCCATTATTGGCGCCATCGCCACCATTTTCACCATCGGATGTGTCGGCCGGTGAATATAGGGGGCATTGGCTATCTCCACCGTCACCACCGCTGACATCCACCTCACCACAACTTAGCTCTCCGCCCTCGCCCCCATCTGTCCAATGGGTCGAATTGCAGCTCTGGGTGTTGATATCTTGTGAGTCTACGCCTGCCCCACCATCGGCCCCGTCGGATCCTGCGTCACCATCGTAACCACGGACACCTTTACCACCGTCACCAGCAATAATTCGGTTATCTCGAACCGTGAGAGCGGCCCCGCTATTCTTCACGTAGATACCATAGGAGCTACCGCTCGTATCCTTATTGTCACGCCCAAAAACCGTGAACCCACCAAAGACCGTCTCCTCTTCATTGATCCAGGCAGCATTGACTGCGCCCGGCATCGTCTCGGTGCCGTCTGTTCCCATAATGACGGTCTCGTAGAGGATCGGATCCCAGATTTGAAAGTCCCCAGAATATCCACCGAAGACGGAGACCCCGTTCAACAGTTCAATACTCCCATTATACACACCGGTAGCCACCAAAACATCGCGCTTGCCCACGTTGGCTGCCGTGTTAATAGCTGCTTGTATCGACAGCATCGGCTCCTCAATTGTTCCCGGATTGAAGTCGCTACCATTCTTGGCAACAAAAATAGCTACGTCGATCTCGCCATCCACACCATCACAATTGGTGTCACTGCCGTCCGCCGGACCGTCGAATGCGCTGTCATATGTGCACTCACAACCATTGGACGGGTTTCCATCCACATCCAGATATCCATCATTACAGCTATACGTGCAGAAAGGCAGATCCGCAGATACGGAATCACATGCAGGGCCCGCGTTGGGGTAAATCAGAGACGCGCAGTTGATAGAGCAACTACCGCAATGAGATACCTGGTCATAGACTCCATCTTCGTTTCGAAAGCCTTCATCGATGACCCCATCACAGTTGTCGTCGATTTCGTTACATACCTCCTGGGGAAGATTACAGGGCCCCCAGCCGGCTGCCTCACATTGCTGAATCCCGGCACAAGTCGTCGCGGGCCCCCCTTCGGAGGGTTGAAAGGTCACCTCACAACCGATGGACAGGTTGGTATTCGCCCCATCACATTCACAGGAGTTTGTTGCGGGCACACAATAAGAGCCTTCGTCACCCGATGCATCACAGACGTAGCCGTCAATACAATCCGACGCGTTTTCACATGGGGGCGCGCAATAGTCCCCATCCACCAGCTCCACGCATTTTGATCCGAGCACCGGACACTCCGCATCCATCGTGCATGGCTGACAATTACTCGTGGTAAAGGGGCAACTCCCCATATCGGGTATACAACCCCGGAACGATTCTCCAAGGACGGGATCCTCCAGGTCACCACAGGCATACCCGTCGGGACAGTTCACATCAGAACAGTCCACCGTACAGGCCTGGGTCCCCCCGATATTTAAACATCTACCACCGTTACAGGAGGTGTCGGCCTGGCAAGGCTCACATAACTTCTGGAAATTCGGGATACATAGAAAGATTGGATCACCGAGAGCATTGGCGATGGATTTACAGGCAAAGCCATCCGGACAATCTTGAAGACATTGCACCGTACAGATGTAGCCATTTACGTTCTCAACACAGAAGCCAGAGTCACAATCAGAATTTCCCTCACATGGAGAGCCAAAACCACCAGGTACAATCGGAATATCGGCCTCCTGGACATCGGGATCCGAACCATCCGCGTTGGCTATATCCTCTGCAACAGGCAACTCTCCATCGGACGTAGACGACACGTCAGACGCGGCATCCACAGCATCCAATAGAGCGTCACTCGGCACATCGGGAGCGATCTCTACTCCCGAGCCGGAACAGCCTATCAACAATACAATACATACGCCCCAGCCCCATCTCATGACCCGTTCTGGCATATACTTCCTCTCGAATATTCAGACCAAACTACGAATGTAGCCTAACAAATCTGCACCAGCCCGCCCAATTCCGGTTTTTAGCCATCCGAAAAACCATGAAATTAAACCTCCGAGTGGACAGACATCCCTCTGGCATGATTTCTATAAAAGTCGGACCCGCACAGAATTAGATTATGGCAATACTGACGGTTCAAAAAGAGGCCGCTTCGGGAGAATTGTTGCGGCGTGCCGTATTCAAGCGTGTAACCACGATTGGGGCCGCCTCGGACTGCGATGTGGTGCTCGAAGGTGCCGACATCGGCGATCTTCATGCGATGATTATTCTGGAAGGAACGGGCTTTGACATTGTACGAGGCCCAGACACGAATAGCCTTCTCGTCAATGGACAGAAGAAGAAAAAAGCGACCCTCGAACACGGAACCAGCGTCTCTATTGGAGGATATGAGATCCGGTTTGATCTCTTTGATGACCGGGACCCCTCCCCTCCGGCACGCTCGGATGCACTGCTCGACGCATACCGCCGATTGCATCAGTTCAGTCTGCGGCTATCAGCGACAGAGAAAGTTGAACAACTCCTGGAACGTCTACTCGACGATGTGCTCGAGCTGGCAAATGCAGAGAAGGGCTTTATCTTCTTGATCAACGAGGACGAGCCTCAACAGTTGATCGCTCGTAATATCCGATCGCCGGACAAGTCCGAGTTGGAGCAAGAGGCCTGGAGCGACACAATTGTGCAGGAAGTCATCGAGACACGAAAGCCTGTAATCGTCTCCGATGCCATGAACGACGACGTTTTCAAGAACTCCCTCAGCGTCGTCAATATGCGACTCACATCCGTCCTATGTGTTCCATTGCTACATCAGGAGACGTTACTCGGCGTCTTATACCTGGGTAATAATAATATTGTGAGTCTCTTCACTCCGGAGACCCTGTCCATCATCACAGTGTTCTCTGGTCAGGCAGCCCTTTTAATACAGTCGGCCCTGCATATGCAGGAACTTCGGAGTGACCGCGACCGACTCAAGGGCGAGATTGAACAAAGAAAATACGGCAATATTGTCGGGTCATCGGAGAAAATGCGCTCTGTTTTTCAGACGATAGAGCGAGTGTCTGCTACCGATCTACCGGTATTGATTGAAGGGGAAACTGGTACCGGCAAAGAGCTGGTCGCCGCAGAATTACACCGCCGTAGCACACGAAGCGAACAGGCCTTCGTGGCCCTCAATTGTGGTGCAATCCCGGAAAACCTGCTCGAGAGTGAGCTCTTCGGACATGTCCGCGGTGCCTTCTCTGGGGCCGTTACCAATCATCGAGGCTTTTTCGAGCGAGCCGACGGGAGCACCCTTTTTCTCGACGAAATCGGAGAACTCCCGGTCAAACTTCAGGTGAAGCTGCTGCGTGTTCTGGAGGAAAAGATAGTACGACCGGTAGGGGCGGAGAAGGGTAAATCTATCGACGTACGGATCGTCGCGGCTACGAACCGAAACGTAGAAGAGCTGGTCAAGGAAGGATTATTTCGCGAAGATTTATTCTATCGCCTCAACGGCATTCGGCTTGCTCTTCCGCCGTTACGCGATCGTGATGAGGACGTGGTGCTCATCGCGCGTGCTCTCCTCTCCATGTACGCCAAGGATATGAATTCTAACGTAAAGGGTTTTCACACCAGCGGTATTGCTGCCCTCCTGGCATTTGATTGGCCAGGCAACGTACGTCAGCTTGAGAACCGTATTCGAAAAGCTTTAATCCTGGCCGATGGCTCTCTTATCACCGATAAGGACCTCGGATTAGAGAATACAGAGATCGTCGCTGTGACCTCCCTATCCGAGGCCAAAGAACAATTCGCGCGAGATTACGTCTTGCGAATTTTGAACCTTAACAATGGGAATCGGGCCAAGACTGCGAAAGAGCTCGGAGTAGACCCGAGGACGATTTACCGTTACCTAAATAAAGATACCCAGCCCCCCGATCCCTCCTGAACAGGGAACTGAACCAATTCGTATGAGCCATCTTTTCGGACCACTTCTGACATATCTGAGCCGCTCGTGCGCTCTTCTGGTCCTGTATGGAATGACGACAGGGTGCCTGATACCTGGACCTATCGAGGAAGAGGGGTCCCAAAACAATCCTCTGGTTGTACACCTGGAGGCGATATCTCCGTCGGCAGAGCTGAAAGTCTCTATGAATCGCGCCGATGGGACCGTCGTATTTTCTGTTCCCGAAGGATCGGCGGTCGAAGATCCGGATGGCGATCCCCTGATCTATGTCTGGTATCTGAACTATAATATTCTGGCACCATCGTTCGAGCTGGAGTTCAGTGACAGCTACCTTCTTAGCCCTTGCTCCAAAGAGATCTTCAAAAGCCAGGACTCTTTTACCCTGACGACCATTGTCAGCGACCGCCCCCTTCAGCTCGATTCCGAGCACCCTGATCTCCGAACCTTTGAGGAAGGGGCGTCCACGTTTACCGTTGATTGGGACATCGAGCTGTACGGTGATTGTCCATGACCGCACGGTACCGGTTATTACGTTCTATACCGTGCATAATCGTCCTCTTATCGCTGATACAGGGCTGCGGCGGCAGCGCTGTTACGCCACCGGACAAGGAATGTGATTCGCAAAACCCCTGCCCGGGCTTTACCCTCTGCCATCTTGAGGTCAATCGTTGTACAGCACCGGCGGCACTACCGGACGTCGTCTATATTGAAATCCAACCCGCCCCCAAGATCTATCCTCGTCTCCATATGTATTCACTGAGCACCGCCGAGATGCTGGCGGAGCCCGTGATAGGAGTGCAACTGGAACGACCCGTTCTTATGAGGGGCCGACTGTACGAAACCAACAGTATTGGCCAAGCCAGCTCTTCCCTGCTGCCATCCACCGTCAGTCTTCTCCCAGAGAGCCAATCAGACCGTCCGCTTCCACGTATGCTGGTTCGATCCCTTGGGGGTGAAGGTGTAGATAGCGATGGATTCCGTATCTGGCTCCAGCCCGACCAAACCTACACAATGGACGTCATCCCAGACAAAACCGAACTTCCACCACTTCGTACAACCCAGGTTCTGGGTAATGAAGTAGAGGCGATCGTGGAGGTTGAAGTGCCCGGTATCAACTCCCTCTCACCGGTACTCGTCGAACTGCGAGATCCCAACGATGTGTCGCTCACAGGCGCTGCGGTGGTGCTACACGATAGCGAAGGGGTTCGGGTCTCTGGCATGGCCTATACAGATGAAAGCGGCTCGGCATTACTGCACCTGAACAAGGACGCCATCTCTCCTTTAACCGTCGTCGTTCGCGACCTCAACAACGCCCCCGGTAGCAGCTACGAGGCCGAGCTCGACATCGACCCGTTTGTTGGAGGGGACGCGGGTGTATTGACCGTGCCGGTCGATCCGCCCAGCCTGCTACAGATCATCGTGCGAGGAGAAGAGCCGGCCAAGAATGTTCCCATTCGTGGTGCGTTCATTACAGTGACAAGACTTACTCCGGGAATCCAACAGGTTGTACATCTGACCACGGACTCCGAGGGTGTAGCTTTCTTCGATCAACTACAGCCTGGGCTCCACATCGTCACCGCGTTGCCCCCACCAAACCAACCCTTCCAGGTGAGCACCCGCGCCATCTGGGTGCAGTCGAATCAGGAACATACGACACAACTTACCTGCCAACCTCGAATTCAAATGAATGGTGTGGTCTACACTTCACGCGGAGCTCTGTTATCTGGTTTCCGTGTTCGCGACCTGGCTCCTCTGAACCTTTCTCTCCCGCAACCGCATCGTATCGATCGCGGGACGGTCGCAACAACGGACGAAGGTGGCGTCTATGAGTTCCTTGTCGGTACGGGACAACACCAGGTGATCATCAACAGTCCTGACACATCCTACCCTCCGGAATTCCGAACCCTCGAAATCAGCCCGGAATTTCCGGAAGCGCTCATTACTCTCGATGTAGAACTGCCCGTTCCTTTCCTTCGCGTTTTTGAGCTTACCGATTTCGATGGAACTCCCTTGACGGGTGCTAACGTAAAGCTCGCGTGGCCCGACCCCGATGAGCCCACCGGCTTCTCTACCCAGACGGGGACATCCGACGCTGAGGGGCGGGTGTTATTCGCGCTACCAGGAATGGGTAACGCTACCGAGAGCAGCGAAGACAGCGGGGCGCAAGCTGGTTTCGCCCCCTGAGAACATAGACTACCGCTTCCCTTTGGTCGGTTTCTTTTTCTTCAAAGATTTGCGGTAGACCGCTTCTGTTCGTCGACACATTGCGTCCGACATTGACCGGGAATCTTTCTTCAATCGTTTCGTGTATCGGGCACATAACTCGGGAGACGGCCGTTTACTGCATACGGTGTCCAATAGTGCTTTACAGGAATCGGAGCTGCACCCTGCGCTCATCGTAAGAAAGAGCGCGAGAATCGTCGCCAGACCTCGCCCCTTTAGAGATAACGACCTCATGATTCCTTCTTCCATTGTGCGCCTTCTTCAATCTCCGCAAGATACCGTTCTTGATCGCGTAGGACCCAGGTAGCATCTCGCTCAAGAAGTTCCCCTATACGCTTAGACACGTCCTCGGCTATTGCCTTTCCCTGATCGGGCGCCAGAAAGAAAACACGTGTTCGGCGCCGCAAGACATCCGATGTCGTCCGGGCAAAGCCTTCTCGAACCGCGGCATCGACATCCCCCCAAACATAGGGGAGCCCATCCACCAGACGTTTCATACCATCAGCCGTGGCCTCAAACGCCTCCAGATGGTTGCCCGCGCGGTTTCCATATGTTCGTAGAAAATGTTCGGCCTGGTCCGCATCCACTCCATACAGTTTCACCAACCGTTGCTGCGCAGATAGGACCTTCCCGAATTTTTCCAATCCTACGGCCTCCTTCAACGGAACCCGCGAAGTTCGACATTTTGTGGGTTGCCCTTTGCGCCACGTCTTCGTGACCCGAAGGAACGTATTCAACGCCTCCATCGCCATCGAGCGACAGGTCGTATATTTCCCACCACAGATCGTCACCACACCATCGGACCGGCTAAAGATCTCATGCTCCCTGCTGGTGCTATAGGCGCTCTTCCCCGGCTGATGCACAAGCGGACGAAGTCCCGCATACGTGGAGCATATATCGTCTTCTGTCAGCGCCAATTCCGAGAAATACTCCTGCACTGTCGCCATGAGGTATTCCACATCCTCCCGGCTCGCCTGCACATTGGAGGCATCTCCGTTGAAGTCGGTGTCCGTTGTCCCAAATAACGTCCCTGGGCCCCACGGAATCGCAAAATTAACACGACCGTCTACGACCGAATTCAACACGACGGCGTGTTCCAGAGGAAATCGGTCCCGGGCAAATACCAGGTGCGCCCCCTTTGTCGGGCGAACTCGACTCGTAGAAGACGCATCGTCCGCTCGCATCACATCATCCGTAAAGGGGCCCGCAGCATGGATCACACCTTGGACGCGCACCGTGAATTCGGCTCCTGTCTCTTCATCATGAAGACGGGCGGCGACCACCCTGTCATCCACCGTCTCTCCTCCACGATATGTCATCTGATTCAAACAAACGGCCCCATACTTTACGGCATCTTTTATCATCGCGACGGTAAGCAGGGCATCATCCGCGCTTGCATCGTAATAGAAGCCCGCTCCCACCAGCCGTTGTTTTTTTAGTCGCGGTGAAAGGTTCGCCACCGCAGCTTTCCCAGGCATTCGGTGAAACTTATAACTCCGCCCAAGAGAGAGCACATCGTATAGCGTCAGGCCCAGACTGATCTCAAACATCGAGCGTCGGGCACCTTTGTAGATTGGGTATACAAAGGACAACGGTCGAACCAGATGGCCTGCTATTTTGGATAGCACTGCCCTCTCTCTCGTTGCCTCCATCACCAGGCCAAAATGTGCTTGTTCCAGGTACCGAATTCCACCGTGGATCAGCTTGGAGGAACGACTGCTGGTCGCGTGACCGAAATCAACCTTCTCCACCAGACATACAGGTATGCCACGCATCGCCGCATCGCGAGCGATACAGGCACCCGTAATGCCACCGCCCACTACGAGAAGCCATTCGCAATCGTCGCGTAACTTTGTCAGCGCTTCCGCTCGCCCGATTGTATGTGCAGACTCCATCGTTTGTTTCGTCCTCGGGTTCTATCCTCTACCGATAGGCTTTTCGCCAGGCTGCAAAATCGGCCGGGAGCCGCTTCCCTGTAATTTTAATCAGGGCCTTATGTGCCCTGGACTTCACAAAGGAATTGGGATCCAACAACGACGCAATAAGATCCTGCACGGCCGCCTTAGCACGTAAATCCCGTAGGGCGCTAATAGCAGCCAGCTTCACTTCCGTCACGGGGTGGGTCAGTAATTTTCGTAGCGGTTCAATCGCGCGTTTGTCTCGGCGATCTCCAAGATACTTGGCCGCCTTCTCCAGAACACCGTCGTTTTTGTCCGTTGTAAGACGGTTCAAAAGTAGATCATTGAAACGCTTATCCTTACTCCGGCCAGCCGACGCGACCAGGTTGGTGCGAACATCGGGATCATGCTCCACATCTATCCTCTTTGCGATGGCCTCAACGACCGTCTGCGGGAGCTTCTTCTTGGCATCTTTATGTATACGCACCAGAAGTTTCCCACAATTGGAACGCACATTTGCGTGCGGGTGAGCCAGACCATTGATCAAGGCCGGCACCCCCTCACTCATGCGATTGCTCAATTTATCCAATACTGGTTTGGCTTCATGGGCCTCCACCAGAGACCCGATCAAAGCAACGATCTCCCGATCCGAACTAATAAATGGCGGGGGTGGAGGCTGCTTCCGGGGAGGTGTTTTCTCAGGGGCCTCATCCTGTTGTATATCTTCACCTGGCTCCTGTGCTGAAGAACCCGTGTTGTCGTCTTTGGATTTTCCGCAGCTGATCAAAGCAATAAGACTGATCGCTACCAGAATCCTCATTTTGTCACGCATATCTGACTCCTGATGATCCAACACCGTATCCGTAAAGGTGGAATCCGCCTACGTCAACTGGTTTTCGGTCCCCTGGCGACAGGAGCCTTTAGACTTTAACGAGCCTGGGCAGCCTGTACGCTTCCGATAGGAACCACAGATTCCCATTTCAAAACGGCTGAGACCAGGCCCTCTGCTATCAATTCTCGATAGGCAGGATCCTGTAATTTTTCCGCTTCTTCCACATTGGAAAGATAACCGACTTCGGCCACCACGGCTGGCATCATGGCTTCTTTAAGGACCGCAAAAGACGCCTGCCGTAAACCCTGGTTACGCGCGCCGGTCGATGCGACGAGCTCTTCCAGAACCAGACGGCCAAAAGGAACCGAAATACGCTGCGAGGCTGCCAGTCGAAGTCCGTGCATAACGGAAGTAGGCATAATCGTTTGCGTAGATTCTACGAACCCGCCCTCTTCTCGTAATACGATTGCCTTCGCCTCTTCATCATGGCTAGCGGCCGCGAGAGAATATACTTCTATCCCGGCCCGACTCGGCGATGGATTCGAGTTCACATGGATAGAAACGAACAACTCAGCTCCTTTCTGATTGGCTTGCCTTGTTCGTTCTCGCAATCCAACAAATCGGTCCTCGGTCCGAGATAATATCGTCACATACCGCGTGTGTTTCTTGAGCAGTTTGGCCATACGTGTGGCGATATCCAGGCTGACATCCTTCTCCCGAAGACCATCCACGCCGACAGCGCCCGTATTCATACCACCATGTCCTGCATCGATATACACGATCCGCATGGGTTGGTCGGACCGACCATTTGCAGGCTCGGTAGCAACGGAAAGGCTATGCCCTGATATTAGCAGGAACAAAAAGACCAGACGCATGGTTGCCCAATGACTCATAGCTAGCATCGTAGACCAGCTCGAAACCCGGTCAAGATTTCCACTTCTTTGCGCTTGCTGGATTTATCATACCAACGCATAATGCCCGGCGAATACGAACCCAAACGCAGAAGGATGACTTCATGAAGCGTCCATTATTCAACCTCCCCAGTCTTCTATTCCTCGCCTTCATGGTGACAGTACCGACCATGAGCTCGGCTCGGGTCTCAAGGCAGACACGGAAAGAGGTCAACAAACGACTCCCAACCATGATCGATCTCGGTCGGCACAGCGGTGTACCGGCGGTACGGGCTCGTGCCACGGAGCTGTGTATCCGATATCTACGTAAGCGTGCCGCGCAATGTATTAAGGACGGCGCAGCAGACCCCGCAACAGACGTTCGGATTGCGACTGCGCGCGCCCTGTATAAGGCCGGTAAAAGCAAACAGGCCAAAACGGTATTACGAGATCTCGTACGGAATCCACGTATCCGCTACCAGGGTGGCGTCGACAAATTATTTCGTCTGCCCAAAAAAGCCCAGAAGGTGGCGCGTGGGCATCTACTGAAATTGTTGAAAGATCCGAAGCTTCCGACACAGGCGGAGCGAATCCGAGAGATCGCACGCAGCGAAGACCCTTTTTCTCGATCCATCTTCGTGGCGGCAGCCCTTGGGAAAGCCGATCCACCGCGTTCCGACTTCAAAGCTCTGATCACATCGTTGAACCCCACAACAGACGAGAAGCTTCTGGGAACCTTCTTCAAACAAGGTGATGATGCCATGAAGTTCATGGTTCTTCATATCTACGATAAAGTCTCCGCAAATACTGCGCTGCCAGATTTCCTCACCAAGTATCGTCCACGTCGAAATCGAGCATCTGCTCTTCGGAAGACCCTAGGCATTCTACTGGCCAAGCATCGTCATCCGGCTGCCCTCCCTCATCTTCTCGTCAGCCTGAAGAGTGCCAAAGAGAACGCAGAACAGGTCGAGCTGCTTATGGCAATGGCTTCCATCGCGAATTCGTCGGTGCATAAGCCGGTGATGAAATACACCAACAAAAACAAATCCCCGCCGGAAGTTCGCGTGGCCGCGTGGGCTATACTCATGCGTGCAGGCCATCCGCGCGGTCTCAAGCGTGTCGACCGCTGGCTTCGAAGTGATAAGCCCATCAAACGAACGATGGCAGCCGCTGCTCTGGGGCGCTCGAAAAAAGACGCCGCCATTCCAGAACTGTCTGGATTGCTGAACGATGGTGTCCCAGGCGTACGTAAATGGTCGGCCCAGGCGCTGGGTGAATTGGGTAAAGTCGATGCCATGGAGCCTCTCTTGCAAGCTCTGAATACCCAGTCTGATCAATCCGAACGACAGGTTATCGCGGATGCCCTCTTCCGAGTAGTTCCAACCAACCGACTGGAAGAAGTGTCTTTTGTTCTGATGGACACGAACCCAGACGTTCGAGCCACGGCCCTGGCCTCCTTCTCGGTCCAACGGGATGCTGCCCTTGTTCCGTTCCTTCAAAGTCTGCTTGGAAACACAGACGCCAACGTCCGCTCTCTCGCTTTGAAAGCGATCATGCTCACGGATCCCAAAGAGGGAATGCTGGCATTCAACCAGGCTATGTACTCCATGGATGGCTCCGTATTACCCACGTGGGTCGCAGAGCATGGCGAGAGCATCGCTCCCTATGTACGACAGGGGTTGACCTCTACTCGACCGGCCTTTCTGGGATATGCCATCGACGCCTTGGCCGCATTACCGGCAAGTGCTCGTTTGGAGATTATCAAAGAAAGACTTGATAAAATGCGAAGCCACGAAGCTCGTGTACGGTTGATGGAGCTGCTGACTGAATCAAGTCGTACGCAGGCCATTCCCTTTCTGGAAAAGTACGTAACACACGCAGATCCAACGACGCGGGCGACGGCAGCACGCCTTCTGGCTACAACGGGCCGCGGGATTGACCTCGTGATAACCGCCCTGAACGACAAGGACATTCTCGTTCAAATGACAGCCGCGGCAGCTCTCTTAAGTAACTGATCTGAGGAGTATTCACCTCCATTGACTCATTCGACTCGCCTACTGCTCCTACGACATGGTCCAACAGAATGGAACCTGACTGGACGCTTCCAGGGGCAGACGGATGTGTCGTTGTCGGATGAAGGCAGAGACCTATGCAAGATCGTGGCACAGAACCTTGCAGATCTGCCCATTGATGCGGCATACGCGAGCAAGCTTTCCCGGTCGATTGAAACGGCAGAACGGGTCTTAGCCCACCACCAGCTGGAACCGATCCAGGAGCCTGGTTTGAGTGAACTCCATCTCGGCGCACTCGAAGGAAGCAATCGAGTCGAGGCGGAGGCCAAATACCCGGAAATCATGCACGCCTGGCGGAACAACCCCTCCCTTGTGCAGATGCCTGACGGGGAATCCATCGTTGCACTACAGGAACGGGTAACAGGCACTATCGAGCAGATCGTCGAACGACATCCCGGACAAACCGTATTGATCGTCAGTCATGTCTTTGCCAGCCTGGTCTACATCGCCCACGCCATTCGGTTACCTCTCGACGCATTCCCCCACCTCTGGCTGGACCCTCTCGGCCTCTCCCGGCTGGATTCGTTCCGGGGACGAGCACGGTTAAAGAGCCTGAATGAGCGGACTACAGTCCCCAATACACCTATAGAGTGGGCGGTGGACTGAGCTCGCGAAGACGCGCGACGGTTTTCCCTGGAATATTATGAAAACCGACAAGGCAATCGATATGGCGTTTTTGAACTCGAGCCACTTCACGATAGAAAAAGCACAACAACTTGGATGACAACGGCGATTGTGCTCGCTCCATGGAATGCAAATCATCACGAGAGATCGTGAGACATAGAGCCGCTTCCTTTGCGACGTAATCAAAAACGAGGTTAGGAGTATGACTTGTCGCCAGGGGCCCGACCAGGGACACAGGTTCAAGGGAGAAGTGTTCCACTCGACGATCGTGAGCGACCTCCTGGAACACACTGATGACCCCCTCCACCAGAAGAAAGATCTCGGGAGAGAGCTTATCTGCGGTCATAATCATCTCACCCGTATTGAATTGCCGGGTATTGCACACCGCCGCGAATAGATTCACTTCGCGATCATTGAGTCCAGCCTCGGCGGCAATTTGTTCTAAATACGAAGTGTTATTCATGTCAGATCTTCGCCGTCTGAATATGTTTCATGGTGAGCGCTTCAAAATGCGGCAACGCATTTTCCGGCTTAGAAAAGATCCCGTGAATACGTTCCGCAATACTCCCTGTGTTCTGCTCAAGCTCCACGGCCAGGACACGTGAGAGACGGGATACGGCACCATGGCCCGCTTTTCGAAGTTCTTCGAAACCGCTCATCTCCACACGAAAGATAAGCCCATCATTCATCATGACTGCACGGTATGAATAGGGCGTTCCCGTCAAGAACTCTTCGCCGCCGACCACATGGCCAGCATCCACCTTACTTACCGTCAGCACATCATTGCTTGGGAGAGTATGCACCACCTTGGCGCGTCCCGAGATCAAGAATAAAAGCCCCAGCGGATGGTCACCCGCGTTAAAGAGAATGCTCCCCTCACGGGCATGATAGAGTCGGCTGACTCCTACAATCTCTGTGATTGCATCAGCATGGAGCCCTTCCAATAGAGGAACGGCTCGGACCAGCTTGCTATGATCTATTTCTGCGGCGTCCGTCATTCGACACATCACCATCGGTATACATCCCGATGTTACGCCATCTCGCTAAGGCTGTCATGCTCGACGCGGCACTGGTCAAAGATCTGTTCCCAGATTAGACGTCTGGCCAGGCCCCGGCCAGATCCGTAAGCAGGGGGCAGGAAATGTCCTGAAGGGAATCCATTCGATTCTTCAGGTCAGCAGCGAGCTCCTTGGCCTCGGCGGACACAGCGGAAGGGGCCGGGCCACCGCGGGTGGTCCGACGACGAAGCGATGCGTCGATATCAAGCCACCCCTCTACATCTTCTTCGAAGGCGGAATGAAGACTAGACAAATCCGATAGCTCTAGCTCCACCAGCCCACAATTCTTTTTTTCTGCTTGCGCCACCGCCGCACCGACCACCTCATGGGCCTGTCGAAACGGGACGCCTTTGGATACGAGATAATCCGCAAGATCCGTAGCGAGAAGATGGGGATCACTCATCACGGTCTCGCGACACCGCTCCTCAACAACCTCCATCCCCGCCACACATAAGGTCGCCAGAGCCAAGCAATCACGAAGAACATCAAAGGAATCAAAGAGAGCCTCTTTGTCCTCCTGTAGATCTTTATTATAGGCCATCGGAAGTGCCTTCAGCATGACCTGCATCTGCACCGCGTTTCCAATTAAGCGGGCCGACTTTCCTCGAACCAACTCAAGAGCGTCGGGGTTCTTCTTCTGTGGCATTAAACTCGAACCGGTACAACAGGCGTCCGGGAGATTAATATATCCGTGGGTCGGCGCAGCCCAGCTAATCAGGTCCTCGGCCAGGCGCGATAAATGAACGCCAACCAGCGCCGACACCTGTTGGAATTCCACCAGGAGATCACGGTCCGCCACCGAGTCCATGCTATTCCTTGTGGGTCCACCCGCAAATCCCAGCGTTTCCGCTACATACTCCCTATCCAATGGTAGGGGGGAGCCGGCCAGTGAACCACTCCCCAGAGGACAGAACCGGTTGCGCCTCTGCAGATCACCGAAACGTTCCTCATCTCGAACCAGTGGAAACGTATGGGCCAAGAGGTGATGTCCAACGGTGACCGGCTGCGCTGCTTGTAGATGTGTCAATCCTACGAGTGGGACCGTAGCATTGGCTTCAGCCTGCGAGACGAGCGCATTCGTAAGCTTCAAGATACCAGTTCGTATCTCCGAAACGGCATCGCGTAGCCAGAGGAGCTCGTCGAGAGCTACCTGATCGTTGCGACTCCGACCGGCATGGAGCCGACCCGCCAGATCCGCACCGACCACATCACGTAATTCATGTTCCACGTGGGTGTGAATGTCCTCAAGTGTATCCGTGTATTCGACTTCACCGGCCACAAACCGGTTTAGAACACCGATCAGGCCATCCTCCATCTGTTCCGCCTGTTCCGACGATAAGAGACCGATACGTCCAAGCATGCGGGCATGGGCAATGGACCCAAGAATATCCTGTGCCAGCAGGCGGCAGTCGAAACCGATGGATGCATTCACTCGTAAGAGAAGGCTATCGGGTGGCTCACTGAAACGTCCTCCCCACATTCTATCGTCAGACATCAGAACACCCATCCCAGAAAGCCCTGGAGCCGCATAGCCCAGTCCGCTTCCTTGTCCGAAGAACCACTGGAGTTTTCGGACAACAGATTAAACGCCGCTCCTGGAAATAGAAATCCCATGGAGACTCCCCAACGATATCGACCAACCTCTTCAAACAACGCCTGTACATCGACTTCAAACCCAAGAAACTCGGACTGACCTGGCGTTCCCTGGGGCTCCATTGCGAAAGCACCCTCCAACCCCAACCGGATGCCACGCGTCCGCGTAACGTCCGGTTCAAAGTCATATTGCAGCCAGGGTTTCAGGTACCAGGCGTTCGAGATACCCCCGATAACTTCATAAAAGAGAATCTGATCCACTCGAAAGTCTCGATCGAAATGAAAGGTAGACAGGGTCGAATCGGGGGACTCGTTCGTAGCACCTTGATGAACCGAGCTATAGCCAAAGGACTGGTCCGGATCGCCCGTGGCCAGGCCGGCATCGACCCCTATGGTAAGGCTTCGATTCATCAGGCTATAGGACGAGGTCATCGCCAACCCCAGCTGACGAAGGTCCTGCGTCGCATCCGCTCCGGAGTCGGACGAGACGCTACCAAACACATAGGCGGCCTCAAATTCCATCGTAAACAGATTGTTCCCCACAGGACTCCAATCCAGTCGAGCCCAGAGATCTGGCATATGGACCTCGCCCACCTGATTAGTCGTACCATCAAGGTCCCAGGAGCGATAACTGTACATAAGGCCCCAATCCAAACGTGGAGACCGTTCGCCTAAGAGCACTCGAGGCGCAGACCAATCGTGCTGTCGATTGGAAAGGCTCAGGGTGATCTGATGGCCATTCTTATACTCGGACTCGCCGACTCCCTGCCCCAACAACTCGGCGGCCTGCGCACGGGCCGTTGATGTTTCAAACCAGTCCACATCATCCATCAACCAGTCATAGTTGTAGCCCAGGGCAAGATGATAGCCGAGACCGGGTAACTGAGCTTCCAGAACCAGCCGGTCCTCCACATCACCAAAGTCATTATTAAAGGCATTGCCGGAGTTGTAGACCAGCCCCATACCCCAATGGTGCGACTGGCGTCCGAACCGTAGGGATCCGAACCCGTTCTTGAGAGTCAGAAAAAGTTCGCGGGTCCGAATCGAATCGCGCCAGCCGTTCACTCCGGACACAGGAGTTTCCTGGCCACCAGAGAGTGCCTCTATCGGTTGCTGTGGATCTCCAGCGACGGGAGTGCTCCCCATTACAAAGTTGTCGAAGAGATCAAAGCCCGCGACGACTTTCAGATGGTCACCGACATATAGAGCGGGGCGATACCGGAACCGGAAATTCACCCCCGCACGTGCGTCGTTATCGGTTGGCCCAACCTGGTCAGAGAATGGGTTTCCACCGCTAGTACTATTGATCACATTCTCGGTTGTAGGCGGAAGAATCGCGCTCGTACCCACCGTTTGCCCAGCCACGATGTCGGACGTTCCAAGATGGAGGCGATACATCAAGTCGGGCCGTACTCGAAACATCCCATGATGTTCAAATCGGAAATAGGATGGACGCAGCTCAGCTGGAGCCATAGGAGTGGTGTCCGGAGTGATTTGCTCCGTAGAATCGGTCGGTGTCGCCGACGCCTCCGTCACCTCTTTTGTGTCAACTACCGGTGCGGATGGCGGCTGGGCGGACGCTCCCCCCACGCTCATTACAAAAACGAGCGAGACGAAAACCACCACGATGCGGGTGCAGGCGGACATAGGCACTCCAGACCAAAACGTTCCGCCAATAAATCCACCCTACTCCAACCTGTCAACTGATCATGCGATGTTGCGTAACGCGGATCTTCGGTTCACGGGGTCCACGGGGATCCCCACTGCACCGAGAGCATCGTACATTTCCAGCTTGGAAAAGGGCTTCTGAAGGAAGTGTACCGCCCCGTATTCATTATTGAATTCCTGCAAGTCGGGATAGTCGGAACTATCACCTGTAACCAGGACTGGAAGACGCGGGAAACGAGCCCGGATTTCCGCAAGAAATGAGCTCGACGCCCCGTTGGTAATGGACGGATCAATGACGACGAGATCAAGTCGAACAAAGGAGTTGAGCTGTTCGAGAACAGGTCCGGTCGTACTCGACACCTGGGCTAAATACCCGAGGCGAGTAAGGTGAGACAACAATGTCCCCGCTACAATATGGTTCTCTTCTATGACCCATACCAAAGGACGCCGGAAACGAGTCGTCATTCTACCGGTCGTGCCGCTGGTCTCGGTTCGGGACTCCCCAATGGCAGGAAGGTGAATCTGTAGGCCACCTCCAGGATAGGACATGGTTCCTTCGGCCTGACTGATATGACCGCCGGCCTCTTCGACCAGGGCCTCGATCATCTCCAACCGATAGGCTGCAGCCCTTGCGTTTCGATTCGAATCCGTTGAGCTCGTGCGATCCTGCGTACCCCACAGACCAGTCGTTGAGCCCGAGTCACGTGTCGTAATCTGTACTCCGGGAATGCCATCTGGTGTTACAGATGCAGAGAACTGAATGAGGATACCGCCCCGGGAACCGACGGATGCAAGTCCACGCATCGTAAGATGAAGAACGATTCGGTCCAATGACGACTGGGATATCTTCAAATAGGGAAGGTCCGACGGAACCATAAAACGTAGCCCTACCTCTCTGGGTAGAATCCGCTGCAACACTTCAACCTGACGTCTGCGGGTTGTGTCAGCGTCAGCTATGACCTGACCATGCCGTGTATCGTTGCCTTGAAAACCCATCACGTAACGACCGATCTGACCCACTCGACGGCATCCATCCACGACGGTATTCAGATCGTCGAACGCAGGTGTTCCCGGGTCCGTCTCACATAGTAGTTTCTGCACCGTCATCTGGGCGACGGTCATGCTGTCTACCAACTCATGGGCTATGCCATTTGCAAGAATCCCAAAACGGTCACTGGTCTCTGCGGTTGAGGCGATGGACTCCAGGCGAGACTTTCGGGTTACATCGGCAATAACAACAACCTGCGCAATCCCACGTAAGAAAGCCAACCGTTGCGTAAATGCACGTACCTTAAGGGTTCTAGGTCCAACAGGAGTCTCCAATTCGACGATCTCGACGCGCCCCACTCCAGACGCCAGGAGATCTTCTAATGGGGGGATTGCCTCCATAAGGCAGCGTAGGTTTATTTGTGCAGACTCGTTCGGAAAAATGCGCTCGACCAGGCGCTTGAAATTGACGTTCTCGTATCGAATACGACCTTTGAGATCGAATCGCACAATCGCCACATCCATGGCGTTACATAATTCTTGTTCGTACCCTTCAAATGCACGGATACCCAGACCATATTGGCCCGCCATTGTCTGTTGGGTCGATTTCACACCGACCATAAACCGTCGCCCAAGAGTCAGGATCACAAGAATACCACTCAATACAACGCCACTACCGGATACCAGCAGAAGAAAGCCACGGGTTGAACCGAACGCTGGCACCTGCTCTGAGCCAAATAAAAGACCTAGATAGAGGACAAGAACCGCCCAATGCAGAATTAATGTCCGAAACAGAGTGGAGCCATCCGCGTCTCGTAAGAGCCGGGCGGACGGCGTCAGAGGTGCGGTCAGATGTGTGGATATATTCATAATACCGCCAACAACCAGATGCGAGAGAGAACCCAAAACCAACGACAAGAAGGTATTCGGATCCAGGCGCAAGAAACTTGAATGCTGAACAGGAACGCGCCCTAAATGCTGTGCTCGTCGTTCGTTCCATTGACAGAGCCCCCATCGACACCATAGGTGAGGTCCATGCGAAACAGGAACAAACTACGCTCCCTGATCAAAACCTTTCGCGTCGACGAGAACGACACGAAAGCAAAGGGATCCGACCAGGTGTTGATCGGGGGAGATCTCCGCACTGTTATTCAGAGCAGTCAGTCCCCTCTGACGGGCTCCAACGTTGTAGACAGCATACGTGATGAAGAATCTGTGCATCGGTTCCTTGCCCAACTCGCGGACTATGAGCAGGTCTCCCTCGAAATCGGCTCCGCTACCGGCACATTTGCTGTCCAGGCGGCGGCTAACGAACCCAACACATTATTTCTAGCGTCCGAAGTTCGTCAGGTCCTACTACGAAAAGCACAGAAGAAACGAGCACATCAGAACCTGGAAAACCTGTTCCTTATGCTTGGTGATGTTCGTCTACAATTGCCGCCATTACTTTCGAACGGTCCTATCTTTCACCGAATCTTTATTCTTTTCCCCGATCCATGGTGGAAACGACGGCATTGGAAACGACGACTTTTTCAACCTGGCTTTTTGTCGTTTCTCGCGACGGCCGTGCACATGGAAGGCCTCGTCGTATTGAAAAGTGATGTGGAAGAATATCGAGATCAGGCGAAAAAGCTTGTGGACTCCTGCCCCTATTTCCGTATCGTGAGCGACCCAGCGATTGAGGAATACGTGGCCGCAATGCCTCCGAGCCGACGCCAAAAGGAGCTCGTTGACGCGGACCTTCCCATCTACACGCTGGTTCTACAGCGCACGGAAAATCCCCAATTCAGCTCTGATGACGTCTAAGACTAGACCGCACCCCCTTCTATCCTATATAGGCTCGGTCTGTTCTTGATTTCGGCTAGATGGAGACGAATGCGATGACTGGCATGGCTATCGGCATGATCGTGCTTCTCACTGTAGGGCTCGGCATATTTACGACTCTACTCACCCAGAAAACTCTCGTCTTATTAGGGGCGACCCCTGACGACCGGTTCTCCAATTTCCGGGAGCGTATAGATCGAGTGATTGTCTATATGTTCGGTCAGAAACGTATGTTCAAAGAGCCCAAGAGCGGCCTTATGCATGCGATCCTGTTTTGGGGTTTCTGCGTCATCAGCCTGCGAACCATCACTCTATTTGCCATGGCGTTTTCTAGCCAGGGCTTTGAGTACCATCTACCGGGACTTGGCGAAGGTGCTCTAGGTAATATGTACGCCCTGACCAAGGATATCCTTGCGTTTCTGGTGCTCCTCATGGTCATCGGGGCTGCTATACGGCGTATGAGTTACCGCCCAGACCGTTTGACTCCGAGTGGTGAGGCGATACTGATTCTGGTCTTCATCGGTATTCTGATGCTTACGGACTTTCTCCTCGATGGAGCCCGGTTCCTGGGCCAGATGGAGGCTGGGGCCCTGAGCGCAGAAGGGCAAATGAGCCCTGTAGGACGGACATTCGCGAACATCTACGCAGCGCTGGGATACAGCGCGGCTGAGGCTATGAGTGTGGGCAAAGTCGCCTACTGGATTCACTGCGCGGTCATTCTCGCCTTCCTGAATCTACTGCCAAAATCGAAACACTTTCACGTTATTACTGTGTTCTTTAACATCCTCTTCTCGAAGACAGAGCCGGCCGGTGCCATTCGGCCAATTGAAAACCTCGAGGAACAGGAAACCTTTGGCGTGTCCAAGGTAGAACAGTTCAGCTGGAAGCAACTTCTGGATGTATATTCTTGTACGGAATGTGGGCGATGTGAGGTCAATTGTCCGGCCTGGCATACTGGCAAGCCCCTGAGCCCCAAGGTTCTGATTAAGGACATCCTTGAAAATCTGCACCATCACGAAAAACGTATCATCTCCGAACAGAATGTGGTCGGTACTCTGGTCAATCGAATCCGAGGTCAGGAAACGGAACCTCCCACGGCGGACCCCTTTACCCCTGTGGAACCAGACCTCATCAGCCAGGTAAATGAGGACGTCATCTGGTCTTGCACCACTTGCCGCTCATGCGAAGAGAATTGTCCGCTGCTTATCACTCATGTGGACAAGATTATTGATATGCGCCGGCACCTTGTATTGATGGAGAGCAGCTTCTCCAAAGAGGTCGGTCAGGCCCTTCGTAACCTGGAGCAAAAGTCGAACCCATGGGGATTGCCCATTGCAGACCGCGGTAATTGGGCAACGGATCTGGATGTACCAACTCTTAGTGAAAACCCAGACGCCGAATATCTTTTCTTTGTTGGTTGTGCCGGCTGTTACGACGAACGCTCGAGTCGGGTTTCAGCAGCAGTCGTTCGCATTCTAAAAGAGGCGGGTATCGATTTTGCCATACTTGGTAAGGAAGAGGGATGCACTGGAGATCCCGCTAGAAGAATCGGTAACGAATATCTGTACCAACTCCAGGCCCAACAAAATATCGATACGATGCAGGGCTATAATGTGAAGAAGGTCATCACGACCTGCCCCCATTGTTTCAACACGATCAAAAACGAATACCCTCAGTTAGGTGGGGACTTCGAGGTGGAGCATCATACAGATATGGTCTTCCGATTCCTCGATGAAGGCCGCATCACACCCACGCAGGAACTGGACTTGCCAAGCCGGAACTCCGAGGAGACCCGGGTTACCTATCACGACTCCTGCTATCTGGGCCGTTATAATGAGGTGTACGATAGCCCCAGAGATACTCTGAAGGCGATCCCCGGAACCAATGTCGTAGAGATGGAACAGAGTCGTGAAAACGGATTCTGCTGTGGTGCTGGTGGAGCGCGCTGGCTGATGGAAGAACATATGGGTACACGTGTTAACCAGGAGCGTGTGCGACAGGCCATGGAAGTGAAACCGGACGTCATTGCAACGGCATGTCCCTATTGCACAATGATGTTGGAAGACGGCCTCAACGAAACCGGTGAAGACCAGGTCGTTGTCGCAGATGTCGCAGAGCTGGTCGCGAACTCATTATAGATCGAACGAGTTCAGGATTTACGTAATAGCTCTACGATTTTCGGCCCATGTCGCATACCGTAGAGTTCATCCAACTCCCGGATACCCATTGGGCTGGTTACATTGATCTCCGTCAGGTACGGACCAATGATATCGATACCAATGAAACGTTGCCCGCGGGATTCCAGATCGTCGATCAATGCGGCTACAATTTCTTTATCACGAGAGTTGAGACTAACCTGATGTGCGGTCGCGCCCTGGCTTAGGTTGCCACGAAAATCCCCCTCGGGAGGGACTCGCACAAAGGCTCCTATCACTTCACGATCTGTCAGCAGAATGCGCTTGTCTCCGTTCATAGCCTCCTCGATGAAGGCCTGCACCATTACACGCTCCGTACCGCTTTTCGTCGCCTGTTCCACAATCTGTGCGAGATTTGGATCATCACGCCGAACGAGTTGAACACCTCTTCCTCCCATCAGGTCGAGAGGTTTACAGATCGCGTGCTCTGGCTGCGCGCGAATAAAATCCATGATGACAGCCGGGTTTCGGCTGATCGATGTCGCGGGGCAAAGCTCTGGAAACTGCAAGGCATAGACCTTCTCATTACAATCTCTAAGCCCCTGGGGTCCGTTTATTACGCCCACACCCAACCGTTCGGCAGCCTCCAAAACGTAGGTTGCATAGATATACTCCATATTAAACGGCGGATCTTTACGCATGAAGATCCTCCCAAAATCCTGGAGCTTAACCTTCGCTGGAGGATCAACTGATATTGCGTTCTGCAGGGGATTGCACTGCCCAAACCGATACCCTGTAGCCCATGGCCCCGAGTCGATATCCAGGTGCATTTCATCCAGCGTGGTGTACCAGGCCTCATCACCCAATTCGACAACAGCCTCCACGATCGCCAGGCTGGTATCCGACTCCCATTTGAGCTGCTCAAGAGGGTCGAGAACAAAAAGCCATCTCACGAGGTTGGCTCCAACATGATCGATAAATCTTTGTACTGGTAGCTGGCTATCTTTCCACTGGCATCCATCTGAAGGATGCCACCACTACCAGCGCCACCCAGATGAATGGTTCCGTTGCCCATATCCGTAATTGTCAGTTGTCCAAGCTCGCCTGTGCGCGGCTCAATTACCGGCAAGGTGCCACCGGCTGCCTTCGCTCTCCTATAGGCCAATTGAACGAGAAAGATCTGCGTGGGATCAAAAGGTATCGTTGCGTTCGATGCTTCCAACTTCCGCACCTTCACGCCCGACCCCTCACTACGAAACAGCAGCCTGCTTTTTTCTCGGCTTATAATTATAAATTGTAAAGACACACCGGCTTGCCACCAACCGCGATACTTTTCGAAAACACCCGCTTTCGAAAACTCGATATGGTGCTTTTCCGACTTGCCATACAGTCGACTCTTCTTCTTTTTCTTCAGGGCCTTAAACTCCTCAATCGCGATACCCTTCTTAAAAGAACGCTGAATCGAACCTCCGAAGATTTTACCGGAGTGGTTCGAACGCACTTCCTTAAAGCGTGCCGCGCCGACCTGGAGCCCATCCTTCATAGCGACAAAACGACTGGCCCGAAGAACCGTCGGTTCTGGCATCTTTTCTTCTTCTTTCGAATCCGATGCTGGGGGTTGTTCCGTTTGCGCCAATCCCAGGGTGGCAAAAAGAGTCATTCCCAGTGTCAGAAACAAACAGATTGCCCATCGGCGATTGGCAGTTTTTTTTATTTTTTTACAAAAAACCAATTTTCTTCTCAGACCTCAGACTACACTTTTACCAGCAGAGCCGTACACAAGCCAGAAACACTCAAGTCAAAACATATAATCCCATCCTATCCAACGTTTAGTTCGACAAACCAACGAATGAAATGATCTGCGTTCAACGCCACAAGCCAGAAAGTTAAACATCGTGTATCATACGGATACGACTACTTTTTTTGACACGAGGCCATTCCGGCCCAAAAATCGGCGCAGGTGGTTTCTACAATTTGAATATGGGGCAAGGCGGGTAACGCCGCTCGGCGGAGCAACATTGGCAAGCAAGAATCTACTAGGGGTTGATATCGGTTCTCACACCATTAAGGTGGTGGAGATCAGTCAGACTAAGAAGAATGTGGAACTTCTTCGGTTTGGAGTGGCGGAGCTCCCATCGGACGCTATCGTGGACGGCGCGTTTGTGAACTTCCCTGTCGTAGTAGAGCGATTACGCGAGCTGCTTCGTAAACATAAGTTCAAGCAGAAGCGATGTGCCCTGGCCATTAGTGGAACAGCTGTCATCGTGAAGAAGATCAGTCTTCCGCAGATGACGGAAGATGAGCTCCAGGAAAGTGTGCAGTGGGAAGCGGAACAGTACATTCCCTTCGATATCAAAGACGTGAATGTTGACGTTGAAGTTCTGAACCAACATCCGGGTCAGGGACAAATGGATGTTCTACTCGTCGCCGCCAAGAAACAGGTCATTAATGATCATGTGGCGGTAGCCAGAGATGCTGGGCTGAGCCCAACAGTGATGGACGTCACAACCTTCACGGCCCAAAACTGTCTGGAATTGAATTACGGTAACTTCCCGAACGAGGTTGTCGCTCTCGTAAATATCGGGGCATCCAGCATCAACCTGAATGTCTTGGCTGATGGGACAACGGCCTTCACTCGGGACATCCTGGTGGGCTCTAGCGTAATCACGGAAGAAATCCAGAAGCGATTCAATCTCCCGTGGGATGAAGCGGAGCGATACAAAACTCGTACGCCCGATCAATTACCGAATCAGAGCCTCGCGCGCGAAATAAAGAAACTTGTAAAACGCGTAAGTGATACACTTGCTACGGAGTTGCAACGATCCCTTGATTTCTTTGCAGCTACAACAGCAAATATGCAGATAGCCAAAGTATACCTCTCCGGTGGAGGCGCAATGAATCCAGAGCTTGTGTCCGTAATTTCGGACCGCCTGGCCTTGCCCACGGAGATCGTCAACCCATTCCAGAACATCACGATCAACCCGAAGTTCGTAGACTTAGAGCTGCTGCGACATCACGCGGCACAACCGGCGGTGGCCGTAGGTCTGGCTTTACGACGGCAGGATGAACAATGATTCGCATTAACCTATTACCCGTACGCGAGCGACGAAAACGTCGTGCTGGAGCGCAACTCCTGGTCATTGGAGCTGCACTCCTCTTCGGACAGGTATATGGGCTTCAAATGGTCCATCAGCAGAAGAGCTCTCGCGTAGAAAAAATGCGAAAGCAGCTCAGAAAAACGCTCAATACAAATAAGAACCTTGAGGAGATCAAATCCGCTGCTACAGCAAAGGAAAGTGAACTCAAGAAGGTCAAGAATCAACTCAAGTCCTATACAAAACTTGAGGCCTACCGTTCCGGACCGGCCAATATGCTGCTTTTCCTCTCTTATGCTTTGAAAGTGCGTGCGTCTGACAACACCACCGCACCCAAAGATGGGATTGGTAGCAAGATGGAAAAGAAGGCATTAACTTCCGCTGGTTGGCGCGTGATTCGTCGAGAAGATCCGGAGACGAACCTGGAGATCCCCGAATGGGACCCAAACCAGATCTGGATACGCAAACTCATACAGATGGAAGACGGTCTGGTGATCGAAGGTGTCGCTATCAATCATGAGTCGGTCGCTGAATTCAGTCGTCGCTTAAGTACCGGCCCCTTCTTCCCGGAAATGAGACAAGTACAACAAAAGGAATTTCTCGATACACGTCTTGCACGCAAGACCATCCAATATCGGCTGGAATCCAAGATCGATTATGAACTTCCGGAATTGCCCGACGAGCCCGAACCTAACTAATACCTAAGAGTAGATTCGAAAATTATGGGTGCATTTCAAGAACAAATCCAAAGACTTTCGTCCCTGAGTATGGGCTCGAAGATACTGGCGTTTGTAGTCATATCACTACTCATCGATGCCGGTTTCTATCTGACCAGAATCAAACCCGCTCAGGGTGAGTTGGAGCAGATGTCCCGTGAGATTCGGAACAAGGGTCGAAAGAATAATACTTTAGAAAAGCAAGGGTTCGACAAGAAACTGAAAACCGCTTCTCTGAAGATCGAAGAAATCGAACGTGAACTCGCCAAACGAGAAGAGACCCTTCCCAAAGAGGAACGTATCGAAGAGCTCATCTCGGACCTGGAAAAACTCGCAGCCGTAAGTAATTTACAAGTTGGAGCCTACACTCGTCTGGCAAAGACCGTCTTTACTGGTGGTGGCACAAAAAAGAAGAAAAGGAAGAGCAAACAGAAGTTCGGACTGGTGCCAGTACAGATGAATGTTGAGGGGACAACAGAGAATCTCCTCAAATTCTTCTTATTATTGGGTAATCCGGATGGAATGAAACGACTGGTAAGCATCAGTGATCTCCAGATCTCGTGGGCCAACCCATCTTTGGGCCAGAGAGGTGACTCTGTATTCGAGAACTGCGGACTGACCGACCAGGAACAAAATCTAGTAGATGATGAACGCCTCCGCCTCTCTCATAAAGAGCTGGTGGCGAAGTTAGAAGGCCTTTTGACGCAGGTATGTATTGAGAGACAGGGGCAAATCAAAGCCCAATTTACCGTAAACGCCTTCCAGCAGTTGAGCAAAGAGGAATTACGGCGCCTTAAAACTAAAAGATAAGAATAGAGCGCGTATATGAAACAAATAATTCGACATACCCTGCTTTTTATTCTGGCCATTCTCATCGCATTTGCCACGGTTTCGTGTGGGGGCTCCGAGACAAAGAGCCTCAAAGAAAAAGACCGTGTTGTCGAAGCACGAAAGCAAAGTTCCGGCACAAAGACTCGTAGTAAGAAGTCAAAAAAGCGCCGAAAGAAAAAGAAGAAAAAATCCGGGGAAGAGTTGACTGGCCCATGGGCCTCCTACGCCAAGTATTTTGAGAAGTATCGCATACGTGGAACCAAATATGGTGTAACCAAGCCTGGCTTCTTCCACGATCCCTTCCGTCCTCGACTGAGTTTACTCCCCGACCGTCAGCGAACTGTCGATCTACTAACCAAACTGCAGCCGCTGGCCAGTGCTGGTGATGGAGACGGAACCGATAGTGGCGAAACGATAGAAAAGACACCTCTTCAGCTGTATGCATTGGATCAATACCGTGTCACGATGATCAAGACCGGAATCATCCGGGCTGAGGCCGCACTCGTAGACCCCGACGGTCGTCTATGGACGATCAATATCGGGGATTCCGTAGGGAGCAACCGGGAATATGTGGAAGAGATTCGTCAATACGAAGTTCTTTTCCGTCGTCCTGGCCATCTCGAGCCCATTACAAAAAGCTTGAAGCCTCCGATTCTGGAGCTCGTCAAAAAATCAGACGAACATCTCCTTATGGAGGTCGGTCGATAAAATCGACCCTCTTTCGAGCAAACATAGCGCGTGAAGGTTGGTTGTGGATCCATTTCTGCACCCAAACAAATCAGCAAACTCGATGTCTAACGACACGATTTTGAATGAAATTCACCTATTTTTTTGACGGTTTGTCGAGGCAGGCTACGATTTTAAGTACGCATCGAGAGGAGTGTTTGATGTTTCATCGCAGCCAAATTATTCGGCTGGTAGGGGTACTATCAGGTATATTTCTGTGTATTGGACTCGCTAATGGCGCTCCAAACCAGGAAACCGGCCTCAATCAGATTGAAAAAATAGACCGGCAAGAAGAAGATAATCTGACCCGGTTACAGATCCATTGTTCAAAAGAGCCGACGTTCACGGTGTTTCGTTTACACGATCCCGTTCGAGTCATCATCGACGTCATTGGCGCGAAGACTCTCGACTCCGGAACAGCATATACCGTTCAGAATGGGGTGATCGATCAAATTGAGCACCGAACCTTCTCTCGGGACGGACAATCCATTGGACGTATAACAATCGGTCTATATGAAACGACTGCATACGACGTAAAGCGTAATGGCAATACAATTGAACTCCTCATCGATGCTGCCAAACGTCGACAAAGCAATCCGACCAACACCAACGAAGAAATTGAAATACAGCGTCGTGAGCTTGAGCAATTACAATCTCGTATCACGACCGAAACCAGCAAAATTGATTCGCTTCTCTCCGAACGAGCCAAGTTATCGGCGAAGCAGGAGAAACTCCAAGGCCAGATTTCAAAGCTGGAATCCAAACGCGCATACAGTGGTGAATTGCAGCAGAAGGTCTCTGAATACGAGACACGCCTGACGGAGCTCCAATCCAAGATGGCTACCTCTGTAGCCCGACATGGTGCCTTACGCGATGCTGTAGCTACCATACGCCGCCTGGAGAACGATCAGGCTCAACTCGCCAAAGAGCTCAAATCCGCGCGCTCGGAACAAACCGATGCTCGGACTACGATGATTCGTATAAACCGAGAATTGACCCAGACGCGTTCCCAACTTGAGAAACGAGAAACTACTCTCGTTACGGCTCAATCGAAACTCAATAAATTGCGAACCAAGAATGGCGAACTCTCCGACCGTGTAAATAAAGCGGAAACAGACGCAGAAAACGCCAACAAAAGATTACGTACAATTCGCGAAGAGTCAGACGAAAGCCTCGCTATGGCCGATAAGCGAATTCGAAGTCTGTCGAGCCGAATCTCGGATGCAAAACAACGCCTCGCCCGTACAGAAAAGACCGAACAAACATATGTAGAGCAGACAAAGAAGCTTAAGACTCTTGAAGCTACTCTTCGATCCCAGTTGGTGAAGGAAAAGGGACTGCGCGCGCAACGTGAGCAGGCGCTCAAAAAGAGTAATAAGGAATCAAAGAAAGCCCAGAAGGCTCTGGAAACCGCGCTAACCCAGCAGAAGAAACATGAAAAGCGCGTACGCAAGGCCTACGAAGAAAGAATTACCAAACTCGAAGCACGTTTGGTTGCTCAGAAGAAGTTGCGCGAAACCCAGAAACTCGCGGCTCGTGCTCGTGCCATCCTGGAAGCACGCTCCATGGTCACGAAAGAGCTCGAACAGCTTATGAAGAAACGTGACAAGACTGCCAAGGTCGTCACCGATTTAACGGAAAAACGAAAACAATACGAAACCGAGATCGCAACCATCGAGTCCGCGATCAAGTCTCGTCAGACAGAAGTACGTACCGCCGAGAAAAAACAAAAGAAGGCATTCGCGAAACTCGAGACCTTGAATACACGTATCGGTAAGGCGGAGAACACGATCCAGGAATTGGATAGTCAGCGTTCCACATTGCGCACAGAGCTCGCCCAGTTGCGCCAGCAAACCGATAAATTACGTGCCAAACGAGTCGAGCGCCAAAACAACCTTCAGGAGTTACAAAATAAGAACCAACGCCTCAGCGCGCACGTAGATGAGCTACAGACAAGCCTCAGCGCGTTAACTAAGCGTATGGATTCCGAACGCCAACAACACGACCGGACTGTTGTTGGTATGAGCGCAGAGCGTTCTGTCCTGAAGAAAAAGATTATGACCCTCGAAGAGGCTAACTCCATCGACAAGGCTCAGGTCGAACAACTGCAAGCAAAGATTAAGTCGCTCTCTGATAACCTGAATGGTGCGGAACAATCCTATCGCCAAACAATCCAGGCCGTAGAGAAAGAGCGTGCCGCTCTCCGCACGAGAGTTACCAACCTACAGACTCAGCTTACGGGAAATACCACTGGGCCAATCCAGAACGAACAGGTGGCACAATTACGGGCAATGCTCGCAGCCGTACAACAAACCGCAGCCGACGAGCGCGACGCAGCTACCCGCCGCGCCAAAACAGAGGTCGAGCAGTACCAGGTCGAAATACAAAGACTCACTGGCATCTTAAAGAAAGCGCAGGGCACAGCGGACACAACCTCTCCGATCATGCCCACCTTGCAAAAACACCTGAATACCGCACACACCCAGCTCAAAACCGCGGAGACCGAGCTCATCGAGCGTAGCCGGGAAGCAGTAAAGGCTCGCGCAAGCGCTGTCCAGGCTCATGAAGAGAGTGCACGACTTCGCTCCGAAGTACAGTCTCTAAAGACCCAGTTGGACAACGCCAGCAGCTCTCGCGTGCAGCGAGTTCTCTCTCTGGAAAAACAAATTAGTGATCTGCGCACACAACTAAAGGCGCAGAGTCATACGAAAACGAAAGCGAAAAAATACCAGACACAAAAAGTGCAGGTCACCGTACAACGGCTCGAGGCTGAGCTAGCAACCCTACGGTCCCAGCTCCGTACAGCACGCACCGAAAAGGTCGCCGTACAAGAGACCGCACAAGAAGAGAAAAAGAAGAGTGAAAAACTGGCTATGAGGGCCGACGAATACCGGACCAAAGCAGAGGAATTCAAGGCCAACGCGAGCCGACTCAAGACGGAAGCGAACGAACTCCGAACCAGAATCCAAAACCTCGAAAACGGTCAGCAGGGAAAAGCCGCTGCTGAATTACGTCAATTCCTTGAAGCGGCCGAACGTGCGGGTCGCATCGCCAGGGCGAAAGCTGCTTCAATGAAGGCCGCAGCCCAGAAATGGCAAACCGAAGCCAATCGCTCCCACCAAGCCAAAGAGCGAGCAATGGCCGACAAGAAACGCGCACAGGTACTCGCCCAGAAGAGCCTTGATGAAGTACAAAGATTACGCCATCAAGCACAAAATCTCCGTGCGAAGTTAAAGGAAACGGGATCAGCCCAGATCAAAGATATACGTTTCGAAAGTCCCAAAGAAGGACCTCGCGTAGTCATTACCGCAACGTCAGCATTTGAATACGACATCACTGAGCGAGGTGATTACCTGGACCTCCGTATTCGAAACGCCAACCTTCCCAATCATCTCGAACGAATTCTCGATACCCGCGCCTTTGGTGGGCCTATCGCAGAAATCGCAACGTACGCCGACACATCCGACAAGACTCTCGTACATGTAAGGGTCACTCGCTCGGGTCCATCCAAAGGTGGCATCATCAGTGGTGGTAAGCAGTTGGTATGGGCTTTCAGTCCAACCAGCGAGGGAATGGCTCAGACGGAAACTACGGAAGGCAAGGCCCGCTGGGGCGTACATGGAGTGGCTTCTGCCAGTTATAATCATCAGCCAGGTGGACCGCCTTCCGCGGCACCCACCGGTGGTAGTTCACAGGCCAGCTCCTCCCCCGCTACGGGAAATTATCAGTATATTGATCCTTACTTCGGACGCCGTCGTAAGAAACGCAAATACCGCGGCCGCAAGATCAATCTTACGATCAAAGATGCGGATATCCTCCACGTACTCACCTTCCTCGCCAAAGAAGGAAACATCAATATCATCACGAGTGAGGAAGTGGTCGGGACCGTATCCTTCCATTTCGAGAATATCCCCTGGGATCTTGCACTCGAGATGGTCTTGAAATCCAAAGGATTGGCCTACAGGCAGGAAGAGTCCGTATATCGAATCGCGTTGGCCGATAGTATTCAGAAAGAATACGAGCGTGAAGCCGAGATCAAGAAGAAGGTCCAGGAATTCAAACAGCTCGTTGTAAAGCTAATCCCCCTTAGTTACGCGGAAGGAAAAAAGGTCGCGGAACGAGTCGCTGAAATTCTCTCTACGAAGGGAACCGTCGGTGTCGACGAACGCACAAACACCCTGATCGTAAAAGATGTAGAAGAACATATCCTCGCGGCAGAAGACCTTGTCCACCGACTGGATACCCAGACACCCCAGGTCTTAATTGAGGCTCGAATCGTTGAAGCCACAGACACCTTCTCCACCGAGCTTGGTGTTCAGTTTGGTGGTAGCACCCAATACGCTCCAATCTACGGTAATGAAACAGGCCTGATGTTTCCCGGCGTAGTCGGTGTTTCCGGTGGTGCCGACGATCCTCTCGCTCCTGAATTCGGATTAATCTCCGGTGATGCGCCAAACTTCGCGATCAACATGCCAGCAACCGCCGGTCTCGGCTCTGGTGGGGCCCTGTCCCTCACTCTCGCGAGCATTAATGGAGCGAGTACTTTGAATCTGCGCTTATCCGCTGCAGAAGAAGAAGGGAAGGTAAAGATCATCTCCAGTCCACGCGTATCTACGATGGATAATGTACAGGCAAGTATCGAACAAGGTGTCTCGATCCCCATCAGTGTCGTGAGTGCGAACGGTGTAAACACGCAGTTCTTCCAGGCCGATCTGAAACTAGACGTAACACCACACGTTACTCCAGACGCCATGATCTCCATGAAGGTTGATATTCAGAAGAATGAGCCTGATTTTGGACAGCGAGGTTCGTCTGGTAATCCCACGATCCAGAGGAAAGAAGCACATACTCAGCTTCTCGTGAAGGACGGTGAAACGGCTGTTATCGGTGGTATCTTTACTCGAAACACATCCATCGGTGAGAAACGCATCCCGTTCCTCGGTAGCCTGCCCCTTCTGGGTTGGATGTTCCGGAATAAGTCCAAGGTCGATAAGAGAAGCGAACTGTTGATCTTCATCACACCCCGCATCGTAAATCGGGAAGCGTCCAAGCCCAAGACCGATAAGTAAGGGTACGACTCTTCATTCGAGCGCTCGAGCCATGGGTAGCCGAATCGTAATCGTCGGAATGATGGGAGTGGGTAAAACCACTGTAGGTGCTCAATTAGCTCAGATCATGGAACGCGGTTTCTCCGACCTTGATGCGCTCGTATGCGAGCTGGACTCTACAGGCCGTACTATCGGAGACATTATACGAGAAGATGGGGAACAAACCTTCCGCGAGATGGAGCTCCATGCGTTTCAATCCTGGATGGAAAACGCGCATTATGAGACTGGGGTCCTGGCAACAGGTGGAGGACTTGTGACACAATCTGGTGCTAGAGCCTTACTACAACAACCTGATGTTCTGGTTATCTGGCTTACAGCAACAGTCGCCGTTCTTTCCGAACGATTAGGTGCGTCGCCCGGAATCGAACGTCCCCTTTTAGATGGTGGCCCGTCCCTCAACGCCCGGATGAAAGAATTAATCGCAAATCGATACACTCTCTACGAATCCGTTGCTGATATAGTCGTCGATACAACGACTTTGAACCCGGACATCATCGTACAGAAATTATGGGGACAGATTTCCAAGGGAAAGGAACCATGTCCCGTTTCGTAGTATCCGCATCCACAGGTTCCTACCCGGTCTTCGTTCAAAGCGATGTTCCAGGCATCAAAGAGATTCCAGAACATCTATTCGCCAACGACGGCCGAATAATTCTAATCACAGATGAACGTGTCGCAGGGTTCCATGGAGCGACCATCGAAAAACACCTCGTGGGACTTGGATTCCATCCTGTTGTTTTGACAGTTCCAGCGGGCGAACGCGCTAAGAAGCCGAATACCGTAATCCGACTCTGTCGTGAAATGTTACAACATGGTGCCCAAAGAGGGACCCCGGTATGTGGGTTTGGAGGGGGGGTCGTCGGTGATATCGCCGGATTCGTCGCGAGCATCTATATGCGGGGAGTGCCACTCCTACATATCCCAACGACACTACTTGCCCAGGTCGATAGTAGCGTAGGCGGTAAGACGGGGGTCGATCTACCCGAAGGCAAAAATCTCATCGGCACGTTCTGGGCCCCCTCTTTCGTGTGGAGTTGTACATCCTTTCTTTCATCTCTCCCGGCCCGAAGGGTAAGAGAAGGGCTCTCGGAAGCCTTGAAATATGGCTACATCGCTCGGCCCGACCTATTGGACCGGTGTCTACAGATCCCCCCCCGCTCCCCCAACGAGGACCCGGACCGATTATCGAACTTTGTCTTCGACTGTATCTCAGTAAAAGCTGATGTCGTAACCAAGGACGAACACGAAAAAGGTCTACGAGAAATTCTGAATTTCGGCCATACCATTGGTCACGGGATCGAGCGTATCATGGGCTATCGAAAAATAACCCACGGAGAGGCTGTCGCAATTGGAATGGTCGCCGAATTGGCCCTCGGTGAAGTCCTCGGAGTTAGCCCCAAAGGAATTGCTCAGGACGCGAGTGAACGCCTCTCTAGGATCGGCCTTCCCACAATGATCCCATCAGGCATCGACGCCCAAACTCTTGTCGAAGCCGTGTCTCACGACAAGAAAAACGTCGGCAAAAAACGTACAATTATCACGATATCGACCCCGGGTACTCCAGAACGGATTCAACTAACCGATAGAGAATTACTCAAAAACTTGAACTTAGCCCAATGTGCGGTGATAAATAGATAAGGGAAAAAAAGTTATGAATCCGCAACAGTATTTACAGAAGAAACTCATGAAGCCGGTCATAGTCCTACTATCGATCATTTCTTGTCTTTTCGCCTGCGTAGCCGAGAAGCCACATGTTATGTTTATACATGGCAATGCACGGCTGGATCTCGAATTGAATGCATGCGCCATCGGGTCAGCAAGCCTCGATATCAAAACTATCGGATGGGGAGTGCTGGATCTGAATCTGTCACGGGAATACCAGATGAATACGATTGTCGAGAATAAGACGATCGCGAGTGAGACGATTCCCGGTGTAAATCCACTGCAGATCAATAACAACACGATACAGGTGTCCGTGGTTCGTTTCGATTACCGTGTACCGGACGCCGACACCGGAGGACCGGTGGTCGATGTTCCCCAGACGACTATCATTCGACATCTACCGGACTCGATTGAATCGCAATCCTTACGGATGCTCTCTTTCCCGTCCATCGATCCGAATGTCGCCGACGTTCTTCTGAATGGACCCAACTCCAAAGCATATTGGGCAAGTCAGCCCGTCGAGAACCAGGTACCACCTGTTGAAATTCTCGTCGATATACAGGTTGAAGGTGTTCTAGTGGATGGCACATTAGTACGGTCCAACCGGTTCACCTACCCCATCTATGTATGTAAGGGTTGTCTCCTGGACGATTCTCCTGCGGACTGCACTGCACCGCCGACGACAGATATACCATGTGTCTTCGGTCAGGATGACGTCGTGGACTGCCGCCTTTGCTATAATTTAAAGGGCGATCTGGACCTCTGCGATCCAAACCAGCTGTCCTTTTAAGAGGCGGAAAAACTAGCACTGGATCGAACGGTTCAACTCTTGCTATGGTCTTCCCATACTCAGTATGGCTAACCATGACGCAACGAGATACCATTCGCCGCCAGGACATTCATATCGCGGGACGCAGGCTCACCATACAGACGGACCGAGACACCGAGGTTCTTGAGAGCATCTGTGATTACGTGAATGCTCGCTACAACGAAGTACAGGCAACTCCGGGGCTTTCTCAGGCCAATCAGAGTGTAATGTTAGCCTTGTGCATCGCAGAGGATCTATTCGCGGAACGGCAGCTGCACAACCAGAAGATCGGCCGTGTGCGCAGAGAAGCGAACCAAATCCTCCAGCGACTGGAAAATCTCACCTCGCCAGCAGAGCCCGACTCGGAATAGCCCCACCCGGATGTGGGTATTTGGCGAAACCGAATCTTCTAATGGACAAGAATCGAAAAGAGATTCGCGCACATTTCGATGCGTTGCGTAACGCTCTCTCGACGGCCGAACAAACCGCTTCTAGCGAACAACTATGTCGTCTTTTGGCAGAGCTTCCAGAGATCCAGAGAGCAACACATGTGGCCGGTTATTTTCCGGTTCGAGGTGAAATCGATGTTCGGCCCCTTTTAGAGGAGCTCCTCCAACGCGGTGTCCAAGTCTATCTTCCCATCATCGATGGTAAAGACCTGTTATTTGGTCGAATCACAACACTCGACCCTGCAGACCTTTCACTCGGCCCCTTTGGTATTCCTGCCCCGTCGACAGGGGCGGAACCGCTCACGTCTCTCGATGCCGTACTTATACCAGGCGTGGCGTTTGATCATGAGGGGAATCGAATGGGTCGCGGTGGAGGCTATTTCGACCGTGCCTTAATGAATGCTTCGGACCGCCCCTGCCGCATCGGAGTGGCATATTCATGCCAGATAGAGACCAATGGCTTGCATGCAGAGACACATGATGTTCCCATGCACATCGTTATGACCAATACTGGAAAAATCTACCCTCCAGGCCCCTGATCGTGATAGCAACGTGAGCGAAATGAGCCAAGATACAGTCCAAGAACTTCCCCCCGAAATACAACAGGAGGTGGACCGCCAGGTTGCGGCCCTCTGCGGAGGGGTTATCGATCTTCATACCGAGGCTGATTTACGGTCAAAACTCGCACGAAGTCTCCAGGAGAATCGACCGCTACGCATTAAATTAGGGGCCGATCCCACCGCGCCGGATATTCATCTCGGTCACGCCGTCGTATTAACAAAACTCCGGCAATTTCAAGAGCTTGGTCACCGTGTCATATTCTTGATTGGAGATTTCACAGCACGAATCGGCGACCCGAGCGGAAAGAAAGAGATGCGGCCGATGCTCGACGAGGCCGCCATCGCTGAAAATGCGAACACATACACCAAGCAGGTGTTCAAGATTCTCAACCCGGACCAGACGGAGATACGCTTCAATAGTGAATGGATGGGAAAACTGAACGCTGCTGGCGTGGTTTCGTTAGCTGCCAATATGACCGTGGCCCGAATGTTGGAGCGCGATGATTTTGAGAAGCGCTATACAGAAGGTCGGCCCATCGGTATTCACGAATTCCTATATCCCCTGGTACAGGGCTACGACTCCGTTGCTCTTGAAGCCGACGTGGAGATCGGTGGTAGCGACCAGTTGTTTAACCTTCTGGTAGGACGTGAGCTCCAGAAAAGTCATGGCCAGGAACCACAGGTCGTCATGACCGTGCCTCTACTCGAAGGAATCGACGCTCGTTTCGAGAATGGAAAGATCGTTGGCGCCAAGATGTCCAAATCACTCGGGAACTATGTAGGAATCGAAGAGGCTCCTGAAGCGCAATTTGGTAAATTGATGTCCATCTCAGACCCACTGATGTGGCGCTATTACCGACTGTTGTCGGGGAAGTCCTCGACTGAAATCGATGCAATGCAAAAAGGGGTCGAGGAAGAGACGATTCACCCGATGGCCGCGAAAAAGGGGCTGGCTCATCTCCTGGTACAACGTTTCCATAGTCCGGAAGCTGCAGACCGAGCACAACAGGACTTTGAAACCCGCTTCTCGAAACGAGAAATTCCAACCGACCTCCCCGAATTCGAAATTGAGGCGACAGTCGACGATGGCGCTGGCCTCATACATATTCTTCGTGAAGCGAAATTGGCCTCAAGTGGTAAAGAAGCCCGCCGTTCCTGCCAACAGGGTGCCGTACGGATCGAAGGCGAGAAAATAACGGACCCCAACTATGTGCTCACCCCTGGCTCCCAGGTCGTGGTCCAGGTGGGCCGTCGCAAAATGGCGCGCATTACCGTGATCGCGAAGAGCTGAGACGAATCGTAAAGATCGGTTTTGATCCTGGTGCGTATGTACCTTCATCGACATGTTCCCCGATGGAGGTTCCCCAATGCACCGAACAATCCGAATAAGCGTTCCACTCTGGGCGCTCCTAGCCATATTCTTCCTAACCAATAGCGCCCTCGCCCGCACGGTCGTAGCACCCCCTGACAAAACACAAGATGCCGGTACGTTAGAGGCATCGTCCGCCGACGGTGAAGAGGTGGGCCGTTTTCCTTTGCAGCACACCGACGTGAAGGCCGAAATCTCGGGCTTCATAACACGTGTCACAGTTACACAATTTTATGAGAACCCTTTCGATAAGACGATCGAGGCTATCTATACCTTCCCGCTGCCTGACGGAGCCGCAGTCGACCGAATGGACATGTTGATTGGTGACCGGAAAATTGCCGGTCAGATCAAGAAGCGAGCCGAAGCCAAGGCTATCTATGATGCCGCCAAACAACAGGGACGGACGGCATCTCTGCTGACCCAGGAGCGTGCCAATATATTCACGCAGGCCCTGGCCAATATTCATCCTGGCGATAAGGTTCGTATTCAAATCAGTTATGTTGAGACCCTGGTATACGAAGACGGCCGATATACGTTCCGCTTCCCGATGGTTGTTGGACCTCGCTATATACCCGGCGCACCGCTCGTACAAAACCAGGCGGGTAGTGGCTGGGCTCAGGATACCAGTCTTGTACCCGATGCATCACGGATCACTCCCCCGGTCCTGAAGCCAGGACAACGTTCGGGGCACGACATCTCCGTTTCCGTGAAGCTAGACGCCGGTGTACCCATTCACAAACTCTCTACTCCCTCCCACAACATCTCCAACAAAAAGCACAGCGCGTCTAGACGCTCCGTGCTGCTCGACCCAAGCGATAGCATTCCCAATAAAGATTTTGTTCTTCATTACCACGTCGCCGGTAAACGACCCGAGCTCGCCGTACTGGCTCAAAACGATCCCGAGAATGGCGGTCATTTCATGCTTCTCGTTCAGCCCAAAGCCGACTTCCGCCTCAAAGAAATCACGCCCAAAGAGATGGTCTTTGTTGTGGACAACTCAGGCTCCATGAGTGGTCAGCCGATGGCCGCATGTAAGGGCCTGGTGCGTAAGGCTCTTAAAGAGATGAACCCAGATGATACCTTCCAGATTCTTCGTTTCTCCGAGCGAGCGAGCGGTATGGCCCGGGCTCCCATTGCCAACACCCCGGCCAACGTAAAGCGTGGGCTGAAATATATAGACAGCATGCGTGGTATGGGCGGCACCAATATGATCGAAGGTATCAAAGCCGCATTGGATATCCCCGAAGACTCCGATCGTATGCGCGTAGTCTGGTTCCTTACCGACGGCTATATCGGTAACGACGACCAGATCCTTGCTGCCATCCAACAAAAGATTGGTAACGCTCGTCTATTCGCCCTGGGCGTGGGCTCAAGCCCCAACACCTATCTACTCAATAACATGGCATGGAATGGTCGTGGAGCGGTCGATTTCATTCGCCCAAACCAGAAAGCACAGGCTTTCGTGGACCGATTCTACAACCGTATCAGCAGCCCATACCTCACCGATATCAAGATCGATTGGAAGGGCCTTGAGGTAGAGGAAGTCCTGCCAAAACGTATTCCTGACCTCTATACGGGGCAACCCCTCGTAGTGTATGGCCGATACAAGAAGGGTGGTAGAGCCCGTGTCGTGGTCAACGGAAAGATCCGCGGCCGGAACCATTCCTTCCCGGTGTCCGTCACCCTCCCCTCTGGCACCACCGAGCAAGAGTCCATCGGTGCGATCTGGGCGCGCAATAAGATCAAGCGTCTCAACACCTCTCTGCTGGCTCGCTACAATCGTAACCTCGACAAGAAGGCCGTCGTTGAAGAAATCACAGACGTAGCTCTGCGCTATCGCCTGATGAGCCAATACACAGCCTTCGTCGCTGTAGAGAAGACGGTTCGACGTAAACCCGATGGCACCATCGAAACCGTGGTACAGCCCGTCGAAATGCCAGAATTCGTATCCCACAAGGGTGTATTCGGTCGTGGAGCCGGCACTCGCTCGTCTATTCGCTCCTATAAACGCCAGGGTTCTGTTCAACTCTACAACCACGCCCCTACGGGTCAGGCACACGGCATGGGCCGCGGCTATAGCGGTAGCGGCAGCGGTGGCGGTGGCATAGGCGTTGGACATAGCGGATTAAAAGGAGTGGGGTCTGTAGCTCCACCCACCCCGAAAGAAGAAAACAGTCTGGACAAGGAATCTGGTATCGCCAAAACCGCTGGTGTCAAAGTGAAGATCAGCACCATACAAGGCGGTAGCTCCAATGCTCGCAAAGAGTTGAGCAAGCTGGTTTCACTTGGATTACGAAAAAGACAAGGCTGCCTACAACGCCGTAGTGAGTCCAAAGCGTCCCATATGCGAATCAAGCTCACATTCGCAGCCGACGGCACCGTGGCTGATGTCGATATACTCGACCAGGGCACAGTCGGAAATCTGACCGTACGCTGTCTACTCTTCGCACTGAAGACGATCTACACCCCTACACTGAGCGGACAGACATTTAAGCTATCGCTGAATGTCTCCCCATAACTCTCCTCCCTATGCAGGGGCCCCGTTTCTTCGGAGACGGGGCCCTTTGTATTTTTGGTCAAGAGCCGCAGGCGTCGCCAATCCCATCCATATTGGTGTCTGCTTGGTCCGGGTTCCATATCCACGGGCAGTTATCTAAAGCGTCGACAATGCCATCTTCGTCGTTATCTCCCCCACAATGGTCGCCTATACCGTCGCCATTCGCGTCCTGCTGATCGGGGTTTGCTATCCATCGACAGTTATCATCGCCGTTATTTACCCCATCACCATCCCAATCGTTCTCACAGAGGTCGCCAGCGCCATCACCGTCTGTGTCCACTTGGTCTTCATTCGAGACAAGCACGCAGTTGTCGTCGTCGTCAGAAACTCCGTCCCCGTCCAGATCATTTTCACAGGCATCACCCTGTCCATTGAAGTTGTTATCGTTCTGATCTGGGTTGGCCACCAGGAAGCAATTATCACATTGGTTCCCGACACCATCTAGATCCAGATCGTGTTGTAGCGGATTCGTATACCAGACACAGTTGTCATTCGCGTCTACGACGGAGTCTCCGTCCCAGTCACTACATACATCACCATGTTGATCATTGTTCCAGTCCTGTTGCCCTGGATTAAAGACTCCTGGGCAGTTGTCGGTCTGGTTGGGGATGCCATCATTATCAAAATCGGATTCACAAGCGTCGCCTACCCCATTGGCGTTGGCATCTTCCTGATACGGGTTCGGTATGAACATGCAGTTATCCTCATCATTCACCACACCGTCGCCATCCAGATCATTCTCACACACATCTCCATTTCCATCGCCATCCGTATCGGTCTGGTCTGGATTGTAGACTAGTGGACAGTTGTCTTCTGGGTTCAGAATCGCGTCGCCGTCGAAGTCAAAAGCACAGGCGTCTCCCTGGCCATCCCAATTGGAGTCCTGTTGGGTCGGGTTCGGCACAAGGAAACAGTTGTCACAGAAGTTTCCAATGCCATCAGCATCGGTATCTTCCTGGGCCGGATTGTCCCAGAACGGACAATTATCGAAGGCGTCGACAAAGCCATCCCCGTCAAAATCGCTGCATGCATCACCTTTCCCATCGAAGTTCCAATCCTCCTGGTCTGGATTCGATGCCAGGATACAATTGTCGAGCTGGTCGGGTACCCCATCGAGATCTGTGTCGGTCTCACAGGCATCACCAATACCGTTAAGGTTCGCATCGGTCTGATCGGTGTTGGGTACGAAGGGACAATTATCTTCAGAGTTGTTCACTCCGTCACCGTCCCAGTCGTTTTCACAGAGGTCTCCCTGACCGTCACCATCACTGTCTTGCTGGTCCGTATTTGCGACTACAGGACAGTTATCTTCTTCGTCGGGAATACCGTCATCATCGTAGTCCTGAATACAGGCGTCTCCGAAGGGGTATGGCGTGCTCTGCTCCTGGTCGGGATTCGGAACAACCGGACAATTATCGCAGATATCTCCGACCTGGTCCCCGTCAGAATCTGCCTGACCTGGGTTGTGCGTCAATGGACAATTATCATCCTCGTCCGGCACATCGTCCCCATCACTATCGGGAGTCTCCGTACACGTTCCTGAACATACGACATAGGGACAGCCCTCTTCGTCTTCTAACCATTCACAGGGCTGCGCAGCATCGCATAGCACGCCTTTCGACCCGTTGGGGAAACACTCACATCCCACGGGACCAACAGGTCCACATTCATTGGGGATGATGGGTGGCTCCCAGGTATCCTCTTCTGGAACAGAACCCTCATCGGCTGAAGAGCCAGTATCCGATGGTGTGCCCGTATCCGATGGTTCCGTGCTGTCTGGCTCACCACCGGTATCGAGTTCCTCTGTAATATCCTCCGTCGACGTCCCAGGATCTGTATCCTGAACATCGTCTCCCCCAGTCGTTGGCATACATAGGGCATCAATACATTGCTCGTTCGATAAGCAATCTGTGTCGTCTGTGCATCCACCCATTGCAGGAGGAGGAAGACATTGGCCACCACTGCATACAAAGTTGTCCGGGCACTCATCCGCCGCGCCACATTGGGAAGAAACGTCACTCCCACCACAACCTAGAAGAACGAGAGCCGCACTTAGGAATACGAAGCTAGCGATGCGACCCATAATGGAGACCTCCATCCATACCGATGGATGCAGCATAGCAAATAATGGCCCAGCACAACACCCGGACGCCCTAGAGAGGGATATTACCGTGCTTTTTCGATGGATTGCTGTCGCGTTTATTTTGCAGGTCCTCCAGGGCACGAATCAATCGAGGTCGTGTCTCTCGAGGGCGAATCACTGCATCAATATAACCCAACTCGGCGACCTTGAATGGATTCGCAAAGGTCTCTCGATAGTCGTCGACGAAGTCCGCCCGCGTCTTCTCTGGATCGTCCGACTCCGCGATCTCCTTTCGATACACTATATTCACCGCACCCTCCGGTCCCATAACGGCGACCTCTGCGAGGGGATAGGCAAAGTTATAATCCGCCCGAATATGCTTGGATGCCATCACATCATAGGCTCCACCGTAGGCCTTCCGGGTAATCACGGTCACCTTCGGTACAGTCGCCTCTGCATAGGCGTAAAGAAGCTTGGCACCATGGCGAATGATGCCTCCGAATTCCTGTTCTGTACCGGGTAGGAACCCCGGCACATCGACCAGGGTAACGATCGGAACATTGAAGGCATCGCAGAGACGTACAAACCGCGCACCTTTCACAGACGCATCAATGTCGAGGCAGCCCGCCAGATGCATCGGCTGGTTGCCGACAATACCCACCGACCGACCGCCTAGCCGACCGAATCCAACGACCAGGTTCTTGGCATATCCGGCATGAACCTCTAGAAAGCGGCCTTCGTCTACGATCCGACTTATGAGGTCGGTCATATCGTAGGGTTTATTGGGCTCAACAGGTACCAGGTTGTCCAGCTCGGGATCCTCTCGGTCCGACGGGTCCTCGGTACTTTGCATCGGCGGATCCTGCATATTATTGCTAGGCAGATAGTCCAGAAGCTCTCGGACTAGGGCCAGAGCCGCCCTCTCATTATCTACCGCAAAATGGGCCACACCCGACCGCGTGGCATGGGTCGTCGCCCCACCCAACTCTTCCTTGGAGACCTCTTCATGGGTCACAGTCCGAATGACCTCAGGTCCGGTGATGAACATATGAGAGGTCTCACGTACCATCACCACGAAGTCCGTAATCGCCGGAGAATACACAGCTCCACCAGCGCAAGGCCCAAGGATCAGGCTGATCTGTGGGATGACGCCACTCGCCATGGTATTTCGAAGGAATATATCCGCGTAACCCGCCAGGGACACAACTCCTTCCTGGATACGTGCACCACCCGAGTCGTTTAACCCAACGACCGGGGCACCAACTTTCATGGCGAGATCCATGATCTTACAGATTTTTCGGGCATAGGCCCCCGATAGAGAGCCGCCAAAGACGGTGAAATCCTGGGCGAATAGATAGACCTGACGGCCATCCACGCGAGCAGATCCTGTCACGACGCCATCTCCCGGGATTTTCTTCTTCTCCATCGAGAAGTCACTGCACCCGTGAACAACCAGTTTATCGATCTCTTCGAAAGAGCCTGGGTCCACAAACGCATCAATCCGCTCACGAGCCGTTAATTTCCCAGCCGCGTGCTGTTTATCGATACGTTCTTGACCACCGCCGAGTTCCGCCTGTCGCTCAAGCGCTTCCAAACGGGTTTCCGTGTGCGTGGAGTCGGCCATACTCACCCCAATTTATTGGTCCCGGCGGGCAGAAAACCCACCTTGGATTATTCGTTCAGACACACTACTTATCACGCCAGCGGAGAAATTCGCCACTCCAGCTATTCAGCGTACTGTGCGGCATCACTCCTGATGCATAAACGGAGATACGAAGTCTTCCGGCTTCACGCAAAGCACTGGGCATGGAGAGTCGCGGACGACACGTTCCGTGACCGTACCCATCACACGAGCCTTCACACCAGAGCCGCCGTCAGCCCCCATAACAATAAGATCGACATCGTTCGAGCAGGCGAACTTCACGATCTCTGCGTGGGGCTTACCACCAAGAATGCTCACTTTGACTTTTCGGCGGTCAACTTCGGCGATACCGCCTTTATCGAATAATTCATTGATACGACGGCGAACACCTGTCTCAAGTCGTGCAAGCTCCTCAGCCACGGCTTCTACCTTATCAAAGGACGAGTCGAGGGCTGAGATCGAATCCGGCACATGCAGGATATGCGTTTCCGCGTCGAAGATACGAGAGAATCGTATGCCCGTATAAAAGGCCCTACGACTCGAGTTTGAAAAATCCACAGGGATTAGCAAGCGCTGGATTTGCAGTGGGTTCAAGGTCATCGAAAGATTCGCTCCTATATTGGCGCATACTACGAACAGCTAAGGGACGTAGCGAAAAAACGTACTTAGAAGGACAGGTTCATATCGTAGGAATTAGAGTCCCCAGCAAAGCCGTTTACACGAATGTAATACGTACCCGACTGGGTCGTCGTATAGGTGAGCACTTCGCCATCTTGCGCACTAACCGCCGAAGCCACTGGTTGCTGAAGGTTGCCCGAATAGTACAAGCGTACATCCAGATCACCCTCGTCATTGGCAAACGCCAACGTCACCTCGACCTGTTTACCAGCGGTCGTATCAAATGCATACCAATCCAATTCAAACGGACAGATCGCCAGATTGGAGATATCGCCGGGCTCTATACTGGCCGCCTGGACGGGGTTGTTATTCGGCTCATAGGCATCTTCCAGGCAAAGCTCTACCACATCAACGGTTGTCGGTGTGGCGTTGTTGTTTTCATTGGACTCGGCCACTTGATCGTAGGGATCGGCCACGATAACCAGATGATTCGGTCCGACTGGGCTATCCACTGGAACCGTTACCTTCTGCGATAGGGTGATAACCTCCTTCGAACCGATTCCACCTTCTATATCGCTATAGTAGATCTCCTGGTCACCGGGATCGAAGACATCGTCCGCTGAGAGATAGACCGCAAAATCCACCGAAGGCGCCGAGTTGATGCACTGGTTTTCCAATGTGAAGTTCAGGAAAGTATCTTCGCCCTGTACCACCGAATACGGATAGGGAGTGACCTCACCGACAATGAGATCCGTACCGGATGTCCCATCGATAAATATGGAATAGTCATAATCCTGTAGGACGATGCTTCCCGTCTTGGGTCTTACAAGGAGATAGTATACCTGCGACTCTGTCAGGCTTAGTGATGTTGAGCCGTTGCCCACAACCGCTTGCACCACGCTACCACCGACCTCATCAAATAGCTCTAGCCGAAGCAATGCGCCTGCATGGTGGAGTGTAAAGGTCACCAGAGAGTCCGCCGGTACGTATACGCTGTAGATATCTTTATCTTCCTTACACAGGGTAAGCTCATTCGAGCCACATCCCAGCAAGGTCGCCTCTGAAAAGTCCCAATTGGGCTCATAGGAATCGGCTACACAGATATCGGTTGTGAGAGGTTCGCTTATGGAGATCCCAAGATTATAGGAGAAGGGAGCTGGTTCCGCCCCACCGCCAGAGTGATACACATGAACGAAATAGGTACCTGCCGTAAACACATACGGTAACCCAACCGTTGGGCTGTTCCCCGATGTCGCCGACTCGATTACGGTGATTCCGTTGGGAGCCACCAACTCGATATAGACCGCTCCGTGAACCGGATCACTATCGAACGTGGCCTGCGCAAGAATGGACGTGCCTACGTCGAGGTTCACTGCATACCAGTCGTCGAGCTCAGGACATACCGTCAGGTTCGGGTATTGGGCGCTCTCCGCAGGTAGAAAACTCGCGTTCTGGAAACTACCGTTTGGCTCGTAACTATCATCACTACATGCCAGATCCGGGTTCAGATAGATTTCACCACTAAAGTTGATGTTATTGGTTTCATCCGCTTCCACAATAGCGTCCTCATAATCGGCCTTCGCCAAAATATGGTACGTCCCTCCAGGGATTGTCGGTAAGACAACGTCCAGATGCATTGGATTCCAGGGTGGTATCGCGGAAAGGTCACCCAACCGGTCTTCGGCCGGTACATCACTTACGTCGATTACTCCAAGATCAATATCCGTCCCATCTAACTCTTCGTCTTCCGACAGATAGACTTCCACAGAGCAGGCGCCGGAATTTACATTACCCAGATTCAAAAGCTCCAGCGATATGCCTACCAGGCCACCAGGGAAGGTTGAAACTGGATTGACGACCACCTGATTCACCATCAGATCGACCCCATCCGCCGGCGGAATGAGACTCGTGGATAGAGTGTAACTTGCCTCTGCTCCTGACTCATCAGCGACCACTTCTATACGGTACATACCCGCATCGGCCTCTCCAACAAGGTAGGTCGTCGCCTGATCCACATTTCCAGGCAGATGACCTTCAGCCGCTATCGTTCCGTCTGGGCGATAAATTTTGATACCCAGATTCGAAGGGATCTCGTCCAGAGAGAGAATCGGCTCGGAAATCAACGTTACCTGCAAGGTATCTTTATGTCCCAGATCGATCGCATACCAATCGTGATCTCCAGAGCATAGATATCCCTCGACTGGATCGGTTCCTAGAAGCGTAGCCTGTTCGGCCAGAGGATCGCAGGATTCCGAGAAACAGGTGGTCTCATTGGGCTCATTTGCATCTGCAAAACAACCACCCTGGGCTCCAGTTACTTCAACAGTACCAGAGGCGACTGCCACATTATCGGTGCTGAAGGTGTCCTGCCCCGCCGAGTTATTCGGATTGATAATAATTCCCACGTGGTAGGTCGTCTGCCCATTGGGTAGAGCCAGGGGTACAACGAACTCTTCGGTGAGCTCTTTCGTCTCCCCGCCCGAAAGGTCGGCGATCGCGAGCGAATGTACGACCAGATCGGAGCCGCTATTGACCTGACCCACGGTGATTGACGCGTTCTCACTGAATACTATCCACGTATCGAATCCACCGGAATTACTGGCCCCAACATTCTTGATGGAGAAGTCCACTTGCATCGTTTCGCCCGCAACAACCGTCGGGGTATCGAAAGAACAAGACTCTGCGCGGATATCTACCGTCGCTGTCTCTTCCACACTGACGGTATGGGAACTCAAACCAAAGTTATTGGTTTCATCCAGCTCATTGACCGCATTCGTAGGATCAAGAATGACCCCCACATAATAGTTGAACAATGGAACAGTATTGGAGATGCCCACTACGAGGGATTGCTCCACCTCAACACCCGGAGTCAAAACCGGAAGGACAAAATCGTCCAGCAAGATATCCACATTGGGGTTGATGGACTGATCTTCCGAGAAATAGGCAGCCGCTACTGCACCACTAATCGCCTCCGTTCCGTCATTACGGAGCACCAGATTGAGAGTCACCCCTCCTCCAAGGTAGGTGCTATAGGTGGGCACTTCAAACGAAACCAACGCCAGGTCCTTCCCTTCTGGTTCCACCTGCGTAATGTTGAAGGTGCTGTCAGAGACGATGATGTTATTGGTCTCATCCGTCTCCGCCACGTCCTCCTCAGGATCCACATGGGCGATGAGATAGTAGTCACCATCCGGGACATCCTCGGTCACTGTAAACCCACGGAATATTGGAAGTGTGATTCCGGCCTTATGTACGAAGATTGAGGTATTATCCGGGGATGTAACCTCTACGTCCGAGTCATCCAGCTCCTGATCCGTAGAGCGATACACCGCAAAACGGAAGGACTGTGCATCACCAAGACCACCATTGGAGATCTTGAACGAGAAGGACAGCGTCGCACCACTGGAAAGAGATTGTCCCTGACCAAAGTTGAGATCCGTTACATAGAGGTCAGGCTTCACTCCGGCCTGTTGCGACACCGACAAAAAGTCGGGTGCTAACAAGGAATTATTTTCCTCGTTGGTCTCCGAGATCTTCTCGTCGGGATCAACCACGACCCAGATAAAATACGCCCCATCCGGAATCTCGGCAGGTAGAACGACATCCAGGGGATCGACAACCAGAGTGTCACCAGAGTCCACCGGACCCATCGAATGGGTCAACGCCAGAATATCACTATCTGGAGATAGAACCTCATCCGTCGAGAGGTAGACACTGATTTCCACATCTTGTGGAACATCTCCTCCCTGATTCTTCACCGAGATGCCTAACTTCACGGTCTCGCCAGGCCCAACATCTGTTGCAGACCGAACCTCCACATCCGTAATCTCCAGGTCGGCCGGCTCGCGAACGCGTACGACTACCTCGTCCGTGGCCACATTCTCCGGATTCCCGATTTCAAATACCTCAACGCTGACGTTGTAATCCCCCACCTGATAAAATGTGAAGACGGGATCAACCTGACTGCTGGTGGTTCCACCACCGAAGTCCCAGGTCACTTTCAAGCGGTCCATATCCAGGTCGCCCACGTCGAGCCAGAAATTGACGGTTAATGGCGCATTACCTTCCAGAAGGTCCGCCTGTATCGCCACAGTCACAGGTCCCAGAGGACCCTGGTCGGTTCCTGCCCCCTGATCGGTACCGGTATCTTCGACAACGTCGGGTGTGGAATCCCCACCATTACCGCCCCCACAACCGAGGGACGAAACCACAACGAATAAGCTCAACAAATAAATCAGGCGCGTGGTGCATGCACGGCGCAAAGACATCCTCATTTTCCAATCCTCATGTAGGAACCCTGAATAGGGCTCAAGGTATCAAGGCGTTGCACCAACATGCAAGCCGCTGCCCCCCTCCACGCACGGCCTGTGAAGGCAGACCATAGACACCATTTAGTTAGCGGTTCAGGGTGGTCCATCGAAATAGAGTTCCAGGTATTCACTGGGGCTATCGAGATCATTCAGAACATCTGAAATCTCGCTGATATAGATTCCTTCATGCGATCCCGTGAGCGACTGACCAGCTCCTGGGGTGCAGTTGAGTGGGTCGGCCGAACTCTCCTGCCAGGAAGCCGCGTCATCGGCCGGTCCCGGAGGAGCAGTCCGTTGATAGGCATTACCCACAACGACACCGATCGAGGGTCCATCAACCAAGACGCCGTCGGAATTTCGCAAGCTGAAGTGAGAGCCTTCGGCGACCATCGGACAGGCATCGAGGTTATCCGTCGAGCTGGCTAGATAGCTTACATTCTCTGCCAATGTTACGCCCCAATAGCTCTCGAACTGACTCTTCGTCGCGCTACGCGAAACAATGAAATACATCCCGTCCACAATGATGTTTCCGGGCTCAAAGGTGTACTGACAGATCGTTTCACCGGTCGCGTCTGTCTGTTCCAGCACATAGCCATCGAGGACGATGGATGGAGGACCCATGCAGGCCGGATCGTCGGCGCAATCCGAATCCTCACAATCCGTCAATTCATCCTCATCGTTGTCGACACCGTCCCCACAATTACTCTCGGTTTCATCGGCCAACGGCTTCACATAGAAGGAAAAGGCTCCTCCCTTCGGCTGGGTATCTCCCCACCCATCCAGGACAATATAATAGGTCGTATCGGCAGCCATGGGGACCAGCAACTCACTCACAACCCCAAACGACAAATCCGCCCCTGCGATACAGTTCGTGGGCAATTCAGCGTCGGGACAGTCATCCACCCAGATGGTTACAACTTCAAAGCCCGATACGGGCTCCAGGCCAACCCGATATACGCCATGGGATGCCGGTGTGAATTCAAATACCACATCCGGTGATGCTCCCCCGACCGAGGCAAGATTATAGCCAAATGTGCTGGTCGGGTCGGGACAGATCTGATCCGGATGGTAGAAGGAATTATTATAGGACTGCGTATTATCGGAGTAGTTATAGGGAAGCGACGTGATCTGGAATGGAAGCGCACAGGAATCCCCTAAAGTGGGGCAGATCGGATTGGAAGAACAATCACTATCTTCGCAATCTACCACTCCATCTTCATCACCATCCAACCCATCATCACAGTTCACCTCCGCTGCCATGCTCAGGTCCACCTGCAACTCAAAATCTCCATGATGGTTGGATAAAAATCCGTCGACATAGATGAAGACCGTTTCATCCTTTTCTAAGCCCAAAGTAGTGGACTCGGGCCCCATATCAGGATTCTGATCCACGCTTTCCGAGCATGAAGCCACGCTAAACGGACACGAAGACGAGAAGTACAGGGCTGGATCGAAATAGGTCTCCCCTGCAAGAATCGGAGTCAGGGTTACATCGTATAAACCACTCTCGGGTGCCGTATAGGAATAGACCATATCCGGTCCCGAGGATTGATACGTCGTGTCCTGACAGAGCTGTTGGCTCGTATCATTCGAATACCCGGTCGTGGACCCCCCGATTAAGACATTGGTATCACTCGGCAGGTGAATGGGCGCACCACAGACTTCTCCATCTGGAACACAGGCCGCATCGGCAAAACAATCCGGATCCTCGCAGTTCGCCAGGCCATCCGCGTCATCGTCTCCACCTCCAGAGCAATCAAACTCGTACCCTGTAAGCTGGAAGATATTTAAAGAAAATGGTCCTTTTACGCTCTGTACAAAGTCCTGGTAGCCATCCACCACAACGTAGATGGTTTCGCCTCCCTGAATGGGAAGCTGAATCGCCTCTCCGCCACCGCCGCCGCCGAAAACGGTCGTATCGTCATAGGCCAGACAAACGGCTGTTGGACTGGTAGGACACTCGTTAAAGACGTAGAGGATTGTATCGAATCCCCCAAAGTTTTCTTCCAGTTCAATGCGATATAGTCCATTTACCGGCGGCGTATACTCGATAATCGCGTCGTTGGACTGGTAGCCCGTGGAACCGGGGAGCACGCCCGGGCACTGCCCCGCATTGAAATGGTTTCCGTGGGCGGTAGTGTCACCGTCGTACTGGAATAAAATCCCCGCTCCCGTCAACGGGTTGTAGCATGAGTCACCCTCTGCACAGTCGGGCAGACCTGGATCCCAATTCCCCACACAGGAAGCCACTCCGGCCTCCTCAGCACACGTACCACCGCTATAACAGGGAGCCAATCCAGCCGCATCAAACTCACAGGGCTGATCATCCCCGGTGTAGGCGTGATTGCACACACCTGTGCTCTCGTCACAGCTATCGTTGGTGCAGCTGTTATTATCATCACAATTGATCGCGTTCCCCGGCACACAGAAGCCAGAAAGACAGGCATCAGCAACCGTGCACTGGTTCCCATCTTCGCAATCCACGTCATCCAGGATATCAGCATCGTGTGTACACTCCGCGGTTACCGGGTCACAACTATCCTGGGTACAATCGTTGCCATCGGAACAATCCTCTGTCGTGGTCGCGACACAGTCTCCTCCGAGGCACGACTCACCATCTGTACACGCGTTCCCATCATCACATGGTTCCGCATCCTCCACGGAGCTGGTTACGCATTCACCAGCATCACATGCGATTAGAGTACAGGGGTTTCCATCGTCCGGGCATTCCACCGGCGTGGCATCCTGGCATTCGCCATCCCAACAAACACCGCCTTCGAGGCAGGCATCTCCCCCTGTGCAGTCCGTGCCATTATCCAGCGCGACGTGCTCACAATCTCCGGTCTCGCTTACGCAGGAGTCTGTCGTGCATGGGTTGGTATCGTCACAATCCTTCGGCGAGCCTCCCGTGCACGCTCCTTCAACGCAGGTCGCATCCACAGTACACGGCTCATCACTATCACACGCAGTACCATCCTCGACGTTTGCTTCCTCGCATTCTCCCGAGTCCGAGTTGCATGCGAAAGTACTACATTGGGTCGGCTCATCACATACTTTGGCGGTACCGCCGGTACAGGCTCCCTCGAAACAACTATCGTTCTCCGTACATGCATCGTCGTCATCACATGGAGCACCATCCTCTTCAAGAATCTCTACACAATCACCTTCCACGCACGCGAATTCGTGGCACGGCAGTGGATCCTCAGCTGACGCTTCGCAATCCTCCGCCGTAGTGCAGAGCGGAGGTTCTACGTCTTCGGTAGTATCGTTTGTATCTTCGCCGGTGGTTGTATCGTCACCTTCATCGGTTTGCGTCTGGTCCGACGCAACATCTTCAATCGTCTCCGTCTGGATTACATCGGTCCCCTCATCGGACGGATCCGGCTCCGAAGTGCCGCCACCGCAGGCGAACAGAAAGAAGACAAAAACAAAAACAACTTGCGACCGAATACCCGAAACCAACATACCGCTAGTCCTACCCTTTACACTGTTTCTCTGAAGCGACCTTTGGTCGACCCCTTCCACCATCCGTGCAAGGTAACGTGAATTAAGCGCGAAATCAACCGTAGGGGACTCGCCATCCCCTCTCCGATCCCTTAGGATTGCGGGAGATTTTTGTCGGGTTCGCGACACCACAGAGATACAGACTGTATCGAAGAACCGATTGATGACCGATATCTCTCCGCTGCCCCCCTATCTTCACCCGGGGTCTCCCGACGGCGTATCCATACGTATACGAGCCTCTCCTGGTGCACGACATAACCGTCTCGAGGGCATCTATGGAGCTGCTCTTCGAGTGCGTATAAAAGCGCCCCCTGTCGACGGAAAAGCGAACCTCGCGTTGACTCGTTTTCTGGCCGATCTTCTTCAAGTGCCACGAGGCGCGGTGCGATTAACCCATGGTGAAACCAGCCGAGACAAAATCGTACATATCGCCGGTGTACAACTCGACACGATTGCGCACCAACTCACAGAGCTACTTCAAGATTCGTGACCATCCACCAGCACTCCGGGTGAAGAATCTCCGGCTAATAGCTGGTCACGAGCTCGAACAGTCCATGCCCATTCTTTATGCAGTCGTGAAGAGATAATCGCCTGACTATTCGAATCCGAGACAACCAATTCTCCGTGAATCGATGCCACTACAGCATCCAGAGGACGTAATAACCACGAACGACGTATCTCTGAATTCGCTTCCAGAAAAGCGTCTATATCGGTCTTCAAATCAAAAGGTGTCCCCTGCTCCCGAAGAATACGAATCACCTCCGCACGAAGTATATTCGTGCCATGTTCGGTCGCCCTCCCCGTCTCTCGAAACTTACGAACCAGGGGAAAAAATAAGCCTGCGAAAGATAAAACAAACGGGATGTCTGCAAATACGATGCGCACTATTCCCGCGGGTTGCCCCTCCACGACGGCGGTGACTTCAAAACATAGAGAGAGAAAAAGCACGAGTCCCAGAAATCGCAGTAGATCTACGTTCTGTCCCCCCACGCGCGTCTGCCGCCAGCTGGGAATACTTCGCTCCCAACACCACGCAAAGGCCCGTTCATCAACAGAGCCTTCTCTGCGAAATTCGGGAAACGTAAAGAGCGTCACCCCGTCCTCGGTCTGCCGCATCTCCCCCTCATCTTCCGCGATAAGCCATGTGAGGAAATCATGTGCTTCGGCGTAGCCACAGCCCGTGAGCGTTATTACATCCGCGCAGGTGATAACTCCACTCGACTGGGCGATAAAGAGATAAATATTTTGTAAATGCAGTTGGGGATCCGTCGGGGCGATACTCTGCCCCAGCACGAAGTGATTCAGTCGCCGAGCAAAACGCATCATCTCACTCCAGGCCTGCCCGGACCGGAAGGTCTCCTTTATGCGCCTTCGGAGGGCGTGGTCGCTATTCCCACCCGTCCCCAACATCATCAAGAGGAATACAAGGCCATAAACCGCCAGCAAAAACCCAAAGCCTATTCGCAGCACTACACCGAATAATACGAACGGTAGACGCAGAAGCATCGAACCCAGGCTCCCGGGCACAACGCGGCGTTGCATAGGCAATTGGAATCGGTAGAGGCTGCTTCCCGAGTCCGCATCAACGACGGAACAATAACGCGTAGATAAGGTCTTGAGGACGTCTCGAGAATGCTGCAAAGGGATACCCAACGCCCGAGCGAGCTCCGTCGGGCGGATCTCTCCTCCGACGGCCTGTATCTGCCCTTTGACTTGGGTCAGACTTATACGCACCGTTCGATTCACGGAGCGTTTACGAGAGCTAGAACTCATAGCCTAACGATACACATTCGCGGCGATTGGCGCACCAAAGACGGTAGGGTCACACAACGACCGTGTTTGCTTTGACTGCCTCCCTATGGTTGAGTCACCATACAGATGAAGGGGTTTCGGCGTATGGCACATCGCAAAACCATGGCTCTAGGTATCGCGGCGATCGGGGGAGTTTTCGCTCTAAGCGCAGCGGACATCCTTCCCCTTCGTATCGTCAGCTTCCTGGGGATCTTCGGACTGATCTGGGTGGGGTGGTTATTTTCCCTCCATCGAAGCCACATCAATTGGAGAACCGTCGGGTGGGGCCTGGTCATACAGCTGGTATTCGCCCTCCTGGTTTTGAAGACCGCGCCCGGGCAGCAGACCTTCGACTACGCCGCCCAGGGAGTAAAGAAGCTCGTCTCCTTTGCCGATCGTGGGGGTGAATTCGTCTTTGGTGGGCTCTATCGTGGCATGGATGGAAACTACGAAGGACAAAGCACCGATCCCAAAGCGCCAAAGAAGATCACCTATGTTCTCGCCGAGGTCCCTGGCAGCGCTACCCCCCAGGCATCCGGACCGACCCAACTGAAAAGGCCAGGACGGCCTGGCCAGCCTGGCCAGCCTACGATAACGGTCGAACCCCGACCCCTGGGTATGGTGCTCTTCTTAAACGCCTTGATGCCCATCGTGTTCTTTTCCGCTCTGATGAGTGTTCTCTACTACCTGGGCATCATGAATTGGATCGTGGCCATCATGGCGCGAGGAATGCATAAGCTGATGCGAACCAGCGGTTCTGAGTCCTTATCCGCCAGTGCAAATATATTCGTAGGGCAGACCGAAGCCCCGCTCGTAGTGAAGCCGTTCATCAACACCATGACCATGTCGGAGATCCACGCCATCATGACGGGGGGGTTCGCGACCGTTGCGGGCGGCGTTCTGGCCGCCTATATAGGATTCGGTATCGACCCGGCGCATCTGCTGGCCGCATCGGTTATGTCGGCTCCAGCCGCTCTAGTGGCCGCCAAGCTATTTCTACCGGAGACCGAAGAGTCGGTCACCGCCGGTGCGATGAAGATCAAGCTGGAAAAGACGTCGGTGAATGTCATTGATGCAGCCTGCCAGGGGGCCGCTGACGGTATGAAGCTGGTCCTCAACGTTGCCGCGATGTTGATAGCCTTTATCGCCTTGATCGCGATGCTCGATTGGGTTCTCGGCGCCTGCGACCGGCTGGTATGCCTGGAACTCCTGGATCGACAACCCATCGGCTTAGACCTGTCTTGGATCTTCGGAAAACTCTTCTTCCCGATCGCCGCGTTGATCGGTATCCCCTGGAATGAGTGCCAGGAGTTCGGTTCTCTCATGGGCAAACGTATGGCCTTGAATGAGTTCCTGGCCTACTACGATCTGCAGCACTCTGCGGACTACGCTCATATCTCGGATCGAACGCGTGTTCTAGCCACCTACGCATTTTGTGGGTTTGCCAACTTCGGCTCCATCGCCATTCAGATCGGTGGTATCGGAGCTATCGCAGAGGGGCGAAAGAAAGACCTCGCCAAGTTGGGTCTTCGAGCCATGTTCGCTGGGACCCTCGCGTCGCTGTTTACTGCATCGTTGGTTGGCGCCCTTTTATCCCAGCCGCAGATGCATAAGAAAGCGACCACAGGACCCGCAAAAACCGGACAAGTCGAACAGGTTGTGCCCACAAACCAGCTTGTTCAAAAAACATCTTCACAGAGAGAGAGTCTAGTTCTGTTCTCAACATCAAAAGGTCTTTCGAATGAGGGACTCGACGGACAACGGGGTTTGGGGCTACAATAGCTCCCCGTTGGGTATGACAAAGGGAGGTTCGAATGCGCTCGAACCAGAGTAGACCGGGTGTAATTTCAAGAGTCGTAACGTACGAATCAGACGTTCTTCGTCTCTTGTTGGTTGGTATCATCGCGTTCTTTTTAGGAACCGGTTGCAGCGGTGAAGGCGGCGGCACGGTGGGTTTCCTTCCCGATGAAGGGGGAACAGATAGCAATCCGACAGATGTGGCTGATATTGCGACCGACCTTTCGGACTCCGGCCCCGTCGATATTGGAAGCGACGAAGGTCCCGACATCACAGATGAAGGCTCGGATATCACAGATGCCGGTGGCGGAAACTGCTCTTCCTTTGCCGAGACGGTACAACCCGTCTTGATGCAATATTGTGTCGGATGCCATACAGCCAGCGGCCTTGGCGGCCATAATGTCGCCTCCAGTTATGCCGATGCCGTTCTGCCAGCCAGCAGCGCCCACCCGGAGTGTGCTGACATGAATGTTGGAGAATGCTCCCTGGAACTTGCGAAGAGCGGAGCCATGCCTCCCACCTCGCAGCAGGTTTCCAGTGAAGATCTGGCGATACTCCAGGCCTGGGTTGATGCGGGAACACCGGAAGATAGCTATGACTGTGTCGGAGAAGATGCGGGTGGTGGAACCGACGAGGGCAGCACCGACGAAGGCAGCACTGACGCAGGCGGTACCGACGAAGGGACAGCCGATCAGGGCGCTACTGACGAAGGCAGCGCCGACGAAGGGACAGTCGATCAGGGCGGCACCGATGAAGGTTCGATGGGGCTAATCACCTACGACGACCACGTGAAGTCGATCCTTATGCTGTACTGCTCCGGATGCCATACAGCCAGCGGGCTTGGTGGCCATAACATCGCCGCCGTATACGACGACGCCAACCTGGATGCGGATGGGGGGCATTCCGAATGCTATAATATGAATATTGGCGAATGCTCTGTTGAGCTGGCGATAGCAGGCGTGATGCCGCCAGGTTCAAATAATGTGAGCGCGGAGCATATCGCCATCCTGCAACAATGGTTGCTGGACGGAATGTTGGAGTCAGATCCTTGATGTACGGAATGCTCTGAAATGACACGGGTCGACCACAGTATCCCATTTCCCCGTCTCTGGCAGATCGCGCTGATTCTTGGACTCCTGCTGGGAGGCTGTAAAGAAGGCACAACGGCCCTCGGAGAATATGGCAATGTCCTATTCAATTCGCACGGGACATACGACGGTGCAGACAGCCTTGTGAGCAATCCGTTTCTACGGAACTCTCCCGTGATCATCGACCTGGACCACCCCAGCCAAGACACACTGCTCACATCCTTGAGCCTACATTCGGAACCGTCGGACCACGCCCAGATCACAAAGATGACCGGCGGTCGTTACCTTGTCACGGCAAAGTATTCAGGTCCTTTTTCCTTATACGTCCTGCTACCAGACGGAGAATTGGAAGATTCCCTATCTGTGGAGTCGGAGGCTCTGGATACTCTCGACATCAGTGAATACTGCATCGACACCGTCTCTTCGAGCGACGACTCCGTCTCTCTCTCCTTCGAATGTTTCCAGGGGGATTCTTCGATGGTCACGCTCTATAGTAACCAGAGTGTAACCTACTATATGCGTGGCTGGGGAACATCGGGACGAATCGGTCTCGGCATGCTCGATCTGGATGTGACCTTGGATGAGACCGCCTTCGACGTGGATATCCCCTTCCCGGCGGTCGCATCAACGACGGTAAATCGCGTTTTGATACGCCCCGAGGGAACCAATACTGGATTGCATGACATCTTCATTGGCCACCCCTCGTCTGGCATCACGCTTCCTCTGGCTATCGACCTTATGGGAGAGCCTCTGTCCCGTCCGGAAGAGTAATCATAAGCCTCCAACCCGTACACACGCCTTATGACCGAACACGATCTGCGTAGCCTACGTGCCCAACTAGCCGACCTGGATTCGCAGATCATCCACCTGGCGGCCCAGCGGCGCGCTCTCTCAATTGAGATCGGTAAGATCAAACAAACCATGGAGCGTCCCAGCCGGGACTTTGCGCAAGAGTCTGCCGTACTGAAGCGAGCCAACCAGGTGGGAAGCAGCCTGGGTCTTTCCTCGAAGTTTACCGAAGAGCTTATTCTCCATCTGATCCGCTCTTCTCTCACCGTACAAGAACGAGATCGAGTCGCTACTCGTCAGCTCGGGGCAGAGAGCCGAGCCCTTATCATCGGCGGGTCCGGACGCATGGGCACCTGGTTTGCCCATTTCCTGGAATCTGCAGGTTTCGACATCGTCATTGCCGATCCGAACACTCCCCCGGACGGTCTCCCCCATATAACCGATTGGCGCGATATTCCGTTGGATATGGAGCTCATCATAGTAGCAGCGCCAATTCGAACCAGCGCAAAGATTCTCTCCGACCTCGCTCTGCGAAAACCGAGCGGCTGTGTCGTCGATATCAGTTCGGTCAAAACACCTTTAAAGCCCGGTTTCGACGCCTTACGCGCAGCCGGCGTGGCCGTCGCCTCAATCCACCCGATGTTTGGTCCAGATGTAGCGCTTCTTTCGGGTCGCCACGTGATGGTGATCGACCTGGGCAGTAGCGAAGCGACGGATCTTGTATGCACACTCTTCGAGCCTACGATGGCCAAGCTGGTGCCGGTCGAGCTGGACGAACATGATCGGCTGATGGCCCAGGTTCTAGGCCTATCGCATGCTTTGAACATCGCCTTCTTCACGGCTCTAAAACAGGGTGGTCAAGATGCGACCAACCTATCCCGACTCTCCAGCTCTACCTTTGACGCCCAGTTGGGAATCGCGGCCGGTGTGTCGGCTGAAAACCCGCATCTATATTTCGAGATTCAGGCGTTGAACGCCTATGGACCGTCGGCCATCCAAGCGCTGAACGACGCCGTAGCGAAGATTCGTGAGTGCATCGAAAGCCAGGACGAAACAACATTTGTTGAGATCATGGCCGCAGGTCATAGCTATCTGCAGGCGTTACAGTCGCAACCCTGAGTCGAAGCTCAGAGATGCATCGAATGGAATCAGTCCGAAGGACAGTCGGACGGTTGCCAGGGCAGCCCTTCCACTCTCGCATCCATCCACTGCTTTGCCTGCAGCAACATCGTGGAACCAACGATGGTCGTATGATCGAGACCCGGTTCAATTTGAAGCTCCATCGGAGCTTCCAACCCACACGATCGTGCGAAGATACCGTGGGAGACCTCCACGGGGACAACCGTATCGCTAGCACCGTGCAAGACCAATAAGGGGGTCTCCGTCGTCTCCACCGGAGGCGTATTATCCGCGATAATCGCCGCCATCTCGGGCATCGACGTGAAGCCCGTCTCCATCGCCGTGATGGCCTCGGGGTGATAGAGCTCCGACCGGGTAAATGGCAACATTCCCGCCAACTCCACCAGACAGAACTGTTCCACCCATTGGGGCATATAGTCGTCGTATGGCGGCTTAAACAAAAGGCTGATGGGGACGCCTCGATCCGTCAACCAGGCGTTATACATCATGGCCAGAAAAGCGCTCGGAACGACGGTGGAAGTCACGTAGTCCTGAATCACATCCAGGAACTCGCCCCCCGGAGCAAAGGCGACACCCCCCAGATAATCCAGATCATCACCATAGGGGCCTTCAAAAAAACTATGGGCAGAGATCACCGCATGACCCCCCTGAGAATGGCCAAGAGAGAAGACTCGTTCGGATACCGGGTAACCGATCTCCGCCCCCAGGCTGCGTAGAGCGCGCACACCATCCACTACGCTCACTGCCGTCGCATCGCGTACCATATAGGGATGAGGCCCCGGCGTTCCCAGGCCGGGATAATCCGGTAATACGACCGCGTAACCGTGACCAGCATAGACCACGCCATAGAGCGCATTATTGGCCCCGTAGGTTGATACAGAACACTTATCCGCCGTCCCCGTCGTGCCATGGTTCCAGCTCACAGCCACTGTGGGCTCCGTGGGAAGTGGACTATCCGGGAATACCGCTAATGAGCTCCCTATCGTGAACAATCCAAGGGGGCTCTGGGTTGTGTAGAAGAGTCGATAGATACTGACCCCATACGCGCTAATCGCGCCAGGAGCCCAGGTGTTCAGGTAGAGCTGTACCTCCAGCTGGGACCAGGTGGCCAGATGCTCACTATCAATGATCACGCCCCCCTTTGTCTGAAGTGGATCGATCACAACGTCACTGGCCGAATCCAGACTGGTTGTGTCTGCAATATCCTCTTCCTGCGTCTCCTCTGTAGAGACATCCACCACTGTGGCGTCCGTCAACGCATCAGGCAGAGTCGACACATCCTGGCCAGCATCCAGAGCACCATTATCGAGGACCTCCCCAGAGAGAGTGTCTACCAGGGTATCCGTACTAGCCGTCGTGCTCCCACCGGAGCAGGCCAACAACAAGCATACAGCCAGACAATACCCGGATCGCATCAAGGCGCTTAGTCGCAACTCGTGGTGGCAGGAACCGCGTCAATGACCCAATCGTTGGCGTTGGGTACAAATTCACTCGTGAAATGCCAGATCACCGAGCCTCCCTGCGAGGAACCACCGATTCGGTTCTCGGTCTGGGCTCCATCCGAGTCAAAGTACATGGGCCCGTCCGCCTCGTTTGCAGTTCCACTGATGTTCACAAATCCAATCCAGACGGAAGGATTATCAGCGGTCACCGTATACGGCACTGAGAGCGTAGATTCGACCATAGTCGACATCCCCAGCCCCGCGGTCGTCGAACCGGAACTCACCTCAAGATCACATGGGTGGGTCGTCCCACAGGTGTCTTCCCAGATGGCACCGCGCCATCCTTGTCCGGCCGGACTATACATTCGTACTGCGCCAATCGTGTAGGGCAGATCCTCGGGCGCAAATACCAGCTTCGTGGCGACCGACTCCCCATTGAAGAAACCCTGGAGACAAGTGCCTAGAATACACACTGGCTCCAGTCCCGAGCCACCAACGGTCCCGTTATGCATTCGGAAAACCGGAACCTCGCTACCGTCTGACAGTCCAACTGTTACAAAATCTGTAGCCTGCTCTCCCTGCAATCCCGCAGCGACAGGCGTCACAACACAGGTCCAGGTATCACAGCCGACGGTCACGCCTGCGGCGATAACGGCGGTGTCGTGTTCCGTTGGGATACCATTTTGCAGCCATTGGTATTGGTATTCCACGGTATTGTTCTCAGCCGTGCTCTCTTCAACAATCGAACAAGTCAGCTCGTCGCCGGCCACCGGCTCTTCCGGTAGAATTGCGATGGTGGGCTGCGTGGGGGGAGTCAGATCACAGGAACCGCCCAGACACTCGCATACTCCTTCCTCGCAGGTCCCATTCGATGCACAGGGAGAGCCATCTGCAAACTGCTCGTGCAGACATTTATTATTCGGATCCGTAGACTCCGGATCGCAGGAATCCTGCGTACATGGATTGAGATCATCACAATCGACCTGATTATGAATGACGCACTCACCCGCGTCGCAAGCAGCCTCGGTAACACAGGCGTTGTCCAGGGCACAGGGACCACCGTTCAACTCTTCGCCTACACAGCCTCCCTGGTCCGGGTCGCAATGTTCATCGGCAAGGCATTCGAAATCAGGGCACTCCACCAGGCCATCGGAGATACATTGGCCAAGAGCACAATGGTCACCCGTGGTACATTCGTTGTCGTCCGTACATTGCCCGCTGATAAACGTCTCTACGGCCTCGCCTTTAATGCAGACATATTGGAGACAAACGTTTCCTTCTGCCATCGCATCCAGGTCCAGCAACTCTCCTTGCTCACACTCACCAGCCACGCAGGTATCACCGTCGGTGCATTTGTTCTCGTCGGCGATACAGGCTGTACCATCGGCTGCAGGTGCCTGCGTACAGGCACAGATGTCCTCCTCGCATACCGGAATATCATCCGTACAGGGATCTTCATCGTCACAGCTGACAAAGGAATCTCCCGTACATACCAGCCCAGACGTCTCGCAGTCCTCGCCCTCGGGACAGGCCTGACAAGTGGTCGCGCCAAGACAGCAGTTATCACTCTCGCACGCGGTTCCAATCTCTACCGGACTACACTCCGGCGGGCCTTCTGGATCATCACCACAGGTACAGATCATGCAAGGATCTCCGGGAGCCGGAAACGGCGGATAGGGGCAATCATCACCGGTATCGGCGACGTCCCCCTGCACATCTTCCGTGGAAGTATCCTGATCTACGGCGTCACCCGGATCGACCACATCGCCATTATCTGGTGTCGTCGAACCACATGCGAACGCGGTTACCAATACAAGCACCAGGCCAAGAATAGAAAGTCGTCCCCACATATCACCCTCTCCTAACGTAGCAAAAGCCAACATCCCTTGTAGTACTACATATTTTCCGACCTGGAAAATCAACCACTCACTCTTTCCAGTGATAACCTTGTCGGGCTGGCCATGATGGTCTAGCGTTGAGAACATCGGTAACCCGCTCCCCCGGATACAACCCACTTGAATCGACCATGAAACAAAGACTCCCACATAGAATCCCCTCGGCCGCGGGCCTACTCTCAACACTGACGGCAATATTGGTGCTGAGTTGGTCTCTCTCTTCCTGGGCCGCCGATCCCAACACGAGCTCCCAGGCTCCTACTGATATCGCGACTGAAGCCAATCTCCGTGCCAACCTTCAGCTCGTCTACACCGGCGGTTCCATGGGCGTTGGATCGGGGAAGTACGGCTTCCAGGTGCCCTGGTCTTTGCATCGTGCCCTCACCTCCGTGAAGGGCAAGGTGGACTCCGTCGTCGCATTTCATGGTTGTCTGGCACAGGGGCCGTATATCCTCGTGTCCGAAGATCGCAGAGTCCCGTCTCTGCTCCAATTCCTGAACGAAGGTCCGGTTACATGTGAAGAGCCGACGCCAGGGCTCAGCCTAATCCTTCGACGCGAACTCCTTCTGCTAAGCAGCCCAGGAGACGCTCGGAGCTGGCTGGACAGCCCCGAGCTCAGCAAGGGCAATCAGACCCCCATACATATTCGAAAATGCCAAAACGCAAAGGGGGGCAAAGCTACCCTTTACGGGCCCAGCTTCGATAGCTTTGAACCCGAATCCTGGGACCTGGAGAGTTTTGAATTCCGACTGGCCCTCCAGATTCAATTCCGGGTCGGAGACAAAAGTCTTGAGGCCATATCCGTGGGCCGACCAACCCAGGAAGCGTCACGGCGCTTCAAGGTCCTGTCGGAGCTGCTTGGAGATTCCGACACGACGCTGTTCGTCGATGCGGGCAATTTTGTTGATGGAGCGAGCAGTGTGAAAGATGGCATCCTCAGCCTGCACCGCCCTCTTGGTTTTGAAATGCTTCGACGCTTGAAGCCTGCCGCATTGGTCCCCGGTGAAACCGAACTCGCCGCAGGCCCTACCGCCTTCCTCGCAGAAGCGAAGAAAGCACAGCTTCAATATGTCGCGAGCAATTGGAGAACGACGAAGAAAGAGCTGGCTCTCCCCCCCTACATATTGAAGACGGTCCCAAGCCCACACGGCCCCGTCCGACTCGCCTTCCTTGGGGTAATTGATCCCTCGATTCTGAACTGGGTCCCGCGCATCGAGCTCGAAGGAGTCGAGCTGGAAGATCCAGTCGAAGCGGTAGAGGCCCTGGTTACAAAACTACAACAGTTGGAGTCTCCACCGGACTCCATCATTCTATTGACGACAGCCAGCCCCAATTCGCTCCGTAAGTTGAAGGCTCTCGAGGGATTGGACCTAGTCCTCGGTGATGTTCACTCACAGACCGAACGTATCGAATCCGCCGAGTACAAAGTGCGTGAACATATCGACAATCCAGTCATCGCAACGCTCCCGGTGGATGGAATCTCTGTCACAAATCTGCGATTTCGGAAAAACCCACCCGGTTGGGCGCTACAATCCTTTGGAATGGAACCGGCACCAGTACCGGCCGATACCCCCTCGGATCCGAACGTTAGAGCGGCGGTCACCAGCACTCGAAGCAAAGTCTATCCAGAGCTCGATCAACCGCTATAGCCTGCTCCTGCTCCCACAGAAATCCTCAAGCACGGCCCCTGGACTGCCATCGCCTGTGAAGCCGTTCGCGACTTTACCGATGCCGATGTGGTGCTCCTTCCGGAGCTGCCTGAGCCTCCGCGTATCCCTGGGCCATTGACCGAACTACTCGCTGTCGATCGCCTTGCTAGCCTGGATCGTCTAGAAGTTCACTATATTCCTGGCGACCGTATAGTACGACTCCTTCGCGAGACAAAAGATGTGGTGCCAACCGCATGTGGAGGACAACTCGGTGTATTGAAGCCCAAGATTGGTGGCCGCGTTGCCGATCCGGATCGTATCTACCGGGTAGTCACCACCGATAGAGCGCGGGTTACCTTTTTGAGCAGTCACCTCAAAACCGCCCACTCCCCCTATCTACTGGGGCGATCCCAGGAAGCGGTTCGGGGTCTTCTCGGCGAACATATTACCTTCCGTGGCGCCGTCTTACGGACACTCCGTGACCTACGAGATCGGAATATAAAAGAGACGCCAGAGCAGTTATATGCTCGCCTTACACGGGCCAGTGTCGCCACGAAAATGCCCCAATGGTTATTCCGTATCAGCCGTTTGTCTGTGCGATTGGAGAATTTTCAAGGTGCGGAAAATAGTGTTTTCGCCACCGTGCCCGAAACACTCGCGACGAGCCCATCCAGCCTGAATCTCGGTGTCGACACCGATCTATCCCTTGCCTACAACGCAAACGACATATGGTGGGATGCCCGCCTGCGGAGTAATTTCAACCGCTTATCGGTCACGGGGCTCGACGATCAGGAGCTCGCAGATGACATCCGTCTGTCCTCTTCCTTCACGTACGCCGGCTGGTCCTTTCAGCCACTACCATGGGCCACCAAAGCCCTGCGCTTGATGCCATTCTCCGAGCTACTCTACGATAGTGAAATCACCCCGGTGCAAGGGGCTGAACGACAATCGGACCTGTTATTTCAGGTTGGTCTTGGTGCCAAAAGGTTCGGAACCGTACGAACCCTTCGATTCGGTGGCTTCGTGTTGCAAGACCTTTCCAAAGTCGAACGAAGTATTGAGTATGGCGGGCGCCTGGAGATGACCACGCTGCACGTTCTTGGCCCCAAGATCCGCTTTACGAGTGGTCTGGACGCCACATTATACGGAAGCACTCCTGACGACGATGCCAGCGATCTTCGCTACAAAGTTCGACTCGAGGGGCGGCTTGCACTTCCCCTCGCCCGTTACCTGGACATCTCCCTTTTCGGACAGGGCTTCGCCTTTGGTGGACGCGTTCCCGAAAACGATGTCCATGGATTATCGTATACTGTGGGCTTCGCCCTCGATGTCCGAACAGCTATGGTCGTCCCGTGAATCAAACATTCTCCTCATATCGAGTCGCCCTCTTCGCCGCCTTGCTTCTATGTGCATGTGGCTCAGACAAGCGACCCAATACGCCGATCCCCGTGGAGACGCCCCCAGAGGACGCACAGCAGTCCAATACTGAAGATTCAGGGAAAGTTGCTGTCGAAGATTCGAAAAGTCCTCCGCCTGAATCCAAGCCAGCGCAGCCCGAAGATGTCATCCGACTCGTAGAGAGTATGGCGCAATACCTGGAGCCCTGCGCCAACCAACTACTCAGCCCTGATGTAATGAACCTGCGCCAGGTCTCCGTTCCCGTCCATGACCGCCTACTGGAACATTGCAACCTTGCAGATAAGATCTTTCCAGAATCTACCGATGCGGCAATCGGTGTCGCTCGTTCTGTGGATGAAGCGCTCCTGGCCTACGCTGGCCTCAACGCGGAGATAGAGCATCTCCTCGTCTTGATCGGTGGTTCTCTGGATATCCCAGACAGCGCGTTCTCTAACGAACTAGAGGCCCGATTATTGGCCGTAAGACGAACCATCAGCAACTCACGGAATACCATACGTCGTGCCCGTAAGGATGTGACGGGCGGAACACTCGGAGATGGAGCGGTACAAGCTCTCCCTGTTCTACTTCGAGAACCCCGACTCTTTTTAAACACTGTCGCGAGTCTTGTTGACGGTTCCGTGATTGGCCTACCACGTCAGACGATGATTCGTGACGTGCGGACCCGACTCTTAAAGGGTCGACCCATAGCCTTTACACAAGATCGTGTGAGTATTCGTGTAGCACGTAGCCGTTTTCGAAAAGTTGCCGCCGTATTACAAACGGTGGCCAAAGATCGGCCCATATTTCGTAATGGGCTCCCTGAATATATTGCAGCAGTGGAAGCATATCTAACCCAATTGGACGCGATTCTTCAGGCGATGAAAGAGGCCCAGACCTACGACCAACGGTCGGCCGTCATGAAACGCCTTCAACGTCTGGCACGTTACGAGCGAAAAGAAATCACCACTCGCCACCAATTCTGGCGAGCGAATATCGAAGACGCTTTACTCTCGCCGCAAGTCGAACCGAAAAAGCCGTAAAGCCGCGGGTCTAACGCACCGCGATGCAGGAGATTTCCACCGTTGCATCTTTCGGCAGCCGCGCGACTTCAACCGTAGCCCGGGCCGGATTCGGAGCATTCTCGGGGAAATAGCTCGCATATACGGCGTTCACTGCCGCGAAGTCTTCCAGATCAGACAGAAAGATGGTCGTAAAGACGACATTTGGAAAGCCTAGATCCGCAGCGGCGAGCACGGCTTCCAGATTACGCATGACCTGATGGGTCTGGGTAGCAACATCGCCTTCCACCATCGAGCCAGTTTGTGGGTCCAACGCGATCTGGCCAGATAGAAATGTCATCGCTCCACCGGTCACAGAGATCGCCTGGCTATATGGTCCAATCGCCGCGGGTGCCTTCTCGGTTTGTATTGCTTTCATTTCATCACCTACCTACAGGTCGTTTTAGAGTCCGGACAAAGAGCTTTCCAGAACGGATGTGCTACTCCACGGTATCGACTACAACCACCGTCGACCCACCAGGAGACAGCCTGACAATCTTTCGTCGGCTGGTACCCTTCCGTTTGCGCCACAACCCGGGCTCGCTCTCGAAGCGCCACATGCTTTGGCGTGGGATTCCATAGCGCGAGAAAAAGAAGCCAACCAAGAACCACGCCACCGGCAACAATACGGGACATGGTCCGGCTCCCTTCCCAAACCACGAGTTTTCGCCCAACCAGGACGAGAGATACTAGAAGAACAGGAGCCAACGATAACGCCCCGAGCCCAAACTTCGAGCCCAGAGAGGGGACCCCATATCCCTGTAGGAGTAGGGGTAGACTCCAATCTCCAAATACATTTCGTAGCCCATCGGGAGGCTGTGGGAACGTCAGAGTCACAGCCACCATCACCAGAATAGAGGCCCCCGCCAGGCCAGCCATGACGGCACCGAATAGAGGTTTGCGGCGCCAGGTCTCTATCCAACCGATTCCAGCCACCAGGGCCAGAAACGCCATAGACGGAACAAGATAGCGGGGTCCAATAGACCAACCATTCATGACCTTCGGGTTGCCCAGGGTAGATACGAATCCAAGATATGCGAGTGGCACTGCGGCCAATACTCTCCCAGTACCTTTCGATATCCCTTGCGCCCGCCCCAGAATAAGAACGATGAAGCCGATGGGTGCACATACCACCAGCCAGGGCATCATGAAGAGCAGACCCATATAGGGATCAAATAATGTAAGCCATAACGATTTCCCATGGATGCCGTCCATCCCCATGAAACCACCGGCTTGTCCCGCACGATTATGACCACTCATCAGCGACATATGGCCAGTCTTCAAAGGGGAGCCAAACATGGTGTAGTGGAGCCAACAATGAATGGTAAAGGCGACCAGCGCTCCAACAATAAAGCCGAGAAGAACACGTTTTCGGTCCGACTCCGTCAATACCACCCAGAGCCCGATCACGACCGCAGCGATGGCCGCATGGTACTCAAACAACACAGCCGTTCCCGTCAGAAACCCACCGAGAGCACCAAGAAAGCTCTTTCGAGAAGAAGACCGTCGAGCACGCAGCACCAGCCAGATCCCCATCAACAAAGCCATGCCTGCCGAAGCATGCCCGACAAACATGATCCCGTAGGGGTAGATCGTTGTGCCCAGTGCAGTAGCTAATAATACAGCTGTCCGCTCTCTGGTCTGCATCCCCACCATAGAAAGCAGGTCCCAGAAAATCCAGAGCCCCAGAAGAACAAAGAGGGCCACACCACCATAGCGCAGAACCCACGTGGCCCGCCGTTCACCTTTGATGCCCGCAGGAATGAAGCCCATGCCATCAGCAATCGCCAAGGCGGGTACACCCAGAAGGGACGTTCCTGGAGCCTTGGCTGGGTAGATCTTACCGATACAATCCGGTCCCTTCGCGGACAACTTGAGTCGTGTACATCTATCCGGAGAATCCTGAGGCCCGCGACAACCGATCGCCACATCATTCACATATGGGTAGGCGATACTCCCCCCATTCTTGCCATAGAGATCTTTCACAACGAGCCCACAGCCACGCAACTCTGTGTGGCCAATATGCAGCTTTCCATCCAGCATCGCCCGCGCCTGTAAAACACGGGTCCGCTCGTTGGGGTTATTCAATTTCTCGGCATAGGTGAAACCGAATAACCAGACCAAAGCTATCCAGAAAAGCGGATGGCGGACCGTATTCCAGAGCGTCGACGGCAAAAACAACACGAGTTTCTTGGCCCGTTCTACCAACCCCATTGGACTACTTCACTTTCTCATCCGGCTTCTTATCCGGTGTCTCGTCCGACTTCTTTGTCTCGTCCGACTTCTTTGTCTCGTCCGACTTCTTTGTCTCGTCCGGCTTCTTTGTCTCGTCCGGCTTCTTTGTCTCGTCCGGCTTCTTCGTCTCGTCGGAGTCTACAAGCGCTTCCTCTTCAACCGGTTCCGATGAATTATATCGATAGCTGAAAGCACCCGCCAGAGAGTGAAGTTGTCGCCGCATGGCATTGATGGTTCCGTCTCTCGACGACACCAGATCGTTCTCTTCCAGATAATCATCCGCCCAGCGCCATAGATGTGCGCGACCGCGTGCACGATCCCAAACGTAATTATATTTGGGTGTTCGTACAGCCACTTGCCTTAGAGGGTCTTTCTTTCGCCGTCGATCCTCAAACAGGAACATCTGGTGAAATAAAACCTGGGGACGACTTGGTCCCTTACCGAACAGCTCAGGCACCAGGCTGGCGCCAGAGAAGGTATAATCTTCGGTATAGTCCAGAAGATCCGCCAGGGTCGGCATTATATCCATTGTGCTCGCCAGAGATTTCACCCGTTGTGGTTTCAGGAACGGGGCCCGAACAATCAAGGGGACATGTAGTGTTGTTGTATTGAGGTCATGTCCATAGCGGCGCTTCTTATGTCTCTTGGCCTTGAAGTCGATACCATGATCGGCTGAGATGATGATGATCACATCCTCTCCGAACGTCTTCTCTATACGCTTCAGAAAACGTCCCAGGCTACGATCGATATAGGTAAGTTCCGTATTATATAATCCTTCTGCCCCCTTCTCCTTGGGCTTAATACCAGGAGCCTTTTTATGGGGAGAATGCGCATCATAATAATGAACCCAGAGGAACATGGGTTGCTCTTCGGACACGACGTCTTTTGAGGCGGATTTCGGGTCGACACCTGGTTTTGGACGCGGCAACTTTTCTTTTACGTTCTGTATGATTCGAGGACGCGAAGATATGGGCATTACGACTTTACTCGTCGCTTTGGCAGACTTCTTTGCCGTGCTCTTTGGTCCGTCTTCCTTTGATTCGTCGGCTTTCCGCTTCTTTTTTAGCGACGCCGCAATACTACTTCGACGCGGATACTCTTTCTTGATCAGATTGATAGCTCGGTTGGTCACATGGTGTGCGTTATGCGGGTTACGATGCGTCGAATGCTTCGCTGGCTTTTCATCGACCTCATCAAAGCCCTGCCGCAGCCCTTTCCAACGCTTATTTCCAAAGTATCGATTGGAAACAACGGCCAGGGTCTTATAACCAAGGTCCTGCATCATCTCGGCCAGCATGTAATTTTCGCCGCGAAGCCGATACGGATGTCGACCCTTTAGTTCACGACTGATCTGACTATCCCAGCGTGACGTAAACATCGCAGGAAACGAAAGTCGTGTAGAAGGCCCCTGACTAAAGCAGCTCTCAAATAGAACCGATTTTTCTGCAAACGCTTCGAGTCTGGGCATTACAGAACGTTCGTATCCAAAGCTGTGTAGATGACGAACAGCGAGCGCATCAATGGTAATCAATATTACAGGCAGTCGCGCCACGTCTTCATGTTCATGCTTGGAGATCGTCCCATAGTCATCCAACAAGGAGACATCCAGATCAGCACCATCACAGTCCTCATCAATGCCGTTCCCTGGTCTATCGAGAGCAGATGGATTGATCTTCGGATCATCGCCATCACAATCACCGCCTCCAAAAGCGGATAGAAAGCCATCGTCATCTCCGTCAAGAACCTGCCTGACGAGTTCGAGCCCCAAAGACGCAGAAAAAACGCTGTCCTCAAAGATCTTCCGGTCCCCTTGCGCTCGATGTGGAACTCGACTCCCCAGAATTCCAGAAAAGATACCGATGGCGATCCCTGCCAACGCCAGCCAACGGGTATAGGGAGCCAACCGTGTGAGCATGGTGCGCGCAACCACCAACGCGAAAACCACGGCTAAAGCTAGTCGAATAAGCATAGACCAGGGCAGATGACGCAAGACCGCCCAATTAGAAAAGAGAACCTGTCCACCGAAAGCCCCCCCAAGAAGCAGCCCAGCGAACATCAGCATCCAGACTCGAAACCATCCCAATCGTCGCGTGATGTTGGGGCGCTCAAAGAGCAGGATCATCGAACCTGTAAGCGTTAGAAAGACCAGCCCCGATATCAAAAGAACAGGAATCTGGAGCACAGATACCGTTATGGCCGCAAACACAGGGCGAGCCATTTCCAGCATGATATGATGGGTGACCTCAAAGGAGACCTTGATAAAGAACGCGATGCCTATCAGGAACGCGACCAATCGTATGGCCCGCTCCACATGCTCTGCTGGGCTTCCATCCACCAGCCAGGAACGTATCGCACCAACCCATGATTGCAGGCGCTGTCTTCCGTCGTTTCGCCCCATCATAGCCATCCAGGCCACGCCGGTAGCTAGACCCGAC
>PBVT01000101.1 GCA_002728755.1 Myxococcales bacterium
ACGGCCGGGCTCGAACCTTGGTTTTCAGTGGATGCTGACGTTGGTACAGACCGAGCAGGAGCGCAGCGATCCATTGGTTCGATATCTCCTGGCGTTCCAACTGGAAAAACGTGGTCTTTGGAGCGACGCAGCCCAACTGTTCTGCGCTCTGGACGGCACGTCGAACCTGCCCAGGATTCTACAGCGTGAAGCCTATTATCGATGTGGGCGACTCCTTGCGTATGAAGACAAATTCGAACCAGCTGCGCTCGCCCTGGAGAGGGCCATCGAGAAGGAAACCCTGGCAGGCGAGAGGACCCCGATCATGCGTTGGCTTCGCTATATCCAGTATCGCCGTACGTATCGTCGGTAGACTTCCTGGAGACCAAAAAGAGAAACGGCCAGGCCCTGGGGCCCAGCCGTTTTCTTACTTGGAGGGGGATGTTCCAAAATTTCGGCCTGCAGGGCAGCAGGGAGGTTTCGTCTGTGCAAGGGGGGGATTCGCACAGGCACGATAAATCGTGCCGTCGACGAGGGGGTAAGCTGAGTCCCTGCAGGCGCGCACACGATTTGCACAAGCCGTGCCAGTTTTGTCGGCAGCGCTTCTTGGCTGCAAAAATACGGCTCAATCTCACATTTCTGATTGTTTGGTGGTTACCAAGTCGAAAAATTCGCATCGACCATGTGTTGAAAAATTAAACACCAAGGTGTATGTTTTCTAAACACTCTGTAATTAGACGTGTTGCAAATGTATACATGTGGAGTAACAACATGAAACAGACTCGAAAGGTTCTCGTGGTGGACGATGACCCGGGCATCTGTTGGGTTGTTCAGCAGCGGCTCCAGCCACAGGGTTTTTCGGTTGAATCCGTGCATAGTGTTCAGGACGGAAGGAGGGCAATCAGGCATGGTTTCGAGGGTATTGTCATTCTCGATGTGCGATTACCGGATGGAGACGGCTACGAGCTCTTCGAAGAGCTTCAGAAACAGAAAACCGAAGCGTCGGTGATCTTTCTGACGGGGTATGGCACGACAGATGAAGCCTTGACCTCGATTCGTGGTGGTGCCTTCGACTTTCTGAAGAAAGATGAGCTAGGGGCTCGCCTGGTTGATGCGGTCAAGAATGCCTTTGATGCCCTGGGAGAGGTCGAGTCTCTCCACACAGATACGGTCCCAGAAATCCGGCCTTTTGAAGATATTGTGACGCAGGCCCGCTCCATGAAGGAGGTGTTTCGGTCGCTCCGTAAGGTCACCCGCTCCAATGTGCCTGTACTGATTCGTGGAGAGAGTGGTACCGGTAAAGAGTTGGTGGCAAGAGGGTTACACGATAGGAGTGGTCGAACGGGACCATTCGTCGCCCTCAACTGCGCCGGAATTCCGGAAAACCTGTTGGAGGCGGAGCTCTTCGGTTACGAACGAGGCGCATTCACCGGCGCCGACGCACGAAAAATAGGTACCTTTGAGCGGGCCCATAAAGGAACGCTCCTCTTGGATGAGATCGGCGAGATGGCTCCTGCGCTGCAAGCGAAGCTTTTGCGGGTAATTCAGGATGGGGAATTTCGGCGTCTAGGGGGAACAGAGGTCCATCGAGCGGATGTTCGTCTTCTCTCTGCTACCCATCGAGATCTGGAAGAAGAGATACGCACGGGCGGGTTCCGTGAAGATCTCTACTATCGTCTCGCGGTGTTCACGGTAACGCTACCACCGCTTCGAGAGCGGGATGGCGACATTCCATTACTTGTCGAACACCTCGTTGGTAAATTAAGTAAAAAGGAAGGTCGGGACCTGGCTGGAGTGGATCCTCGCGCCCTGGAATTACTGCAATCCCATCCCTACCCAGGCAATGTACGAGAATTGGAGAACGTGATCGCCTATGGGGTCGTTTCGGCACCGGGACCATTGATCACCATTGGAGATTTGCCGCGGGGCTTTCTGGAACAGGTCACGATGCACCGGGTGTCCACGCCACTCGAGAATACGTCAAACTCGATACCAACGATCCTTCGTGAGAGTGACAGTAATACGCTCTCGGCCGATGCCGCCCCCCGGGCCACTGGTGTGGACCAACCGATACGGACGCGTATGCAGGAAGCAGCTCCTGCGGACGGCTTCTTGAGCCTGGCAGAGATGGAACGCAAGCATATTGAGGCTGCGTTGGAGCGAACCGAGGGAAATAAGAGTATGGCCGCTCGAATATTGGGGATTAACCGTGTGACTCTATACCGTAAGTTGGGGCTGTACGGATTAGACTAGTCCCCATCATCTGCTTCGAGAAATGGTGATATCTGTTCGGATGTCGCATCGGAGACCAGCGGCAGGGTTGCTTCTACCATGGCGCGGTAAAACGAACACAGCTCGGGGTACTGTTCGCGCAGTGCCTGCTCATGTTTACGCAATGTGGCGAGGTCCCCTCGTGCAACGGGACCCGTGAGTGCCTGTTCTGCAGAGTCGCTCGCCACCAGATTGTCCAGAGAGGCGCGCATGAGGTGGTGGATCGCCTGATTCATCTCGGGATTGTTGGCGCTGACATCGGCAGCAATACGCCGCGCGTGGTGGGCCAGAGTGACCACATGGTTGGCCGCGAGCACACAGGCCAGATGATATAGGGAACGCTGCTGGGCTGGGATACGAACGGTGGTCAGTTCCAGGTGATTGGCGACATCTTGCAAGATAGCAATGGCGTCGTCTTGTCCATCGATAGCGGCTGTGATGCTTTGGGAGTCTGGGCTACTCTCCCGATGTCGAAATGGATGCATAGGGTGAAAGGATGCAGCCCTATGGGCCGGCACTCCATAATCCTCGAGATAGGAGCCCGGATAGGCTCCCGACATATGCGCCAGGATCGGTTGTTTCTGATCGGCGTCCAGGAGCCCGTATTGCTGTAAAAGCGCACAGAGTTCGGGAAAGGACGATTCGGTAACAGCAAGAAAGATCACATCTCGATCCGTCGGAACTGTGTCTTGGGATTGAGCTGTGATCTCGACAACCGGAACATTCAGATCTGTTGGGACCGATTCTCGATCTTGGACCAGGAGCTGTACATCCAATCCGCGCCGACTGGCGTTTCGAACGAGGAAGGAGCCGACACGGCCACAACCGATCACCGCGATCCTGGGGGTCATGAGGCCTCTTCTCGTCGGTATAGGTCATGGGTTCGAATATAGTCGAGGACAACAGCCGGTAGGCCGGACAACTCGGTATTCTGGTTCATGAGCGCAGCACGAAGGTTTCGGCTTCGAACGTCTGGTAGGGCTGGCAGGCAGTCCAGATCGGGTGGAGATAAAAACCCGTCTCGGCCGACAATAATGGGGGAGAATCTCTGCTGTATTTCGTCGAAGCGATGCCAACGGTCGGTTTCCGGAAGTATATCGGTTCCGATAACGAGCCGCGGAACGACGCCTGTCTTCTCGAGGGCCTCCAGCATATCGATGGTGTAGACCGGACCGTCGGATTGCCCCAGGGTCTCTTCGATACCGGAGACCTCTACCAGGGAACCGTACGCCGCGAACGCATATTGGCACATGGACATGCGATGGTCGTATGCACTCATCGCCTTCCCAAAGGGGTGTGCATAGCTCGGTACCACCAGAACTTTCGTTACGTTTCTATGGGCCAGGACCACAGCAGGTAGGAGAACATGGCCTTGATGAGGAGGATCGAACGCGCCACCAAGGACGGCTACCGTTGGAGCCGAGGTGTTCAAGACTCGTGCTCTCTTGCGAAGTCTGAGGCCCCCTGACTCCAACGCTCGAATAGGGGGGATAGGGTCGTTCCTGCTTCCAATCGTTCCCGGAGCTCTGGGTCACCAGCGAGGAGATCAATGGCGGGTCTGTCGGTTACAAATTCGTAGGCTTCCGTTCGCCAGCCGAACGAATCACGGAAGCGTTGGATGAGAACCTCGAGGATTCGCACCCCCAGTTCGAGCCCGTGAATCACCTGGGGATCATCTACGGAGAGCTGTACACCTCCGCAGAGCTCGCCCGCATATTTCTGAAACATCGGCCGAAAGACATGGGGGCGGAACGAGACGCCCGCCAAACCCTGGTCGGATAATGCTGCAGCCAACTCTACGGGCTCGATGCCGGGCGCGCCGAAAACCAGGAAGGGGGTTGTTGTTCCACGCCCCTCCGACAGGGTGGTCGCTTCCAGTAGGCAGAGCCCGGGGTATACGACAGCTGTTTCGAAGGTGGGCATATTGGGGCTGGGTGGAACCCAGGGTAGGCCCGTGGCGGGAAACATCTGGGACCGGTCCCAGCCAACGGTCTCAATGATCTCGCAATCTACCGAAACACCCGCGTCCTGGATGCCGATCTTGACCAACTCTCCCATGGTCCGGCCGTGCCGATGTGGGACAGGAATCGCCCCGACGAAACTTCGATATTCATCCTGAAGGATGCTTCCTTCCACCTGGACACCGTCGATCGGGTTGGGTCGGTCCAGCACGATCAGGGGGATGTCCTGGGCTGCACAGGCCCGTGCCATCGCAACAATCGTCGCCGCGTAGGTGTAGTAGCGGGCTCCTATATCCATAAGATCCGCGACCACAATGTCGATATCGTTCAAGCTGTCCTGGGGTGGGGCCAGGGTATCCGGGTGATCTCCGTATAGGCTCAAGGTCGGAAGGTGGAACACCGGATCCAAAGAATCATCTACGGCTTCCATATCCTGGTGCGTGGACCATAGCCCATGTTCTGGGCCGAAGAGCCGTACGACATTGGCTCCCAGATCGTCGCGCACAATCGAGACCAGATGGCGCAGTTGCGAGTTTACGCTGGCGTGATGGGCCAATATGGCGACGCGCCCGGTGGCCAGTCGCTGTGCAGCGGGGTGGTTCGGGAGGCGATCGATGCCGGTCAACACTGGTGTATGGTGTCCCATATCTATTTACCCTATCGCTACGCGGGCATTTCGGAAGAACCGCATCCACGGACCATCCTCTCCCCACGCATCTGGATGCCAGGAATACTGTACGGTGCGGAATACACGTTCGGGGTGTGGCATCATAATCGTCACCCGCCCATCGTCTGTTGTCAGGCCACTGATACCGGTTGGCGACCCGTTGGGGTTGTTGGGGTAGGTCTCGGTCGGGTTGCCTCGATGGTCCACATAGCGGGCAACAACCAGCCCACTCGAGGTCGCCCGCTGCAGGGCCTCGTCGTTTGCGAACTCGGCGCGCCCCTCTCCATGAGCTACGGCGATGGGTAGGCGGGATCCTTCCATATCCTGCAGAAAGATGGACGGTGAGGAACAGACCTCTACCAGACTTAATCGGGCCTCAAATTGTTCGGAAGCGTTACGAACGAAACGTGGCCAATGCCCTGCGCCAGGTATCAGTTCTTTCAAGGTAGAGAGCATCTGACAGCCATTGCAGATCCCCAGGGCGAAGGTGTCCGGCCGGTGGAAGAAGGCGCGGAATTCCGCGTTCGCTCGTTCATTGAATAGGATGGTTTTGGCCCAGCCTTCACCAGCCCCAAGCACATCGCCATAACTGAAGCCGCCGCAGGCGACCAGGCCAACGAAGTCTTCTAGTTTCTGGTTTCCACCGAGAATATCGCTCATATGGACATCGACGGATGTGAAGCCCGCTCGATGGAAAGCCGCGGCCATCTCCATCTGACCATTGACCCCTTGTTCACGAAGAATGGCGACGGGGGGGCGCTGGCCTGTAGCGATGTAGGGCGCCGCGATATCTTCATTCATATTGTACGGGACCCGAACATTCAGTCCTGGGTCGTCCCGGTCGGACACGGCAGCAAATTCCTGCTGGGCACAGTTCGGGTTGTCGCGAAGCTCTGCGATATGGAAGCTGGTCTCCGTCCAGGCCTTTTGCCATTCGCACCGGTCGGCAACGAGAATATCTTGGCCGTGATGCCGGAAGGTCAGGGTGTCGTCGCCCGTTGGGGAGCCGATGAAGTGCGTATTATTGTACAGGCCCGCTTGTTTGATTTTCTGCCAGACCATATCGGAGTCCGAACGCCGGATCTGGATCACCGCGCCGGCCTCTTCACTGAAGAGGGCTCGGACCGGATCGGAATGTAGGGCGTCGAGATTCAGGTCCAGGCCACAATGTCCCGCGAACGCCATTTCGGCGAGGGTGATAAGGAGACCACCATCGGAGCGGTCGTGGTAGGCGAGAATCATCTCTTCGGCGAGAAGAGATTGAATACAAGCAAAGAAAGCCGCCAACTTCGATGGATCGTCGATGTCCGGTGCGTCATTACCAACCTGGTTGAATACCTGGCCCAGGGCTGAGCCTCCGAGCCGGTCGCGTCCTTCCCCCAGATCGATGAGAAGAAGATCGGTCGCTCCCCGATCGGTTCGCAGTTGCGGCGTCCTGGTTTTGCGTACATCAAGAACCGCAGCGAAGGCCGAAACGATCAAGGAGAGGGGAGCTGTCACATTCTTTTCCTGCCCCTGATCCGACCACACGGTGCGCATCGACATGGAGTCTTTTCCAACCGGAATCGTAAGCCCCAGCTGCGGGCAGAATTCCATCCCTACCGCGCGAACGGTGTCGAATAGAGCTTGGTCTTCGGCGGGGTGACCGGCTGCGGCCATCCAGTTGGCGGAGAGGTTGACCCGATCCAGGCTCGCAATATGTGCGGACGCCAGGTTGGTGATCGCCTCGGCAACGGCCATGCGCCCGGAGGCGGCGGGACTACAAAGGGCTGTTGGCGTTCGTTCACCCATAGCCATGGCTTCGCCAGTAGTGCTGTTTAAGCTGGTTGTGGTGACCGCGACATCTGCGACCGGAACCTGCCATGGGCCTACCATCTGATCTCGACTTACCAGCCCGGTAACGCTGCGATCTCCAATGGTGATCAGAAAGCTCTTACTGCTGACTGTGGGTAGACGGAGCACTCGCTCCGCCGCGTCCTGTAGGTCGAACTGCTCCGGCGTTACAGGATCACGCTCTACCGAGACTCGCTCGAAGGAGCGCGACATCTTGGGTGGTTTTCCGAATAGAACATTCAGAGGAATATCGATCGGATTGTTCTCGAATTGGGGATCCTGCAGGCGAAGTTGTTCTTCTTCGGTCGCCGTGCCGATCACAGCGTAGGGACAACGTTCCCGTTCGGCGATCGCCTGGAAGCGCGCGAAATGTTCGTCGGCGATGGCCAGGACGTATCGCTCCTGTGCTTCATTGCACCAGATCTCCATGGGAGACATGCTCGGCTCATCATTGGGGATCTGGCGAATATCGAAGGTTCCACCGCGGTCGCAATCATGAATGATCTCTGGGACTGCGTTGGAGAGCCCACCCGCTCCCACATCGTGGATGGCGAGGATCGGGTTCTGTGTTTCCAGGGCCCAGCACCGATCGATAACCTCCTGGCAACGACGCTCTATCTCGGCGTTGGCTCGTTGCACCGAGGCAAAGTCCAGATCGGCTGCGCTGGCGCCGGAGGCCATGGACGAGGCCGCGCCTCCTCCCAGGCCGATAAGCATGGCTGGTCCACCGAGCACAACGATCCGGGTTCCGTCCGGGATCGAATCCTTTTTTACCTGTTCGGGTCGGATATTGCCGAAGCCGCCCGCAATCATGATGGGCTTATGATAGCCCCGTACTTCCTCGCCTGCGGCGGTCTTACACCGCTGCTCGAAGGTGCGGAAGTAGCCACAGAGGTTGGGTCGACCAAATTCGTTGTTGAATGCCGCCGCACCAATGGGTCCTTCGATCATAATATCCAGGGCCGAGACGATACGATCTGGTTTGCCGAAGTCCTGTTCCCAGGGTTGTTCATGACCGGGAATCTTCAGATTGGAGACGGAGAAACCGCACAGTCCAGCCTTGGGTTTTCCTCCACGACCGGTCGCACCTTCATCCCGTATCTCACCGCCATTGCCCGTAGCGGCGCCGGGGAAGGGCGATATCGCTGTCGGGTGATTGTGGGTTTCCACCTTCATCAAGATGTGCACATCACTCTCATGGTAGCTGTACACACCGCTGTCCGGGTCTGGATAGAACCAGCCGGCGTGGGTACCCTCCATAACGGCGGAGTTGTCCTTATAGGCAGAGAGAACTCCTTCGGGGCGTTGGGCGTAGGTGTTCTTGATCATTTTAAATAGAGAATGATCCTGAGGCTCCCCATTCACCGTCCAGCTGGCGTTGAAGATCTTATGGCGACAATGCTCGGAATTCGCCTGTGCGAACATCATGAGTTCGACATCGGTGGGGTTTCGTTCCAGCGTCTCGAAGGCGTTCACCAGATATTCAATTTCGTCCGGTGCGAGGGCCAGACCCAGGTCCTGGTTGGCTTGCATCAACGCGTCGGAACCACCCTGCAAGATGTCGACCTCCTGGTAGGAGGGCGGTGAGGCCACCTCAAAGAGACAGGTCGCTGCGTTTGTGGAAGGAAGCACCGCTTCCACCATGCGGTCATGAATGGCGGCGGTCACAATCTCGATCTGTTCGTCCGTGAGATCGTCGGTTGTGCCGAAAACATAGCGGACGCCCCGCTCTATGCGACGAATACTATCTAGACCACAGTTGTGTGCGATGTCGGTAGCCTTTGAAGACCAGGGGGAGATCGTGCCCGGTCTGGGGACTACGATTCGTTCCAATCCTGGCCGGTCATCGAAGGTTGCGCGGGGTCCATACCGCAAGAGTCGCTCCAGAAGAACCATGTCCTCTGCGGCGATCTCATCTCGTGCGTCGACGAAATGCGCGTACTCCGCATAGATATATTCGGTCGCAACCCCCTGATTTCTGAGAGTGGCAGACAGTTTCTGCAGCCGGAATTCCGAGCGTGCTGGAGCACCTCGAAGGTAGCGCATGATCGACTCCAAAAATGGTGCGTGAAGGGCACTCGTCGTAGGTGCGTAATACGTGCCCATGCGTTCGGTGACAAGTCTTTTCGAACATCGCGATCGGTGGGATAGAAACGGAGGGGTGTCGTTACGCTGGTCGGCATCTTGGCCACACAGTACAATGACCTCGGGGTCTTTACGGTGAAATACTGTCTAACTAGTATGTAGGTTCATGCTTTTTCGGTTCCGATCGCTCCTGGTTTTTCTCTCGTCTGGATGCATAATTCTGGCCTGTGCGTCGAGTGATACCGCCATGGTTCCAGATGTTCAGGACATCGGAGATGTAGAGACGGCGCCAGAGGTGTCACCACCGGATACTGCGAACCCGGATATTCCAGAACAAGAGACCGGACCGACCATTCCCGATGGGGTCGCTACGGATCAGGAGACCACAGCCTGTGTGCCAGACTGTGCAGGGAAAGAATGTGGAGACGATGGGTGTGGTCAGAGCTGTGGTGGCTGTGAAGAGCCCAGACTCTGTGTGGATGGAGAGTGTCAATGCGCGCATCCCAATCAGATAGGCGACGCGTGCGATGCCTGTGCTCCTGGCTATATAGGTGCCAACTGCGACGAAATGTGCACGATGACAGGCTTTGCGGTGGGGGAGGCCGAAGCCTGGCAGGATTCGGAGCTGAACGAAGCGAGATACCAGGCTTTCTCTGCGGCTAGTTTCCCCCGTGAGATGTTGGCGATGCATATCTATTCTGGATCGCCCCGGTTCGGGCCGTCCGAGACCGGTGTCTATGAACTTACCGGATCGACGTTTGCGGATTGTGGGTTATGTCTGATGGCCGAGTCCGACTGCCATGACTTTTTATGTCTCAACTGTGACAGTCACTTCTTTGCTGACGAGGGGCGAGTGCACATCACGTCCTTCTGGGGAGATGACGGCGTATTCTCAGCGACCTTCGAGGGGGTCGTATTCCGGGAGGTTTCGATCGATATGGAGACCCATGACTCCGCCGTCATTCCCGGTGGCATGACCTGGTGTATGGATGGATTTACCTTCACCTGCACGAATGGGCTTTGTGCGGTCGAACCGTAGAAGAAGCCAACGAACGGTCGAATTCGCCTGTACCGATTGACATTCGTGGCGGGGAGCCCCACGATCGATGGGTCCGATCCTTTTCTTTACGCGTCGTCGGAGAGTGTAGATGAAGATCCTTCGTATAGGCTTCCTGGCTGGAATTCTGCTTTGTTGGGGCTGTGGTGGTAGTGATTCCGGTCAAGGAGGAGAGGTCGTTTCCGACGCGTCGAGCGATGGGACGTCGGACAGTAGCGTGAGCGACGGTGGGGTCGATGTTCAAACGGACGGTTCTCCGGAGCTTCCCACCGTAGATGCGGCGAACGATACCGCGACGGGTTCGGACGCAACGACCGGATCTGACACGGGGCAGGGGGCCGATGCGGCCACCGATGGAACGGCGGGGGAACCCGATGATGTGGTTCCTGGGGATAGCTCCGCGACGGATGTGGCCTCGACCGATAGTGGAGGGGATGCCGGCAGCTGTACCCCGGATTGCAGTGGGAAGATGTGTGGTCCGAATGGATGCGGAGGAAGCTGTGGGTTCTGTGTGACGGGAAGTAGCTGCTCGGACTTTGGTCAATGTATTCCGGACACGGTCTGTCTACCCAACTGTAGTCTGGTCTTATGTGGTCCCGATGGTTGTGGCGGTAGCTGTGGCGATTGTTCTGTCGCACAGCAATGCGAAGATGGTTTCTGCCGCTGCCAACAGCCGAATTTCGTGGGGGTAGCATGCGACGAATGCGCGCCAGGAACATCGGGGCCAGATTGTACCACGGAGATTACCGACGCTTGCCCTCTCGATGGCTTTACCCCGCTAAAAGAAGAGGCCGTGTTCAACCCACCCTTTATGACCTACTTCGCCCATAGTGCGCTTGAATTACCGCGCGATGAGATCTTGTTGGAGATTCTTCCCGGTGCTCCGTTCTTCGGTCCCGTGCAGCCTGGGACCTATAATCTGGCTGGGACGAATTATGCAGACTGTGGTTTGTGTCTACAGGCGGCGCAGAACTGTACGGTCCAGTGTGAGACCGACTTCTACGCGGATGAAGGACTTGTCCATCTGACCTCCCTATGGGCGGACACCGGCACCTTCGCCGGATCCTTTGAGGGAGTCGTGTTTCGCGAAGTGACCATCGATGCGACTACGCTGGTTTCAACCCCGGTGCCCGGAGGAAAAACCTGGTGCATGGATGGCTATAGCTTCTTCTGTATCAATGGGGATTGTAATGTGACGCCAGGTTGCCAGCCCTATTGTGGATCGAAGACCTGCGGTAGCGATGGCTGTGGTGGGTCCTGCGGCGCCTGTATCGAAGGTTCCGCCTGCAACGAGAATACGGGCTCCTGTGCACCGATGCCCATGAATGGGTCGCTGATTGTAAGTTATAACTTTGCTCAGCCACAGAGCTCGTTCCAGGACTGTCATGCGACCTATTCCTTGAGCCCCGAAGGAGTCCCGCTCGGTGGATGCGACGAATGTTCCTTCGTCTGGCGGGTCAAAATGACAGAGCTACAAGAGACCTGCGGGAACTGGTTCCAGGGACCAGCGGGCACCTATACCAGCCTGGGGGTAAACACCACCGACGACTCCTTGTGGATCAACTATGAGGATGGGACCGGCTGGGGGAAATTCTCTGGCGAAGGGCTCGTGAATAACACGGCGTATGGTGGGCAGCTTGTATTGGATGGGATCTTTATCGATATGAACGGTAACCAGGAGTACGACGACTTCGAAGATGTCGTGTACGGAGAGATCTTCCTGCTCTCGTGGATGGGATTGTCCACCGTTTGTGGGAATGGAGTCTGCGAGTTGGCGGAGAGCCATACAGCGTGTCCTGCCGATTGTGGGGCCACGGACGTTGTCACACCGTTCCTGGGCGGAACGTTGATAGACAGTTTCGTATTTGATGAGCCGGAGCCAGGCTTTGTCGATTGTGAGGTGACCTATAATCTGAGCCCGATCAGTGTAGGGCCCGACGATTGCGAGAGCTGTCATTACACCTGGACCATCGCTGTCCAGAAGTTGTTGGATGGCTGTGGTAGCTGGTTACAAGATGTAGATGGCACCCAGTTTGATGTGGGCCTTAATCTGTTAAATGGGGACCTCTGGCTTCGTCAGGGCACAGGGACATGGAATCAATGGCCGGGCTCCGGGACGATGATAGACGACGCGTTTCTGGGGCAGAACTACGGGATGTCCATCTCGGTGGATAAGAACGGCGACGGTGTATATACGCCCAATGAGAATGTGGAGCAGAGCCAGTCCTTCCTTTTGCATTGGTGATTGTCTCAGGAGGAGGCCTTGCCCATTCGGTTTCGGATCTGCTGCATGAATTGTTCGTAGAACCGAAGCCCAAGCCATGTGATCAGGATACAGATGCACAGCACCAGTGGGACCAATAGCCCGGGTAGGTTGGGATCATATACCACCCAGTTGTAGAGACCGTGCAAGGTGCTCACGAGCACCAGGGTCAGGATAATGTTTCCGAACCGGCGCATCGGTCGTAGATAGGAGGCATGGGCCAGACCGATACCCATGACGAATCCCAATAGGAGATGGACGATGGGTCGGGTCAAGAGCTCGGGTCCAGTCAGGACTCCAAAGCGCACGCCCAGGGAGTAGTTTTCATACATCGCAAACCCAAGGCCAACAAAGCCAGTGGCCCAGATCGTAGCTACGGTACCCTTGCCCTGTGGACGACTCCAGACCACCCCGGCGGCGACCGCAGCGAGGAGTTTGCATACTTCTTCGATGGGGGCGACGATTCCAAATATGTACACCATCGTCGTTCCTGTCGGCATTTGATCCAAGCGATTCAGCTCGGTCATGGAGGCTGCGTTGGTTAGAACTCCAAAGCTGATTTCTGCTCCGAGAGCAGCCAATCCTCCGAAAAGGACGGAACGCGTTTCGATCGTGCGGAGGTCGCCACTTCGTTTGCGGATCCGCTGTTGGATGTAGAGAAGAATCAGCAAGACGGGGGTTAACGAGAGGACAAAGGCGCTCCAATTCTGGATTGTCATTCGGCACCTCCCGGGGGCATGGGCCGAACGGCCACAAGTCGAATTCCATTGGGAAAACGTTCCGTCCAGAGGAATCCGAGACCCAAGCCGAGCATGAGGCAGAGTAGGCCAAAGCCGATCAATTTCATGCGATAGAAGGAGGGACGATGGGGGGAGACTCGAAGAATGGGTACATCGAACGCCGTATTGTGTGGGGTCTGATCGACGTTCGATAATCGCCTGCAGTGGGTGAATAGGTTGTCTTGATCTGTATGGTTCGTTTTGAGATAGCCGAATGTGGACATGCGAAAGGGGTGTTCGAATCCCAACTCGTGATGTCGAATGGAGCGACGGATGGTCCATGAGAGAAAGCTGACCGTGGCCGGATCGTCGAACGCGATGTAGGACAGGACCGGGTGTTTGGGCGATACCGATACCGGAACCAGGAGCTCTACATCGTCACCTGTTGAACCAATTATAGGGTTCTCGGTGTCGCTACATAAGAGGGCGTCGTCCAATTTCACCATGCCAGCATGCCGGACGAAGCCGTGCTGCGACGTGTTCAGCACGCCGCTATAATCGCCGGCCTTTGCGAGAGGCCAATCCGAGGCGACGTCCATGACCAGGAAGATCCCCAGGCCCAGTACGCCGGCGATCATTAGACCACGCCGTAGAGCAAGCCGTATCTGGACTCGTCGGTCTCTGGGATCGGGTGGCAGCTGGGCCAGATGTCGGTTGCCCCGGAGCAGATAGATTCCAAAGAGTAGGAGCCAGAGAATACCCCAGAACAAAGCCATAGCGCGTACAAGCTCCAACCATTCCTGACCGACCCAGGTGTGTGGGCCGATCTTGAGGTCGGCCAGCTCGCCCACCATGATGCCGTCTTCTGACAGCTCGGAGTCTATGCTTACACCCTCGAAGGTCGGACACCATAGGACCTGCCGCGCGATGGAGCGGGCAGTTTCATGATCGTGTACTGGTAGAGATCGTAGACTCATTCGCATGATGGGATCACGTGGAGGGAGGGCCCCTTTCAACCGCCTCTTGGTGAGTCGGTCCATCAGCTCCATAGGAAGCTCGGCGAAGGCTACGATCTTTCCTTTCCGTTTGATGGGAACGAAGGCCAACGCCCGATCATTGATGGCGACATTGGATGATAGCCAGGCCGGAGGGCAAAGCCGGGCGGCCCCGAGCTCCATCGCACCTCGCATGGTCTGAAACTGCCCGGAAGCGACGGTCTCTTCGGTCACCTCTGCCGCGGATTGAATCAACGACCGCCCGATCAAATCGCTCAGCCGTGGACCATGCACGAGGACCACAACGATAAGCGTGATAGAGAGTGTACGTAAGAGAATTCGGAGCACGGTGATGCCCTAAGAGGAACGTGAGGTTTTATTTTAGCGGAACCGGTTGTAAATTCCCTGATCGTCGGAACGAATCAGAGTGCAGATATGCCCGAATGGACAGGCGACACGAGCAATACAGATCGATGCCTGTCTATGCGTTTCAATGAAAAAACAGTCGTAACTCTCGCTCGCTTCTAGCTATCGGAAACGGGTCCCAGAAGCCTGCGCCCATCGGGGTCGTAGGCCCGGTAGATTGTACTCGTTCCCTTCTCTATCGATGGGTCCATGAACTCGGTTCGGGTTCGAGTCAGCGCTTCATTAAAGGCTTCGGCCGCGGTCGTGAATTCTGCTTCGACCCAATCTTCTCCACTCATGCGGTCTATGCCCATCACACGATAGGTGTTGTACTTTTTCATTATCCCCTCCAAGGGCTCAGTTCGTCTCGGACGTACGGGGCTCGGCATCTATGCCACTTCGAACATCGATTGTACCACGTTCTCTCTGTCGACGGTACGACCAAAAGCAGCCCTTTGGAGTGCTGTTTAGTAGTGCGAACAGGTGACGAATCGGATCCATATCTGCTAGTGCTGAATCGATGGTGGATTTGCACCGATAGGAGTGGAAAAATGCCCGAACTTCCGGAGGTCGAAACCGTACGCCGCGAGCTGGAGCCATGGCTTGTGGGGCGCCAAATTCTGACGGCCCGCCGGGTCGACGCGCCTCCGGGTCCCAAGTATGCCAACCTGGAGAAGGCCGCGGGGCAAACCGTTCTCTCTGTGGACCGCCGAGGAAAGTTTCTGGTTCTCCCCCTGGATAGTGGGGATGAGCTGGTGATTCATCTGGGGATGACCGGAATCATCAGCCCGAACAAACCCGTGAATCATATTCGGGTGCGCCTGGAACTCGATGGTGAAGGAGACACGCAGCTCTATTTTCGGGATGTACGACGCTTTGGGCGATTTCTGGTCGCTCCCAACGGCGACCATAGCTCCCTGCCCACCTTATTTCATATGGGACCCGAACCCCTGAGCGATGACTTTACCGTACGCGCTCTGGCGGTCGGCTTAGATTCCGGGACAGCCATCAAGACTCGTCTACATAGTCAACGCCCGGTGGCCGGCCTGGGAAATATCTATATCGACGAAGCTCTGTGGGTGACGAGAATCCATCCCCTCACCGTGTCGCGTCGGATCTCCATGAAAAAGGTGCGAGCACTACGCGACGCCATCCAGGATATATTGGCCAAATCCATTGACGCGCAGGGAACGACCCTTATGGATTATCGTACGGTGAATGGGCGGCCTGGTTCCTATATCGGCGAGCTCAACGCCTATGGCCGCGCCGGTCAGCCGTGTCGCCGTTGTAAGACCGTTTTACAGCGAATCGTCGTGGGACAACGGAGCACCCATTTCTGTCCCCGATGTCAGAAACGTCTGACGTAGGGTTTCAATCCTCATTGAGCCAGGCGGCGACGCGTGGGGCAAAATAGGTGAGGATAATGTCTGCGCCTGCTCGTCGGATGGCGATCAGGCTCTCTAGAATGGCGCTTTCCTCTAGCCAGCCATTATCGACGGCACCCTGTAACATGGCGTATTCACCACTCACCTGGTAGGCCGCCACGGGGAGAGTGGTCGCCTGTCGGACCCGGTGGATCACATCCAGATAGGGGCCCGCCGGTTTGACCATCACGATGTCGGCCCCTTCGGCTTCGTCCAGGGCGAGCTCGCGGAGAGCTTCACGTCCGTTGGCCGGATCCATTTGATAGGTCTTTTTATCACCAAATTTAGGGGCCGAATCGAGAGCATCTCGGAAGGGTCCGTAGAACTTCGAAGCGTATTTGGCGGTGTAGGCCAGAATCGAGACCTCGGTAAACCCTTCGTTGTCGAGAGCGGTTCGGATGGCGCCGATGCGACCGTCCATCATATCACTGGGAGATATAATATCGGCTCCCGCCCGCGCCTGGGCCAGAGCCTGGCCACAGAGCACTTCGACGGTTTCGTCGTTTAATATGCGGCCATCGCTGGCGACGATCCCATCGTGCCCATCGCTCGAATAGGGATCGAGAGCAACATCGGTGACCACCAGCAGATCGGGCCATTGTTTCTTCAGAGTGCGGATTGTCTCGGGGACAAGACCGTCCGGGTTCTTGGCTTCTTTCCCGTCGGAGCTCTTGAGGTGTTCTGCTATGGCGGGAAAGAGAACCACCGAGCGGATTCCTTGATCGTAGGCTTTAGCGACGTCTTCGAGGAGAGCGTCCCGGCCCAGTCGATCACAACCAGGCATGGACGGAATCGGCTGGCGACCGTCTCCATCAAAGATGAACACGGGGTAGATTAAATGGCTCGGATGGAGCCACGTCTCCCGGTGGAAATCGCGAATAGGCGCGCTCTTTCGGTTTCTACGTGGCCGACTTGGTAATTTCATAGGGGGAATCCTCAGGGTCGTCGGTACGGCCTCTTATCGGTCATGCCGCTCTGACATATACCGCTATCCATAGCGCAAATTCGGGCGTGAATCCACCCCCGGTGTGCTCCAGCGGTTCTGCGAACTACTCTTCGGCGTCGGCTTCGCAGGCCAACATCTCTGGGCTACAGTTGGCGACCTGGCAGCTGGGGCACGCGCCCGGTTCTCCGCCAGCACCGCACTCCTGACTGCAGTTGGTGTTGATGCAGTTGTTGACCGCATCGTACAGTTCCTGGGCCGCAAGTGTTGCCGACCAGAAGCAGAGCGATGGGCAATTCGGGTCGCCAAAACAACTGAACAGACAGTCTCTGAGATCGATGCAGTTTCCTTCTCCAGCCACACAGGCCGAGGTTTCCGTGGCGCAGACCCCGTCCGGGTCCTTCGCGCTCTCGGAGCATTGCTGCCATTCCCCATAACCAGGTTCCGCGAAAGCGGGCTGATCACCGCAGTTGGAGCCTACACATTGTTCCATATCGACGAAGACGGGCATCCCTTTGGGGTGGGCGTCAAAGCAAGCCTGTGTACAATCTCCATCGCCGCCACAGGGCATTAAGCAAAGGAACGCGTGTTGGCAATCCAGGTTGGCCGTATCGGTGGGGAGGGCCTGGCATTGACCAACGCTGGTACAGGCAGAATCGTTGTCACAGCTTCCACAGGAGCCACCACAGCCATTCGACCCACAGGCTTTGTCCGTGCAGTCCGGGCTGCAGTCATCGGCCACCGGTGCGCGTCCGCTACAGGCCGCGAAGCTCTCCGCGCAGGCGGTACTACAGGCGGCACATTCGGCCCCGCCCGGATCGGCGATACAGTCGAAGCAGGCCTCGTACCGACAATCGGTTTCAGCGGCATAACATTCGGCGCAGTGAAAGCTGAGACCAGCGTTGATGATGATGCAGTTGGTGAAATTCACCAGGTTGCCGGAGAGGACCGATAAGAAGTTCTCCATGGCACATGCGTCGACATGGTTTTCAATGTTCTGTTGTCCGTTGTCGGCGTCGAAGAAGGGATTATCCAGGTCGTTGTTGCAGGCCCCAACGGGTTCGCTGATGTCTGGCTCTGGGCTGCCTTCATCAGGGGATCCTTCGTCCGGGGTGCCCTCGTCGGGAGACCCTTCGTCGGTTGTGCCAGTATCCGTAGTGATAACCTCGGGAGCTCCTCCTTCGTCGGTTCCACCGGCGTCGATGGCCCCGGTGTCATTGGAGGAGGTGTCTGGTGGTGTGGGAATGGGCTCGTCCGACGGGGTATAGACTTCACGTCCGGTGGCCCCCTCGGCCACATCGCCTACATGGAACCGCATGGGAATCGTATCGTTCGCGAGCCAGAGTTCGAGCTGGTCCGCAAAATGATCCGAGTCTGTGAGGCCCGATTGCCCCCCTGGTACGATATTATGTCCGGACACATTGCCTTCGTTCAGGGCGATGACCATGCGCATGACCGGGCCATTTCCATGGCTTGAGTCGGTGCTGCTCAGGCCCGGGTTGGCGGCGTCGACGTTCCACTGGTCACCCCCTCTGGGGAACCAGGTCAGACCGTAGCGCGGATCGTCGGGAGTAATGGATTCGTCCAGTGGGAGACGCAGGGTCGTAATGGAGAACATCTGGGCCATCTGGGCCAGGGCGGGATCGTTGCCGAGGAAGGAGCCCAGAAGGGATTCGAAGCGCGCCATATGCCGTAGGCCCCAGAGCCACTGGCTCATATCATCCACACCGAAGCCGCCGACGCCTTTGCTCTGCGGTTCGCTTCGGAGGAAGTCCAGTCCCTCCGCCAGGGCGGTTAACATCAGCTCGTCACTTCGCTCCAATTCTTCGGTCCCGATTCGGTCGAAGAATACCGACTCCCCGGTGTCCGCATTATGGGATGCCAGCTCCAGCGAGTTGTCTTCACCGCGGCCGTCGAGGAGTGTGCGGGTCATACGAACCTTCATACGATCTGCGCTGAAGAGGAAAGCGTTGGATACAGGCTCATCGTTCCAGACCTGGTTGATGAACCGGCCGATATAGGCGTTGAAGATCGACGTGGCCACCGCCGACTGTAGATCGGTCTCGGTGGGGGTCTCGTAGAATGTCTGTACACCCGACGCGGCCCGGTAGTTGGCGTCGGCCCAGTTGATCAGATAGCTCTGTGCTTCGTCGAACGCGGCTTCATTGGCGCTATAGAGATCGGCGAGTCTCTGGTCCGATGACGACAGAATGTCGGACGATTTGGACAGAACCCTGGCGTTGCCGATCGCCACCACCAGAGGCGGCGCGAAGAGCTCTCCGAGGCGCGAGTCTTTATTGCCCTGGATATGCATCATCGCCGCGAGATCGGCAGTGTTGGAGTCGATCGCCGCTGCGAGTTCACGGCCGATGGTGTTGACGCGGACAGAGGACCAGGGGCCACCCAGATACCATTGGTCGTTACTCAGACTTCCATCCGTTGTGAGATTGCCAGGATCGTTGTTGGCGGTGGCCACGTAGCCCTGATCGGGATTGATAGCCTGCGGCATCTCATCAAAGGGGATTACACAGGAATTGGGGCTCCCACCTTCGGTGCCTTCGTCGGCTCTTCCGTCCACCATGGGGAGTTCAAATCCGCCGTACTGTCGTCCATCTAATAGCGCCATGGGGTTGGCACCGGCAGCCCAATCTCCATCCTCTGTTCGTGGCAGGTAGGTACGACAGGGAACGGCCTGGTAGCTGGTAAACAGGATATTACCGGACGAATCTCCTACTGCGCTGAACAGGCCACTACCCACCAGCCCACGGGTCGCGTCGCGGAACTCATAGACATCGTTTGTGCGGCCCAGATTATCGAGCGCGTCCATATAGTTGGTCGCGTCAAAGGCGGCGTAGTCGAAACTGATGGCGGAGATGACGCCATCGCCATCGGTGTCGCCGGGAACGATTAAGTTCCCCTGAATATTGATGATGGACTCTCCCTCGGCCAGCACCTCTCCTTCGCTGGCGTTTCGCCCTTCAATTTCGGAGATCCAGCGGCCGTCGAAGGTGGTCCAGCGTGTCCAGGTTTCGGTACGGCCGACACTGTCGAGTGCGTCCACATGGGCCACATCGATACTCTCTTCTACAGCAATAAGAGACTTCCATTCGCCCTGGAATTCACTGGTCGCTGGCATCCCATCGGCGTCCAATTGGATGGACTCCAGATACCAGTCGGTGATGTCGAAGACCGGGTTTACCTGACTCCAGGCCACATGACCGTTGGTTCCTACCGCGAGCACGGGCAGGCCCGTGAGGAGGAGACCAATCTGATGAATGTCTCCGCCGCCGAAGAGCTGTGTATCCAAAGCCACCTGATACATCAGGGAGGGGATGGATAACTGAAGATGGCCATCACCGGCGACCAGGGCGGAGCCGTCAGTGGACGCCGAGCCCGCTACGGCCCAGGCGTTAGAACCGAAGCCGGCGCGTCGGTTACGTTGTATCCGTAGATCGAATCGCTCCAGCCGTTGGGCAAGCCGCTGTATCAGATCGATGGGGTGCGGCATGGCACTGGGGCTATCCGAAGGATCGCCTTCTTGTGGCGGGTTGGCGTTGTCGGCGCCCGGCTCTGTTGGGCTTGGGCCTGCGGCTTGTCCCTCTCCCAATTCCAGTCCCAGCCCCTCGGCCGAGCTGTCGGGGAAGAGCGGGGTTACATTATATGCGACGTCGGTCAGGAATCCATGGCGGCGCAGATTCACATAGGGGACAGACTCTGGATAGAGATTGTCCAGGGCCGCGAACTTCTGGGTTCGGCTCACATCACCGGTCTCGAAGGTGGTCTCATACATGACGACGGCCACCATGCCGGCCACGCTACGGCGATCCCACCGATGCATCAAAGCCGTGGGGCTGTCGGCACCCAGGAGGCTGTAGGCTACCGCCAGTTCACTGGGGGGAGGGAGGTTGCCTTTCTCTACTTCGTCGATGTAGCTATTCATCCCGTCTGCAAAGGCGTCCAGATATTCGGCCATCTCGTCGGAGACATTGGCGAGCAGTCGGTCCGCGAGGTACGGCATACCCAGTCCACGAGACTCCTGGTCGTTTTCCAGGGCCGCGTCGCCGAGCAATTCACTGATGGTGCCGAGGCCCATTCGGCGCACAAGGTCCATGACAAAAAAGCGGTCACGGCCCAGGTTGAAGCCGAGGATACGCCCCAGATCGTTTCGATTGCTCGCATAGATATGCGGAACGTTCATCTCGGTACGCACGACGTAGGCGTTGTCTTGCAGTCCGGGAATGGACCAGGTCTCCGAAACCGGAACATCCAGAATGAGTTGCTGTTCTGCTGTCACAACGGCGTCGGAGTTGGCGTCCGTCAGCGCGTCACCGGACGCACCGTCACCACCCGTATCCGTATTCTTACTACTGCCCGAGCAAGCCAATAGAAGGCTTGCCAGAATTATCATCCACCGATGCCGCATAGGATATCCCTCAGATTCCACTCGTAAAACCCAGTCCTCGAACCGGATGATACGTACGACATTTGTCGATGGCTTTCAATCAAATCGGTATCCGAGCCAGGGATACACCTACTGATCGCAGGGAGCCGTACCGCACTCGACGAGCAGGGTGGAGTTCCCCGCACCCGTATCAAAGTTGCCATCCTGGGTTACCCATTGTGGGCAGATGGCGGGATCGTTATCCGCCCAACACATCAGGTATTTGTATTCTACCAGCTGGCCATCTTCGAGGGAGACATCGACGATCCAGCTGAGCTGAGCCTCGTCGTAGGTCAGGGCGATCGCTCCATCGTTGGGATCGGTGCTCCAGGCGGGATCCACCAGATCTCCCGTGAGCCAGACATAGTCTTGCAATACAGGATCGGTTCCCGGGTAGAAGAAGCGACAGAGACATTGGTTGGTGGTGGCAGAGTCGGTCGCGGTCGTGTCCTCTTCGGTGGTCTCCGAGGTGTCCCCTTCGTCGGAGGGAGCGGGGCCTTCGTCCGTAGGAGCGGGGCCCTCGTCGGTCGCGGCTGTGTCCTCTTCAGTGGTCTCCGTCGCGTCGCCTTCGTCGGAGGGAGCAGGCCCCTCATCCGTGGGAGCGGGACCTTCATCCGTGGGAGCGGGGCCTTCGTCGGTTGGAGCGGGGCCTTCGTCGGTGGCGCTGCTGTCCTGGGCGTCACTTACGTCGGGGACGGGGTCGATAAACTCATCTTTATCGAGGCAGGCCGTGCATAGAAGGATACTGAGAATCAGAGAAAGGAAGTGCTTCATAAATATCTCCTACCAGCGCATCTGGGCCTGGAGTTTAAGAACCGATTCGTCGGGCTGGGTATACTCACTCGATTCGCCTTCGGGTTTCAACTGTTGTGGTATCTCGATGCGATCTCCGTAAAAGTATCGTGAATAGGAGAGATAGACATCAAGTCCGTTGGTGGGTCGAATGCCGATGCGCGGGGTCACAACACGGAAGCTTAAGTCCTCGTGATTGGCGTCGAGGATTACCCGGTCGTAGCGCAGGGCTACAAAGAACCCGGAACGAAACGCGGTCTGGTAGCTGAGATCGGTTCCCCATTTGATGTAGAGACGGTCGTTTCTATTTTCGATGGGGTCGTCCGACTTCTGTTTGCTCAGCACGTAGGCGGTCATGCCGAAGAGGCGAAGGTTCAGGCCTTTGAGGGCGTGGGGGGTGTCGGCTCCCTGGATAGCACGTAGGCTACGATAGGGAGACCATTCGGTGTCGAAGGCTGAAACCAGGACCTCGCCCGTGCCGTATTCCGAGTCTTTCCCAAGGATGTTGAGCATGAAGTTTCGGCCGCCTGTGCTATGGAGAGCTTCCAGGCCGGTGGACAGGAAGTTCACTTTGTCCGCCCGGTAGCGCGCTACGGTTCCGTAGAACGTACCGAAGTTCTCATGGCGTAGCAGGACATCGCCCCCGAGAACTTCCAGGCTACCTTCCTGTACCTGCTTCAGGCCAGGGGTGTGATTGGTCCAGGTTCCGAGGGCGTAGAGCCCTGTATCCAACCATCCCAGATCAACCCCGATCACCGACCAGGCTACGGGAGAGAAGCCCTGGTTCACGTCGAGTACATCGGCGTGGGCGCCATATCCGATCTTCAGATAGTAGCGGTCGAAGAGCCGCTGGTGGAGGGAGAGGCCTCCCACATGGGTGCGACCAAAGACATAGGTGTCATAGGGCTCAATGAAGCCAAAGCGGTCCCAGAACATGCCGGCGCGAAGCCGAAGCTCATAGGGCTTGGCGGGTTGGAACCGCTGCTCTACAAAGGCCGTGGCGATCCCTTTCTGGTCCTCTACGGTGACATTCTTCCAATCGGAAAAACCCGACGCAAAGAGGCCCACGACAAAGCGCGTGTCGTCCCGCGAGGCGGATAGGAAGATCTCCGCCCATTCGGTCTCGTTGACACGGGTATAGGCGAAGCCGGAGCGGTAGTAGTCGTCGTCGATCAGGTAGGGTTCCCGGGCGTCGATGAGTTGTCCGTTGGGCAGCCGCAGGGCCATCCGGGCGTAGCCGTGAAAGCCAAACGTCCATTCGGTGCCCGAGCCACCATCTTCTGGGAAGGTGGGGCGACCGGACACTTCGGCCATGGGATCAGCCGATGGTGTCTCTGCGAGGCTGAGAGTCGGTAGGAAGCCCAGGAGGGCAATGAATAATGCGGCTTTATGAAGCATGATGTCTCCTTCGTAGCAAGCCGTAGGCAAGGACTAATACGGTAAAGAGCAGGGCACCGTTGGGTGCTTCTCTGGTCCAATGGTTCACTTCACATAGGCTGGCACGGCCATCGTTCCAGGCTGTCGAGGTGTCGACGACATCTGGAGCCGTCGTATCGGGGGTGCTGACGTCTGGCGGATTGGTTGTGCCAGTGTCTTCTGTGCCTCCGACATCTTCACCCGGGTTGGTCAGACAGTGGCCGTAATCTGCGCCCAGGAGTGGGGCGGGCTGGTCGTAGCGATCCAGTTGGGTCATCATCCACGCTCCCGCGCCGTATCCGACCATGGGGATCTCGCCGGTGTAGAAACCACCATCGGGATCAAAGAGCTCTGGGACCAGGTTGTCGTTGGCGACCACCTGCTCCGTAACACGATGCAGATGTTGGTCGGCGATCTCGGTTTCACCCGCCCGCCGCCAGGCCTCGGAGATCCGCAGGTCCAGCAGGATCCACTCGCTCAGGTCGTAGGTGTTGGCGCTCGTGGCGTTGGTTAGCGATAAACCGGGTTCCAGTCGACGGTACCCGCCAAAGTTCGTTGTCAGACGCGAAAAGTCCGACAGAGTACCCATATAGAAGGGGCTCTCCACGGGGGTGAGTCCCCAGTTGAGCATTTCGACCACGGAGCCATCGATGAAGGCGTCCTTGGTCACCACGCCAGGATGACTCGCGTAACTGTTGTTTTCGGTCACCGCGTTGTTGTTGGTGGCCTCCAACATGGTCTCGGCAAGGCCTTCAAAATGACTCGCGACTTCGGGTTGACCATAGGCGTCTGCGATCTTGGCGAAGTCGAACATGCCGCGCATCTGGCAGGCCCCCGTATAGGTGAAGTTCTGGCGTAGATCCCAATGGACCTCCCAGATGGAGGCGTCGGCGCCTGGGAGCCCAATAGGAGTCATCTGTTGTTCAATGTCTTCGGCGATCTCCAGCAGCGCTTCGTAGACCGTATCGCCCTGCCAGGTTGTGGAGTCGAGCCACGCCAGATCACAGCTCTCTTGTAGATAAACGGCCGCCGACCAGAGGACCAGTCCCCAACCATCGGTTTCAATATTGGGGCCAGCCGCGTTGTAATCGCCTTCTTCGAGACCATTGCCAAAGTAGCGGCAGGAGGACACTCGATAGGAATCCCCCAGGTAGATGTCGTCGTCGAAGAAGCCGCCTTCCGCTCCCAGGAAGAAATCCAGTCCGAGTCGGGCCTCCTCCAGGTGACCGGTCACCGCCAGGGCGATGACGGCATAGAGGCCATCGCGTACCCAACCGGTATGCCATTCTCCCGGGGGAAGAGCCGCTAGCAGCATGCCATAGTTGTTTCGGTTGCTCTGGCGTTCTTCCCAGATTTGCCCCATTCGTAGAACCGTCTCGGACTGACGCCAGATCTTGGTTTCCACGCTGGTCAGCTGGCTTGGGGCCGAATCCACGCGCCAGGCTTCCATCTCGGCGAGGGCACTCTCATGCAACGCCTGGGCGCCTTGTTCTCCCTGGAACGCGCTCCATGCATTGAGGATGTCGTCGATGGAGCGGTAGTCCCGGAAGGTGTCCGCTGCGGCGTGGGCTGGGTTGTCGTTCAGGAATAGAACGGCCGTTCCCCACCAGGCCTCACCACCCGCGGCTATGGATAGAGTGCGTTGAAAGACCGGTACCTGGTCATCGCCTTCGCAGCTGTCGCTGGCCTCGAGGGCGGTCCCGTCTTTTACCTGGTTGTACAAGGTGGCGTCCGCTCCACAACTCATCTGATCCAACCCGTCGATGGGTACGTAGATCGCATGCCCACCACCGGGGCCGGTCTCGATGGCGTGGGGTAGGGTGGCCGCCCCATTCCATACAATGGACTCGCCGTTGGTGTTGGGGTTGGGTCGGCCCGTGCCAAGCTTCAAATTGGGTTTTGCGAAGACCTGCACATCCAGGGCCGTCTGGGTCGGATTCTTAAGCTGAATCAACATCACCATCGCGTTGCCCCCGTAGCCGTAGGGCGCGTAATAATAGGTGTGGACTTCCAGCCCTGCTTCTACGGACTGGCCATGGATAATATGGCTCTCAGCCTCGTATTCGATATCGGTCTGGTCGTGGAGCCAGAGACTCTGGGGTCCCGCACGAAGCCCAAAATAGATATCATGGGCGAGGTTGCGGCGACCGATGCCTTCGGCGCGCGCGGGGTCGGCATGACCCACATAGCGGTAGGGTTGTTCGAGGAAGACTTTGATCCGGTTTTCAACGCGGTTGAAGACCTGAAAACCGTGACCATTGCCGGTGGGCATTTCATAGAAACTTCGTTGGGCCGCCTGTGCCGACTGGGGGATCGGACCGGACAGCCAGGCGAAGCATACGAGCAGGAAGAGGATTCTTTTCATGGGTATTCGTTCAGCTCAGGGGTTGCACACATCAGCCCAGGAGGCCACTGTGTCGTAAGTAGAGGAATAGCCCCGTGCTACCACGGAGCGGTTCAGGAGTTCGCCGCAACTGGCGCTCTTTTCAACGCGAGTCCAGTCGCCACGGGTGTATTTATATTGTAGCCACTCCCCACGGGGTACGGTGGTTACGAATTCTGCGACCTGGTCTTCTACCCAGGTCATAGGCTGGTGTTCCCACCCTTGATTCGAGAGGGCGATGAAGGGCGGCGTGTCGTCTGGATCGCCAGGAACCTGGACGCGAAAACGTACTTCGATGGGTGGGGCCGGTTCCGATTCCACATGGGGGTATTCAAAATGGATGACCGTGTCTGCGGTATCGGCCATGCGGACTCGCAGGGAGAGAGTCTCTGGCTCATAGAACCAGCCCGTATCGCTGTCCATCCACGTCGCAAGGTCGGGGATTTGTGGCAGGCTCGTCTCCCCGACGCGGACCCCTGTGGCGGGACTGTCCACGCGGCGTACTTGCAGGACCAATTGTCGCGGCTCCCCGGTATAACTACCCTCGCGGGCGCCGATGGTGAGCTTTGCTCCTTCCTCGGTTCGCTGAAGCTCGTAGTGGGTCTTGGCGAATTCTCCGTCGAGATAGGCGGGGCTGACTCCATCGTCTTCGTATAGCTGGAAATGGCTGGGCTCGTCGGCCGGATAGAGATCGAGGGTCAATGTCTGGATAGGCGCCTGTGTTGACCATTGGACCACGTAACGGCTTGGGAGTATCGCTCCCTCGCGGACGTAGAGTGGTAGCCCTCCAAGACCGACCGTCTTCGTGCGGGTCGCTGGACCATCGATGATGGCTCCCGAGTAGTAGTCGTACCAGCGTCCGGTTGGAAAGACGGTTTGCTGTGCCTCGACGTTCGGGTTCAGGACCGGTGCCGCCATCAACCACGGACCCAGCATGGCCTGATTCGACACGCTGGCTACGATGGGATCGGTCTGGAAGTCATAGACCAGAGGCCGGAGGATGGGGGCACCCGTTTCGGAGGACTGTTGAAAGACACTGTAGAGATAGGGGAGGAGGCGGTATCGTTCTTCAATGGCGGAACGCACCACATCTTCTACTTGTGGACCAAAGGCCCAGGGCTCCTGGCTCTCGCTGTTCTTATCACTATGGTTACGGAAGAAGGGCGAGATCAGGCCCACCTGAATCCACCGTATATACAGTTCTGGGGTGGCGCCGCCGCCCCAGCCGCCCACATCGCTGCCGACGAAGGGGACCCCGGAGATCCCCATTCCCATCAACATGGACACCGTGGAGGTGAGGGCTTCAAAGGTGGAGGGGACATCGCCTGTCCAGACGGCCGATACCCGTTGGACACCGGCGTAACCCGCCCGGGTCAGAACGAAGGGGCGTTTGTCGGGGCGGTGGGTTTTCAGGCCCTCATAGCTCGCCCAGGCCATGGTGCTTCCATAGAGGTTATGGGCTTCATACATGGTCATCTGGGTGCCGTCGCCATGGGCCTGTACCCAGTTGGGGACCGTCCAGAAGTGTTGACTCTGGAAGTTGGCCGGCTCGTTCATATCGTTCCAGATACCGGCGACTCCCATATCGGTCAGATGGGGTACGAGGGTTTCCCACCAGGCGCGGGTAGCCGGATTGGTGAAGTCGGGGAACACCGAATCGCCGGGCCATACATTACCCACGAAGGGGGTCCCGTCGGGGTTGGTAAGGTAGAGCCCTTGCTCCAGCCCTTCCTGGTAGATGGGCCATTCTGGGTCCACCTTCAGGCCTGGATCGATGATAACGATGGTCTTCAGCCCCAACGCGTCCAAGTCGCTGATCAGGCCGGCCGGATCAGGGAAATGTTCCGGTGACCAGGTGAAGCAACGGTACTCGTCCATATAGTCGATATCGAGCCAGATGGTGTCGGAGGGGATCGAGTGGGCTCGCAGCTTGTTGGCGATGTCCAGGACCATGGAGTCTGGGTAATACCCGTAGCGGGCCTGGTGGTATCCTAGAGACCAGATGGGCGGGAGGGGCATACGGCCCGTAAGGTCGGTATACCGTTCCACCACTTGTGCGATGTCCGGGCCCGCGATGATGTACTGGTCGATCTCACCACCGCCGACGGTGATGGTGTACAGGTCCGGATCGGTCGCTCCCAGATCGATGTCCATGCGGTAGGAGTTATCGGTGAATACACCGAAGGCCGTGTCGCCTTGCAGTCCTACGAAGAAGGGGACGGAGAGATAGAGGGGGTCTTGCGTGGGTCCGTAGCCGGGAACGTCGGCGTTCCAGAAGTTCAGGATCATTCCCTTTTTGTCGAGGGGACCGTTCTTTTCTCCGAGGCCGTAGACATGGTCGATGTCTGTCAGGTTACGAACCACCTTGGCGCCGAAATGGGTCTGGCTGCTCACGCCCTGGTGGGTATGACTGCTGAGGGTATATTCCCCTTCCTGGTAATGCCCCTGGATGGGATCTTCGAGAAGAGAGACGCCATCGCTATCTTGAATATGTAAGCGACAAACCGTATCCACATCGATCGTCAGACCTTCCGTACAGATACGGATCCCCGTGTCGGTCCCGATCAGAGAGAAGCTGGGCTCCTGGGAGGGTTGGATGACCGCATAGCTTCGGTCTGGAGCGGGGTCGGGTTTTTCGCCTACATAGCGAAGCCGAACCATTGTCTCCGTCCAGGGCGTAAGTTGAAGAGAATACAGTGGGCATTGCAGAGCCACGACACCGCTTTCGATGTTGGCAAAGTCCGGGATGTTGGCGCCGTCCTGGCAGGCTTCGTGGCCCTGGAAGAGGGAGCTATCTGTATCGGGCGCTGCGTCGACCACCTCGACGGAGCTATCGACAGAGTCCTGTTGGTCTGGGGTCGGAGTGCTGTCCGACTGGCTATCATTTGTTTCCGAAATATCGGAGGTCGTGGTGCCTCCTCCGCAGCCGAAAAAGAGAAGAAGAATTATGAGGGCAAGGCTGTGGCGGAGGGCTTGAAAATTTACGAGGCTCAATGGATGACCTTTCCAAATGAGCGGGTCCTATTATTACGACTCCCTTCGCTTCGCAAGAACCGAATTTTCGATGGGTTCGTTCTGGGACAAATTGTAGGCTAGTGGCACGATTGAGTGCAGGGCTAATAATTGCTGCAGGGGAGGAATTCCTCCAGGGTTTTGGCCGGGAGTGCACAGTCGATCTTGATGGTGCCATCCCGCAAACAACCCTGCATACAATGAGGTTGCGCCCGTTTGATGCGCTTGAGCTTTTTTCTGTCGGAGCGTTTGCGAATACCCTTGGACCCCTCTTTTAACATCCCGTCCAGGTTGGTGCAGATCTGGCGGCAATCCAGCTGGCCCTTCAGGCTTCTGGCTTTGACACAGGAGAGGTCTCCTTCTTTGCCCGTGCAGGCGAGCTGATAATAGTGATGTGACTTGGCGATATTATATTCGATGCCCGCTTCGCCACGGCGATAGAGCCGCCCCAGATTGGCGCAGGCGACGCGGAAGCGTTTCGAACAGACCTTCTCGTAGGCCGCGACGGCTTTGGGGAGGTCACGAGGGATGTGTTCCCCTACATCGTACATATACCCGGCTTCAAAACATCCGAGTTTATTTCCCTCTGCGCAGGCCTTCTCAAAGAGGGCGACGACCTCTTCACCCTTCAGGTTTTTCAGGGCCTGGGTCTTATGCATAAGCCCCAGATTGGTGCAGCATACCGTCACTCCAGCATCACAGGCTCTGGTCAAAAGCTCGCCGGCCTTGGCAAAGTCTTTGGTGACCCCTCGTCCGGTCCAATAGGCACCACCCAGATTACAGCAGGCCTTTGGGTCGCCTTTCTTGCAAGCCTTGCGGAATAGCTTCGCGGCCTTCGGGTAGTTTCGTTTCTTATACTCGACTCGCCCCAACTCGGTGCAGGCCTTGGTGTGGCCCCAATAGCAGGCCCCGTCGAGATCTTTCTCGGACATATTTTCGACCGGGGCTGCGGAACACGCCGCCAGGGCAAGACCAAGCATCAAAGCCAACCACCGCATCAAATCCTCCACTGTCATCCGCGAGAGGGAAGTATAACCCAGCCCGATTTCCGTGGCGAGGCGGCCCAAAGCCCACGGCTTACGAAGCAAGCAGGCGATCCGAGCAAGACTAAATTCTCTACGGTGCGACCAGATTCTTGAGTCCCATGGCGCCGGGGTAGCCGTAGCTGACCGCCGTGTCGTACCCGTAGACAGTCAGCGCCGCAGGTGCCTCGGATTCGATGATGTGCACGCCGTCGGTGACTTCAGCGCGATAGACCCGGTGGGTGGTTCCGGGGATGGTCTCCAACTGGTCGGCTGGAATGGCCACGCCATCCAGGGTGGCGACGGTGCCCTGGGGGATCACCAGGTTAATATAGTCATGCATGTAGCTGTCGGGTGTGAGAAACACAAACTTGCTCTGCCATTGTTCCACGGGGACGGCCAGGATCATGGAGGGATCGCCGACGACTCCGCATTTGCCGGGGTTCCACCACGGTTGGAGCAGACAGCCATAGGGGAAACCGCCGCATTCGGCGTCCGAACTGCAATCCTTGGTCTGGCAGACGGGCTCCTGGTTGGGGGACCAGGGGTTCGTTTTGCACACGTAGGCCTGTCCGCAATCGGCGTCCGTATCGCACGGCACGGCACTAGAACCCCCAATCGCCGGCAGAGTGGTGACATCGCCGACCGGCGCCAGGAACTGGGCGACCAAGATGGGTTTGTCTGCCGTAATCTGGATGTGGCCATCGACCATTACCTCCTGGAAGCCTCCTTTGTTGAGGCTGAACCCACCGGGCGTGGCGCTCCCGTTGATTTGTACCTGGGTTCCATTCTGCGCGGCCAACACGCGGACATAGTCCTTCTCTTCTCCGCGCTCCATGCTGCGGCCCAGGACGAACTCTTTGCCCCAGCTCGAGACCGGCGGGAGTTGTTGTTCTAGATGGTCCCCACAGCATTCCGTGCCGAGCCGACCGGCCACGTGTCCCGAAAAGACGAGCACCGGTTTGTTGGATTGAATGTGTGTGCCCGTGAGGTCGCCGCCGAACCCGGTCCCATCCAGAGCTTCGGTTTCGATCTGGATAACTTCATTGAGGCCGACCGTCACCGTGGTGGCTTGGCCTGGATTCATGGCGGGCAGATTGTCGCCAGCGGCCGTCAATGCGGTGGGGGTGACAGTGACCTGGGTTCCCTCGGGCTGAACACCCACCAATGTGATGTAGCCAGGCCATTGAGCTATAGGATTCGCTGCATGAGCGGAAAAATGCTCCACCGTCATGGCGTAATATTCCGTGCCCAGCTCGCTCACGGGTAAGAGGACGGACGCGTCGTTGGACAAAGCACTCGCGTTGTCCAGTGGGTTGAACTGATAGGCCACGATCGGCGAGGAGCTCTCGATGCGATAGGCCGAGTTGAAGCCGCCTGGACCGGGAATACCGTAGGTGGGGGGCAAGAGGAAATAGCCCAGGTCCAAGGGGTTCACCGTCGCGGCCCAGGCTTGGCCATCGGGGAGCGTGATGGTCACATTGGCCACGAGCGACTCGGACACATTGGAAACAACGACGGCGAACGGGGCGTCTTGTGCGTTTGCTTCGCCGCCGATATTTCCTTCCCCTCCATTGACGTTGCGCAGATCCACGGCAAAGAAATCACAGCCCGCGTTGGTGTGCGTCAGCTTCCCAAATCCGTCGCAGGGAGAGATGCAGACACCGATATCGGGGTAGCAGATGCCCTGGCTGACACCGCAGTCTTCGAGCAGCTCATAATACTTGCCGAACGGTTCGCAAATCATGAGCTGATCGCCTTCGCATATTTTTGTGCCGGGGTAGCAAAATACGCAGGAGCCTTGCGGTGTACATTGCGGAAGATCGGCGGGGCAGTCCGAATCGGTCCCACAAGGGGGCAGGCCCGGATCCGTGTCTTTCGGTGGCGCGGCGTCTGAAGGCGGTTGAATGTCGGTTCCAGTGCTGTCTGCGGCCCCGGAGTCCGACCCCGTCAGCGCATCTTCACCGGTGCCGCATTGACATGCTTCGTATCCGGAGCCATCGGCGTTGCACACTTGTCCGCCGTTATCCCCACCCGGGCAGGTACATGCGATGGATTGGCCCGGTACACAGTTTTGGGATTTTCTGTTGTCCCCACAGGCCAATGCGCACAAACCCACCGTCGCCCACACAAGAGTTGTCCCGACCCATTTCATAACCACGGCCCTTTTGTAGGTTTGATTTTGTAGGTTTGAGCATAGTGAATGCGAAAAGATAAGACAACGAACGGGTGCTACCTCGTTGGTGGCACCTATTCTCGACTAATCGAAGATCAGAAACTCGTTACTGATCAGTCCACCCGGCGTCTGCACCTGCATCAGGTGCATGCTGTCGTCTGGGAGCGGGCCCTCCTGATTGTCGCCGCCAGGGCAAGGGCAGGTGGCGTTGGCGGGCGGTGGAACGGCGTCGAGGGTGATGGTGATCTTCTCCTCGTCGCAGTCTGGTAGGCTGCCACCGAGCGTACATATGATGGTGCCGTCGACGCGCTGACCATCGACGAAGATCGCGCTGCCCGACTGAATGTGCCGACCCTTGAGCTGCATCCCGCCGCTGCCTGCGTTGGTCGGAAAATCTACGCGCGTGGTGTTGGCCAAGCCGAGGGCGATGTTGTTCAGGCCCACGCCCCCGTCGGAGACATGGACGTCCACGGGCGCCTCGCTGATGAGCGTGAAGGTCACCTCGAGGTTCGTCAGACCGCGGCTGTCGAGATCGGCGGTGAACCACCCATGGCCATATGCGATGTGGTTTCCATCGCCAACCACCGAGTTGTTCTCGCCGGTGATGTTCGTGGCCACGGGGGCGCCGTCTGCGGTGACCTGGATGTTGCTGACGTTGATCCACCAGCCGCCATTGGCGCGAAATGAGATCCGCAGGTTCTCCTGCCCCTCCGCGATTGGCGGCAGCGTCAGCGTGCGCGGGCCCCAAGGCTGCTTGGGGCCGAAGTGCTCGACCAGCGTCCAGGAGCCGTTGCGCGCGGGGTCGGCCCACAGGAGCGGCTGCGGGTTGAACGGCTCGTGGACCTGTCCCATCCGGCCGGTGAGCGTCACCACGAGATCGCCCGCGGATGCCGCCGTGATTAGGTCGTCGCGAGTTAGCGCCGGCTCTACGCCCAAACGGTCCAAGTAAGAGATCCCGTCGTAGGCCACGGCCAGCGTCTTGCCGTCGGTCCAAGCTCCCTCACCCCGCAACATGATCGCGCCGCCTTGCGCCACTTTCTCGAGCGCGTCAAGTACCATCAATGTCTGCGCATCGCCCGTAGAGTTCGCGTTCAGCGTAACCTGCCGGCCGAACGCACCCGAGGTGCCCTGTTGCGCATTTTCGAGGAACATCTGCCACGGCCCCTGCTCGGTGTAGCCGCCCTGAAGGAAAAATAGCCCGCCGAGAGCCAGCCCGTCCACCGCAAAGGTCTTTTCGTCAGGACCGTCGGGAAGATACCGTAGCTGGTGCTCCATGCCGCCGAAGCGTCCGTTGTTGGTGAGCAGGAAGCGGTCAGTGATCCCCCGGAAGCTGGGCACGGCGAACTGCCCGACCTGCTCGATGCGCGTCATGAGCGGCATGCCGTGGCAGCTGGCGTTGCCGCAGGTCATGCGGCCGTTGTTGTGGTGCCACTGGAAGAACCCCGCGCGGGCCTGCTGGGTGACGCGGTCGTCGAAGGGTCGCTCACGCCCCTGGGCGTTCGGGACGCTGAGCAGAAAGACACTCATGGCGTGCCGCTCCTCCTCGGTGAGCGCACCGTTCATCCCGCTCGGGCCGGGCGGGCAGTTCTGCGGATCGCACATGGTCGAGGCGAGTCCGCCGTCGACCAGGTTCCGAATGCAGGCGTACTCGCCATCAGCCTCCGGATCGCAGGTGGGCTCGACCGGTTCGTCGAGCGACTCGCCGTTGGACACGGTGTATGGATTTCCGGGCACGTTGTCCCAGTGGTACGGCTCGGTGTCGCGCAGGCCGCGGATCGGCATGGTCGAGCGCAGCTGGAACTGCGTGCAGCCGGGCCGGTTACACTGGGGCGCCTCGACATTCCACATCAGCTGATCGGACATGCCGTCGGGGTGACAGCTAACGCAGGCGAAGGTGCCCGTCGTCGATGCCCTGGCGGTGTTGAACATCGCGCGGCCGAGCTTGACCTGCGAGTCGGTGGGGTCGTCCAGCTCGAGGGTGTGCGTGACGGTCATGTCCGCCGGCGAGTCGAAGTCGACTATCGAGACCGTGTTCTCCACTGCGTTGTAGACCCACGCCTTCTCCGGCTTGCCGTCGTCGTTCGACTGTAGCGCCACCCCCCGCGGCGTCCAGCCGACGTCGACGCGACCGAGCACCGCACCGGTCTGGGCGTCGAGCGTGAAAAGCGTGTTGGAGCCGGCCGCCGTGATGACCAGCGTTGCCTCGTCGTCGGCGATCTGAATACCGAAGGGTATGGCCAGCGCCTCTTCTGGCCCGGGATGCTGCGGCGGCAACGGCTCGAGTTCGAAGGTGGACTTCTGGCACTCACCGTCGGTGCAGTCCACGACGCCCACCTGGTTGAGGAAGGCGCGATTTTCCAGCTCGAGCAGGCTGTGCTTGGGGCTGCCGGTACCGGCGCGACCGTTGGCGTCGTTGCGCGCCTCGGTCATCGCGATGAAGACCTTGCCGGAGGCCGTCGCGGTGATGCCATAGAGCAGTGTTCCGATGGTGCTGACGGTCTCGACCGCCGTGTCGTCGTCTGTGTTGAACACGAAAAGGTCGCGGTCGGGTATGTTCGGGTGCCGCGTGATGTCCGAGTCGTAGCCCTCTCCCTCCGGGTTCTGGTCCTCCACGTTGAAGGTACACAGGTCGCCGTCGATGTCCTCGGGCAGGCAGCCCGACACCTGCGTTTGGTTGCCAGACTCGAACGCGACAACGTAGAGACGGTTGCCGGCCACGGCGAGCGCGCGCGGATCCTGCGACCGGATGTTGAGGCGGGCAACCACCTGACGGCTCTCCACATCGATGACGGCGATCTTGTCCTCGGACGAAAGCGCCACATAGGCCTTCTGGCTATCGCCCGTGAACGCGATGCCCACGGGCTCGTCGAAACGCGTCGAACGCGACTCTGCATCAACCTCCTGGATGGTCGCGATCACCTGATGATGCGTCGGACTGGCGGGGTCCGCGTCAATAACACTGACGGTGTCTGAGACGTGGTTGCTCACCCAGACCTCAAGGCCGTCGGGCCGCACCGCGATGGATACGGGGTCAATACCGACGTGGATGCGTGTCAGCACCGCGCCGGTCTGCGCATTGAAGACGTCGACGGTGTCGGCCTGCGTGTTGGCCACGTACAGCCGCGAGTAGTCCGGAAGGACCGCGATGGGATTACTATGCGGACTCGCGAACCCGGGATGCCCAGCGTCCGGGTCGGCTCTGAACATGTCAACGCCCACGGAGATCGCATCACTGGCGCTCTGCCCCAAAGGGTTTGTGGCCATCAGTGTGATCACGTGGGTACCGGGAGTCAGCGAGACCGAACATGAAGTGGAGCCATCCACTGGGACCGTTCCCGCGCAGAGCTCACTGTCGATGTCAGAAGACCACACCACGCTCACCTCTGTCCCCTCGAACTGGGAGTCGTGCACGGTGCCCGTAAATTCTGAGACTGTGCCAGATTCTACGGTGCTCTCATCTTCTGGAGCGGTAATCTCCACCTGGATCACCGATTGAACCACCTCAGGAGTTCCTGGGCCTTCGTCCAGTGGCGAGGCGCCCGCATCCAAAGGCGAGACGCCCTCATCCAAAGGCGAGACGCCCTCATCGAAAGGCGAGACTCCCTCATCGAAAGGCGAGACGGCTTCTGTCTGGACGCCGCAGCCGACGACCATGCTGAAGAATACGAATGCCAAAACGATAAACGGACGTGCCATATGTAGGCCTCTCTCAGTCAAAAACTACCAACAACACCAAAGAGCCGACGGTCACCATCGAGCCAACGAAGAGTATCACAGTTTTCTTTTTGTTGGGGGGGGGAATGATTATAGTCTGTTAACTCCCGATGAAAGCCCACGGCTTACGAAGCAAGCAGGCGATCCAACCAAATCAACAAGGTAGCGCGCCCGCTTTGTGCTTAGGACTTGTATCCCACGGATTATGCGTACTCTTCAATCGTACTGGATCGAGGGGAGGGGTCTTTGATAAGCACAGGCTGTGCCTCTGCTAAATAAAGGGGAGGAAGCCATTACTTCAGGAAACAAAAACCTTGGCCATGAGTAGCTCTATGACAAAAGGACTGCCACCGGAAAGCTCCCCAACTGTCGCGACGATCGACGATCTCGCAAAGTTGGCAAATTACTCTTTCATGGACACGCTCAACTGCGATCCTGACGCGAAAGAAAATGGAGCGGATCACGCGCCGCGAGAAGTCTTCACGGGCCACTATGTCCCGGTCAACCCCACGCCAATCGAAGACCCCGAATACATCGCCCATAGCAAAAACTTTTTTCGGGAACTGGGCTTTGCGGACAGCATGGCACAGTCGGACGACTTCGTTCGCATGTTCAGCGGCGACACCGCTCACGTCCCGGAGCCGCTGCGCAAGTTGGGTTGGGCGTGTGGATACGCGCTCTCCATCTTTGGCACTGAATACACGCAGCAGTGCCCCTTCCGAACGGGTAACGGATACGGCGACGGTCGCGCAGTCTCCGTGCTTGAGGCCGTGATCAACGGTCGACGCTGGGAAATGCAGCTAAAAGGCGGCGGTCGGACGTCATACTGCCGTGGCGCGGA
>PBVT01000102.1 GCA_002728755.1 Myxococcales bacterium
ACCACCTATACCTGTGATGACGGTGACGTCTGTACGGATAATGTGGAGACGGGTGGTCTCGACGCCGACGGCAACGGGACCTGCGACTACCCCTTCAACACGGCTCCTTGTGATGACGGCCTGGGGAACACACATACGGACACTTGTAATGGGTCGGGTGCCTGTGTGGGTACCACCTATACCTGTGATGACGGAGACGTCTGTACGGATAATGTGGAGACGGGTGGTCTCGACGCCGATGGCAACGGAACCTGCGACTTCCCCTTCAACACGGCCCCCTGTGATGACGCCGTGTCGTGCACCCATACGGACACCTGCGCCGATGGTGTTTGTGCGGGCACGCCCTATGTCTGTGACGATGACGATGTGTGCACGAATAACGTCTGCCAGGGCGATGGGAATTGTACCTATCCGTTTAATACGGCCAGCTGTGATGATTCCATTGGTTGTACCCATACGGACACCTGCGATGGCGCAGGGAATTGCGTGGGAACCGGGTATGGCTGCGATGACGATGATGTCTGCACGGACAATGTCTGTTTGGGAACTTTAGATGCGGATGGTGTAGGAGAGTGCACCTTCCCCAATAATACAGCGCCCTGTGATGACAACGTCTCTTGTACTCATACGGACACCTGCGCCGATGGTGTTTGTGCGGGTACAAGCTATATCTGTAATGATGATGACGTCTGCACCAATAATGTCTGTTTTGGTGATGGCACCTGCAATTTCGTTCACAACACCGCTGGCTGTGACGATGGTGATGCCTGCACCCATACGGACACCTGTGGTGGAGGAGTATGTGCTGGTACGGCGTATTCCTGCGACGATGGTGATATTTGTACGGACGACATCTGCAATGGCGACGGTACCTGTTCGAACCCGAATAATTCCGTGGCCTGTGACGATGGTGATATCTGTTCCCATACAGACACCTGTACGGCTGGAACCTGCGTAGGCACGAGCTATGTCTGCGATGATGGGAATATCTGCACGGACAACATTTGTCAGGGTGATGGGACGTGTTCGCACCCAAATAACACGTTGCCCTGTGATGATAGTGTGGCTTGCACCAAGGACGATGTCTGCGCTGGCGGAGCCTGTAATGGTATCGCCTACAACTGTGTAGACGACAACCCCTGTACCGACGACGAATGTAACGGTGATGGAACGTGTTCCTATCCGTCGAACACGCTTCCCTGTGATGACTCCGATTCGTGTACCCACGGAGACACCTGCTCCAAGTTTGAAGATGGGGTCTGTGGAGGGACGGCCTATACCTGTGACGACAGTGACGTTTGTACCGATAATATATGCCTCGGAACGGCGGATGGCGCTGGTGTCGGGGAGGGCGACTACCCGCACAACACGGCCCCGTGCGACGATAGCGATCTCTGTACTACCGACGACACCTGTCAGTTGGGGACTTGTGTCGGAGAGACGGCCGTTACGTGTACACCGCTTGACCAATGCCATAACGCTGGGGTCTGTAATCCGGCGACCGGTATCTGTAGCGATCCCGCCAAACCGGACGACACGGTATGCGATGATGATACCGTATGCACCCACACAGATGTGTGCACGGATGGAGCCTGTGGCGGTACGACCTATACCTGCGATGATGGTGACGTCTGTACGGATAACGTCTGCCTTGGTGGCCTGGACGAAGACGGCAACGGGACCTGCGATTATCCAAACAATACGGCCAGCTGTGATGACGGTGTAGCCTGTACACATACGGACACCTGTGCGGATGGTTCCTGTGCTGGTACGACCTATGTCTGTGACGATAGTGATGTTTGTACCGATAATGTCTGTCTTGGCGATGGGACCTGTTCGCACCCAAATAACACCGCCAGTTGTGACGATGGTGATCCCTGCACCCATACGGACACCTGCGCTGATGGAGTCTGTGCGGGAACCGCCTATACCTGTGACGACGGTGATGTTTGTACGGATAATGTCTGTCAGGGTGATGGTACGTGCGATTATCCGCACAATACCGCCAGCTGTGACGACGACGACCTCTGCACCACCGGCGATATCTGTAGCGCTGGTGTATGCGCTGGAACCTCCAATGTCATTTGTACGGCTTTAGACCAATGCCATGATGTCGGCGTTTGTGATCCAGATACGGGTATCTGTAGTGATCCCAAGAAGCCGGATGCGACCGCTTGTAACGATGGAGAATCCTGCACTCACACCGATGAATGTACCGATGGTGTCTGCGGTGGCACGAGCTATAGCTGTGCAGACGCAAACGGTTGTACAGACGATGTCTGCCTCGGAGACGGAACCTGTGACAATCCGGCCAACACACTTGCGTGTGATGATGGTGACGCGTGTACACATTCCGATGTTTGCGCGGATAAAGCCTGTGGCGGTACGGCCTATGTCTGTGAAGACAGTGATGTATGCACGGATAACGTCTGTCTGGGTGATGGTACGTGTGACTATCCCAACAACACCGTCAGCTGTAACGACAGCGACCTCTGTACCCATACAGACGTCTGCAGCAATGGTACCTGCGCGGGAACAGCCTATTCCTGTGGTGATGGAGACGTCTGTACGGACGATGTATGCCTTGGAGATGGAACCTGCGATAACCCGGCCAATGTCGTCGACTGCGACGACAGCGACGCATGCACCTACGACGATGTCTGTAATGATGGTGTTTGTGCAGGGACCTCCTATAGCTGTGAGGACTTTGACGTCTGCACCGACGATATCTGTCTGGGCAATGGAACCTGTAATAATCCGAAAAACACGGCCCCGTGTGATGACGATGACATTTGCACGCACTCCGACACCTGTGATGCCGGAACCTGTGTTGGTACATCCTATACCTGCGATGACACCAATCTATGCACGGATAACGTCTGCCTGGGCGGCGTAGACGCTGACGGAAACGGGACCTGTGATTATCCCAACAACACCGTGGTCTGTGATGATAGTGATGCCTGCACCCATACCGATATTTGTGGTGGTGGTACCTGTGACGGCACGAGCTATGTCTGTGACGATGGTGATGTCTGCACGGATAATGTCTGTCTTGGCGATGGGAATTGCGACTACCCCAACAACACAGCCAGTTGTGACGACGGTGATCCCTGCACCCATACGGACACCTGCGCCGATGGTGTTTGTGCAGGAACGGCCTATACCTGTGACGACGGTGATGTCTGTACCGATAACGTTTGTTTAGGCGACGGCACCTGTGATTACCCCGATAACACGGCGACTTGCGACGACTCCAACGACTGCACCCATACGGACACCTGCCTACTCGGCCTCTGTGAGGGCACGTCCTATAGCTGCGACGACGGGGATGTCTGTACAGATAATGTCTGCCTGGGAACGGTCGCTACTGATCCGGACGGGGATTGTGACTACCCGGATAATACAGCGAGCTGTAATGACGGAGATGACTGCACCCATACCGATGTTTGTGGCAGTGGAAGCTGCGCGGGGACCAGTTATGATTGTAGTGACGGTAACAGCTGCACCGACGATGTCTGTCTGGGAGATGGCACCTGCGACAACCCCGACAACACCATCAGTTGTGATGATGGGGACCTATGCACCCATACAGACACATGCAGTGCTGGATCCTGTGGCGGTACGGCCTATAGCTGTGGTGACGCCAACGCCTGTACTGACGATATCTGTCTAGGAACCACCGACGATGACGGGGAGGGCGAGTGCTCCAATCCAAACAATGTGATCGCATGTGATGATAGCGACGCCTGTACCCATACGGACACCTGCACGGGCGGCTCCTGTGTCGGTACCGCGTATAGCTGTGGCGACGCCAACGTTTGTACCGATGATATTTGTCTGGGAGATGGAACCTGTGACAACCCGGACAATACGATCGGCTGTGACGATAGTGACGACTGTACCCATACGGACACCTGCGCGGCCGGAAACTGTAGCGGTACGGCCTATACCTGTAATGACGACAACCTCTGTACAGACGATGTTTGCAACGGCGATGATCTCTGCTCCTATCCCGCCAACTCATTAGCCTGTGACGATGACGATCTGTGTACGCACACAGATGTTTGCTCGGGTGGGGCCTGTTCCGGCGTGTCTTACACCTGTAGTGATGGCAACGTCTGCACCGACGACATCTGCCATGGGGATGACACCTGTACCAACCCGAATAACACGTTGGATTGTGACGACGGTGATTCCTGTACGACGGGAGACATCTGCTCGGCCGGTACCTGTGCTGGTGATGTAGCGGTGGAATGTGACGATGGCGACGTATGTACCGACGACACCTGCGATAACGATCTGGGCTGTGTCTATACGAACAATACGGCGAGCTGTAATGACTTTGACATCACCACGGTAAACGACACCTGTGACGGCGCTGGAAACTGTGTCGGAACAGCGTCGGTCTGTAACGATGGGGTCTGCAATTCCGACTGGAACGAAGATCCCTGCAACTGCCCACCCGATTGCGGGCATACGACCTGTGGTGACGGATACTGCTGTCCCGACAGCGAGGACACCTGTAGCTGTAGTGAGGATTGTGGCGATCCACCGGAATGCTGCACCCATGCGGATTGCAATGACGGTCTGGTATGTACCATTGATTCTTGTACGGCGGACAACACCTGCCAGAACGCGCGTCACTTTGCCTACTGCTTGATCGACGACGTCTGCACGCTCCATTCCCAGTCCAACCCAACCAACTCCTGTCAATATTGTGATACCAACGCAGACGCCTATTCCTGGTCCCATTGGATCGCTGGTACCGATTGCGGGATCTGTGCGGAATGTGATGGCGGTGGAAGTTGTGTATTCGATTCTAGCCAGGCCGACACCGATTGCGCTGCTTGCCAGAGTTGTTCGGAGATAGGGGTCTGTAGTGGCAGTTGCGTCTCGCAGCGGTGGGATTGGACCGACATCGGCTGCAACGCTGGTTTCCAGATGACGTGCAGTGCCTGTGATGGACGGTGCCGTAATATCTCGGCTACGCAAAAGCCGTGGAGCTGTAGTGGTGAATTCGAGGTCAACGAATCCAACGATTATTATATCTGGGTCTACGCCTACCAACACCCTGGCATCTCACGTGCTATCAACTTCAGCCTGGATGGAGCCGTCACCTATACGATGAGTGACTCTGGCTGTAACACCTGTTGGAAATGGGAGCAGCTAGGCGAACGGTATCTGACGGCTGGAACCCATACCTTCACCCTCAACGACCACCCATCGGCGGTCGGAAGCTGGCAGTTGGGTAGTCTACTGATCACCACCTCAAGTAGTGCGGTCAATAGCTGTAATCCCTAATCGGATTACTTACTCTTGGTCACACCGAGTGCCTTGTCATAGTTTAGATCGAGTGGCGGAAGGTTCGACTTTGCCTTCTTCACGAAGTGCTCCATCCATCGCAGCAGTCGAAGGCTATAGTCGAAGCGCGCATTTGCTTTTCGATTTCCATGACCTTCACCTGCATAGAGTACCAGTCGAACGGGCGCTTCACCGCGTAACTTGAGATGTCGATACAAGCTCTTTGCCTGGCTCGAGTCCACACGCCGATCTTCACGTCCATGCATGACCAGGGTAGCGGTCGTGGATCCGTCGGCATGATAGATTGGGCTCGCTTTCAGGTATTTGTCCCAATTGGTCCATGGGCGTTCCAGGAAATGTACCGCATACATCTCTTCGGGAATATCGGTGGTGCCGATCTTCGAGATCTGATCACTGATGCCCACAAAAACTACACTGGCGCGGAACTTCGAGCTGAAGCGAGTGGCCGCCCATGCGGAGGCGTAACCACCATAGGATCCGCCGGTGATGCCGACACGTTTCGCGTCCACCAGACCTATCTCCACCAGATGGTCCAGGCCATCCACGATATCGTTGAATTCATTGCCGGCCGGATCGCCTTGTGAGACTTTGGAAAAGGCGACTCCACGGCCCGTGCTACCCCGGTAGTTGGGGTAGAAGACGGCAAAGCCCCTGCCCGCCGCCATCTGGCCGGGCCCACTGTAGAAGGTCATCCAACCGTTGGAATAATGGGATTCCGGTCCACCATGGATCACCATGATCAACGGCACCCGTTTACGCTTCTTCCGTTTTACCGGGTGAATGAGGATCCCTTCGATCTCCAGACCATCCCGCGCTTTGTAGCGAACGACTTCCTGCTTACCGAGCTTCTTCTTGGCGAGCCATGGGTTCGAGTCGGTGAGTCGGCTCCATTTGGAGTCGGCAATACCCAGGGAAAAGACCTCCATTGGGTGGTTTGCGCTATGGCCGGTGACGGCAGCTGTGCCTCCATCCCTGGAGAGTGACATACCCCGGATAGCGAGCCCGTCCTGGTTGGCGATCAGGCTCTGTTTACCGTCGGCCCATTGGATCCGATGGATGGACGACGCCGTGCCATGGGAAGCCAGATAGATGATCTCGTCGTTTCCGTTCCAGCTCAGCTGGCTTACGGCGCCATCGAATTCCCCGAGCAAAACCTTGAGGTCGTCTTCCTGGGTTTTTGCGAGCCAGATTCGGCCAGGGGAGGGGTCATGGCGGTCGATTCCGGCCTGGATGGCAAGATGTACACCATCAGGGCTCCAGTGGAAGGCACCGAGCTTCCCTGGTAGTTTGAGCTCTCGTTGGGACTTCTTCTTTTTCTTCGTAAGATCTACGAGATGGATGCTTCGGTTCATATAGTGATCGTCGATCTGAGGAGTCGGTGCGATCGCCACGGCCAGAGCCTTACCGTCGGCCCGCAATTGGGGCGCTGAAGCGGATCCGCCGAGATCAATCGGTTGTGCCTTTGCTGCTGTGGGTGTCTGACGTCGTCCGTTACCCTGCCATTTGATCGAGGCGATCCAGACCAGCTTTCGAGGTGTAGACTCTTCATAGACGGTCGCGTTGGGTTTTATTTTCTGGGCGTCCTTTTTCTTCGCGCTTGCTACGAAGGCGAGGGTGGTCCCGTCTGCCGAGAAGCTATAATCCGCGATGCCGCTATCATGGGACAGGATCCGCTCGGCTTCACCACCGTCGATGGCGATATGGTAGAGGCTTGGGTGTTTGTCTCCACTACGCTTCGCCAGAAAACACAGGTTGCCATTTCCCAACCAGCGCACTTTCGAAACCGTCTGATGGCCCGTGATATAGGGGCGGGAGTTGCCATCGTTATCGACGATATGAAGTTCCAGGTAGGCGGGACCGTCCTTTTCGGAACCCGGCTCTCTCGGAACCGCGCGTACGTAGGCTATATGTTGGCCGTCGGGGCTGATCTGCACGTCGGCTACGTATTGGAGCCGTGCGATGTCCAAGGGGGTAAGTGTGGAAGCGAACGCCGTTCCGATGGTGCTCAGGCATACAAACACTACAACCATACAGATACGATGGATGGGAGTAACGGGGCGGACCTGCAATTGCATCATATTCTCTCCGGATTACCGTGGATGGGGCTGGTCAACCTAACGGACTGATGAAAGGCGGGCAAGCTTCATACCATTCGCCCGTCTTCTAGAGCGGTTTTGTTGCATTGGCTTTGAACCAGGGTGGCTAGAGTGTTACCCTGTGCATTCCGTTTTCTGGTTGGTCGGGAGTGTTCGTTTCATTATGCGATGGGATCGATTGTTGCGCCGGGTTGTAGTTGGACTTGTTGTCGCCTTATTCATTGCCTGTGGTGGTAGTTCAGTTGGTGTTTCCCCGACCGATACCGGGCCCGACCAATCGGATACCCAGGCCCTGTCCGATGTCAGTACAAACGACGTGTCGAAGGATGCGGATGGCGGCACAGCGGCACCCGATGCAGATGGGGGGAGCACATCTCCCTTTGATATACCGGAGGTTCTCGATGGCTGGACACCGCCTCCCGGTCAGTTCGGTGGCCCGTGCAACAACAACGCCGACTGTGAGAGCGGATGGTGTGTCGAGGGGCCCGAAGGCTTTGTGTGCACATCGAATTGCATCGAAAACTGCCCACCCGGCTGGCAATGCAAGGGCGTGGACACCGGTGGATCGGATCTGGCGTTTCTCTGTCTACCTCTGGTGAAACGTTTATGTACTCCCTGTGCAGGCGATTTCCAATGTACGGGTGGACGATGCTTGACCATCGATGGTGAGGGACGCTGCGCCTATGTTTGTGCCTCCGATGAGGAGTGTCCAGACGGCTATGGCTGCCAACCAGATCCGGAGGATGAAGAGGCTCCATCGTTGTGCCAGCCTTTAAGTGGGAGCTGCTGGTGTACGGCCGAATTTGATGGAGCCGTACGCACCTGCTGGAACGAGACAGAATTGGGCAATTGTTATGGCCTGGAGACGTGTAATCCGGAGATCGGTTGGGTTGGCTGTACTGCGCCGGAGCCGAGCGTCGAAGACTGTGACGGCTTTGATAATGACTGCAATGGTCTTGTGGATGATGGCCTGGTCGACGGTGGTGATTGTGAAAATACCGTCGAAGGAGTCGGCACCTGTACGGGAACACAGATCTGTGTTGGTGCCCAGGGGTGGGTTTGCAACGCTCTGATACCCGAGCCGGAGATCTGTGATTTCAAGGATAATAACTGCGATGGTGAGGCTGACGAAGACTTCCGAGCCGAAGACGGGAGTTGGACCCTCGATGATAATTGCGGCACATGTGGGGTGAGCTGTGAAGACGTGATCCCCAACGCGACTTCGGCATGTGCGGCCAACGATGGGAATCCCCAATGCCAGGTGGAGAGCTGTGATCTCGGCTATTACCAGGCCGGCCCAATGGCATGTCTTCCCCTGAACGACAGCCTCTGTTCACCCTGTGAGACCGATATCAATTGTGCGGTTCCCGGCGACCGGTGCATGCAGCTCGATGGTGCTGGCTACTGCGGTCGAGACTGTGGGGAAGGGAACCTCTATGGCACCCCAGCCATGGAATGTCCCGAGGGCTTTGTCTGCACGGAGACGGGAGAGGCAGACTACCAATGCCAGCCCATATCTCTATCGTGTACATGTCTGGAAGAGGATGATGGCAAACTACGTACCTGCATTCGCCAGAATGATCTGGGTGTCTGTTATGGACAGGAGACCTGTGATTCTGTGCTCGGTTGGGTCGATTGCAGCACAGACGCACCCGCCGCAGAGACGTGCAATGGGCAAGACGACGATTGCAACCAGGCGATTGATGATGTGCTGGGGAGAGGGGCTCCCTGCAATGTGGAAAATACCGTAGGAAGCTGCCCAGGAGTAATGGATTGCACAGCGGACAGTGAGGAGCTGGTATGCCTTGGACAGACTCCTACGGCGGAATCCTGCAATAGCGTGGACGATGACTGTGACGGCACCACGGACGAAGACTTCGCGAGCCTCTTCTCGGCCTGTTTCGCTGGTCTGGGGAGCTGTGCGCGCCCTGGCTTCTTCGAGTGCAATGCCGATGGGTCTGGTACGGAGTGCAACGCGGAACCCGGTGAGCCCGAACCGGAGCAATGCGATGGTTTGGATAACGATTGCGACGAGGGGATCGACGAAGGACCACTCTGGGCGAATAAGGGCGATATCTGCACCAATGGCGAAGGAGCCTGCGCCAATCCGGGGATTCAGATCTGTAATCCAGCGGATCCCACCGCCGCAACGATCTGCAACGCATCGCCGAAAGAACCGGGCGTGGAAGTATGTGATGGGGTGGACAACAACTGCGATGGAGAGACCGACGAGGACTGGAAGATTGGGGGGCAATACGCCTACGCAGAGACCTGCGGAAACTGCTTTACAGATTGCACAGAAATCTTTGCGAAACCAAACGCTTATGGTGTGTGCGACACCGTTGGTAGTGCGTCTTGTAAGATGGTCTGTTGTGGGGTGGCTGATCCCAATCCAGCGTGTACTGGTGTGGCTACAGATTATTTTGATTTGAATGCCGTGCCCGATGATGGCTGTGAGTTTGTTCTCGATCCCAACGCTATCTATGTCTCCTCAGCCGATTCGAACGCGGATGATCTAGTAGGTTGCGGTCTTGGTCCGGCTGGAACAGGGCCAGACCATCGCCCGTGCGCCAGCCTGACCGCGGGGCTCCAGCGGGCTGAGTCGTTGGGCCGTACCAAGGTCCTGGTCGCGGACGGCCTCTACGAAGAGACGGTACATCTGGTGAACGGAATCTCCGTATTGGGTGCATTCCGTGCCGATACCTGGGAGCGACATCTGGCCTCCACCCTTACGACCATTCGGGGAACGGAGCTTGGGCTCCACCAACGAACAGTAGTGGCCCAGGACATTATTGGTTCTACCTGGATTGAAGGCTTTGTGATCTATGGGCCAACCAATACCGTGGGCGGGAATTCCTATGCCGTATACGTGCGCGATTCGGGGCCCGGTCTACAGATTCGATCCAATATCATCTACGCGGGCTCCGGTGGAGCAGCGTCGGCCTCCACCGCTGCACCGGCTGGTCAGAATGGTGCCGATGGAGACGGTCGTCCATCCGGTGGTACGGGCTACGACGCCTTCGTCGCAACGGGCTGGCAGGTATGTGGTGCAGGGAATGATCGCCAATATGATAATGGTGGCCAACGCACTTGCGACGGTACCAGCGTGAACGGTGGTGCCGGTGGTGGGAACCTTTGCCCTGCCGTCGGTGGTATTGAATTCAGCGGTATCGATGGTGGGGCTGGGCAGGCAGCCGGCGGTGCTGGTGGCGGCGCGGCTGGATCGGGTGGTGACGCCGGTAACGATGGTCGGCTGGACGGAAGCACCTGTATTCTCCCTGGCGGATCAATGACCGGTAAGAACGGTGGAAATGGTACCGCGGGTACAGCGGGTGCCGGTGGCCCCGGTTGTTCCGCCAGTGCTGCGAATGGGACTGTCGTTGATGGCCATTGGTTCGGCGGTCTTGGCCAGGGCGGAAGTACCGGTGCGGCTGGCGGTGGTGGCGGCGGCGGCGGTGCCGGTGGCGGCGGTGAATGCAATATTGGCTGTAGTAATGATCGTCTGGGTGGTCATGGCGGTGGCGGCGGCTCTGGCGGTTGCGGCGGTGGTGCTGGAAGTGGTGGAGAAGCTGGGGGCGGATCCTTCTCGGTATTTGTTCTTGGTGGTGAGGCTCCCATCATCGCGGAAAATACGGTCTATCGAGGGATTGGTGGTACCGGTGGTGCCGGCGGTAATGGAGGCGTTGGTGGTACCGGTGGAAACGGCGGCGCTGGCGGCCAATGCCCCGGTAGTTGCTGGTGTTATAAGAACGCTGGGAAAGGTGGAGAAGGAGGTGCTGGTGGTCATGGCGGCGGCGGCGGCGGTGGCTGTGGTGGTGGTTCCTTTGGGATCTTTACCCAGGGCGTCTCTGGCGCGCTGAATTACTGTGATCCCGTATCGAGTAATAATTTCGTTGGTGGATCGGCCGGGGAGGGTGGTTCGGGTGGACTGTCCTTCGGCAATATTGGCACGTCTGGCGCTTCCGGACCGTCGGATGACTGTCGATACGATTGATCGGACTGTATCGATAGGGCGTGGAATTATCGTCACCCGCCGATCTAGCTCTTGCGGTTTTTCATTCTTCGTGTAGTTTCCGGGTCGTTCACCCATGAGGCCTATGGATGTCGCCAGCCCAACCAGAATCGGAACGACGGACTTTCGCGATTATCTCCCATCCGGACGCGGGAAAGACCACGTTGACAGAGAAGTTGCTTCTCTACGGTGGAGCGATCCATCTCGCGGGCTCCATTCGGGCGCGAAAGGCCTCGCGTCATGCGGTCAGTGATTGGATGAAGATGGAGCAGGAGCGAGGGATCTCCGTCACTTCGTCGGTGCTTCAATTCAATTATATGAACCGGGCTCTGAACCTATTGGATACTCCGGGTCATGCGGATTTCTCGGAGGACACATACCGTACTCTGGCCGCCGTGGACTCGGCGGTCATGTTGATTGACCACACCAAGGGGGTAGAGAGCCGTACCCTGAAACTATTCGAAGTCTGTCGTATGCGTAAGCTACCGGTGGTTACGTTTATGAATAAGATGGATCGTATGGGGCGGGACCCGGTGGAGTTGATTGATGAGGTCGCCAGTACATTGAATCTCGGTGTATGTCCGATGAATTGGCCGGTTGGGATGGGGCGAGACTTTGATGGCGTCGTTGATCTGGCAAGCCGACGGGTACAACTGTATGCCGATTCGGATCATGGCCAGAACGTAGCCGAGGTCGACACCATCTCCATGGACGAAGCGCCGGAACGATTTGGTCAGGGGCGTATGGACGAGGTCGGTGAGCAGTTGGAGCTGCTGGAAGGTGCGGGAGATCCCTGGGACCTTGATCGTTTTCTCAAAGGGGAATTGAGCCCGATCTTCTGGGGCTCGGCGATGACCAACTTCGGGGTGGAGCCGCTACTGGCGTTCTTGGCGCAGAATGCAGCGGAACCGGCGCCGCGCGAAGCGAGAAAGCCCGACGATACAGTGATAACGATCGAGCCCAGCGCCGAGAAATTTTCCGGCTTTGTTTTCAAGATCCAGGCGAACATGAACCCACGGCATCGGGACCGTGTTGCCTTTGTCCGGGTCGTAAGTGGACGTTTTCGTCGCGGGATGGATGCAACAATCGGTCGTAGTGGTGAGAAGTTAAAGCTATCGAAGCCACACACCTTCATGGCGCAGGAACGTTCTATCGTAGATGAAGCCTGGCCCGGGGATATTGTCGGCCTCTATGATCCAGGCAAGCTACGTATCGGGGATACCCTGGCCGAGGCGGATGTCTTGAAATTCGACGGTATTCCCCGCTTTGCACCGGAACATTTTGCGCGTGTACTGCTTAAGGATCCCTTGAAGCGGAAGCAGTTGGATACGGGTCTGCAGCAACTGTCTCACGAAGGTGTGATTCAGCTCTTCTATCGTCCGGAGCTTGGGCTCCAGGACGCTTGGCTCGGTGCGGTTGGGCTTCTACAGTTCGAAGTACTGAAAGAGCGTCTGAAGAACGAATATCGGGTGTCAGCGGAGCTTGAAGTTCTGCCCTATGGTGTGGCTCGATGGATCAAAGGAAGCGACGAAGCTCTGGACTGGCTGAAAAAGCGCCAGAGCTATCGCCTCGTCCAAGATCGTAATGGGAACCAGGTCATATTGGCGGAGAACCAATGGGCCGTGGAATTCGCACTTCGCAATGTAGACGACTTGCAGTTCTTCGAGGTCGAACCGCTATAGAGCTACTTGCTGATCAGCCGCGAATCTTGGCGCCAGTGGCGATGATCGTTGGCTCAGTAACCTCTCCGGATACCTTGGAGGGATCTTCGCCAGCATCTTCGGCGAGATGCTTGCGAGCGGCCTCGCTCAAGGGAACGTTCACGAAGGAGCCTTCGACCTCGACCTCTTTACCATCACAGTCGAGGGGGACGAAGAACTTATAGTTGGTCGATACGCGAATGGTGCCACCCTTGCCATCGGCCGCTGATACGGTGAACCAGCAGCCCTTCTTTTTACATACTGTGGCGATTTTTCCCCGTACACGAACGGTCTTCTGGTGGAAGCTGTTGGCGTCTGCCAGGATATCCGTCACGGGAACCGGTGTGACACTGCTGAACTCGTCTCCAAAGTGAGTCTCTTCACCCTCGGTCAACTCGGCAGAGGCTGCCACCGTTCCACATGTATGCGCTTCGGCCTTGGCATTTGGATCCACAGTCTTGATGGCCTTGTCATAGATACATCCGCCACCAGCGGTGCCTGCTGCAGCCACTTTCTGGGTTTCCGCTGCTTTATTCGGTGTAGCGGTCGTATTGGTCGGATTCGTTGGTGTGTTTGGTTCCGCTCCCTGGTTCTCATTTGGGTTGGGTGCAGGTTTCTGGCTTTTTTCTGCACAGCCCAGAGCAAATAAGACAGAGACGAACATTGCGGCGCGTCGAACAAACATAGGTTACCTCAGAGCAAAAGGAGATCAGATGGCCGCATAAATAGGAAATCCGAGCCGGAAGTCAAAGGAAAATCAGAATTAGTCGGTCAGTACTGGGGGTGATTGGGTTTCGGTCGTTCGACGGATGACTGGTCGTCGAGAGGTCTATTGCATATAGTAGAGCAATAGGTTTCGTCCTTTCTGGAGCTTTATGGTCGCAACGGACAAAGTATTCAAGGTAGTGCTCGCGAATATCGGCGCCGATTTCTTTGATTATGGCCCCGGTGCATCGGAATACCTACGCGCTCATCTTCGGGCTTGCGAAGACCTCGCCGATCGGATCGAGGTGGAGATCTATTTTCAGACGGGTACGGATCCGGCTGTATTTTGCCAGGAGATACTCGATAAGGAGCCCGATCTGGTTGGGTTCACCTGTTATAGCTGGAATCTTGAGTGCTCAGAGAAGACGGCACGATGCCTCAAAGAGCAGCGCGCGGATCTTCCGGTTGTTTTTGGGGGATGTTCCTTCTCCTTATTTCGTGAACGGCATGATTGGTTCCATGGCTGGGACGCAGTAGATGCTGTTGCCATTGGAATGGGCCAATACACATTGGAGAACCTGGTTCGTACGTTGATGAAGACGGCGCCTGGTCAGGGCTTCTCCGAACCGTTGCAGGGCTTGGCGATCTGTCGGGATGGACAAGTACTCTTTGGTCCACCGGCCCACGCTCCAGAGAATTTGATGGACCTCGCATCACCGTACATCGATGGGGCAGCCTATCAGGTCGCGCGACCCTTTGTTGAGATGGCGATTGGCTGTCGGTTCGAGTGTTCATTTTGTAGTGACGCGCGTTCGTCGCGTGAGGGGCTATGGTTGAGCAAGACGCCCGAACGGATTGGAGCCGAGATCGCTGCCATCACACGATGGAATGAAGCCGATTGGATTGACGCCGGAGCGAGCACGGCCAATGTGACCGATCAGCATTTTCTGGATGTATGCGATGGGATCCGCCTAGGGGATCCAGAACAGCGATTACGCTACTCCTTTCAGCTATATCCCGCGATATCCCGACCCGCACAACGAAAAGCTCTGGAGGGGATCCGGGTGGCAAAGCTGATGTTTGGGCTGCAATCCTCGTCTGCGGATACCTGGGGCCCTATGCGGCGAAAGAGCACGATTGAGCATTTGCACCGGGCCGTCGATGTGTTTCGGGGTGTGGCGCCTATGTATGTGGCGATGATTCTGGGTTTACCTGGAGAGACCTACGAGTCGTTCGTCGCTAGTTTTGAGGAAGTCATGGCCGTCGAAGGGGTATATGTCACAGTCCATCGATTGCTTGTTCTCCCGGGAACGCAACTACACCAGCGGCACGAAGAGCTGGGACTTCAATTCGACCCGCAAAACCGGTACCGAGTAACCGAGACCTCAACCATGTCGCCAGATGACCTGCGTAGGGCACAGGAATATGTGGTGAATCGGGCACTGCAGGAAGGTAAGAGGATTACCGAAGAAGGGCCACCACGCTTGGACTGGAGCCAGTTTGAGGTCGATATCGATTTGGACGCCTACCAGCGGCCGGAGCCCGAGTCCCATGGACTCGACAGCTCACCTCTTACGCGGTCCCATGGATGATCTGGCGAGGGTGCTAGGGGCAGCCTTCCAGATCACGTAGACGTTCGATCTCCTCGAGGAGCTCGGGAGCACGTACGAGGTTGATCACCAGATCGTCATCCAGGCCAAGATTTTGAATGTCCTTGGTTTCCTCGAGGAATAACCAGGCGCGTCCCCATACCGTCAGGATGGCAGAGCGCCAGCAGGCGTCACCCGATATCAAAGCATAGGTTTCGGGATAATCGAGCCGTGCCATTCGAAGATATCGCTCCACATACCAGAGGAACGTGAGGATCCCATCTCGTTCACTCACCTGCCAGACGTATTGGTCGTGAAACGCGTAGCCCGTTGCGAGCGAGTTAACGTATTGGACCGTCTCTTCCAATAGGGTATCAAAGCCTTGATCACCCATCTGGCCCGTCAGATAAAGACTCGCATAACTGTCACAACCGGTGAATTGCCCCGATTCACACGGCACGAACTGACTCTGGTATTCGTCTTCTAGAAGCTTGCTTCGCGAGAATGTTTTCCCTCCAAACTGGTTGGATCCCCCATTACAAGTGAAACTCAATGTGGGGTTGATATAGTAGGTGCTGCTGTCGAAGCTCATATTTCCCAGATTAAAGAAGTGGCCACATTCGTGTACGAGAGTCGATAGTCTGGAGATCACGTCGGAGGCTGCACTCTTATTCTGTAGGAATGTGTCGACACAGTTGTTCGGGCCGAAGCCTGCGTTGGATTGTAGGCCACCTTCGAGTATGTACCAGCCGATGGGGAAGCGCGTCTCCAGTATGGATTGGATAAATTCCATATATCCATTGGAGGAATAGTTGCTGATGGCGCTTTGTATCGATGCGTTTGGATCCGGTAGAATTTCAGTATAGAGGCCATCAGTACAATTCGGGTCGACCTCGTCGGATGGGTTGATGGGGCCCGAACCCGGGTCCGAAGTGGTGCCGCTATCCGTATTGGAGCCGTTATCGGATATCCCCAGATCGTTATTCGACGCGGTATCTCCGGGGTTTGTGCTGGAATCTGGAATCGATGTGTCCACCGTATTCGTCGTATCCTGCGCGTTTGTGAATCCGTCTGGATCTGTGTCGTCGCTGCCACTGCAGCCCTGAACGAGAATCGTTGCCAACGAGATAACCAGAAGTCGAAGAGTGTGCCGATGGAGGAAGCGCATGGGTTTGTCCTGTCTGTTGGGGGCAGTCCGGCGAACCATAGCAGACCCGAAGGGGTAATTTCCAACCCCCGCCCCCCGTTGGGTATTCAGGGTTTCAAGAGGGAGCAGTCGAAGGCCTGAATAAAGTCGAGGTTTTTCTGCTCGAAGCCTCCGGGAGTCTCGTCGTTTTGCCAGGCAACATGGCGCCGATACATCCACGTGATTTGCGCCTCTGTCGCTTGATTCAAGCATCGTTGAAGAATACCGAACACCATCCCAGTCCGGTGCATACCACCGCCACAATGGATATGAATATTACCGCGTGGAGCTTGTCCATTCGGACGAAGAATATGCTCGTTGATGAGTTTGGCGAGGGCCTGTGCCGGTTTTCGCCACTCTTCGGGGGTCGCATGGTCCCGAACTTCGTCTCTCCAATGGGCCAATTCGGCTGGAGCCTCTCGAGCGGAGAAATAGGTGCCACCAGCCGCTTTGATCACCGCAGCCTCTTGTTCCTCCAGCTGTTTCGAGGGGATATCTCCCGCATAAAGGTTTACGATATGGCGTACCTTTCCTCCGTGCACCAGACTGTGGACACAAGATCCCTCCTGGGCCGGGGTTGGGGTGAGGCCTGTGCGGAAGACAAGAACTGGCTCCCCAGTCGTGGTCTGCACGCCCCGTAATCGAATAGCTCCCAGATTATTTAGATTTCCGTCGATGATGGCGGAGCGAACAAGGCGCCAGAAGACAGTCTTGGAGACCGCCTTTTGTGATTCCGTCGAGTTGGAAGCGGGGAGAGCCTTCAGGATCGCATTCGTTGTCTCCGATACATGCTCGTTCAGCGTAGTGCTCCAGGCTCGATGTCCATTGCAATGGAGGGCGTTGGCATCAATAGCGCTCGCCACGATAGTCTCATATTCCTGGGTTGAGACTCCTGGTAGAGCCTCCCTTGGACCTGTATGTGCGCAACCGACCCATAGAACGCCAAGAAGGAGACTCGCGCATCGAAGGGCTTTGGGAATGCCGTGTCCTGACCGCATCACCCGTCCTGCGCTAGCGCTTCAAGCAATTCGTTTGCGTCTTCGATTTTCGCGTATCGGTGGGAGCAGATGCCTGCGGATGATCGACTGATCATAACGGGCGGGTAGTCGCATTGGTCGAGGCAGTTTCGCGGTACGATATCAAAGCCTCCCTCTCCGGCGGCGCTGCGAGCTTCCATTGTCTCGATGAGATGCTCCAATAGGGGAATAGCGCCAAATAGCTGGCAGCGGCCCGTACAGATCGCGATGGTTAGTGACTCTTTCGCGTCAATAGCCAGGCCCGGATCAAATACCATGGCGGCATAGGCGTGGGATACGGGGACATCTTTTGATGCCGCGATCTCCTTCAACTTCTCGTGCGTTAAGATACCGTCGTCGGACCCACCTCGCAGATCCTGCACCATCTGGAACAGGCTCATCATATCGAGAGGTTTATGGGTGGGTTCTGGCATGGGAGGGGGTTGATTCATGGCGTGCTCATGGACTGTTTGCGGGTGGTGCTTCTGGCGTCGGTTTGGGATCGGCGTCGTACGATTCGACCTCAATATTCAGGTTCTTGGCACAAAGCAGACTGATATCCATAACATGCTTATGGAACCGGTCCTTTTTTGAACGTGATACGATTGTGCTCCAGGTGTTCTTCTGGTCAAGGTTGCTGCGTAGACAGGTGCAGTGTGCGTCTTTCATCGTTTCGTTACTCGATGCTTTTCGGCAGGTCGCATCAACACCGTCAAGAAAGTGTTTCTTGAGGGTAGCCTCCTGGATGTCGAGAAGCTGGACGAGCAACGCATATTTTCCGTTTCGATCATCTTGCGATCGTTGCGGCCGCCAACCGGGACGAATTTCGGCGAAGCCACCAAACACCTTTGTGAATTCGGTATACGGCACGCTCTTTTCGAATTGGCTTAGAATATCGACACATATTGTCGCCGGGTCGAAACCAGCCGTATGGACCAGGGTTCGGGGCAGATTCGTGAACACCGTAGAGGTGGGGCAAGCCTGCAGGAATTGTGTACGCACGGGTTCGGGGTAGGGTTGTCCCGACTGTCCTGCGATAAGAGAGGGGCTGTTGCAGCCGAAAAGAGCGATGGTCAATACCAGCGTAAACATTCGGTGCCTGGCGAAGAAAGGCCTTCTCTGATGCCTCATCCGTTCATTGTGAGCGTTCCTGGAGTGCTCTCCAGGGCTGCCAGGAAATTCGGTTTTTTGTTCAAATCGTGACATGGTAGTTGACGAGATTTGTCCCGGGTTTACACAGAACTCTGGTGTAGCTAGATAGAGAATGCATCTTATCTGAACCAATTGGAATTCAACAATCCAGCAAATTTGCGTAGAATCTGGCTTGGCGAATGCATGGAGGAATTATGTTCAGGATATCGGGTATACGTGGACTTCAATGGTTGAGTGCCACCATACTATGCGTTTTGGTGGCCTGTGGTTCGGGCGATTCCGACACAAAACCGACGCCTCCAGACACTTTGTTGGGCCTGGAAGCCTGCGTATTTAATGATGTGGATGCCGATACGTGTACCGTCACTACTATAGTGAATTTTGGTGCGGTTCCATTACAGAGTACGCATGTTCGCCGTGTACGTCTGACCAACACGACCGATGGCCCGATTGCGGTGACCGGCACTCTTGTGTCGTCGAGCTCGGTCAGTTTGTCCTTTGTGGAGGATATCCCGGTTAGCCAGCAACAAGTGCTTTTGGCTACACCAATGACGCTGCAGAGTCAGACGAGCGTTGTTCTGACCATTAATCTAGAGGCTGGAGATCTCGAAGGCCCCATTCCTGCAGAGTTTGTGGATGTCTTAGGAGAGCGAGGAGGCGAGGAGGCTATACCTCTTCGCCTGAGCCTGAGTGGTACGGTGGAGCGGTGTATCACCGGTTATGTTGATTGTGATTCGAACGATGCGAATGGGTGTGAGACGGATCTGGCGTCCGATATTGCCCATTGTGGAGAGTGCAACCGGGCTTGTGAAACCGACTTCGGTATATCGGTATGTGTG
>PBVT01000103.1 GCA_002728755.1 Myxococcales bacterium
ACAAGGCTCGCCAAGTCATTTGCTCAGATGCCTGAAACAATTGGAATTTGCTAGATTTTGATTCGATAGTTGGAGTGGTTGACAGACTGCTTGCTCATTACGGCAGCTAGGAATCCAGTTCCCCTGACGGTGGCGCCTGTTCATAGTATCCGATAACGTCACCTGCGGTAGTTACCCCGAGACCATTCAACAGCCGATGTACGTAACAGAAGTAACTGATCACCTGGTTGACTTCCAGTATATCGCTGTCGCTGACGCCAGCATTACGCATGGCGGCCACATCCGCTGCCTCCATGGCCCCCGGTCTGAGCGTCAGCTTACGGGTGTAACGAAGCATTGCGAGTTCAGCTCCGCTGAATGCTGCCTCAGGGTCATCTGCCAGCAGGGCTTTCTCGATCTCTAAAGCACGCCTTTCATCTTCGATGAGGTGACGGGCATTGGACCAGTGGTTGTGATAGCTGTAGGTGCAATCATTGAGGACGCACACATAACTTCCGATAGTCTCAGCGAGCCACGGTGGCAGTGTATTGGCATCATTATGGAGGACAGAGCGGTACAGCGCGACATGCCCGTCCATGGTGTGCGGCCGAAGACTATGGACCCGCATGACATTGTCGACCGTCCCACTGGGTGTTCGCGCATTGTCCAGCGAACGCTTCAATGCCGGTCCGGCCTGCTCGTCCGCAATCGTATCGATCCAGGCGATTTTGCCGGGTATTGTCTTGGTCATGATGTCAGGCCTGTAGCATTCAACAGAAATCAGCGTGTTCAGATCACCTGATTCCGCAACCAGCCCCGTAGACAGCAGCTGACAATTGCCCTGCGGAGAAACCGGACTCGGTGATGCGATTCATCAGATACAAATATCCTGGTTTGCCCCAGCATTAAGGTATGCACAATCCTCAGGAGGCAGTGCGTCCCGTACTTCCGGTCGCTCCAGGAAAACAAAACGACCATTTTCCCAGTAGACCTCATCATCGAAGGCGATGGTCGCGTCCATAAGGTGATAGGCAATGTCGCCTGGGTCGTAACCAGCCCCATGGAAGTGCGTATACCTTGGTGAACCAAAAGTGACCGTACCCCAGTATTCCAAATCCTTGTAAGGATCCTGATGGAAAAATGTACCTGGGTTAATTCCGGTATGCCAGGAGTTGATCGAGCAGGGATTTCCACCCGTAAGTTCGGCAGCCCGCTCGAGTTGGGTTTTCATAGCATCGACTAATGCCGACTCTCCTTCCAGGCCAACGACTCTCGAATCTTCCAGGGTAGCGACCACAGGCGTCTCGATTCGAAGGGTACTGTCGTCATAGGCCCGCGTCGATGATGAGGTAATAAATCGATCGACGATCAAAGTACCGCCTAGACGATGGGTATTGATTGGCGGGAAAATCATGATAGGAAACTGCTCCACATGGAATTCTGTTGTCGCCCCGTCCCAGCTTTTACCTTCTTTGTCTATCTCACCGTACAGCTCGGTCCCGCATGGCGCACTAATCCGGTAAGTTTTAGCGGAGAGCAATCGATTGACGAGAAGGTCGTGTATATGTCTCATCGAATGGTGACTAACGGTGGCGAAGGGTGCCGCAAAGTACTCAGGCGTTGTGGCGTAACACATGACCTTTGTGCTTGATCCCGGGGCATCCGAAAACCTGACTTGATCACCGAGTCGGGAGAAGAATATAGTCACGTCCACTGCTTGCATTGCATGTGCAACTACCGGAGGAAAATCGCCGGCACCCGATACGGGTTCTGCAAAGACAGTGTCAACGCTCAGCCCCAGCTGCTGAGCCACTCGACTCGCTACCTTGATAAGAGTGGGCTCAAAATATGGATTCTCCCCAGATTCACCCACCAGCAGCACAGATTGTCCCACTTTCAGACCAGCGCAAGCGATGAACAGATTACGCAATCCGGCTTCTACGTTGAGTTGGTTCTCGGGTGGCATCGCGCCCCTATTCTATCTTTTTAAGACCATCTGGGAGAGCGTCATAAGCCAGATACATATTGCAAAATTCAGTATCCGCGCCGTAAGGAGGCACTTCTTCGGCATAAAGCGCTGAACCCATTGGAGGTTTATCGAGAAACATTAGGTCAGAATGATAAAAGTTATCCCGACTGTAGTCCTCTCCGGATTCTTGAACAGTGCGGAAGATGTCTGGATCTTCCGGAACCCCCTGAACGCAGGGGTGGGGAATCAGGTTCCCAAAGTATTCGGCAAAGGTTCGTTGATCTGCTACCGTAAGTGTCTGGTCTCTGAATAAGGAGAACGAGAAAATCATTGAGAGCATCTCTTACTTCAGAGACTTGTCAAGGTTCAAGTTTTTTCGAGAGATCAATCCCCGTAACCACAGCCCCTAAAGCTCTACTGATCGGAGCAACGATAAAGTTGTTATACAGATTCATTCTAGGCATATCACGTAACTCCAAATGATCACGAGACCTCTTTCATCAAACATACTGAACAAGCGATAAGGTATAAGATTTCTCAAAAAAATATATGCTAGTATCAAAACGAAGTCTACGATGCTTCAACGTTTAGGCAGACTGCTTTGCGCCCTAACGGAACACAAACAATGAAAAAAGATATTACCACTATGCACTTGGACGATTTCCTAAGCCCAGAGACTCTCAGAAAACTTAGGGAACCAGATTTAGATCTGGCTAAAGGCCTGCCGGCATCGATTTACACTGATTCTGAATTCTTTGCTTTCGAAAATGAACGTCTCTTCCACGACACCTGGGTTGGCATCGGCTTTGACTCCGACGTTCCTAACACTGGCGATGCCATTCCGATAGAAGTCGGAGGCACACCTCTGATTTTGTGTAGAGATAATAATTCCTGTATCCAGGTCCTGCACAACGTCTGTAGACATCGCGCGACCATTGTCCTGGAATCCCAGGCGAGTGGATTAAAAACCTTCAAGTGTCCCTATCACGGCTGGGTATATGGCCTTGATGGTGGGTTGCTTGCCACTCCCTTCTGGGATGGCACTGCAAGCTCAAATAAGTGTCCGGTGAATCCTGGTTCAGCGAGTCTGATACCCGTTCGAAGTGCGGTATGGAATCACATTGTTTTCATTAATCTGAGCGGGTCTGCCCAAAGTCTTGGGGAATATCTCTCCGAGATGCAAGAAGAACTTGGTCATCTCGATCTCGACTCTATGGAGGTCGTTCACACTGAATCGTGGATTTTTGACGCAAATTGGAAGCTCGTCATGGAAAACTGGGAGGTCTACCATCATGTTTGGGTTCACCAGGGCATATTCGATCTGATGTCGGATGAAGTCGATCTGGAAACTGGCGAACCTTGTACAGATATGGTGGCCTACAATAATTGTCTGATGCTAAGACCCAATGCCCTGCGAAAAGAATCCGCACGACCCGACCCGGGTCGACTTCCTCTCATGCCCTGGAAATCCAACGTCTCCAAAACCCAAATTTTCACCAGTATCGCCAATGCGATACTACCCAATGTGACCGCCAGCATGGGCCGGGTAGAATTTGCGCCCGCAGTTTATATACCGATCGCGCCGGATAAGACCCTCGCGAAGATGGCCTGGTTTATCCCACCTGGTATAAAGAACAACAGAGAGCTCCAGCCCGAGGTGGATAAGATTCTTGAACGTTGGCTCGGCCCGGATCGCACCATAACCGGCCGTCGCGGTATTCGGGCACAGGACCATCATTGTATGGAACTACAGCAAAAGGCGAGGCGTTCTTCAGTTGCCAACGATGTGCGGTTCTCCAAAACCTGGGAAGCCAACGTAAGGTATTTCCAGAACTGGCTGGTTGATAAATTAGAGACACGAGATCCTACAGCCAACTAATTGCAGTTATGGATCAATCCGGTCAGGCAACCGATTTTGATGAGTGAAGGGATTTGATGGCTATTAAAACGGGCCGCATTGCTGCATTGCGTGCGAAGCGCAAACGCAACTCCATAATCACAGATACCTTCCAACTGATCATCCTGGGCGGAGGGCTGATCTGGCTGCTTATCCGGGGAGCCGCGGAGATGCACTACGTATGGCAATGGCACCGGATACCCCAATATTTGTATAAGGTAATCGACGGTGAGCTTATTTTCGGGCCGCTCATCGACGGCCTGTTGGTGACCCTAGAGATCTCCGTCTACAGCATTGTTCTGGGATTGCTGATCGGGCTAGTGACGGCATTTTTGCGTCTTTCGGATTCGTATTCCGGCAAACTGCTTGCGACGGTCTATCTTGAGTTGGTCCGCAATACTCCCCTTCTGATTCAGCTGTTCGTTTTTTATTTCGTCCTGGGACCGATTTTCGAAATTGACCGGTTCTGGGTTGCGGTGTTGTGCATTTCATTTTTTGAAGGGTCTTTCGCGGCAGAGATTATTCGCGGCGGGATCCTGTCAGTACCCCGAGGACAAACAGAAGCCGGTGCCAGTCTAGGGCTCAGTCGAGCTGCAATCTATCGCTATGTCACCCTGCCACAGGCGCTGCCAATAATTCTGCCACCCCTGGCCGGAATTCTGGTCAACCTCATAAAGCATTCAGCAATTGTCAGCGTTATTGCAGTTTTCGATCTGACGACGTCGGGCCTCGATATCATCTCCGAAACGTTTATGGCATTTGAAATCTGGATAACGGTTGCTGCCATTTATCTTTTGATCACGATTTCGCTGTCCGTTGTCATCAGTCGTTTCGAGCGCTACATGAAACGCTCTACACTGGCGGGCTGAGCTACCCATGAGATCGAATAGTACATTTTCACTAACCTGGGGAATGGGTTCCTGGGTCATTTTCAATAAGGAGTAACTATGCAACTCGTAAAAAAGGCGTTCGTGGGAATCGCAGCCTTCCTGGGGATTGCGCTAGCGCCCCACGCTACCATGGCAGGGGAATTGCAACAGCAATTGACCTCTGAAAGTGTTATCCAGAGCATCACCAAACGGGGCAAAATGAAAGTCGGTATGTCTACTTTTGTACCGTGGGCTATGCGTGACAAAAAGGGTGAACTGATTGGTTTCGAAATCGACGTTGCAAAGAAGGTCGCGGCCGACCTCGGCGTCGAGATCGAATTTGTACCCACCGCATGGTCGGGCATTATCCCCGCTCTGATTGCCGGTAATTTCGACGTGATAATCGGTGGTATGAGCGTTACGCCGAAACGCAATATGACCATCAACTTCACCGCGCCATATGCCCACTCTGGTATGGGTATCGTTGCTAACAAGAAGCTTGCCGGCAATCTTGCCTGGCCCGACGGCTACAACAGTTCAAAAGTGACTTTTACCTGTCGGCGTGGGGCAACTTCATGTACCGACACCCAGAAATTATTCCCGAAAGCCAAGCTCCGTCAGTTTGACGACGGTTCTCTGGTTATTCAGGAGGTGGTCAACGGGAATGCCCACGCGGTGTTAACCAGCTTCCCGAAACCCACCATGTGGCAGGCTCAATATGCTGATGTTCTCTTCAACCCGACTCTTGAAAAGTTGACGGAAGGAAACGAGGCGTTTGGTATTCGCAAGGGTGATCCAGATGGATTAAACGTCTTCTCCAACTGGATCATGGTGAACACCAGTAACGGATGGCTTCAGGAACGCTGGACCTATTGGTTCACCACGATGGATTGGGCAGATCAGGTCAATCTTAAACAATAGAACCTAACGTTGTACATAATGGCAATCCCGGTTTATCCGGGATTGCCATCTATTTTCTACACACCCTGACTAGGGACCCCGTACAACGGTCCATTTTTTACGATGCGCAGAAAACCCAAAAGTGCTGTTACCCGTGCAGTTGACATTATTGTCATTGCGGTAGCGATCTTTCTGGTCGGCTATATCATCCACAAGGTTGACACCGTAATGATTTATGAGTGGCACTGGGATTTTCTTTGGGAATACATCCTACGATGGGATGAAGAGCAGCAAGCCTATGCGCCTAACCTGCTCCTCAAAGGACTCACAGCAACTTTTGGGCTGGTAATCTGGTCAATGCTTCTTGCGAGCGTTATCGGAATCGTGATGGGCATTATGAGAACCAGTTCGCGAATCTTTTTCCGAACGGTGAGTCGCCTATACGTAGAATTCATTCGGAACATGCCCCCTGTTGTCTTTATTTTTGTTTTTTTCTTCTTCTTGAGCTCTCAATTTGTGCCTTTGCTGGGAATCGACCAGCTTTCCGTAGATGCCTCCCCGCAAACCATTGCTGTACTTGAAATCCTGTTAGGCCCCCCGGAGCTCTTTGCGAATGTCATTTCTGGAATTATCTGTCTGGCACTTTTTGAAGGAGCCTACATTACGGAAATTATCCGCGCTGGAATTCAATCCATAGATAAAGGACAAACTGAGGCCGGTCAATCAATTGGGCTGAGCCGCTTCCAGACACTCCGCTGGATTATCTTTCCCCAGGCCGTTCGGAAGGTGCTCCCTCCGCTAGCCGGACAATTTATTACCCTGATCAAGGATTCATCCATTTTGGCACTGATCTCAATTCAGGAACTGACTTTTCTAGCACAGGAAGTCGCCTACTCCACCCAGTATGTCTTCGAGGTCTGGTTGTTCGTGGCAGGTGTTTACTTCTGTATCTGTTATTCGCTGGCATTTCTTTTTACCAGACTCGAAAAACGGACTCATAGGATTTATCAAAGCTAACGGATCTTCCATAACTGCGAACAACGGACTCGAACAGCCCGATACTTAGCTAGCAACAGGAGAAGCAATTGGAACAAATGATTTCATTAAAAAATGTGTTCAAATATTTTGGTGAGTTTCGTGCGCTGAATGATGTTTCTCTTGAAGTCGCAGGAGGAGAGCGCGTGGTTGTTTGTGGGCCATCGGGATCCGGCAAATCCACAATGATTCGATGTATCAACCGGCTTGAGGAACATGATGACGGCGAGATCTGGGTTAACAAAAATGAACTCACCGAAGATACTCGAAACATCGCACAAATTCGTAAAGACATCGGAATGGTATTCCAACAATTCAACCTATTTCCACATCTGAGCGTAGTCGATAACCTCACCTTGGCACACATGAAAGCACGAGGTCTTTACAAAGCAGACTCAACTGATCTGGCTATGACCTATCTCAACAGGGTGCATATCCCAGAACAAGCGATGAAGTACCCGGCGCAACTGTCAGGCGGCCAGCAGCAAAGAGTTGCTATTGCTCGTAGCCTTTGCATGCAACCCAAAATCATGCTTTTTGACGAACCCACATCAGCGCTTGATCCAGAGATGATCAAAGAAGTCCTGGATGTGATGATTGAGCTTGCTGAAGAAGGAATGACAATGATTGTGGTCACCCACGAAATGGGGTTTGCAAAAAAGGCTGCCGACAAAGTCGTATTTATGGACGAGGGAGAAGTTGTCGAGTCGGCGCCTACAGAGCAGTTTTTCTCACAACCCGAAAGCGATCGAACCAAGCTTTTTCTTTCACAAATTCTCACCCACTAGATTGTTGCAGCCGCCCCTGGGGTTAGCGAAGCAATCGAACTTGAATTCAATGAGAACGAACAGTAGACATCAGTTACTAGCGAGAAATATGCGGAAGAAAAAACTGGTCCGGAAATTCAAGCCGGGACCGTAGGACCCTTTCCTATGGCCCGGGTAAGCCACTGTTCAGCATACTTCGCGTAGCTCGATTCGATAATGAGTTCATAGCCCCCGCGATCGTCGAGGGGTCTCAGGATACCTGTCGTTCGTGCAAAAGCGCAGCGGGCGCACTGCCCGGGTGAAAACGACTCGGGTGCAAGGTCAATTCCACAGGCTTGAGACAGCACATCCACAGATTCTGAACCGCCGATGCTGATTACGGTGTAATGATCGGAAACATCCACGATGACTGCGGTTTCCTCGCATTCAATTGGAGAATAACCACCAATGAATGGATCTTCCTCTCCTTCAGGGACGTTCAACAACCACTCCTCCGGGCCCAACCACAACAAGGATTTACCACTGCTGAAAGTCACCGTGTTGGGGGTGACTGGAACGTCGATACGAAGAGTTCTGGCGATACAATCCCTGGCGAGGACACCTCCCCTCAACACATACATCCGTCGTGCCATGCCGGTCGCAACCGTCACGTTATAGGGCATTTCAGTTTCTCATTCGTTCGCCCTTCGGATCGACAAATACTGGTGGAACAACCAGAGCACGGGTTGTTCGATCCAACCCCGACACGGTGACCATATCTCCGTGCCGGGCCTTGCCGTTTTTAAGAAGTGCTAGTGATATAGACCGGTCCAGAGTAGGACTAAAGCAAGATGCCGTAACATGCCCCAGATAATTGGGTGATCCATCTGCACTTGAGGGTTCGACTATAGCGCTGCCTTCAACTAAAACGAACGTATCATCGTCAGCGAGCAGTCCTACCACCTCTTGCCGAATGCCTCCGATCGAGCGATCGCGAACCAGACTCCTCTTACCGACAAAATCCGGTTTATTCATATTGACCACCCAGCCCATTCCTGCATCAAATGGATTGGTAATGCCATCTCCTTCTGTGCCTGCAGAGACGTAACCTTTTTCAATTCTCAACACCGCGCTCGTTTCAGACCCTACCGGGGTAATCCCATACTCGGCGCCGGTATCCATCAGCGCTTGCCAGACCGCAAGTCCATCGCGCCGACGCACATTCACTTCAAAGCTGAGTTCGCCGGTGTAACTTACTCTGGCAACCCGGGAAAGGAATCCGGCGACCCGGGCCTCCCTCATTGACATAAAAGGAAACAAATCCGAATTCAAGTCAATATCAATCCCTGCGGCAACCAAAACCTCGCGGGCTCTAGGGCCACAAACGCATATGTTGGCCCACTGGCTGGTTACTGTCGTGATATACACCTCGAACTCGGGCCAGACGACCTGCAGTAGTCTGTTCATATGTGCATGCACGACCTCCGCTGTACCCGATCCGGAAGACAGCAGGTAGTGATCATGATCTAACCGGAACGTTACACCATCATCGAGCAGGCGGCCATCTTCGCGTAACATCAATCCAAAACGGCCCTCACCGATTGACAAATTATCCCACCTATTCGTATAAATAAGGTTTAGGAATTTAGTCACGTCCGTACCCTGAAG
>PBVT01000104.1 GCA_002728755.1 Myxococcales bacterium
ACATGCGCTAGCCCCCGCCGTTAGACAGTCGTCATCCGAGATACAGAACGCGGAACAACCAACTCCTGAACCGATGCAGAGCTGGGTGTCGCAGAAGGCCTCCTCCGCAGCCCAGAAGACCGCCGGTGTGAAGACGTTGACCTCACACACCTCCCCCAGACTGACGACATTAACCGCCGTATCTTGAATATGGGGCAAACAACGAGCCTCGATGGTTCCTGCGATACTCAACACCTGACATGTTTCATCGACACTGCAGTCGGTCGAATTGTCGCAGGGCCGAAAATCCTCTCCCGGCATACATAGACCAAATATGGTCCCCGGGTCCGAGATATTTACACAGCTCCAGGAGCCTTCGAAGACCGTGGAGTCCGCCCCTTCACATACGGACCCCGTAACGTCCGGATCGTCAATAAGGTCCGGTCCCGCCTCGCCCGATGCATTATTGATATCATCTTTTGTCACCGAACAAGAACGAACACAGACGGGTACACCAAAGGGAGCCAGACATTGGTCGCCGTCATCCGCACATTGACCATTCAGGCAGACGGGCCAGGCAGGATTCATCGCTATGCCACCGGTATCCGGGTTGACGACAAAAGGCTGACAATCCGCCGTGATATGGCACGGACCTCCATAGGGTGACGGAGGAGCGGGCTCACAAAGACCGGCCCCATCACAGACCAGGCCGGGCAGACACTCTCCACAGAAGCTACCGCAACCGTCCGCACCACATTGTTTTCCCGCGCAGTCTGGCACACAGGGAACATCGCATACGCCTTGATCGGTACATTCCAGACCTTCGGCGCAATCCCCGCAACTCCCCGCGCAGCCATCGTCACCACAGGTTCGATCGGTACAATCCGGGGTACAGGATTCCACGCATCGGAATTGGTCATCACATTCGAGCCCTTCCGCGCAGGAACCACACGAGCCACCACAGCCATCCGCACCACAATGCTTTCCTGTGCAGTCGGGAATACAGCTCTCCGTGCATACCCCCGCATCGGAACAGGCTGTCCCCAGGTCACAGAAACCACACGAGCCACCACAGCCATCATCTCCGCAGTCTCGGCCCGCACAATCGGGAATACAGTTCACCGCGCAATAGCCTTCTTCGGTACAGCTCAGCCCCTCTCCACAGACCCCGCAGGACCCCCCACAGCCATCATCTCCGCATTGCTTGAACGCACAGTTGGGAATGCAGCTCCGTCCCGTGTCGGAACCTGCCTGATCGATTCCCACCATATCCGCGGAGGTGCCTAGATCATTTGTATCTGACGCGCTACCGCCACACGAAACACAAAGAGAGAGAAAGGAGATGGTCAGTATGCATCGTAGAAAACCATCCACGCGTGCGCTTCGTACCCAGGTCATTATCAATCCTCCAAAAACAGCCGCGGTCTTTACGTCCCCAACGGCCACCCATCGTTCGTCCTGTAGAGTATCAAATTTTGTACCGAAGCCCACCCCTGCTGGCAAATGCTTAGTCACTACATTTGAATCCAGTCTTGGTTGTACCAACAGCACGTAGCCGTTCTCCATAATCCTTCGGCCGCTCGAGTATCTGCCCCTTTCGCGCCGGATCGGTAAACCACTGTACAAACCGTTCCCGCATCGGCCCCAGATCATACCGGACCCGAACCCGCTCTGGGTTCATCCCCTTGATAAGACCCAACAAACTATCGCCACCGCGCGCGAGAAAGCTGCTGGTGACCAGTTTATAGATTCGATCGGGGTCAATCGGGCTGCCATCTGCGAGGGTCACCGATATCAGACGATCCCGATCGGTTTTGCCAATCTCACCATCCCCATCCCGATCCTTGGAGGGGCAGGCATCACGCCCGGGTTCATATTCCACGCGTAGCCCAGCGATCTGCGACACTCCATGACCTCCAGAGGTCGTAATGCGCAAAAACTCTCGCAATTCGGAGCCTTTGATATCCAACTCTGCCACCATATTCCCAAAGGGCATAACATCGTATAGCCGCCCATAGGTCAGTTCACCGGCCGCCAGGTCATGGCGTAGCCCACCACTATTCAAAATGCAGATCTCTCGACCAGGAACCATCTGAAGGAGGGTATCGCATAGGAAACTGCCCAGAGCACTGCTCTCGGTAAACACCCGGTCCAGGGGTTCCTTTAGAATCACACCCAGTTTGCGTCCACGCGCCGCCGCAGTCTTTGCCTCGAAGGTGTCCAGGATCTTCGATACAGGGCCTGTCTTGCCACGGTTCCCCTGTACCCGTAATGGTCGCGGAGGGTGGATTTTAAATTCGATGCCGCCGTCCGCTGTACGCGTAACATCGAGGGTGCCGATCTGGGCTGCATAGCGGCCGGCCTGAATAATCGGTACACCAGCCACACGATGAGCCACCGGCATATGGGTATGCCCGCCAAAGACCGCATCGATGGTACCCTTGGGCAACGACCGGACGAGGGTAAAGATCGGAGTATCCGGGATACAATGACTCAAATCATCGGGGTCATCGAAACGGGTACACCCTCCTCCGATATGCGCCACAACAAAGATAAGCTCTGCACCGGCGGCCCGTAATCTGGGAGCCTCCTGCCGCACCGCCTCAATCGGATCGGTAAATTCCAGCCCCTCACCCACATAGGGGAAGGTGATGCTCGGAGTCTCTGCTGTGATCAAGCCGATCAACCCGATTCGGAACCCCCCTCGGTTGATCAGAACCGAAGGCTTTAGATTCTTCCAGGCGGGAAACGCACCGGTCGTACGGTCACGAAGATTGGCAGCCAGAACCGGAAAGTTCGCGTTCCGTATATTACGCCGCAACACACCAAATGGGTCCTCCCCACCTTCCCGATTACCCTTCTCCGAACCATAGTCGAATTCGTGATTGCCCAATGCGGCCGCTCCATAACCCAGAGCGTTGAATAGGCGTACTCCAAGTTCGCCCGTATTGGAATCCGAAAGGAGCGTACCAGACCACATATCCCCCGAATCCAATAGGAGAACAGGCCAACCCGCGGACTTTGCATCCTCCACGACGACTTCCAGTTGCCGCAGACCTCCCGTTCCATTTTCTTCTTCCGGATCACCGAAATAGCCATGAACATCGGTAGTCTGTATCACTCGCAGACGTCCGTTCGATGTCGCACAGGCCATAACCAGGACCAGGAAAAGCCCCATGACCAGACCACCCAGCCTCTCCATCGATAGGATATGTTTCCTGTTTGGCACCAGGGCTCTCCTCAGTTATCGTGCGTACTCGCGTACTGCATATCGGTGAATCGACCCTATTCGTATTAGCACGAGAATTTGAAACTTGGCCAATCAATGACCTCTCCAACCTCACCAGCCCCACAACCCGGTCGTGCCCACAGAACCATAGGCACGGTTGTACTCTGTGTTCTCTTCCTGGCATGCGCTACTACCAACGAGTCCGCTACGAAAGGGCCAAACACACCGTCGCCAACCAAGATTATAAGCGTGGATTTTGGGATCGACCTTCGAGAGACGACCCCTGAGGAACAGCAATATTTCCGATCGCATCCTGAAGTGCTCGCGCAGAGCACTCGCGACGGGCGTGTAATCGCCAACCCGTTTGCGCAGTTGGAGCCCGGCCCCGATGGAAAACCACGTCTCTCTCCCAAACATAAGAAAGAGCGGAGTCAGGCTATTTTACGCGAACGGACTCTCCTTTTCCTTCATCAACACCAGATCCGCCCGGCCTTTCGCCTCAGCCCTGAGCAAAAGAAGACACACGATGCAGCACTACAAGGTAGCGAAGATAGGGAGCTGTTATTTCTAGCCCTTCTCATCGTGGACCCGTCCAGAGCACCACAGGCTACGTCCGCCCAGAAGCAACAAGCAGAAGATGTTCGTCGCCGTATGGAGTTGGTGAACCATCAGGCGCGTGGGAAAGAACCATTGAATAAATGGGAGTATCCCTGGGCTACTACGGAAAGTCATGCACGCGACCAGGACACATCCTCTATCTGGGTGCAGGAGATCGTAGGGGCGCGGCCCGGTATGCATATTGTCGATGTCGGGGCCGGCGCGGGCTATTTCACTTTCAAATTTGCCCAGAGTGTCGGACCTACCGGTGCCGTACTCGCGACAGAGATCGACCCCGACATGGTCGCCCATATGGAGCGCGAACGGTCCTTTCGTAAGATGGAACAGGTGAAAATACGGCTCGTAACCGAGGCGGATCCGGGTCTCCCAACCAGTTGGAGTGATGTAATTCTCCTGGTAAACGTTCACCTCTTCTGGTCGAAACTCGACCACCACAGCAGCGCCCTACTGGATTCCTATTTTCAGGCCCTGAAGCCCGGCGGTCGCTTGATCGTATACCAGGACTACCTCTTTGGTGGAGCGCAAGGCGTCAATTGCTATCGCGGCAGCTGCGAGAGTCTCTCCTTCATCGAGCTGTCGAAGCTGGCTACGAAGGCCGGCTTTCGCGTCGGCGAACACCGGGTTCCGAACGTGGAGCCCGTAAAAAATCAGGTCCCCGGTTTTCTGGCTGAATTTATTCGCCCCTGAAAAACTCAGGAATCGCGCCAGACGAATATGCGGCGCGGCCATTTCGACTGCCCACCCGCGCTCCTCGCTATGGTGCGCGCAAAAGCGAGACGCCGGGTATCGACCCAGGTTTCCGGGTCCGCTCGCTCTGACGGCTCTCGCCCTGTCTCCTCAAAATGGAGTGCGCCCTTCTCCACATCGACCTTCAAATCATATCGAAGCAATCCATCGGGAAGATAAATTACGACCGAATACCGCGCCCACTCCTCATCAACGGTAGAGCGTTCAAATAGAAAACGAGCCCCAAATTTAGGATGATCCGTTGTACTCACATCGCCTCGCAAAACCAGAATTGCCGTAGCATCACCGAGGAGGTTACTATCTTGAGCGACCAGGGGGGTCAATCTCGGAACCGGAAAATGCAGCAACGACACCTATTGAATCCAATTCCCAGACTCCTGCTACTATGTCTCCTTCTCGTAGCTTGTTCCCAGACAACAGCCGAGCCGGACACCAGTACCGATACAAACACTGCCTCGGATACGCATTCCGATTCCAACGGCACCGAGGATGCTGTGGAAGACACCAGCCCTGCGGACGATCTTCCCGCTCTTTCCGCGTTGAACCCCGGTTGGAACGAGCTGTGGGCCGGGGGTGAAACGAATTGTTCTCGTGGCAGCCCATACGCCTTCTACGTACGACCGGGGACTGTTCCAAAGGTCATCCTGAATTTCGAAGGTGGGGGAGCCTGTTGGAATCGAGGGACCTGCTCCGTGGCCGACGCGATCTTCAAAGACTCCGTACAAGAGGATCACGAAGCGTTTCTCGCAGGGTATGTCGCCGGTTTATTGGACCATGAACACCCAGACCACCCTATGGCCGATTGGCACCACATCTATATTCCCTATTGTACCGGTGACGTACATACAGGTTCGGCGGTGGTCGAATACGGTGATGGTGATACCGCCTTTACGATTCGCCACCAGGGCGCGATCAACGTTCGCCGGATCCTGGACTGGCTACAGACCAATTACGCCGAAGTCGAGGCTTTCTTTATGACCGGCTGCAGCGCCGGATCCTATGGGTCCATTTATTGGTCTCCTCATATCGCGCAGATGTACCCGGATGCACGCCTCGTCCAATTTGGCGATTCGGGCTGTGGAGTCATCACCGCAACATTTCTTGAAGACAGCTTCCCTGTCTGGAACGCCACAGCCAATATGCCCACCTGGATTGAGGGCTTAGACCCGGCTACTGTGAACATCACAGATCTGACCCTCACCGATCTCTATATTCGTACTGCTGAACATCTACCCAACCAACTCTTCTCCCAATTCACGACCCTTTTCGATGAGAACCAGGGTTTCTATTATGACGCCATGGGCGGTGGAAATATTGGAGAGTGGTCCGAGCTCATGCTCAGTTCGCTACAGTCCATTTCGGAAAGCGCAGAGAATTTTCGACGGTATATTGCCCCCGGAGAAAACCATTGCATCATCCCCTACAACGAGGTCTTCACCCTCGAGGTGGAAGGTGTTCTATTGCGCGATTGGATACAGAATCTGACGAACGAAGTACCTGTATCGGACGTACTTTGCGCGGAATGCCAGACTTCCCCAGAGCCTTGAGAACTTGACGAGTCTACTTATGAGTAGATAAATCTAATGTATGGCCCGCCCCAAGAAAAGTACCATCGATGTCGCCACAGAAGTTCGTCTTCTGCGTGCGGCCGAAGAAGTCTTTGGTAGCCGTGGCTACGCAAGCGGCCGATTGGAAGATATCGCAGAGGGTGCCGGAGTTCGACGCTCTTCCCTTCTATACCACTATGGCACCAAAGAGGCGCTGTACAAAGAGGTGGTCGCCCATGGCTATAGCCAACTGCGAGATGTCGTCGCACAGGCTCTGGGTAAGGGCGAGAGCTTTCGAGAGCGGCTCCGAGCTGTCGTACAGGCGCTCATCGACTTCGAAGCGTCCAAACCCCAGATCTCCGGCCTGGTGTTACGCGATCTCATCAATAAGCAAAGCCCGGCCCATGAGATGGTGCATCACGAATTGAAGCCCATCATCGACCTTCTGGAACAATTCATACGCGCGAATACGAGTGATACGCTGCCCGAATCCTTTCCAGTTCGACAGACAGTCCTACAACTCTATGCAGGCCATATGGTTCGTACGGCGTCCGGCGAATTGGGGCTCGAACTCTGGGGTGATATAGACCATACGGTCGAGATCACCATGAAAGTTTTCTCCGTCGAAGACTGAGTTCGGTCCAATAGTTAGTCGAATTCCTGAACAAATTCAGTTTTTTGACACGACCCCAACCCGCTCACACAATAGCTCGGGTAGGCAATCATACAGCTCCGGCTGATTTGATAGAGAGGGCGTTATGGGTAATCGGGTTATAGGTAGGATCGTTGGGATCTGCGTTTTGGGTGGCATGTTAAGTCTGACGACGGGTATTTCCAGTTCACAGGCAGAGACACCATCCATCGATCCTTTTGAGTGGACCGAGGAAGTGCAATCAACTCCCGCGGAACCCGATACCGCCTCCACGGATTTTGGTGTGGCTGCAGACACCGTTACGGAATCATCGGCTTCCGATGATTCCAGTGGATGCATTACAACGGTACGAACCAAGAAATCGAATCCCTGGCCCGTCTTTATCCTCCTGGGTGGCCTGGTTCTCGTCCGTCACCAGCTGGATAAAAGCAGGCAGCGATAGAGCGTAAACGATTAGCTCGCGACATCCTCTACGGAGGGACAGGTGCAGATCAGGTTACGATCTCCAAAGGCGTTGTCTACACGCCCGACCGCAGGCCAGAACTTGAATTCCCGTAACCGCTCTACCGGGTAGGCGGCCTCCCCCCGACTATAGGGGCGGTCCCAGGTGTCCGAGGTAACGACCGCCGCCGTATGGGGAGCCCGTTTCAGAACATTATTCTCCGAGTCGGCCTTACCATCGACGATCGCCTGGATCTCCGCTCGAATAGAGATCATGGCATTACAGAACCGATCAAGCTCCTCCTTAGATTCACTCTCGGTGGGCTCGATCATCAAGGTGCCCGCCACGGGCCAGGACATGGTTGGTGCATGAAAGCCATAGTCCATAAGCCGCTTGGCGATATCCTCTACACCGATATTCGCCGATGCTTTATACGGCCGAATATCGATCACAAATTCATGGGCCACTCGACCGTTGGGTCCGGTGTACAAGATATCGTAATGCCCCTTCAATCTATGGGCCATATAGTTGGCGTTCAGGATGGCGACTTCCGTGGCACGCTCCAGCCCTTCTCTCCCCATCAAGGCGATGTACATCCAGGAGATGGGAAGGATCGCGGAGCTACCATAGGGCGCCGCGGATATGGGTCCAACCCCTTCTGTCACCTCTTCAAGCGGATGGCCTGGTAGATAGGGAGCCAGATGACTGGCTACACCGATGGGGCCCATGCCGGGTCCGCCACCACCGTGGGGTATACAGAAGGTCTTATGCAGATTGAGATGGCAGACGTCAGCGCCGATATCTCCAGGCCGACAATGTCCCACCTGGGCGTTCATATTGGCGCCATCCATATAGACCTGCCCACCATTTTGATGCACGATCTCACAAATCTCTTTGACGTCTTCTTCGAATACACCATGGGTCGACGGGTAGGTGATCATCAAGGCCGCCAGGTCGTCCGCGTGCTCGACCGCTCGCGCTCGGAGATCGTCCACATCGATATTGCCCTGATCATCGCAAGCAACGGCTA
>PBVT01000129.1 GCA_002728755.1 Myxococcales bacterium
GGCCCGACTTTCAGAATGTTCTGATTGTCCAGCCACAAAATTGAACCCCCACCGGCACCGATGGCGGAAACATCTACGGTCGGGGAGATCAATGGATATCCACCTGCTTTGGCACTTGTCGTTAACACCGGCTGCCCACCCCTTGTTATCGACATATCACAGCTGGTCCCACCCATATCAATGGCGACTAACTCATCGCGGTCGTCATCAGATCCCAATGCGCACGTAGCAACAACACCTGATGCAGGCCCAGACAACAAAGTGTCGACGGGCCGTTCGCGCGCAGACTCGACACTCAGTGTGCCACCATTAGATGCCGTAATATAGAGACTGGCGTCTAGACCTAGATTTCTCAGGCGTTTCTCAAGGCTGACAAAATACTCATCGAGCAGTGGATGAATATAGGCATTCATTACTGCGAGCATTGCTCGCTCGTATTCCCGAATTTCAGGCCATACACGTGTTGATGGTGTTATCGTGATGCCTGGCAGTCGTTTTTCCAGGCCTTCTGAGACTTGATACTCCAATTCGGGATTCAAGTAGGCATTAATCAGCGCCACTGCCACCGATCGCACGCCTAGGGATCGAATCTGTTCAGCCAATCGATCGAGTTGGATGTTGTCGGGCCTGTTTATAACGGTACCCGTTGCAGAAGATCGAGCTCTGACCTCCAGCACCCGATCCCGTGGTATCAGGGGTTCATCCCGTGGTAACAAGAAATTGTACGGAGAAGGCATTCTTCCGCGGGCAAGTTCGAGCACGTCTTTATTGCCATTGGACACAATCAACGCCGTTTCGCTGCCTTTCTTCTGCAGAATGGCATTTAGACCGATTGTTGTCCCATGAACAACAATCGAGATCTCTGAGGGGGAGGCGCGTCCAGAGGAGAATAACGCCAGAAGACCGCTCTCAACCGCTAGTGAAGGGTCCCGAGGAGTGCTGGCTTCCTTGTGGGTAATTCGAAGATCGGAGGCAGGAGAAACTAAGACGAAATCGGTAAATGTCCCGCCTACATCAATTCCGAGTCTGATGTCTTTCACTTACATCCAGGTATTAAAAATGTTACAGACACCGCTCCAGCGATATCAAGTTTCAGAGTAATGCTTGTGCCACATCGGGGTATTCTTCTGCAATATCCTTCAGGATCATTTTGACCTCACTACCATCGCCTAACCGGGCATCATCATCCAGCAACTTGATACGACTGAAAACCTGATGTTTCACGAAAATTCGCCAGTCTACAGGTAACCGCCATATGGTCTTCATTAAAACGGCATAGTTTTCCAGGGTCCATAATGTCTCAAAGTCACGACGATATTGATTGAATCCGAAAGCTCCATTTCCGTTATGCGAGAAACCATTTTGCTTCGCTTCTTTGCGCAGCGTGTTCGTTTCATCCACTACAACCTTATCGTTTCGTAAAACAACCTTGTAATCGGTCTTTGCGGCCTCCGGAGAGATAAAACCACACTTGACGTCCGTTAGAACCCGTTCTGGATCTCTATCCAGTGGGTCACCCCAGCCACCGGCCCCGGAGGAGGCGATGCGGATGATATCGCCCGGAGCGATCGTCACAACATCCGTATTGCCCAAATTAACCTCTTGATCGGTTCCAGGGTTTAGAAAGAATGATGACGCAGCACCGGCGGAACCTCCTTTCGCTCCCCAAGATGTGAAATAAGAGCGATCACGATTGCGAGCAGTAATGGTAGTGTTCGGAGAGAAGGTCTGAAACTCCAGTACGGTACCGTTTCCGCCGCGCCACTTTCCGGCACCGCCGGAGTCACGTTCCAATCCATATCTGTGAATTTTCACCGGCACTTCTGCCTCATTGATCTCGACCGGAGTATTCTTCAGAAATCCGAAATTTGCTCCCGAGCCTTCAGTACCATCGCGGAATGCTGTACCTCCTCCACCACCGGTTATGGGGTCCAGGTTTGCCATCAGTTTTCGCCCGGTTGCTATATCTGTAGTTCGAACATTGATCAGCGGACCCCCGTCGCCGGATGCGCAAGGGATCAGCTCGGGCAACGCCTGTGCAAATGCTCCAAACAAACAGGAACTCAGCCTCATAATGCCGAGACTGCGCATGCCGACTGCGGCGGGAAACGTCGGGTTCACGATAGAACCAGCGGGAAGCTTTGATCGGGCGGGGCGGATCAAACCGCTATTGAGAAAAATATTGTTATCCATCGTATACAACACATAGATCAATGGAATCATCAACAAGACGTGTCGTTCGTTGCCACCTGTCGGAATATTTAAAGACGCCGTAACTTGTGGATCGCTTTGTGAAAAATCAAATTCAATTTCGTCCCCTTTGATGGTCATATTGACAGCCAACCGGCATGGGTGGCCATCTACAGAGTCCTCGTCCATATAGTCTGCAAAGAAATATTCGCCATCTGGCATTTGTTCAATTAATCGGCGCGCTTGCTTTTCTGCATGGTCAAGTAATTCAGTCATCCCTGCGCGAAACGTTTCCAATCCGAAGCGGCCAATCATTTCAGTGACTTTCCTAGCGCCTGTTCGCATGGCAGCTATTTGTGCTTTTAGATCACCCCAGTTTTGCTCCGGCATCCGGACATTTGTGAGCATGAGGTCGAGCAGTTCTTGGTTTAACTCACCCTTTCTATAGAGTTTGCGTGGTGGAATGCGGATACCTTCCTGAAAGATCTCCGTATTCGCTCGGGAGAGGCTGGCTGGAACGGCGCCCCCGACGTCTGTATTGTGGATATGGCCAACCGCAAAACAGATCAATTCACCTTGATGAAATATCGGCAACCATAGATGAACATCAGGCGTATGCGTGCATACGAAACCACTATAGGGGTCGTTGGTTAAACAGAGATCGCCTTCTTCATAAACGTCAATCATATTGATCGCAGCTTCATAATCCAGACCGACGAACCAGGTCGCGCCCAAATCAAATGGTGAGGCAAATGTTTTCCCATCAACAGTTGAGAGACCTGTTGTGAAATCTTCTGTTTCTTTCACAAATGTTGAATGAGCGGTTCGAACGAGTGTGTGGGCCATGCTTTCTGTAGCAGCGGCACAATGGTTTGCAAGAATCTGAAGCGTTACTGGGTCAATAGTCATTGCTAATTGCTCACTTTATCGTCTATGGTTAATTCGATTGACTAAGGAGTATGTACAGTCAGTATTAAGTTGCCATACCCATCAACTTGCCCGGTGATGCCAGGAGGCACACAAGTTGTGCAATCGCTCTGTGCAACCACCGCCGGTCCGTCTAGCGTATCACCTGATGACATGTGTTCGCGTTGGTATAAGGGTATCTTTTCCAGTTTTCCGGCGATAAACACGTCGACGATACCCTGCGATGCCGCGAGTTTGTGAACGGATTCCTTCCGGGTGAAAACAGGCTTAGGACTTTCTCCTACAATGACCAGACGCAAGTTAACGATTTGAACCGGCGCTTCTCTATCACAGTGCTCATAAACCTTTTCATGCTCCAGATGAAAGCTTTCAGCCAACTCTCGTAAATTACCAGCCTTGAGATCTTCCCAGTTGAGAGTGGTCTCAAGCTCAAATGCTTGTCCGCGATATCTCATATCACCAGCATAAATGAGCTTGAAGTCGCCTGTATAACCCTGTTCCTCCCGGAGCCACGTAACCGCCTGCTCTCTAAGGTGGGCGAATCCGCTCTGAATGCCAGAGATTTCTGATTCTGCGAGCTCTAGGAATACGGTTGAAATAAAGTCGTTTTTGATATCAGCAATGAGCCCACCCAAAGCGCTCAGAACACCGGGAGTCGACGGCACGATGACCTTACCAAGGCCTAATTCTTTTGCAAGAAAACATCCCATCATCGGACCCGCTCCCCCAAAAGCCTGCATTACGAACTCCCGAGGATCGATCGCATAGCGTGAAATGAGTTTGCTGACTTCCATATACATACCCGATACGGATATATCGATTATCGCCTGCGCAGTTTCCTCCACAGAGAGTTCAAGGCGCTTTGCTATAGGTTCCATAGCAGATCGTGATTTTTCGACATCAACATCTATAGCGCTGTAACCAATATCAAATTGCCCAATATATCCAAGGATTGCAAACGCGTCTGTAGTGGTCGGTCGCTCCCCACCTCTGCCGTAACAGGCAGGACCTGGCGTCGAACCGGCACTCTCGGGCCCGACGCGAAGCACTCCCAGATCATCGACCCATGCAATGGAGCCTCCACCAGCGCCAATTGATGTCACAGCAACGCTAGGGACGTAAATCGGGAAGTCTCCAATGACTTCTCCGACGCCGTACTGCGGCAGAGCATTTCTAATAAATGCCACATCGGCACTCGTTCCACCGATGTCCAGGCTCATGGTATTGTCGAATCCGGAAAGACTCGAGATGTAACTGGCCCCAATTCCCCCAGCCGCCGTTCCGGATAACAACATCTGTACACAGTCTTCCCGCCCCGATTCAGCCGACATGATGCCGCCATTGGATTTTGTTACCTGAGGCGGTGCCGGCACGCCCACTTCCGACAAAGCGCGCTCCAGAGATGAGAGGTAATAACTTACCCGTGGCTGGACATAGCCATGCACCACCGCAGTTGTCGTTCGCTCATATTCCCGTATGATGGGCCAAACATCCGCTGAACAAAAAACCGGCAATTCAGGGTCTTCGCCCTGAACGATACTCTTTACCTTGTGTTCGTTGGCTGGATTTCGGTAAGAGTTGATCAATGCGACTACGATACCTTCCGCTCCCATACTTTTTGCACGTACAAGGGCAGTACGAATGCTTTCTTCGTCTGGCTCTTCCTCAATACCACCATCAGATCGAACCCGTTCACGAATTTCAAGAACACGTTCCCGATCGACCAGAGGTTGGGGTCTTGTCGATAAAAGATCGTAGGGATCCGGCATCTTTAATCTTGCAACCTCAAGAACGTCTGCAAAATTTTCGGTCACAAAGAGACAAAGGCGGATCCCTTTTCTCTGTATCACCGTATTGACGCCCACGGTGGTGCCGTGAGTGAAATAGTCAATATCTTCAGCTTCTATACCATATCTGGCATGCAGTTCACGGATACCATGCATTACCTCTGACCCGGGGTTCTCCGGTGCAGACAACACCTTCAATGTATGAATAACATTCGTTTCGTCATTAAATGCACAGAAATCAGTAAACGTTCCACCAATATCTACACCAACACGATATGCCATTA
>PBVT01000105.1 GCA_002728755.1 Myxococcales bacterium
CGCCCGCAGAAGAACCGGCCGCGATAGCCGTAGAGCCAGAGGCGCCCGCAGAAGAACCGGCAGCGATAGCGGTAGAACCAGAGGCGCCCACAGAAGAACCGGCAGCGATAGCGGTAGAACCAGAGGCGCCCGCAGAAGAACCGGCCGCAGTGGCCGTAGAGCCAGAGGCGCCCGCAGAAGAACCGGCAGCGATAGCCGTAGAACCAGAGGCTGCGCCATCGCCAAAGCCTGCCGCGCCGTTGCAGGAAGCAACGTTGACGTTCAAGACGGCGGCTGAGTTTCTAGGTTTCATCTCCAGGGTGATGGAAAACGAGATGTTTGTACTGGTGACCACACCAATGGAGCCAGGGAAGCAGATCGATCTAGAGATAATCTTGCCGGATAAGCTTCCACCGTTGCATGTACGGATGCTCATGGGAAAGGTCGCTATCGATGGGCAGTTCATGTCCATGGGTGATGTGACACCGGAGAGTACACAAAAGATTCAGGAAAGCATCAAAGACGCGCAGCGAGCACCAAGCGTTCTTGCGAAGGTTTCCAGCACAAAACAGCAGATTGTTCGTCCGAAGGAGAAGAAGGAAGACCCGAAAGAGAAGGGAAAGGCTGGTGGAGGTGGCCGCAAAAAGAGGTCGCGCGGGTCGAACGAAAAGCCGCTGCAGTCCATTAAGGGGGATCTTCGTGGGATCGCTGATGCGACCGAACTGTTTTTTCCAGGGGATTGGGAGAAACTGAGTGAGGTTCCAACCAAGGGCCTGAGCTCCGCCAATCTACTCGCGTATCTGTCGGGAATGGCTACGGCTGGTATTCTAGTGATTAAGGCGGGTAAGCAGACCTTTGAACTCTATCTTGATTCGGGCTTGGTCGTCGCCATGAAAGAGGAGGGGGCGACGACTCAGGATAAGAAAAAGGTTGGACGAGGAGCGCCAACGAAGTTGCTCGAAGATGTGTTGAGATTGCCAGAAGCGACCTTCACGTACACGGAGTATGAGCGGTTGCCTATACAGCAATCGGGGGGAGGGTTTTCGTTGCTGAAATTTATGATCGGACATCTGACCGGTCTATTGAAGCCCATGTACCATCGTGATCTCGTGGTTTTACTTGAGCCAATCTATGGCCTTTACGTATCTGTACCAGAGGATAAAGCGCATATCGTGGGTGCCTTGAAAGTGACCGGAAAAGAGGCGCATATACTCGAGAATGTTTTGACCGGTGAAAACACATTGAAGGCGTGTTATGCGCGCAGTGTTCTAGGAGATTCCGGGATGAGCCGTTTCATAATTCGGTTCGGCCTTCTGCGGTTACTCGATTTCACGGGTGCACCTCTGTTTATGAATGCATCCAAATCTCCCGAGGATGTTCTTAAAGATCTTTTGGCCGCCATGCATCGCCAGAACGCCTTTGAGCACCTTCATGTGCATTGGTCGGCCCACGAGGAAGATATATCGAAAGCCCTGGAGGTACAGAGGAGAGCGTTTGGTCCGGATGCGAGAATCCGTAGAACCTCTCAAGAGTGTAAACAGCTCGCTGACCGTATATGGGCGCAGGTGCAAGACTCCTATACCGCATTAAAGGACGCCCGTAGCCGTACCCTACTGCGAGATGAATTCTGTGGCTCCATGAAGATTAAGGCGGCAGCTAGCCTGATTCATAAGCAGGCACACCTGGCCGTCATTCGTGGACAGCGCGAATTGGCGATCAAACTGTTTGAAAACGCAGTGGACCTACATCGATATCCGGAGTACGTGCACGATCTTTCGAAGTATCGGACGGGTGGTCGAACTTAGCGCTTTCTCTTCTGATAGCTTCCCATAGTTATCGCTCGACCAATGATATGGCCTTCCATATCTCGTAGGAGTCCGGTGCGGGTTGGGGAGCGAACTTTATCGAATTTGATGTCGAGCGCGTAGAGTCGGAAGAAATAGCGATGAAGTCCCGTCGGTGGGCAAGGGCCTCCATATCCGGTGTTCCGGAAGTCGTTAAGGCCCTGGACAGCCCCTTTGGGCATTTTGATTTGTCCCTCTTTGAGCTCTCCCGCTTTGGGGGGAAGGTTATAGATAACCCAATGGACCCAGATCATCTCCGGTGCGGCGGGATCCGGTGCGTCCGGATCGTCCATGATCAATACAAGAGATTTGGTACCCTTGGGGACATGCACCCATTTTAGCGGCGGAGAGATGTTCTCACCTTCACAGGTGTATTTACTGTTCATGAGGTTGCCGTGATTGAACGCCGGCGATAGAAGTGTAAACGCAGGGCCTGTCTTTGGAGGTGGCGCCGCGAAAGCGTCAGTGGTCATCAAAAGGAGGCTGGCGATCACGAGGATTGCGCATCGATGCATGGTAGGGACTCCAGATTTGAAAATACGATGGAGGCCTTCGAATCCGTAGGATTGGCTCTCTGGTGACCGTACTATACCCGCATTATGAGCTGGTGTGTAGCCCGGAAGGAGAATTTGATATGCAGTGGGAGGTTGGAGGATAGTGGTTCGTACGATGAGAGGACAGAGATCTATACCTTGTTGGCGAGGGATCCTATTGCCAGTATTCCTGGTGTTGGTAGCTTGCCAGACGACAAAGGAGGGGGCCCTTTCCCCAGACAGCAATGTGCCCGCGGATGTGGAGCGGGACGCGCAGGGATTTGAGACCGATCCCGCGGGTTTCTGGCTTAAGGGCGATTTCCATGTCCACGCCACTGGCGCGAGTAATGACACAGGGGGAGATTCCTTTCCCGTCGACATCAAAAGCGTTGCAAAGGAACGAGGTCTCTTCTTCGTTGTACTCACCGACCATAGCAATAGTACGGGTAGCGATGCCTCTACCCGAGACGAGGATCCAGACCTGTTTAATCAGGGGCCCGAGTTTGTCTATTGGGACGAAGCCGCGGCTTTGTCGGAGCCGGAAGAATTCTTATTGATCAGTGGTAATGAGATCAGCCCGCGTCAACCGGAAGACGCTGTAGGTCCATGTGGTCATATAGGATGTATTCCACGTTCACTCGTTGATTTCGATGTGGAGACACCGTTTACGGACCGGCCGATGGGAAGTGTTTCCGGGGGAGCCGCGTTGGAGCAAGCGAAAGCGAGAAACTGCTTTACCATCGTAAACCACCCGTACGCGTTCGCGGAGTGGATTGTCTACGATTGGAGTCGGTTCGATTACGATGGAATGGAGGTCTGGAACGGTGGTGGTGGTGGCTACGATATCTTCGATCAAATGAGCTATGAGGCATGGCGTTGTGATCTTTTATCCGGCCGTCAGGTGGTGCCCATTGGGGCGAGCGACAATCATCGCGTGTTTACCGAGCCACCGGGACTCTTATTGCACCCCGCCCTGGGATGGCCCCATACCGCGGTGTTTTCCGTAGACAAAACCTGGCCTGGTATTCTCGCTGGGCTGGCGGCCGGTCAGGTCTATCTTGCGGAGGGAGACTCACAGATACGAATCGATGGCTATGACGAAAACAAGAGGCGCCACGAAGGAGCGGAGACCCGCTATCTGCGCATTCGAGGGCATCTCGACTCCAGAGCGGAAGAGGGCGGCACATTACGTGTGGTACATGCTACCGCTTGCTCCGACACCAGACCGGCGCCTGGGGTGGCTCCGGCCATCGAAGATGCGATTCTATACGAAGAACCCATCACGTCAGGAGATTTTGAGGTTGTTTTAACCGTCGATGGTGATGTGGGTGTGTATACGGCCACGGTTTTGACGAATGCTCCGACCCTGATCGAAGGCTCTCGTTATGCAGCCCTTTCTCGGGCAATCCAAATACGCTGAGGGATGTAGTCCGCTACGGATCAGGGCTCTTGCGGGATCCATTGCTTAAGAATGAAGGCAATGGAAGAGGCGGACGACATATAGGTGTACGCTTCTACGGAGATCATGCCTGTGTCCGTGCCGAGAGTATTTTTACGTCCAGCGACGAGCCCTGTGTACTTCTTTTTGCCAATATGAATGGTCACTTTGAGCTCAACGAAACTACCAACGCCTGTTGTGGGGTTCTCTTCTTTAAAGTCCCGCAAAAGGCCTTGTCCCCGAATTGTGTTCCAGAGTCTCTTCTTTTGTTCCGGGCGTAGCTTGAAGGTCCAGGTTTTCGGACTGCATCGGCCTCTCTCGCAATTGGAGCGATCCGGGCCGATAAAGACCACAGAATTTCCTTCTACCTTGATGTCTCTCGTTTCGGAATGGCTGTCTTTACTGCGTTCGAAATTGGTCAGCTGTATATGAACGCTAGGAGAGCGCGCGAAGCCTGGAAAGCTAAGGCAAAGGAGCCCGGCCAGGACGATGTAGAAGGCCACGTTTCGCTGGATACCGTACATAGGAGTCTACCTTGGACTGGGCCCGGTCTCGAAGGGTAGCTGTTGCCACCGACCACGATCTGGTGATCCCTTACACGCCCAGAACTCACGCCGCGCTGGAACCACCACGATCGTCGAGTTCGTCGCCGTGCCCTGGTCGTCTTCCGCATAACGGTTGATGCTATCCACCCCATCCTCTCGGTCCCCAAAGAGGGCCTGCAGGCTCGTAACGTCGTGGTTTCCCTGGGCGAGGACAGCGTCTGCCCTATGTAGCCGCTTGGAGCTACTGGAACTTGGGGGTTGCCATTCCAATTCTACATGAGCAGTAGATAGACAATGGTTGGTTCGACTGATGGGGCCATCGACGGTGTCCCGGATTGCTACGAAGTCAGGGTGTGTCTCCCATTCCTTGGCGTGGTCGGGATCCGCCATCCAGTATGTGTGTGCACCGGAACGGGGAGCCTGTTCAATGGTCGCAGCCGCTTCATCCCAGGCGCTGGAATTCAAAGCACGGTGTAGAATATTCATATATCCAACACCGATTCGCGAACCCCAGGTTTTGATATTTGTGGTTCCTACGGCCCGGCCATCGGCGTTCATACCCACCAGAGTAGGGCATCCGCTGACTGTAACACTCCATGTCTCCACTCCAGTGGATGGGAGCCGATGTATAGCGACCACATAATCGATGTCCTGTGGGTTCAGATCCCATGTCTGACCCGCGAGAATCATTCCTTCACGGGAATGGCTGGTTGGAAGCATAAGGGAGGTACACCCCTCCTCGTCCGATGCTCCGGATAGAGCGGTGACATCCCGCATATCGGTCATATTCGCGGCAGTAAAGAGGTCGATTGGATCGACATGTGCAGCCTCTGCGACGGCGCAATGCTCATCGAAGGCGTCGGGATCCCAACCTCGGAATATCTCGAAACATTGTCGTCCGTTGGCTCGGAGGGCGTTCAAATCACCGCGACCGGCCTCAGCCAGGTATAGGGTGGCCGCTTCAAAACGCATCGGGACGAACGCCTGAATCATGTCTCGAAAGGCCTCCCCCTGGCCGTGTCCAAGCTCTTGCGGGGTTCCGGTAACGGTGATTTGTGGAAGTTCGTGCAGCGTCATATCTACCTCAATCCCGCAACTGTAACAGGGGCTATTGGGGAATGGAAGGTTCTGTGGTAGGAGGTGGGTTGGAGGGGTAGAGAAGGTCTCCCACAAAGGTCGATACATGCTAGGTGGTAATCAAAATATGGTTCGTATTCGAACCGCACGTGAGCTGGATGAGATGGCTCGCGCGGGACGATTAGCGGCGGAATGCCTCCAGTGGATCTGCGATCAAGTGGTGCCGGGGATGTCGACACAGGACATTGACGATCTGCAGATGGAGTTTGCTCGCAAGCATGGGGTCATTCCCGCCCCATTAAACTATAAGGGTTTTCCAAAGAGCATCTGCACCTCCGTAAACGAGGTGATTTGTCACGGGATCCCCGACGCCAAACATATACTGAAAGAAGGTGATGTGGTGGGCATCGATGTCACCCTCATCGTAGATGGCTATCACGGTGATAATGCCACCACCATCCCGGTGGGAGAGGTCTCGGAGTCGACCATGCGACTGCTATGGGCCACACTGGAAGCACAGCGCCAGGGAATCTTGGCCGTTCGAGAGGGAGCGCGAATCGGTGATATCGGACACGCCATCCAGTCCCATGTAGAACCTCTGGGCTATTCGGTCGTACGGGACTTTGTGGGGCATGGTATTGGGACCGCCTTCCATGAAGCCCCGCAGATTCCCCATTACGGGGTGGCAGGAAGAGGGCGCAAATTACGTTCGGGAATGACCTTTACGATCGAACCGATGATCAACGAAGGGGATTGGCAGTGCAGAGTCCTCGACGACGAGTGGACCGCTGTCACCATCGATGGGAAATTATCCGCACAATATGAGCATACGATGGCAGTGACGCCGGATGGTGTGCGGGTTTTGACGGTGCAAAACGACGAGGGGTTGTGGGAGCCGCCTGGACGCTGGGCGCCACCGGGCTGGGACGAAGTCTAGGAAGTGGAGCAGATTCAATGAGCGAAACGGTACGTCTTACAAGTTACTCACATGGTGCCGGTTGTGGCTGTAAAATCGCGCCAGCCGTTCTAAGTGAGATTCTTGCTGGTCACCACCCCGGTTTTCCCGATGCGCGCCTTCTTGTGGGCAATACGACCCGTGATGATGCGGCTGTCTATGCCATTGATGAGGACCGGGCCGTTGTGTCGACCACCGATTTCTTTATGCCGATCGTCGATGATCCAGGCGACTTTGGAGGGATCGCCGCCGTCAACGCGATCAGTGATATCTATGCCATGGGTGGGACGCCGTTGATGGCTATCGCGATCCTTGGCTGGCCCGTAAACAAGCTCTCAACAAAGATCGCGTCGGCCGTTCTTGATGGGGCACGTGAGGCTTGTGCTCGTGCCCGGATACCACTCGCAGGTGGTCATAGTATCGACGCACCGGAACCTATTTTTGGTTTGGCGGTTACCGGCCTTGTGGATCGTAAGAATATCAAGGCGAATAACGCAGCAGTCGCGGGATGTAATCTGTACCTGACAAAACCCCTGGGTATCGGAATTGTCTCAACGGCGCAGAAACGAGGCGTGGTGTCCGAAGAGGATTTTCTACTGGCACGAGATGTCATGTTAGAGCTGAACGATATCGGATCGGAGCTGGCGGATCTGGATGGGGTAAAGGCCATGACCGATGTGACTGGATTCGGATTGCTGGGTCATCTGATCGAGCTTTGTGAAGGGAGCTCTCTTTCGGCTACTGTGCAGGTTGATGCATTGCCATTAATCTCCTGTGTAAATAAGTACTTGGAGATCGGGACGGTTCCTGGTGGGACGAGTCGGAACTTCGAAAGCTATGGCCATAAAGTGGGCCCAATGAGCGACTACCAGAAGACTCTGCTCTGCGATCCCCAGACCAGCGGCGGTCTTCTGGTAGCGGTTGCGCCAGGTGGGGAGGAGGAGTTTCTGGCCTGCACGGCGTCCCGTGGACTGTCGCTTCAGCCCTTCGGCACCTTGGAAGAGGCACGCGAAGATGTGGTCAAACTCGTCTAGAGGCTCTCTCAGTCCATAATCTGAATATCTGTTGATTCTATTAGATTACGAATGATGGTTGTTCCGGCGTCGTCATCGTCCATCGTTGATATATCCACGCCGTCGAGCATCGTATAGAGATTCCGGGTTATATGAAGCGTCTGTGTGGTCGTGGGAATATGCAAGGGATGGATATGCCCCTTGGCGTTGGTTAAATCGTCGGTTCGTCCCTGCGCCGAGCGCGTAGAAAATACGAAGGGAACGGGCTGATCGCCAGGTAGGGTGTAGGTCCCTGTAAGGATCAGACTGAGCTCTTCGGTCGTCATGTCCACGTCAGCTGGGAGGTCCGCTATTCCGTGTTGCTCTTCGGCGCGGCCGATCAGATAGAACGCGCTGCAATACGACCCATCCATCGGCATAAACGTGCCCATTATGACCACCTCATGGGTGCGGAGGTTTTCGACCAATGGAGAGATAAGCCGACGCTCTTCCACGGTTTCGTCCCCTCCGTGTCCAGCATAGGCGCTGGAGATCCGAAAGAGATTCCAGATCCGTTCAAGGGTCGATGTTTCGTCCTCGCAAAATAGAAATTCCAGAGAGAAGGTCACCAGGTACGCGGTATCCAGGTGATAGACGATACCCAGGTCGTTCTCGATTCGAAGTGCATCGTCCGTGGATTCGGGTGCGTCCCAATGCAGTTCGATTGCGAGCTCGGTACTGGTGGGCAAAGATTCCGTTTCGGATGTGCAGTTGAATAGACCAACAAACCCGAAAAACAAGACTATCAAGCCCGTGCGAAATCCCGTGCTACCACCTTGAGCCCGTCCATTCCTTAACGCTGTAATGGAGCTGTCCATACGCCCTATTGCGGGGGTTGGTTGTTCCCACCCTGGTTACCACCCATGCAATACCCGTTGTCGGAGCATTGGGGGTTTGCGTTGGGGTTATTGGGAGGTATTGGGCAGTCGTCGGTCGTTTCACATTTGATCCGACAAACCTTATTACCGTTGGGCAGTTCCGCACAGCCGCATCCCATCGGCGCGACCGGTGGGCAAACCTCTTCACAGTCTGCGGCTGATTCACAGGTTACCGGACCCGTTGGCTCAGGCTCGGGCTCGGGCTCAGGCTCGGGTTCTCCGCCATTGTCGGGTTCACAAATACCGTCATCCGAACAAAGGAACTGAAAGTCGGGGTTATTGGCCGGTGTGGGACAGTCATCCTTGGTTTCACATTTCGGTCGACAACCCGTATCTCCATTCGCGATCGTTATACAGGCACATCCCAGCGGTGCGTTTGGATTGCACTCTCCTTCGGCCGCGCAGTCGTCATCGTCTTTACAGCCGTCGTCTTCGTCCGGGGGGTCTGTGTTGCCTCCACCGGGCCCCAGGTCCGGCCGACAGAGCCCGTTGTCATTGCAGGACAGGGTGATGTTTGGATTTCCTGGTGTCGGGCAATCCTCGTCCGATTCACAGCGTGGAATACAGCGTTGTATTCCTCCTTGGCCCTGGACACATTCGCATCCGAGTGCCGCGTCACTGGGGCACATACCATCCGCATCACAATCCGCCTGGGTGTCACAGAGCTGGGGTCCGCCACCCTGTGGCGGTCCACCCCCATTGTCGGACCCGGGGAAGGGAAGGCGGCCGTTCCCACTATCTGTCGCGTCTTCACTACTACTTGTGTCCGATGTAGCATCGGGTGGCGTTTGAAGGCATATACATTCTTCGAATCCGGTGCCGTCACTGTTGCAGATCTGGGAGCCAGTATTCCCATCCGAACATACGCAGTCTGCACTCTCTTCCGCTTCACATTCGACACCCTGTGGCGGCGTGCCATCATCGCCCGAGGACGCGTCCGGGTTGCTTGTGGCGCAAGCGAAGAGACCGCCAATAAAGAATACAATAAGGATTTTCCAGCGCCTGCCCATGGCCTGTTCTCCAATCTGTGAATGTGGACCCATGCTAGCAGAGGCGGTATGTCGAGCAAAGGTATTTTACGATTAGATCAATGCCTCAAGGACAACGATTTCCGACTTGGCAGCCACCACGGTTTGAACCCCTGGTCCGATCTCTACGGTCGCGCCGGAGCCCTCGAGAGGGGTTGCCGAAACCACGGAATAGATAGACTTCAATCCACCGAACCACCATCTGCGGTCGGCAAGAAGGATCTCGTCGCCAGGTTCTACCTGTAGAGACGCGCGTGCCTCAGGGCTGAGGCGAAGTAGGAGCGCTCCTGTCTTTTCATCGTATTCGTCTTGTTGCCCGATCACCACGCGGGCTTGAATCTTCATAGGCTTACGATAGGGATCGATGTTCTTGCCATACCGTTTCCGAACGAGGGCGCGAGAGGTGGCCTGGGTTAGCCCTTCGATCTCTGCAGCGGGACGTGGGCGAGTGAACAGGCTGACCATGATTCCGATAAATAGACTGACCGCGAGACCAAATAATGCTCGTGTGAATTTATAGGCTTTGGCACCGGAGAGGGTCTTGGTCCTCTGTAATCGCAAACGCGCCTTTGTTCCCAGAATCGGGGATTGGATCGTCGCCGGTAGCGCGATCGCGAGCCCGCCCGATTTGGTCAGGATCTGATCGCTTACGATCACCGGAGTGGCGGATTCCGAGCCGTCAGCACCGGGTACCTGGAGATTCAGCTCTTGTGCTGTGTTTGCGGATAAGAACTTTCGTGTGGTCTGGGAGAGTGCAATTTCTCCTTCCTTGAGTTGGATGCCTTCCAACGCACCAGGGTCGGTGATAACGCGCACCTGCGCCGTGATGACCTTCTCTGTGGGGATACCATGGGAGAATGGTTTGACCCATGAGGGGTTAAAGACAGAGAGGATGATTAGCACAAACCCACCTAGAACGGTTGCGGTGGCGGCTGCTGGCGTGTAGCGCGGCCACAACATGGCAAGAAGCAGAGCGATCACGAGTGGCGGTGTGACGGCGGCGGTAAATGCCGCGTGGGCGCTATAGATGGAGCCGAAGCTCATGAACAATGGAACCAGGAGAACTCCAAGAAGAGTGACACCTACGGCCGTATAGCGTGCAATCTTGAGGTAATACCGATCGGGCTCGTCCTTTTTTACATAGGGCTTCCATATATCGTTGACGACGATGGCCGACACGGCCGTGATCAGAGTATCAACGGTCGACATAAGGGCGGCGGTTAAGGCCGCCATGACCAATCCAAAGACACCCGGGCTGCAGAGGATGTCGCTTACGACGAAGAAGATACTGTCGGCGCGGGTCCCCTCGGGGATCATCCCGGCGTTATTCATGGCGCTACCGACCCAACCGCCCGACGCCACGACGACGGCGGCGACCGGCATAAGAATGAGCATAGATGCCAGCGCGGCCTTCTTTCCTTCATTTACGCTCTTCGTGGACAGGAAACGCATCATGACGCCCTGGTTCAAGAAGAAGAACACGGCGCTATTGGCCATGGCATCCTGCCAGAAGATACCCACCGAGCTATATTCCGGATCGGTGTTGAAATTGGTGAACGCCATCCGGTGTTCGGGTACGAGGTTGGCCCAGAAGTCGGAAAATCCACCGAGGGCCGTAATACCCAGGAAAATGATGGCTGCCCCGGTTAAAAGCAGCATGAAACCCTGGAATAGATCCGTAACAATAACCGAGGTCTGCCCCCCTGCAGTTACGTAGATGGCCGAAATCGTGGCTACGAGGATAGCAGCGGTGAAGATATCCCAACCCAGGAGGAAATGGAGCGCTTTCCCCATGGTGAAGAGATTGATTCCGATATAGCCAATCAAATAGATGAGCAGGAGAAAGGTCACCGTGGCGCGAGCTCCGGGACCGAAGCGCCGCTCAAAATATTCGGGTATGGAGACGACCCGACTGAAAAAGATGATCGGAAGCCACCCAAAAAGGAAGAGGGGTAACCAGAACCAGTCATTAAGATAGGTCTGGCTGGACGAGATCCCATAGGAGTACGCCACGCGGCTGTACTTTACGAAGGAGTAGGAGCCGATTGTGGTCGCAATAAGCGACATGGTGATGAACCACCAGGAGAACTTCTGCCCGCCGAAGAAGAAGTCTTTGGTGGACTTGCTATGACGGCCGAAATAGCTACCGATTGCCAATATCGCCAGGAAATAGCCGATCATGATTCCGTAATCGAGACCGGTGCCCCTGGTTGTAGTGGTGGCTTCCGTTGGATCCGGAATCGGAGCTGGTTTGGGGGCCTGGTAGCTGTGGTCGGGTGCACTGAATTGTAGGAAAGCCTGGAAGGCCATGTAAAAGAGGAGACCGCCCAGTATGATGAGAAGGTTCCGCCTCTTACTGCCAGGCTCGAGACCAACGAAACCGGCTTTCCAGCCATAAAAAAGGCCGACCGCGAGAAGGGCTCCGCCGATGCCATATTGGTAAAGATAAGGGGTACTTGCCATCCCGGCTACATACCGCGTGGTCACGAAGAGGGCAACATTGCGTGTTAGCAAACCCTATGGCACATGAGGGGGAACGTTGGATGCGATATGAACCCGTTTTCTGTTCGACGTTGGATTCTGATACGGAGTAGAGTGCTTCTGGAACTATAGGATGGACCGGTAGAATGAGTTGGGATGTAGACGCGATCAATCAAGCATTGAGTCGAAAGACGCCAGAAGAGATCATCCGTTGGGCGGTAGAGAATGCCAATGGGCGGGTCGTCTGTTCGACAAACTTTCGTCCTAAGGAAGCGGTCATTTTACATATGGTTACACAGGTAATGCCTGCGATGCCGATTCTTTGGGCCGATACCGGGTACGCTACGCCCGAGACGTATCGCTTCGCCGACGCGCTCAGCCAGTCGTTGAAGCTGCATATGCATGTCTTCAACCCAGGGATCTCACGCGCTCGTTGGGAATCTGTGTACGGCGATGTTCCCACCATCGACGACGTAGAGCGGCATGACGCCTTTACAGAGGTGGTAAAGATCGAGCCGTTCTTCCGTGGGTTGAATGTACTCAAGCCAAATATCTGGATTACGGCTATTCGGCGTGGGCAAACCTCCTTTCGGGACAGCCTCGATGTGGCGTCGATGGGCCCATTCGGGATCTTAAAGATTAGCCCGGTGTATTCCTGGACCGATGAAGATATGGATGAATACCTGGCGGAGCATGGCTTGCCGGATGAAACCGAGTATTTCGATCCAACCAAGGTGGAGTCGAATCGTGAGTGTGGTCTTCATATTGTCGACGGGAAAGTAGTCCGCGACAAATAGGCTCAGGCCTCGTCCAGGTCGACGGGGTATACGTCCACACCGGCCTCTTGAAAGAGCTGATTGCTCAGATCGAAGTCGTCCATCCAGCGCTCGGGGATCTCAAGCCCTGACGGATAACGCACTTCGCGTACTCCCGCTTGCACCAGCGACCGCGCACAGCGTGTGCAAGGTGGCCAGGTGACGTACGCACTGCAGTCCTTCAGGGAGACGCCGATACGGGCTGCATGCATGATTGCGTTCTCTTCCGCATGGCAGATCAAAGGATATTTCTTTTCCCGATCGTGGAGGCGTTCCTCGGTGTCGTTGATTCCACGAGGAAAGCCGTTAAAACCCGTGCTCCGGATTTCTCGATCGGACCCCACAATCACACAGCCAACTTTCGTGGAGGGATCTTTACTCCAGCCAGCGATATGACGAGCGAGTTCGATGAATCGTTGATGCCAATTGGTCATGTAAATTCCAGAGCGTTAAACGGTTCAATTCACATACATGGGACGGACGCGTTGGACAAGTTTCGTGGCGGATGACTATTCGCAGGTTGGGTATGTGAGTGAGGAGGGGCAATTGGGCAAAATCCCCCCGCTATGAATCGCTTTTACCCAGGCGATAGCATGCCCAATACTGCCTCGGATCAGGTCATAATGGGTCAAATCAGCAAAGAGGCACGAGTCGGCTTCCACGCCATTTTCTTCCAATAGATCCAAGGTGCAGGACTGCTTCGATGGAGTACTCTGGACGTCGTTCTCTGCGCTTATGACCAATAAGGCGGGACCATCGGGATCGAATAGGGGCTGGTTGTCCATCAGACGGTCGAGAAAGGCCTGTGTTCCCGTGGTACAGTTTCCAGAAGCAAAACAGTCAACGACGTCTGCAAGAATAGTGGGGTTCATCAATTCTTCGAGGGTATTTGGGGCGGTATAAGTACCCACACTTCCCGCCAGGATACTTACGATCTGATAGATGCAGTTCCCTTCGATCGCCGGCAGTATCGTATCGGATACCGCGGGGTGGTAGATGTCACCTGCGGCCGATTCACCCGCGGTATTGGCCCAGTCTGCATATAGGGACAGAGCAAAGACCGCCCGTCGGACACCGGCTCCTCCGAGTAGAGAGACGAGATGAGGATAGTGCAATCCAAGGATACTGGTGTTCTCCTTAATGGAGCCGGCAAAGGAGACCGCGCCGAGTAGTTCCAGGTCGGGGCCAGCATAATCCTTCGCATAGCCGTGCACATTCAGGGCGATTCCACCTCCCTGGGAATGTCCTGCCACGACGAATGTACCATCCACGGAACCTGGAGTGAGCATTGCCCGTGCCGCACGTGCGGCGTCAATGACCGAATGGGCGCTATCCTTATGGTTTCCATATCCCTGTACGCCGGGAGTTCCCAGGCCAGCGTAATCTGGAGCGATGACGACGTAGCCAGAGGCGGCCCATGTTACGAGGTTTTCAATGCTGCCGGTGACGAGCCCTTTCGAAGGTGTGCAATTATCTCCTAGTCCTGCTGTTCCATGCGCAAAGACCACCGTCGGACGAGGGCCCGGTACGGCCGAATCGGGAACCAGCATTCGTGCGGTACCCAGGCCGGGCACACCAGGGGCCCGTTCCGTGCGATAGGCCAGGTGGTATTCTTTATAGCCGGAGATCACATCAAGTCCGGGTATGCTGATAAGTTGGGCCTGCGCGGTAGACTGTGTGACGGTGAATCCCGTGGAGCAGAGGACGACTGCACCTCTTTGCGAGGGATCAAACGAGGGCAGGTTTCCTGGGAACTCATAGATCTGCGAGAGAGTGCTATCACAGGTGAGAGCTACGTCGGGTTGTATCGGCGGGACGCCGTTTGTGTCTGGTGGCAGCGCTACATCCACTACGGTTCCGTCGTCGATGATCCCTCCGATATCCTCGGATGCGCCGTCTACGTTCGAAATGGCGTCATCAAGAACGCCATCAACAAGAGGGGAGCCCCCGTCTGTGGAGGCGTCACCGCCGGCGGAGTCTGCGCTGGTGCTATCCACGCCGACAACGTCCCCAGGGAGCGTATCTGTAGCCGCGCTGTCTTGCCCAGAGCTATCGTTCGTAGAGCTGTCCGAAGCTGAAGAGGTGTCCGAATTTGTATTGCTGGATGTGTCCTTTGCATTGGTCGATGTGTCCTCTGCATTGGTCGATGTGTCGGCAGAACCGTTCCCATTGGTGTCGGTCGAGGCTCCCGTATCCGTTGGATTCCCCGTATCCCCGGCTGCCGTATCTGTATTGGCGTTCGTGTCGAGTGTCGTCCCCCCATCCAATGTCGATCCATCGAAGCCGGACGTGTCGAGTGAACCCTCCTGGTCGGGCGGCAGGTCCGGATCGTAGGTCTCGGTGCTCTGTCCACACGCAAGAAAAACGGCTAGGACGAGGAGAATGCTCGGGGATGAAATGAGTGTGCGCATCTATGATTTGGTTTGGCGGTTACTGCTTTGTGGTTGGGACATCTTTTCGAACACATTCTGAAGAGTCGAGCTACAGAAAAGATTTTTATGATCGGTTTGTTTGTGGCATAGGGGGGATGATCGAATGAACGGTCGGATTGGAGACGAAGGAGTCACCGATGTTGTCGAATATGCGTGCGTTGAGCTTAGGTGTATTGGTTCTATTTGGAAGTATTGCCTGTGGGGGATCCTCCGATACTACGGAAGTGGATGCGGGGACACAGGAAGATAGTTCGGCCATAGACACGGGTTCCTCAAGCGATACGGGCGCGTCGACGGATGAAGGGACGTCCACGGACGTGGGATCGTCGACGGACACGGGTTCACCATCCGATTGTCCCGCGGATACCTTCTTGAATGTAGAGGAATTCGACGGCCCAGGCGGGAACTATCCATCCCCCAGCCTGTATGCGTATTGCGATGGAGATACGATGTTTGTGGAAAGTAATGGGATCCCTCATTACACATTCGAGCCTATGACGCCCAATGAGCTACAGGAAAATAATACGGTCTACTCCATTCCTCTGAACCCCCAGGAGGCGGCTACACCATCGATTATTCCATGTCTCGGATCGGTAGGAGTCGCTGTGAATGGCGCGCCTTTCTATGGTCCGAATGAAGCTGCCTTTCCTGATCCCTACGGCGATCCCGTGTACAACAATCTGATGGATGTATGCGAAGGGCATACGGGCGGGCAGGGCGATTATCACTACCACGCCCTCCTTGTTGAGTGTTTGACCGCCGACCACCCGAATGACGAGAGCACGCCTTCACCAATCGTTGGCTGGGCGTTGGATGGGTACCCGGTCTACGGGCCCTATGGTTGCCTGGATACAGACTGCGAAACGATCGTTGAGTTCAAGAGCAGCTGGGACCAGATCGCGGATCCCACGGAATATGCATGGCAGGCCCATGAGTACCAGGCAAAAGACGGGGCGGAATATCTCGATGAATGCAATGGGCGGGTTGGTCCGGATGGAACCTACCGATACCATGCGACCGGGACCTTCCCTTATATACTGGGGTGCTTCCACGGTGTCGTTGAAGGGAATCACGAAGCCTGTCCGGAAGAAGGAGCCGATAATCAAAACGGTGGCGGCAATCCGGGTGGCCCTCCCGGCTGTACAACGGACAGCGATTGTCCGGCCGGCCCGAACGCTTTGGGTATGACCTGCACGCCTGATGGGATCTGTGCGCCGAACTGTGACTCCAACGCCGATTGCCCTGGGGGGCCGGCGGGGATGTCGCTTATCTGCAATGACGAAGGGTACTGCACCCCGTGATCAGGTTGTCTCTTCGAAGGAGAGGACGACCTTTCCAAATTGTTTGCCGCTGTCCAGATGAGAGAAGGCCTGATCGCCATCTTTCGCTGTAAACACCCGGTCTACTACAGGTACCAGCTTCGTGGTGTTTATGAAGGCCACCATATCGCTGAAGTCCTTCGGTGATCCCATGGTCGTAGCCAGGATGGATACCTGCTTATAGAACATATGTTGGGGTAATAATGTGGGCCATCTCCCACATGTCCCTCCATAAAATGCCAGACGCCCTCCGGGGCCCAGCAGGCGTACGAGGTCCCCAAAGCCTTCGCCCCCGGCAGAATCGATGACAATATCGAAGCCTTTCGGGGAGAGGGCGCTAGCCTCCTTGAGAAAGTCCTCGCTACGGTAATTGACTCCACCCGCGGCACCGAGATCGGTCGCTTGCTCAATCTTGGAATCCGATCCGCTGGTCACATAGACTTCACAGCCAAGAGCGATGGCAAACTGGGCTGCGAAGAGTGCGACTCCACCCCCCACGCCGGAGATCAAGACCTTGTCACCAGCTTGAGCTTGTGCCCTGGTGACCAGGGCTCGCCAGGCGGTCAATCCAGCCAGGGGCAGGGCGGCAGCCTGCGGTGCGGTAAGATGATCGGGTTTCGGGACCAGGTTCTCTATTGGCACAGAGATGTATTCGGCGAAGGTTCCGGAACGGGGAAGTCCAAGGATCGTGAAGTCGTTCGCTTGATATTCTGGGTTGTCGCCCCAGCCAATACTGGGATTGATAATCACGTCTTGACCCACCCAGCTTTCTTCGCCGTCACATACGGATTCCACCCGGCCGGTGCCGTCACTCCCCAATATGATGGGAAGGGTTATGCCCGGGTATTGACCATGCATGATCCAGATATCACGATGATTCAAAGCGGCCGCCGCCACCCGAACCAAGGCTTCGCCAGATGTCGCCACCGGATGGGGCTGCTCTCCAAAGACGGGTAGTTGTCCTTTCTCCTGTAGAACCAGTGCCTTCATAATGCCTCCACCCCAAGCGATAGGCCAGATTCAGGGGCTTTGCAAGCGCGTGGATGGGTGGGAACGCGACGGTGTTTGCCGGTAGATGACATCTGGTTTCACCGCATGGTGAAGAACACGTCCCGTGGCGGCGCTTGGATGTACGATGCCCAATAGAAACGAGAGAGTCGGGGCAATATCGATGATCTCTGTAAATTGCCCATAGATGCCGGGCCGAATAGGGGCACCGTGAAGCAATAAGGGAACCTGTTGGTCGTAGTTATAACCCGTCCAATGATGGGCTGGATCTCGTTTGGGCACATCGAAGGGGCGACTGATCATGATCACATCTCCGCTTCGGTGTGGAACATAGGAGTTTTGAATTTGCTGCGACCACCCGGGAGTCAACCGCCCCAGCTGTACATCACTCTCACTAATAGTGTTCACAACGTAATCCAGCTGGCCCAGGATCTTCTGTACGGCTTGTTCCGCGTTTCGATTACTGACACCCGTTCTTTTCAAGACCGAATCGTCAAAGAACAGGTTTCCGTATGCGATAGACGCGATCCAGGGTTGCGACCGGGTGCGGAAGCGTTTGTCGAGAGCGCGGTTGATATGACGTATCAGCGCGGGTCCATCGATTCGTGTGGCGGGGATTCCCCGCGCATTCACATAGGTGGGCGTAGAGGCAACGCCATGATCACCGGTGATGGCGATTACGGTCTCCTCCAAGCCTCCGGGCACCGTGTTCTTGATATGATTGAGTAGATTCGAAACGGCCCGGTCCGCGGCTACGATGATCTCTTCGACCTCCCGCGAGTTGGGACCGTAACAGTGACCGACAATGTCGGTGGTGGAGAAGCTTACAAATAGAATGTCGGGGTGTTCGTCGCCCCCCAGTTTCTCGTGGGCTATGGCTCGTTTTGCTGCTTGTACCGTGAGATCGATACCTACGGGGAATCCGTTGGTATGTGGATGTCCGAAGACCACAGAATGCGAGAAGCCGGTGGGTTTGGTGTCGAGAGTCAATCCGGTGCCTGGGCCAGTGGGAGTCCATTCAAGGGATTCACCCTTTCTGGCCGCCATGGCTTTGTTCAGTTCGTTTACCCAGTCCGGTAGGCGTCCGTCTGGGGCGTAATGCGAGCTTGTCACCCATTGCGCAGTCTTCTTGTCGAACCAGATCGCGGCGTTGGCTCGCCACCCACCGGTTAGTATGGCAGCTCGGTCTTTCAGGGAAATGGCCACCACCTTTGATGCTTCACGTGTGTTCTTCAGGGTGTCGCCAATTGTGCTGGCTCGTAGGAAGTGCGGTGAACGCCCCTTCGTCTTGTCCCCGCAGGGGCCAACACATGTTGTACCCGCATCTTCCACCGCAAGAACGATGCGCTTTTGGGCGGGGTCATACCATTTGTTCATGGGTATGCCATGGCGACTCGGATACGCCCCCGTGGAAATGTTCGCGTGCCCTGGGGCGGTCATGGCCTGTAGAACGTTATGCTCTACGACGGGAAACCAGGCTCCACCATCCCCCAGAAATCGAAATCCTCCCAGAGTACCATCGGCACCCTTTGCAGGCAGGAATCGGCTTTGAAAGGTCTGAAGGTAATCGGCTCGTAGTTGATCAAATACAAGTACGACGACCAATCGGGGCGGCGTGTGAACGCGTGTAGTCTCGTCTGGCTTTTGGTTTCCCCGATCAACGGTTGCTCCACCGCACCCTTGTAGGCTTACGAGCGTAGCGAGCGTGAAACAGAGGAGTAGATGGCGTGTTTGGGAGTAGATTCTCATGCGCCGTTATCAATAAACGGCGAGCCCCAGTCCTGCGGAGAACCCACCAGCGGCGGGGGTGCCAGTTCCAAAAATATTGCCATACCGGGTGTGTCCGGCGCGAAGGGTGAGTCCAAGAGTAGTAGTAAGGTCGAACTCGACGATCGCGCCCATCTCGAGGGTAGAGCGTTGTAGTGTTTCGTATTCATCATCGCTGGAATTACTTATCACATCTGCATAGGTGTGTGCATTTCCGAAACTTATATAACCACCGAGCTGCGCTGGAGCACGCAATGGAAGGAACGCCCGGGCTTGTACTCCATAGCGAAAATCAAAAACGTCGTAGGTGGCGTCGTCCGCCCACACGAAAGACATTTCACCAAGTATCCCGATGTTATGTGTGGGGAACATACCTAGATTCCACCGAAACATGGGCCCCATAAGATCCGAGCGCCCATGATGGTGTACCTGGCTCGGGCCGGTCTCTAGAGCCCAGACGAGGCCGACGCGATTCAAGGGGGCTCTGTGAAGCCGGATCAAGCCAGCCCCCTGGGAACCGTAGAGTTCGGCACGTTTCGCTGTGGCGACATCGTCTTCGGTAAGATCGGAGAGGTAGAGCATACGTTCCGAGCCGTCCTGGTCGGTTATATAGAGCGGATGATTGGGATCGACTTCTACCCAGCCGTCATAGCGGATGCCCTCTGTAGCGATAAGGCCCACAGTTAAAGCGACTACGGCAACGACTAAGAACACAGCTAATGCTTCACCATCTTCTTTCCCCGATTTGTCTTTGGATTCCGACTTCTTGGGCTTGGGTTTTGCCGATGTCTTTTTGGGTGGTTTGACCTGTTTTGGCTTATGGTGTCCCGCGAGTCCACGGCGGGGAGGGCGATCGTAGCCGTAGGAGTACCAGGACCGATGGTGGGAATGAACATGGTCGGGGTAGAAGAACTCCAACCAGGCATCTCCATACCCATAGTCCGCAGTGTACCGGTAGGTCTCCTCTTCTGGGGGTTGATAGTAGGGTGCCCAGCCGGGTGGGTTGGTCGGGCCTTTGGAGTATCCACGGTCCTGGAGCACTCGAATGTTTTCCGCCCGCTCGGTATGGGAAAGTTTTGCGATGCGTCGGAGCTCACCGCCGGAGACCTGGTAGCTATTGGATAGACAGCCCGTCAGTAGCGGCAAAACCAGAAATGGTGCGAGCAGGATTGTCAGTCTTCGTACGTCTTTAAACATCGTTCACCCATATGCAGGACGTGGTCCTGACGATCGATTGGACACTTTATTCATTCCCACGCCAAATTTCGTACCGGTCGATTCGATTGAATATCAGATTGCGTGGCCATTTCTTTTCGTTAATCCTCTGTCTGGTGATGCAAGTGAAACCCTTTCAATCGCGATGCGCATATGTTAGGTCTGTGGCGATACGAAAAACTTTCCTCGCATAGAGAACGCCCATGTTGAAAATTGGAACGAAAGCCCCGAATTTCGAGCTGCCCGATGCCGAAGGCCAAACCGTAAGCCTGAGTGACTACAAGGGACGGAAAGTGTTCCTATGGTTTTTTCCAAAGGCGAACACTCCGGGATGCACCGCGGAAGGCTGCAGCTTGCGAGACGAGTACACTCGTTTCAAGGATAAGGGGATTGAGGTGATCGGTATGAGCGCCGACTCACCAAAGCGCCAAAAGAAGTTCGTAGAGCGTTATGACTTTCCGTATCCCATGTTATGCGATGAGGAGTTGGGTACTTTGAAAGCATACGATGGGTGGGGGCGAAAGAAGTTCATGGGCCGTGAATATGACGGCATCCATCGCATCTCCTATCTCATCAATGAGGAAGGAGTGATTGAGCGGGCGTGGAAATCCGTGAAGACCAAGACCCACGGTCCGGATGTCCTTGAAGAGATTGGCGAATAAGCCCAAAAGCAAATGCGGCGTGCCCACAGAGTGAGCACGCCGCATATTACATAGAATCGGGAATCGGCTTTATAGATTCTGTGCCACAAAATCCCAGTTCACCAGATTCCACCAGGCGTCGATATAGCTGGCGCGTGCGTTCCGGTAATCCACGTAGTAGGCGTGTTCCCAGACATCACATGTCAGGATTGGTGATGCGCCAGCCTTGAGCGGGCAATCTGCATCATGGGTGTCCATCAGGCGAAGTACTCCACCTTCTTTGACCAACCAGGCCCAACCAGAGCCGAAATGACCAGCAGCCGATTTCGAGAATTGCTCTTTGAAGTTGCTGACGCTGCCGAAGTTGGCGGTGAGTGCGTCGTGAACGGCACCTGTAGGTTCGCCACCACCGTTTGGGCTCATACAATTCCAATAGAAGGTGTGGTTGTAGGTCTGCGCCGCGCAGTTATAGACACCACCGGTTCCTCCCTGAATCAGGTCTTCCAGTGTGCGACCTGCGAGGGCGGGATCGGCCTCTATGGCTGCGTTGAGCTTGTTCACATATCCCTGGTGGTGTTTGCCATAGTGATATTCGAGTGTTTCCGCTGATATATGGGGGGCGAGTGCGTCCTTTTCATAAGGCAGGGCAGGAAGCTCAATAGCCATAATTACCTCTCTGTGTTTTGCGCCACGAGAACGCGTGGCGTGTGCGAAAGCGGACCATAACAGTATTGATTTACGGGGGCAATACTCCGTCAGTTGAATTCCGGAAGACCAGTAATGATAAAGAGAACCGGGTCCGTATAGACGCCTGGACGGATCTGGGGGTAGACTGGCGGCGTTATGGAAAGCTATGCCGTGGATTTGGATGCTATACGGTCTGCACAGCAGCAGATCGCTGCATACGTACATCAAACACCGGTGCTGACGAGCCGGGCCGTAAACGATATCGCGGGCTGTTCCCTCTATTTCAAATGTGAGAACCTGCAAAAAGGTGGTGCGTTCAAGATGAGAGGGGCCATGAACGCTGTCCTCTCTTTGTCTAACGACGCCGCCCAAAGAGGGGTCGTTACCCATAGCAGCGGTAATTTTGCGCAAGCGGTAGCGCTTGCGGCCAATGCGCGTGGGATCCCTGCCCATATTGTCATGCCAGAGAATGCGCCGGCCGTGAAACGACGTGCTGTTGCTGGGTACGGTGGCCGTATTGTGCTCTGTGCAGCCAACCTGGCGGCTCGTGAAGAGACTGCGGCGAAGGTGCAGGATGAAACCGGAGCTACCTTTCTCCACCCATACGATCAACCCGAAGTGATCGCGGGGCAAGGGACTGTCGCCCTCGAGTTGGTGCAACAACTGGAGTCCTTTGACGCGGTTGTTGTGCCCATTGGTGGTGGTGGATTGATTTCCGGGATCACGCTAGCTCTACGAGAGCTTCGGCCGGAGGTCCCAGTGTTTGGAGCAGAGCCGGTCGGTGCAGACGATGCGTATCGATCGAAATTGGCCGGGGAGCGCATACCGCAGACCTCACCCGATACAATTGCGGATGGGCTTCTCACGAGTCTCGGGGAGTATACCTGGCCGGTAATTCGTGATCTGGTACACGAGATTGTCTGTGTGACAGATGAAGAAATTATCGCGGCCATGCGGATCATCTGGGAGAGAATGAAGATAATCGTAGAGCCGAGCTCGGCGACCGTTCTCGCGGCAGTTCTTAATCGTTCCCTGGCGGATCGAATGGACGGGAAGAATGTGGCTCTTGTAATCAGTGGCGGCAACGTGGATCTAGGCCGACTCCCATTCTAGGTGTAGCCTATAGGTCCCGACCACAAAGACGAGGTAGTTGAGATGAAGCTGTATTGGTTCTGGTCGACCAACCCACAGAAAGTTCGTTGGGCGTTGGAGGAGCTTGAGCTGAGCTACGACCTGGTAGAGGTCGATCTTGTGAAAAGGGAGAATAAGCAAGACTGGTTTCGCGCGATCTCTCCTCGATGCGTGGTTCCGGCGCTTGAATTGGACGACGTCGTTTTATGGGAGTCGGACGCTATATTGACCTATCTCGGAGAGAATTTCGGTTCCTTATGGCCTTCGGAGCCCCAAGGGAAAGCAAAGGCCTTTCGCCTGATGTTTCTCGAGGCTGCCGCGTTTCAAGACCCTGCCAGCACCCACTTTTTCAACCGAGTGGTATTACCATCCATTGGAAAGGAAGGGGATTCGGAGCGAGTCGCGAAGGCGGCAAAGAAGCTACGCCCAATTCTCTCGGTGTTGGTGGAGGAGCTGGGAGACCAGGACTATATCCTGGGAGATTTCAGTCTCGTGGATTGCGCTTTTGGGCCCTGGTTGTCCAGCATTGATCTGGATGATTTTCCTACCCTGGCAGCGTGGAGGGACCGTCTTCGATCTCGCCCCGCGTTTCTTCGTTGTGATTTTCGGTACTAGCCGACGTACAATATGTGGGCCTCTATGTGGCTAAATGGACGACCTATGAGACTTTTTGAATTACATGTCGCATTTCGGGTTTGTTCCGTGCTGTTCGCGGTTGGCAGTCTTATGGCCTGCGGGGGCGCGGTGGATGGACCCGTTACGGACCAGGGCGTAGATGTTGTTGATGGTTTTGCTGGCGACGGGGGCGAGACCTCGGCGCCCGATGTTCCCGCGGATGCGCCTGTAGAGGTGGCAGATGCCGACGTGGACCTGGGAGACACTGACATCGAAGAGCTCAAGGATTGGGGCGAAGATCAAGGGCAAGATTCCGATTCGACGTTGGTGGACCCAGATACCGCAGATACTGGAAGCCCGTCGGATTTGATGGACGTCGATACGGGTGGGAATGAGCCCGACGTTTTGTTGAGCGATAGTGCCGATACCGGGGAACCAGATGTGGTCGTCGTGGATGCCACACCACCGGCCGATTTGCCCAGCGATGCGGGTGGGGATGCGATTGGCAACGGAGACGGAGACGTGCTGGAGCCGGACTCCGCGGATACCGGGGAGGCCGCCATAGAAACATACGAGCGCACCGTTCATTTTTCGGAGGCGGGCCTGGCGGATGGAGAATTTGCGACCCTGTTCACCCAGGTGATCTCGTTACCCCCGGACTTTGAGACCGTTGAGGCGCAAATTGCCATTCGCGGGGATCTGGACGCATTTCCCATGGCGTTCATGGCCTTATTGGTCGAGCAGGAGGATGGCGTCTCGCAATGTGGTGATCTGGCGGGGCTACCCCAGAAGCCAAATAATATTCTAGATGATGTGTACCGGGTAGCCTTCCCTCGGCCCGAGAATCTTGATCCGAGCTCGATCTATTTCCCCCCAGCCCCGCCCTATGATTATCAACCGATTCCTTGCCAGGAAGCCTTTCAGGGTAAGACGGAGATCATCATCGGTATCGTTGTAGCCGGAATCTATCCCCCAGGGTTGGTTGGAAACCAGGGCCCCAGTGCGTGCGGAGGGGAGGGGTGCCCGAATGATGCCATTGTGAAGCTTCGCTTTCTGCCCGGTGCCGGCGAAACAGAGGTGTGTGATGGGGAAGAGGTCGGTGAATGCGTTTGTTCCGATGGCACCTATGGTTCACAAATCTGTGTCGATGGTTTGTGGGGGGAATGTGCCTGTGAGACCGGTCCTGTAGAGCCCGCCTGTACGCCAGGGATGGTAGAGTCCTGCCTATGTGATGACGGACTCCCGGGTGCCCGGGTATGCAATGCAGGTGTCTGGGATCCCTGCCAATGCACCCCAGGCTCGAACGGGAGTTGCAATGCACCCCAGGCCTTTTCCATTGGCCCGGACCATCCACAGGTGGTCTTGTCCAACCCAGCGACTGCTTTGCACGCTGTACCCTGGCCACCCTTCGAATTGGCGTGCCCAACAAGTAAACCGCCCTTTGCTCTCGAATATTATTACGAGATGTCTGTGACATCACCGGGGAATATCTCGGTTACCTACGAGGCGATACCGGAACCGTGGGAGATTAATCAGTTCTGGATCGATATGTTGCAATCGTGCACAACTCCCTATCAATGTAATCAGTCCTACCAGCCCCTGGAGGGATATGCCGATGTGGGCCAATATATCATTGGCTTGACCCTGGCGCCCCTACAAGAGATCTTTATCCCGGAGCAGGATTGGTGGAACTTTGCCATCACTGTTACCTGGTCGGAAGCCACGCCACCCTGAGGGCAGGAGAAGAAATGATTGAAGTACATCCCGATGAGATGAATGTCCTTGGCGACCGCATGAAGCCGTGCTCTATGGATCCCTTAACGGGATTTTATCGCGATGGTTGTTGTACCACGGGTAAAGAGGATGTGGGCGCGCATACGGTCTGTGTGATCATGTCGGACGAGTTCCTGGCATTCAGTGCCTTCGTTGGAAATGATCTGAGTACACCCGTAGCAGCGATGGGTTTCCCGGGGTTAAAGGCGGGAGATCAGTGGTGTCTGTGCGCGTTGCGGTGGAAGCAGGCTCTGGAGGCGGGCATGGCTCCTCCCGTCGTATTAGAGAGCACTCATATGAGCACATTACATTATGTCTCATTAGAAGAGTTGCTCCGGCACGCAACGATAAGCAAACACTAATCGTCGTTTGTATCGAAAACGTCTACACCCCAGGACGAGGCTTTCGGACCCATCTGGAAGCGGAGAACTCCCCCCTGGGCGATGTCAGCGTGGGTAAACCAGGGTTTCGAAAGAAGAATGCCGTTCAAATGAACCGACTGTACGTAGACGTTCTCGTCGGAGAGGTCTACGGCCTCTACCTGCAAAACACCGCCCGATAGATGTAGATCAATACGGGGAAAGAGCGGGGCTCCAATGAGGTATTGTTGGCTTCCCGCTACAGGGTAGAAACCCATCGCAGTGAATACATACCAGGCGCCCAGAGTGCCCGCGTCGTCATTGCCAGGGATTCCTGTGTCTGACGTATTGTACAGGGTATCTGCGATCCAACGAAGCCACCACTGGGTACGATCGGGTCGTCCAGCCTGCAAGAAGAGGTAGGCTGCATGAATATCGGGTTCGTTTCCATGCCAGTAATGGCCGGGGTAATTGAACGACCACCAGAAGTTCTCCTGGCTCTCGAACGGTGGAAGAGCGTCGTGTTCGTCGACGGCACCCTGGAAGAAACTCTCCAAACGACTGACCAGGATCTGTGGCGATCCCATCAACTCCATCAAGCCTTCCATATCATGAGGGACCAGCCAGACGTAGTGGAGTGCGCTGCCCTCCGTATAGGCGCCCCCCAACATCGGAGGTATGACGCTATCTGGATTGAAATCTTCGAGCCAGTCTCCGTTCGCGTGGCGCGGTCGAAAAAATCCACCACTCTCCGTGTCCCATAGATTACGATAGTTCTGGGCTCGAATACCGAACCGCTCCGCATCCTCGGTATGTCCAAGAGCTGCAGCGAGGTTGCTGATCGCGGCATCGTTGATGCTGAATTCCAGCGTACGGGAGACCGATTCGTGGACCACGTCGTCGGGTACGTAACCGAGCGCAAGATATTCGGCCAGGCCCACTCGTCCATCATAGATGTGTTCCTCGGGGACCACCTGGTCGGCGCTCCGTAGTATGGCGTCATAGGCGTTGTCTATATCGATATCCGTGATGCCTTTGAGATAGGTGTCGGCGATCACTACATCGGCACCACTGCCAATCATGACATTCGAGTAGCCTGCCGCGAGCGGCCACCGTGGAAGATACCCTCCCTGTTCAGCCATCTTCACGAGAGAATGAATCATATCTCTCTGGTTGTCGGGGGCGATGAGGGTGAGAAGGGGATGAGTGATCCGATAGGTGTCCCATAAGGAGAAGTTGGTGTAGTAGTCGTAGCTCCCGTTGGTTTGATGAATTTCCCCATCGAAGCCTCGGTAGGATCCATCCACATCACTGAATAGATTGGGCATCAATAAGGTATGGTATAGGGAAGTCGCCATGATGATTTGTCGCTCTTCACTGGCACCCTCAAACCGTACCGCCGACATGGCTTCATTCCAGGCTTTCGTCGCCTGCTCGTGGACCGTATAGAACGTCTCGCCGGCCAACTCAGCTTCCAGGTTCTTCCATGCCTGCTCCACGCTGCTGTAGGAAATGGCTACTTTGAGTTCCACTGGCTCTTCCGTGGATATCTCCACTTCAAACCACGCGCCCACATCGGCACCATTTTGCTGCATTATCTCGGTATGTAGAGAGTGATCCGTCCATGTGCCATGGCTCAGGGATGACCGGTCGAGACGGGCTGCAAAGTACGTCTCGACACCTCCAGACACTTTTGAAAATTCGTTCGTGCTGATGGCCCACCCCTGGAGCTCGGTGCTCGAGAGAATTGTGATGCCTCCATCATGCACCTCTCCCAGGGGGATGGAGTGCCCGATATCTACAAGGATAGAGATGGTTTGGTCTTCGGTCAGACCCATGATGCGGTGGATAGCACCACGGGGTGAAGCCGTAAGCTCCACCCGAACCTGCGGTTCATCCAATACAACCGAGAAATAGCCGGGCGATGCTTCCGCGTCCTGAAAGGTTGAGGCATACCCCGTCTTTAAGGTTTCTTCGGTTATTTTGCCGGCGATAGGCATGAATCCAATAACCCCGAGATCAGGGATTCCCGTGCCGTGTAGGTGGGTATGGCTGAAGGCGTCGATATGTGTGTCTTCTGCGTGGTATCCGCTACAGTGATTCCAGGCCCAGGCGATCAGCTCATCTGGTGATGAAGAGTCCGGACCGGCTTGTACCATTCCAAACGGTGTGGTTGCCCCCACAAATACATTTCCTGCCCACCAACCACCGCGGCCGGCACTTCCGATGAAGGGGTCGACAAGATCAACGATATCTTGTGTTTCAACGGGAGCGAGCTCGGTTCCAGTACTGTCCCCAGAAGTATCGGCGCTCTTCACCCCGGTGCCACATCCCAGAGACCAACATACAATGCTGATCAAGAGGCTCGTGAAGAGCCGTTGTCGTATGGCCGGACGCCCGATCGCGAAATTCATAGTTTGCGTAGTTCGACACGGTTGGCGTTGAAGAGGGGGATTAAGACTCGGTTGCGTTGTGGGTCGAAGCCGATGTCGGCGGCGTTGGGAAGGCCCATGAGGATGGCCCGAAACGATCCCTCTGGTTTCCCAGCATAGATGGCCGAACCTCCCCAGCTCGAGAAAAGGAGACGCCCATCGTGGATCTTGATCAATCCATCCAGGCCTCCTTTGGGCATCTTACGGCTCGGGCCTTTCTCACCCTCAGTGGTGACGGAAAAGAGCTCTCCCGTTCGAAAGGTAACACACCAGATCGTGTTCTTGTGTACTACGAGCCCATTCGGACGACCCAGGTCTGGGGCTTTTATCACAGTCCGAAACTGACCTTCTTTTAAGGCGTATATGGCATCCGTTCCGGAGGGTTTGAAATCGGTGGTTAGACCACTATCCGATACGTAGACTGTGTCATCGGGTCCCGTAGCCATCCCATTTAAGAATGTCGCCCCGCGTATAGGTGTCGATCCTATTGCTTCACCGGTGTTTCGGTTGAAGAGGCGAATATGATCGATATCGGCGATGTAAAGGATATCTCCCGATAGGGCCATTCCCTTCGGTGCGTTCAGGACCACCCCAGCGTTTTGCCCATCGATCCATTTCAGTTTTTCTACGCGCCCATCGGGTGTTATCCGAGAGATGAAACCATTCCCATCTACCTCGAAGGGTGAGCCGTTAATGTTGCTTACAAGGTACCGATCGCTGTTCTGGTCATATAGAACAGACTCTGGCGTCTCGAAACCTACGTCTTGAATGACGACTTTGGGTGCGTCGACTGGCTGTTCTGATGTTGTGGTCTCCACTTCCACCGGGCTCGAGACTCGAACGTCTTGCGCCTTTGGAGGGGCAGTCGTTTTACTACAGGATAGAGCAATTAGAAGTGCAGCCGCGATAAGGATTCGTGTCATGGATTGTTCTCCTGTGTCCTGGAGGATGCCCCATGTGTTCGCCGCAGGCAATAGTTGCGTGTCGGGAAGCGACTTCGCGCGTACTGGATAGATCTGTGCCGCAGGGACTTTGATGCTTCTATCAAAGTCCCTGGGCCAGATTTCTTTTTTTGGTGTGGCTACTTTACCTGGAATGGTTCATAGCCGGATACAGAAACGGTTTGCTGAATTACCAGCGGTTACCGCCGTCTCCGCCTCGGGGGCCACCACGGCCACCGCCACCGCCGCCGCCACGACGCTCTACAGCCTCGTCTACGCGGATGGTGCGCCCGTCCAGCTCGGAGCCGTTAAGGGCTTCCTTTGCGGCACTGGCACTAGCAGCGTCTTCAAAAGTTACGAAACCAAATCCACGGGAACGGCCCGTCTCACGGTCGGTGATAACCTTTGCTTCACTCACAGCACCATGTACTGCGAAATGGTTTTTAAGATTGTCATCATTGGTTGCCCATGCGAGGCCACCTACAAAAAGCTTTGCCATTTTCTTCTCAACTCTCATTTAACTAAGGATTAGGTGTTCTTAGGGACTATACCGTTCGAACAACCTTCATCGAAACTGAGGTGGTCAAGTACCCGAAAACAGGCAACTGAGTCAAGATTAGTTTACCAGCCCAAAATTACCGAGGACCCAGCTCACCTAGGTTGGTGAAGAGCAGTCGCACGAATAGGCGGTGTCTTCTGTTTGGGTGTGGGGTAGCGTGCGTGGTGTGTTTTGATGGCACATCCACGCACGCAAATTCCACAGATGTCTATTGTTGAATCGCTGCGTGGGAATTGATGAACTCATGGGAGTTCGCCGCATCTTTCAAACGAGACAAGGCTGTTTTGCCCACATAGTAGAGACTCGCCAGCTCTTCGACTGTCGCGATTGGTTGTGCATCTACGATGCTCTGCGCCGCGCGTTTGTCGAGTCCAAGATCTTTATCCAGCAGTTCGAGGCTGGCAGAATTGGCGAGGGATAGGGTGTTGTCTGCCTCTACCACGGAGAAGGAGACGCCATCCCACGAGCCGAGGAAGTCTTCCTCAAAAGGCACCCAGCCCTGACTGATGGCGAAGTCGACCAGGCGAGCCAGGGTCTTGGGGCCAATCCAGCGCACGCTGTCGACTTCCTGGACGTCGTCGAAGAGGTTGTCATCATAGGTGCCGGGGATGCGATCCCAACCGTCGCGGTAACTGATAAGGTTTCGGGCCGCACGGCGGTTCAGAGGGACCTCATAATCGAGGACATCAATCGAGGTTGTGGGATCGTTTAAGAAGGAAAGAAGGCCGATAGCTTCTGGGGTGCCATCGACGAGAGCCAGGTTCGTGGAACCGTACTCATCGCCTTCTTCGGCTGGCACGCAGGCAACCGCAGTGGTCAGTACAAGAGTGAGTAGAATTGCAAACTGAATATATAGACGCATAACGTTCTCCGTCGGATTCATCTGGTTCCTACATAGGACTACAGATGTAGGTAAACCCGCGGATTGAACATTGCGTCGGTCAGGGGACAGAGAAGCCGCCACGGACCCTGACCGTTCGCGCCGATTTAGTGTATTCGGATTGAAAGATCAACCGAAAACTTTCCGTACATTTATTTCGGCCGCATAAATGTACTCCCGTAGGCCGACTACGCTACATGCAGTGTGTCATTCCATCGTCCATGGTCATGCACATCTGACCCTCTGGGCAAGCTTCCGGCTCACCGTAGGCGCCGTCTACACAGTGGCGAATCATCATGTCTTCGCAGATGGCGTTTCCCTCCGCACAGTCGGAGTCTCCGTCCATAGAATGTCCATCACTCGAATGATTCATATCATGGCCACTCATATCGTGCGCTGTACCATGGTCGTGATGGTCATGATTATGGCCATCACCACAGCCGAACATGAATACGAGAGAAAGGGAAAGAACAAGGTGTCGCATAGCTTAGAAGATCCTTTAATTCGTGTGGGAAATATTGAGTAAGTCGACTAACAAATGATGTTTCCAAGATCTACAAAAAACAATTAATGCTTTGCAAAAAAATGGGGCTTGTTCTTCTAACCTATTGCGGTTAGATTTCCTTCCCGATTTTGCTCCTATGCATGGAAAGAGGTCCACTTATGGCCGAAACACATGACAGAATAGCGGTAGTGGATTTTGGTGGGCAGTACGCCCATTTGATCGCCACAAAGGTACGTCGCCAGCAGGTGCTTGCTGAGATCCGGCAGCCGGAGGACGATGTGGCGAAATTTGATGGCTTCAAAGGGGTGATCCTATCGGGAAGCCCCAGCCTATCGGCCCACGGAGAAGATTCCGATTGGAATAAAGCAATTCTTGATTTGGACGTGCCGATACTTGGATTTTGTTTCGGGCACCAGGAGATCGCGAAATACTATGGGGGGACCGTGATCCATGGGGGCCGAGAGTGGGGGCATGCGAAACTCCATATCCGCAGAGAACACCCTCTATTCGAAGGGCTAGGGTCTGTTGAGCCGGTCTGGATGAGTCACTTTGATTCGGTGGCATCGGTCGGACCAGAATTTGAGGAGCTGGGCTACACGATTACCGGCACGGATCGAAACGCGCATTCGTATGCGGCGATAGGATCCGACACCTTACGCCGCTACGGGTTTCAGTTTCATCCCGAGGTGGATGATACGGTGGGTGGCGACCAGATGATCGGCAATTTTGTCCGCAAGATCTGCGGATGCAATCCAAGTTGGGATATGGATCGGTTCCTGGACGAAGAGGTCGCCCGTATACGAGAGCAAGTTGGGGAAGGGTCGGTGTTCTTATTGGCATCCGGAGGCGTTGACTCTACAGTCGCGGCGAAGCTCTTTGGCTTGGCATTACCACCGGAGAGACTGAAATTATTGCATGTGGACAATGGTCTGATGCGCAAGAACGAGAGCGCAAAGGTCATTCAGATGTTTGAGGGATTAGGGTTGAGTGATGCCCTGTATTTCGTAGACGCGTCGGATGATTTCCTTGCAGCGCTCGACGGTCTTGTAGAGCCCGAGCAGAAGCGGCATGCCATCGGACAGACCTTTATCGATGTGTTCGAGCGAGAAGGGGAGAGATTAGGGATTTCGGATCATCTATTGGGGCAGGGGACGATATACCCCGACACGGTAGAGACCGGGGGGACGAAGCGCGCGCATACAATAAAGACGCATCATAATCGGGTGCCGATTATCGAACAGATGATGGCCGCAGGACGTGTAGTGGAACCCTTGGCTGATCTCTATAAAGTAGAAGTGCGGGAGCTGGGTGAACGACTTGGCATCTCTTCGGAGGCATTGAATCGACACCCCTTTCCTGGGCCTGGGCTCGGTGTACGATTGCTGTGTGCGGACGGTACGTGCCTGGTGCCACAGGTGGGCGAACAGTTGAATCTGCTCGCGGGAGAGTTTGGTGTACAAGCCAGCGTGCTTCCTATCCGTTCGGTAGGCGTAAAAGCGGATCTCCGCAGTTACGAACACCCGGTCCTGTTGCAAGGAGATGTACCGTATTCGGTGGTGTTAGAGGCTTCGCGCCGAATCCTTGCGGACATGCCTGGGATCAACCGGGCCATATGGGACTTGAGTGGAAGAACGGGTGGTCAATATACGGCAGTGGCGGCCACTACGACTCGTGCTCGGCTCACGATTCTGCAAGAAGCGGATCAGCAGGTCATGGATGGACTGCGAAGGCACGGACTTTACGATACGATCTGGCAATGTCCTACCGCCATGGTTCCTCTTATGGTCGATGGAGACGAGGGGGAGCTTGTGGTCTTGCGCCCCGTACTTTCGGAGCGCGCGATGACTGCCCGCCCTTCGGAATTGCCGACCGCTTTAATAGAAGAGCTGCGGTCCGGTATATTAGAGTTGCCGAGCGTTGTTGGGTTGGCTTTGGATCTAACGTCGAAGCCACCAGGCACGATCGAATGGGAATGAGGAAAGACGCCTACTAAGGCGCTACCACCATCTCGGGGCCAAGATGAGGACGGAGTGGGCTATTGTCCATTCCCTGGGATGGGACGTGCAGTACATTATGCCCAACCAGATCACCATTTAGAATCGGCCCGATGCTCTCCCAGGCACCGTGAGCTGTGCTCACCATGTCATTACTATTGGGTGTCTCGCTGCATATATTGGCGCGGCAGCCTTCGACGGTCGTGTTATCAAAACTGTCGTTGGAATAGACGTAGAGACATGGGGTCAACGGGCACTCTCCCTCGGGATAACCTGCACAGCCATTTGGAGACATGTCGGGTACGTTTTCCGAGGCCCACGCCTCGAGCTCGTTATCGGTAACCGAACTGTCGCACATGACACACCAGTAGTTACTTCCGAATCCGGGTGGACCCGGCTGTACGACCAGGAACCATTCGATATTGCTATTCGGCGCGGGGCAGACACCGTTATCAACCGTGCGACACCCGCTAGCTATATATAATAGGGAAACAACCAGGAGAAACTGCTTCATATCATCCGATCCACATCGATAAGGTGTGGCTTAGTACGTGAATCGGTGCGGAGACTTACAAATTATTCCACGAAATGCTCATTAAAACAGCGGCTTACGCTGTGATCGTGTTTGCCCATTACGGGCATACGTAATCAAGAGTCGATTCACAAACCTGCACCGGGCCGCCAATCGGTCCACAAAGTCCAGTCCAGTATTTTGCCGTAATCGAGCCGGTCTGGGCCGAGATCGGGGTCTTGTTCTGGGTATCGTTCAGGCAGAAATTGATCAGGTTGTTGTGGGTCGTACAGCTTTGCTCAGGCACCGTGCAGAACCAGTTTCCACCCGCAGGGCAGGGGCTGGGGCAGGGTGTTTCCGAATGGTTATGAGGGTCGCATTCTTCCCAGACCATCGGTGGTTGATTCCACTCCATATAGCCATGCTGGGCGTTGACGGAAATCTGATAGACGGCGTGGTTGGGTGGGTTCTCGATGCACTCGACTCGGATATCCACGACGCAATCTCCTTCCGGGACACAGCCGGGTACGGGTGTGTTTACGCATTGGGCGTCGCAGGAACTTGGAGAGCCTACGAGTTCGAAGTTCATGCATGGGTGGCTACCGACGCATTTTGTCGGACAGATGCCGTCGCATAGCTCGCCTTCGTCGATGACTCCATTGCCACATAAGGCGGCGCAGTCTGAGTCAGAATCAATGTCGCAGTTGCTCGGGCAGCACCCATCGTCGTTGGTACAGATAGTGTTCACCTCATGGGAACATAGGGCATCGCAATTGGCGGCAGTGCCGGAGAGGCTATCTGCGGTGCAAGCGTTGCCATCGTCACAGGATGTTGGGCAATCCCCATCGCAGAGCTCGCCGGGATCAAGAACCCCGTCGCCGCAAGTAGGCTCGCAGTCCGAATCTGTTTCTACGGTGCAATCGGCCGGGCAGCAGCCGTCACCGGCAACGCAGTCCGTAAGAGGATCTTGTACGCACTGCGCACTGCATTCCTCCGCATCACCTATCAGGGTATCTAACGTGCATTTGTCGCCGTCATCACAGGTGTCGGGACAGTCTCCGTCACAACGTTCACCCTCTTCAACAACGCCATTGCCGCAACAAGACGGGAGGTCGACTCCCTCGCAGGCCTCTTTGTTACAAAAACTCTCGAGTGTGCAGTCGTCACCGTCATCGCATGGCTCCAGATGCCTTGGGCTCCAAGTGGTACCTGAGATTGCAGTTTTACATTCCTGGCATTCGTTGCTCGGGTTGATGTCTCCCTCCGTATAGCAGCTGCCATCAACAAGGCAGATAGCAGGAGGAATGTCATTGGTGCACACCCCTTCAATGGTGCATGTGTCGGTTGTACAGTCGATACCATCGTCGCAATCCGCATGACTGGCACATAGTTCTTGCGTTGCACCATCGCCCGATTGCGCATCTCCGGGGACGGTTGCATCGTTGGAGGTGTCTTGCTGGTTCGAGATGTCCTGCGAGCTTATATCCGTAGATGAGGTTTCGTTGGTATCTACGCCATTTTGTGGATTATCGGATCCACAGGCTGCCGTAAGAATTAAAGCGAGTAGAAAAGGGAGTGCCCAGCCACGAATCATAAGATTGCCCAATTATATTGTGTATGTCCGTGCACCGAGGGTGCGGACGAAGGCGCGGAGCTTCCCACGCCCGGGAATTGCTTGTCCAGGGATTTCAGCGGGACGGTATTCCAGTCTGCTCTGGACGTTGGGGACTCATCTGGAGAGTGGCGGCCGCCTTGAGTTGATAAATTTGAGAAATCGGCCAAAATAACCGCCTATGTCGACCCGTCGGACTGGATGGCTTCCATGGGGAAGCTGCAAATACGGTAGACAATTCGCTACCCTTATATCATGGATGAACGTATGGATTTCCCGAAAGAATCTCAGTGCAGTCACTCGGTTTTCGCGTCATTATTTGCCGTTCTATGCATGATATCTTTGGGGATGTTTAGTGGGTGCAGCTCGGCGGAGCCCGAGGAAGGGTGTGGCCAACATTGCCTGGAGACCGCATCGTTCGTGATTCAATGGACGGAATCGGAGACCGCTCTTCCCGGTGTCCGAATCGCCCATCGGGATAGCCCGGAACGCCTTATCTTTGAAACACTGGCCGGTGCCGATTGGGTACGTGTTGCCCATGGCGAGGAGACAGTGTCGGAGAGTGGGGGGTCCTTTCTTTTCGAAGATGACCGGGTAGAGGAATGTTCCCAGCCGGTACTCGATGGAATCAGCGCCACCGATGGGTCTCTACGACTCGAGGTCTCGTTTAGCGACTGCAATGCCCAGGTGGTCGGCGAATTTTCGGAGAAGTCTACAACGCAAATAGGTTTGGAGATCTCTGTAGTGGAGGGCCCCTACAATCGTATTCTATTGGAGCAGGATGGCTCCGGTGTTACGAGCTATCTGGGATTTGGGAACCAATATAACCGACTCAATATGATCGGGTATAAAATCCCTGTATGGTGCCAGGAACAAGGGCACGGACGAGGTTTGGAGCCCCTCTCCAGTACGTTGGATTCTATATCACCGGGTTCCTCGGGGGATTGGCATACAAGCTATACCTGTGTGCCATTCTATATGACCAACACGAATCGTGGCTTGGTTCTGGAAAATACCGAATATCTGGTGTTTGACTTCGAATCGGAAGGGAAGGCCGCCGTCGAGGTGTATTCCGGATCGCTAAAGGCTCGTATCCTCAATGGTGATGACCCTGCCGGGCTTGTCGAGTCATTGACGGAATATACAGGCCGAATGGCCTCCCTTCCCGAGTGGACGCAAAAGGGAGCGATTGTACGAAGCCACGGAGGTAGCGGGCATGCTCGTGACGTGCTGGATGAACTGCTGGAGGTGGATTGTCCAGTCGCTGGTCTCTGGATTGAGGACTGGGCGGGATCAAGGGACACCTTTACAGGCACCCGCATGTGGTGGAACTGGGTATTGGATGAGACTCTATATCCCGACTGGGCCGAGCTGGTACCCGAGTTGTTGGAAAAGAATGTTCGGGTGCTGATCTATTTTAATCCGTTTCTCGTTGATGCAGCGGAGAAGCCTGGTGTGCAGCGTAACCTCTTTGAGGAGGCGATGGACGGCGGGTATCTCGTGAAAAATACGGAGGAAGAGACGGTCTATATTGAGAGTGGGGGGTTTCAGGCTGGAATGGTCGATTTGACGAATTCCAGCGCGAAGGAGTGGCTGACTGCGCTTATGCACGAACAGATTGGGTATGGCGTGTCGGGCTGGATGGCTGATTTTGCGGAAGCCCTTCCGTATGACTCGGTCTTGTCCTCGGGTGTATCTGCGAGTGCCTACCATAATGAATACCCCTACGATTGGGCCCGATTGAATCGAGAGGCCGTACAGGCCGCCGGGGTCGACGATGAGTTTTTGTTCTTTAGTCGGAGTGGTAATGCACGGAGCCCCGGTGTAGCGCGGCTCTTCTGGATTGGTGATCAGCTCGTCACCTGGGACGCATACGACGGGTTGGGGACCGTAGTACCTGCGCTTCTCTCCAGCGGCTTGTCGGGGTATTCCCTACAGCACTCTGACACGGGGGGCTGGCTGTCTATTCAGCTGGAAGAGGTCTTTCCGAATCTGGAAGGCGTCGATTGTGCGCGTAGCGAGGAGCTCTTTCTGCGTTGGTTGGAATTAAACGCGTTCAGTCCGCTTCTTCGTTTGCATACAACGAACCAACCGGAAGCGAATCATCAATATAATAGTACGCCAGAGAGCTTGGCGGCTTTCGCCAGGTTTACAAAGATCTTTGCTGCGATGGCTTCCTACAGGGCCTCCCTTATGGAAGAGGCGCAGAGCCGCGGGTTGCCATTGGTTCGGCATCCTATTCTTCACTACCCCGAGGATCCAGAGGCATGGGGGTTGATGCAGCAGTTCTTACTCGGACCGGACCTGATGGTGGCACCCGTAATCGAAGAAGGTGCGACCACGGTAGAAATCTACCTGCCTACGGGATCATGGACCCATCTGTTCACAGGGGAAGTTCTGGACCAGAGTCTCGGCGGTGGATGGTCCGTGGTAGAGGCACCGATGGGCACGCCCGCTGTCTTCTACCGTTCGGACAGTGCGGCGGGTCAGGCCATAGCGGATAGCCTGGAGGCAGAAGGGCTTCGTTAATTCCTGGCTGCGTGGGGAATGGATCCCAGCCTCTCACATACCGACGCTGATATAGGCGTGGAGTGGGAATCCCTCGAGGCCACCGCCCCAGGGTTTGGAATTACCGAGGGGGCTTGTCACCCAATACAGGGAGAAATCTACCCCAACCTCCAGGAAATGCGTTGCATAGTTATGACGGAAATACAGGTTTGTATTTGTATTGCCCCAGCTATTTGCCCCCATAAATAGGCTTAGCAGTTGAAACATCACCCCGACCTCCTGGTTGGGGTTTCCTGTGCGCCAGTGGGCTCCAAAGCCGCCCAATCCGACCCGGATATGTTCGCGGCCGTTCCAATCCATTCCCACGGATCCACTGGCGATATTCCATTGATAGGTTGTGTATCGGAATCGACCCACCTCGATTCGAACAACCATCGGGGCGGATGTTATACGGCTGCATGTCTCGTCGACCGTATCTTCCTCTTCGTCCTCGTCATCACCGCCACCGCAAAGTTCGCCGGGTGCCGGTAACATAAGGCCGATGTTGATCCAATCCGTGGATTCCCAATCGTTATGAAAAAATGTCCCACCAGCCGTTGCTGTGGATACCAACAGTACGGAAAGCCCCACAGCCAATGAGATACGTGAGAGCGTTCTTATATTGGAATCAACCCGCGTCGAGCGTGTTTGCGTATTCCTCTTTTACACAGAGTGCACGTGTTTGTTCGATTACCGCTGCTTTTCGCTGCTCGATCATCTCTTTCGTGAATACATCAGCGCCTAATAGGTCACTCGATGCACGCGCAATCGCGAAATAACAAAGGTGGATACCCGCGAGGGTGAGGGCAAGATGCTTGGAGTCTTGCTGGCGATAGATACCTGCCTCGATCCCCGTTTCCAGAAAATAGACGATCGCGCTCAGGGTTGTTTGCACCTGTTCACCACCATCGCCACGCACATAGGTGCCTTCGCCCATTACCTCGAAAAGTAGAAGCCGAGCTGCATCTTTCTGGGAGGCGAGATATTCCACCGTCAGACTATTGGCCCGGGTAAACCGTTCGATGTAGTCGCCCTTATCCAGCTGCGCTTCGATTACGAGCTTACGGATATCCTCAAGGATACGCTCGATCACCGCGCTATAGAGCGATTTCTTAGTAGGGAAGTGGTGGTATAGCGAAGCTTTTCGTAGACCGATCTGGTCCGCAATCTGGCTGAGACTTGCGGCTGCGTATCCGGCTTCTGCAAACGCTGTCGTAGCAATGTCCACGATGCGTTTCTTGGATACAGGGTTACTGGGTCGACCGGCCTTACGCTTTTGCTGTTTTTCCATAACCATAACGAGAAGGTAACCCATTATTCTTGACAGGTCAACCTGCCGACAGGTAGATTTCTGCCGGCTCCCCCAAGAATGAGACAAAAATGAACTCCTCGACATTTTCAGTCCTGTCCCGCTGGATGGATATACCCCGGATCAAAAAGGATCTTCTTCGGGATCTGCTCCGAGCTCTCTCGGATACGTCGGATACCAAGAAAGAGTCTTAAAGATTCTCCATCCATCGTTCGTTCATATAGATGACGAGCATCGCAAGATTTGTGTGCTCGTCGCTTCGTCCGTCCTGGGGGAGCACATCTACATAGATGGACATGGCGTCTCCGTTTGGAGCCGTGCCATAGAGTACCGCTAGGCTACGCTGCTTAAAACTCACGCCACCATGACTGTTTGGCGTTGAGTAGTGTTTCTCTTCAATATCTGCGGACTGCACGCCGACGGGAACTACGAAGGTGGTGGTCTTGTCGATATATTCCTTTGTAGTGATTACGGCGTAGTGGGCCGTAAGCTCATAGTTGGGACCACGATGGAGGACGTCCTGGCGTATGGTTTCGAGAAAAGCCTGGTCGGCGGTATTATCCGGATCAATGGTTTGAATGTGTGTGTTGTCTGGTGCGGGGGTTTTATCCCATGGGAAGGATGAATAGATCTGGTGGCGGCGGTTGTTGTGTTTCGTCTCGAATAGACCGCGTAAAAGGATCTGCATGAACTCCAAATGGTTGGGCTGATCTGGCTCGCATTCGAATCCAGGGACCCCGTATTCCGTTGAGTGTGGTGTGTCTCCTACAAAACGTTCGTCTGGGAAGCAGGAGAGGGCGTCAGCTCGTTGCATATCGGTCAGGCAGATATTGAAGTCCTGCTCCCCCTGGGTAATGTTGATCTGTGTAAGAATCGTTTTGTTCGGTGTCTCACCCGAACGAGTGAAGGAATAGTAATCTGCACCCAGGTCGATGGAATGTTTTCCGAATCGGAGCTGTCTATCGATTAGCTCCACGCCTACTTTTCTACGTCGCCCAATAGCTAATATGTGCTTATGCGTCGGGAGTATGGCAAGGATGCCAACGACGACCCCTCCTAGAATACCCAGAAGACCAATTCCCATATTCAAGAATTCCGAACGACTGTCGGCGTTCTCGTTCACGCCGAAATAGTCGTATCCCAGATACACGGCCAGGCCGCCCGAGCCGAGGAAGATGAGCGTTGGGATGATGGTGGTGAACCAGAAACTCACGCGGACGAGATGAATACGCATAGCCATCTCATATCACAGAATGGGATTGGTTGGGAGCCACAGGTAGGGGGTGGGTTTATGTCTGCGGCGCACGACACAAAGGCGGGAGCATTAGGGACCAAATGCGGACATCGGGAGGTGCGTCTTGACAGTATTCATCTAGTAAATCAATGTTGCGCTCTCTGATATATATGGGCAGACCGCGAGACCCATGAAAAGGGAGATTGAGCTATGAAAAAACTGTTAAATGGCATGATGATTCTACTGCTTCTTTGTTTCTGTTCTTGTGCGGAGGAGGAAGCCGAGACGACGTCTGGGATCATTGAAGGCGAGTCGGCCATGATGGGTGATAGCTCGATTCAGACCTGGGCCGAGTTGGATGATGACGGGGTGGTAATACGAGTCGGTTTCAACGCGGGTGCGTCCGGCCTGGATGCCCTTACCGACGAAGAGCATCTGGTCGTACAATGGCCTGAAGCCGTGCAATCCCAAACATTTTTCAATCATCTCGGACTGGACTTCCAAAACGAGGGGCATGGGCCACCTCCGTATCTTTTCCCGCATTTTGACGTACATTTCTATGGTGTGTCTCCCACCGACAATGCAGCGATCGATTGCGTCGAGGAGCCGCTTCCCGAGGGGCTCGAGGCCGGAGTGCCGGCCAGTGGTAACGATTATGTCCCGGACTTCTATCTGATACCGAGCACAGCGCTTGATCCAGATGGCACGTGTGTTCCGGGCATGGGCGTTCACGCCGTGGACGTACGAAGCCCGGAATTACATGAGGAGCCAGAGTTCTTTACCACCACTCTGGTTCTTGGCTACCACAATGGAGCGCTCACATTTCTGGAGCCGATGGTTACCCAGGAATACCTCGCAGCGCGATCGGAGTGGGGTTGGGACGTTCCTCGACCCAACATCCTCGGTCGTTCTGTGCTCTGGCCAGCCCGTTTCGAGGCGACCTATGACGCAGAATCCGACACCTACAGCTTTGAATTCTCGGATTTCTCGGCGATTGACTGAGGCGACGGCGGCTCTGGCGGCGTGAATGATGTCCTGGGCCATATGTTAGCGGACCAGAGTACACCGAGGGCGAAAACGAACTGAAAGGGCATACGAGCCCATAGGAGCCATTTCTCCTTGGGCATACCCTCGAGGTATACCTCGTTGACGAGCATGTGGATATTGGCGGGGTATACGGCCACAAGAAGGGCTAGTAGGCCCCATCCGGCCATACGCCGTGTCGGCTTATATAGCAGCCCCAGGCCTCCCGCGATTTCGAAGAAACCGCTTATGTAGACGAGCGCGAGGTGCCAGGGCAGGAAGGGCGGCATAATCAGGACGAAGGGATCCGGGTTCGTAAAATGGGTAATACCCACCCAGGCAAAGGAGAGGCCTACAAGATATCGGACACAGATTTGGGCGTTACGCAGTGTCATGACGGTGTCGAAAAATACGAAAGTCGGAGCCGTTTGAACCGTTTCGAGATATCACGAAAAGATGCGACTACGCCATTCCATTGCGTCCTGGATTCCGCCTATTGGGCTGGTGCAGGCTCGAACCGCCAGGCGTTGGCCATGAATTGCCGTGCATCTCGGAGGCCGGCCACATACCCGATCTCGTGATAGGGGATATTATTTCGGCGGGCCCAGTCCTTTGTAATTGCGGCGGCCTTACTCAGATTCTGGTGAGGAAGCTTTGTGAAGATGTGGTGTTCGATCTGGTAGTCCAACCCAATGAAGAAAAAGGACAGCCACTTTGGTAGCTTCAGGTTTCGGGTTGTTTCAAACTGTAGACGCCACATATCGTTTGGATCGGTTACGACCGGCATACCAATATGCGCGGGTGCGAACACCATGGATAGAGCAATGCCCACCATGGTCCAGATGCCGAAATATAGGGCCAGGGCCCACGGACCAAAGACCAGGGTCGGGATGACCAGCCAGAAACAGACATGGAGAAAAAGGCTGCCGACATCCGCCCACCAGCCCCGGTCCACACCCCTGGTTCGGGCATAGCGATAAAGAAACGCGACCGTTGAGCCCCGCATACTCCACACCAGGAGGAAACATAGAGGCCAGAACATGATGCCTTGCAGGTTCCTCTGGAACCATTGGCGGGGTCGTGTGGAGCGTCGGTATTCCTTGGCCGTGGATGCCATGGGCCAGAGTAGAATGTCCGGGTCAAGATCTTCTACATTGGGGTTCGTATGATGCTGGTTGTCGTGCTTCCAATGCCAATATTTGGCGCTGACTCCGCTTAGAATGGGAAACGACAGATGATAGATCAGCTGGTTGCGAAATGGGCTTGAGGAGAGTGCGCGATGACTTCCCTCGTGGCCTATCATTGCTGCGGTGGCGAAGAAGCAAGCCGTTAAGGGCACCAAAAGAACCGAGCCCCATAAAGGCAAAACAGTGTGGGCGAACAGGAGGGAACCTGCGATGGAGAGCAGGAAGGCAAATTTCGTCCAGGAGCGAAGCTCACACCGTTCGTAGAGCCCCGCTGCACGGATTTCGTCCTTCAAACTTTTCATGTTCAGCATATAACTCTCCTAGAAGAATTACGGTCTTTGAGCACGATGAACGTTGAAGGAATCACAAGGCAGAGTCAACAAACGCAGACCTCAATTTACCGAGTGATTACATACTTTTACAAACCGTTTACAGAGCCACTTTTTCGGGAGCGGTCTTAGTTTATGACGGTCAGGATAATGAACAACATCAGCAGGCTTCCAAGGGTTGAAAGCAAGAAGATCGACACGCTTGGCGTCGCTGCTTCCAGGGGGCCTTTCGGTGAGCTGTCCACGTCATTATCGTTTCGGGGAGAAGCAAAATGACACTGAAGCCGATTGGAGAGGGGGGCTAGAATTAGTTCGGAAAGTATAAGCGCATAGAGGGTTGATATAAGGGCTATTGCTACACCGGGGCCGAGCTTTGCTGGGTCAGACAGATTCTGCAAAATTATGATCAAGCCAAGAATGAATCCCAGACCTCCAGCGCTCAAGGCAATCGTTCGGCACGTGGAGAGGACAGCAATATGTCGCTGAGCAGTCTCGCGTCCCAAGGGATTGGTACTTATCGCTCCTGCAAAAGCCCCCAGCAGTTGGGGCAACCTATGATAGGTGAGGCTCAAGAAAAGGGTGGTGCCGACAACCAGGAGAAGGGCCGTTGGTTGAAACAATGCCTTAAGAGCACCGCCCTCCATGGAGTTCGCTAAGCCGATGATTCCAATTCCACATAACCCGAAGAGTAATCGCATATTGTTCCCTCACATATTGCGTACGAGTGTGAGTCGCTTGCCCAGTTACTCCCCTCAGCTCGCAAGAGCCATGAAGGTATTCGGCCAAAAATCGAATCGACTTTAATCCGGTACAGAAATTTCGCTGCGATCGAATATTTTCTCGTACATCTGGATTTTCAAGGCGCGTACACAACCCCTCGTCTTCCATGGGGTAACGGGCCTGAAGTGTTGACAATCGTAGCCGTATATGGGTTTCAAGTGGCCCCGATTAACCGGATAATCTTTCCAATGCGCTGCACAGAACAAACGATAGTCAACGAAGACAGGCTGACCGCGCTCCTTGAGGCGGTGGGGCCCCATCGAATAAAGATTCTCGAGCATCCCGTGTATGAGCGACTCAACACATTGGATGATGTTCGGGCCTTTATGGGCAGCCATGTTTTCGCGGTATGGGACTTTATGTGTCTACTCAAAGCATTGCAGCGAAAGCTCACATGCGTTGACGTGCCGTGGATCCCCGTAGGAGATAAGGAAACACGTCGGCTCATCAATGAGATCGTTCTTGCAGAAGAGAGCGATGAGATGACCCCAGGGTCCTTCCAGAGTCATTACGAGATGTATCGGACAGCGATGGAGACATGTGGTGCCTCCTCCGAGGCGATCGATACCTTGATGGATGCCCTGCGACGCGGTGCAAGCATGGAAGAGTCGCTGCTATGTTCTGCAATACCCGACCATGTACGTGCGTTCTCTGGTGCAACGGCGCGGGTAATCCAGGGTGAGAAAATACATGCGATCGCGGGGGCCTTCACAATCGGTAGAGAGAGCACTATCCCGTCCATGTTCCGAGAATTGGTGCGACGACTTCGTGGTCGTCACCCGAAAGAGCTCTCAGTCCTGGTTGATTATCTAGACCGCCATATTGAGTTGGATGACGAACACCATGGGCCGATGGCTATGAAAATGTTGTCGAATCTCTGTGGTGATAGTGATGAGAAATGGAAAGAGGCCACAGCCGCCGCGATTGATGCACTAACGGCCAGACACATTCTCTGGGATGGTGTTTGTAAGAACTTAAAGGCCCATTAATCAGGGGCCACCGGTTCCTATAGCAAGCGGCTCGAACTGGACGGAATAGGATGGCCGTTATCAGCATAAAAGAGCTCCTGGTACGGATTGGCGCCCTCTACCTTTTGGTGTTTGCGAGCATAATGGCCTGCACCGGGCTGGAGTCCACTCCGGGTTCTGAGACCGAATCGAGGAACGTGGGGATCCCGGGCGATGCTCCCGATACCAGTGAGACAGCGCCGTTAGAGTTGGATGCGTCGGGCACGCTGACATTGACATTAAACACTGCCTCAACATGCCAGAATCCCTGTGTATTCTCAGCAAATGCTCAAGGCGGTATTGTGTCGGTTCGGTACGATGTGGATGGGCTGTCATTTGCCATGGGGTATCCTCCGGATTTCCAGGTAGAGCATTCTTTCGATGTGTTTGGAGAGCGTTTGATTTCGGCCATCGCGCTCGATCAAATGGGTAAACACCTGGCTTCGGATCAACGTCTGGTAGAAGTGATACCTGCCGAGCCTGACCCCGATCCCGAGCCTGACCCCGATCCCGA
>PBVT01000106.1 GCA_002728755.1 Myxococcales bacterium
CTTCGGATCTTACGGTGTAGCGGCGGAAATGTCTGCGTTGGGCCCGATTCATCAGATGGGCTAAAGGCAACGATAGCAGCCAACCGATAATCAGCACCACATAGACGATTGTGTAATGTCTTTTTTGCACTCCACCGATTGTAATCTTCGCCCATTCGGGATTGTCCGGGACGTATCGGATGGGAACCGTTTGGCCCACCTGAGCGGGAATGTTTCCTATGGTTCTATCGATGAATGTGACCTCGGTCCCATCCTCCGTTTTGAATTGAACCTCGTGGTCGATTTGTTCCAACCGGCGTGCGCCCGACGTTCTGGTTTTCACGTGCAATTTCACGATCGTTCCCGTCGTCGCCACCGACCTCCTCTGGAATTCCTGACTAAAATCCCACGTCCAGAACATGATCAATGGAAACATCAGAACGATTACCCAAAAGATCAGCTGAAACAATCCAATCCAGGCTGCTTGGCCATAAAAGCCAAATCCTCGAGTGGGTTTCACGGTGGTGGCGTTCTTCAGATCATCCATGTGCTCGGAGCACTACCGGCTGATTCGTTCAATTCTGACAGGCGTATTTCTTCGTCGAAGGGCTCTTAACAGAGCTACAAATCGCCTTACATATCTCAGGGGTGGCCTTACACAGCACACTGAACATCTTTTCGAGATGCTCACAGGAGCCCTGATCTTTTTTATCGCAGGCACCGCCACAGGCGGAGATCACGTTCTGCATCGTCAATTTGAAGGTATCAAAATCTTTCCCAGGATCTGCCGCCTGGAACTGCGTTACGGATTCCGAACAGAGGTTCGCGAGCTTACCTGCTGCGTTGTCTCCGGAGGACTTACTACAGGCAGAGCCACCAACAACCAGGAACATGAATCCCAACCCAACGAATACAATTCCGACCTTATTCAGCATCATAAAGACTCCTTCAAAGTGAGATAAGAGAGGGCACGGTAACCGAATTTACGAAAACCGACAATTCGGCGGGCAAAACCAGAGCGGCTGGGACTAACCCCTTTCCCCGTCTAGTCCATATCGTCAACACCACATCACGTTGACAGTGCCTTTCTCACACGAGAATCTCCAAAGAACAGAACCTATTACACCGACTCCGGGGCACCTCTATGAAATTATTAATTCTGAGTACCGTTGCATTGATGCTTACTTTCACGGGTTGTGGAAAATCAGATAGTGGCGGGTCCAATACAAATAACTCGGGAACCGTAACCCCATTCGACTGTACCAATTTCGAAAAGCGCGTATACGAGTGTAGTGCTGAATTCACTGCAGCGTATGGCAGTACAGAATTAGCAAAAAGGATAAACGGAAACACACCAGAAGAGAAAGCAGCTAGCATCGTAAAGGTGCTGGAGATGGTTAAGAATATAGAAGGACAGAACGCCTGTGACATGCCGGCATGGGGCAATCTCGCTGGCAAAGATCCCAAATGGCAGGAGCGTTACAACAAGTGCAAGGCAGACGCGCCCTGTGCCGAGTGGGGAAAGTGCGTCGGCGAGGCTCTTGGTCAGCCAATGACGCATTAGACAAAGAGTGAATAGGCCGCTGTTGCGACCACCTGAACGACACTATCCCAGCCGCGGGCTGTGACTAGCCGTCCCAGCTCTACTCGACTGTAACGCTCTTCGCCAGGTTCCGTGGCTTGTCGATGTCGGTACCCCGGTAGTCGGCCACATGGTAGGCGATAAGCTGTAACGGTATCACCGCGATCAGAGGTTGCAGCAGCTCCGGGGCTTCCGGCACCGGGAACATTCCATTCGTATGGTAGGTCAGCCGCTCGTCGTCGCCCTCGGTCACCACCGCCAACACAAAGCCGTCACGGGCTTTGATCTCCTGCAGATTCCCCAGGGCCTTGCTGTAATCCGGTCCACGAGGAACCAGCATCACCGTAGCCATATGTTCGTCGATCAACGCGATCGGGCCGTGCTTCATCTCGGCCGCCGAATAACCTTCTGCGTGGAGATAGGAGATCTCTTTAAGCTTCAACGCTCCCTCAAGAGCGATGGGATATAAGATCCCGCGACCGAGAAAGAGGGCCTGTTGATAATGGGTCAGCTGCAGAGCCAGCTCCCGGGCCCGGGCTTCCTGCACCAGGATCCCGCGCATCAACACCACCGCATGACGAAGCCCGTCGATAGCGTCCTTATATTGGGTCTCGTCCAGATGCTTTCGAAGATAGCCCAGACGAGCCGCCAGAAGATAGGTCGCCGCCAACTGGGTGGTGAAGGCCTTGGTGCTGGCCACACTCACCTCAGGACCGGCCATCGTATGAAAGACATAATCGGACATTCGTGCGATGGACGACCCCTGCACATTCACCACAGCTCCCAGAGTGCCATTGGCCCCTTTCACCCGCCGCAGCGCGGTTAAGGTGTCGGCTGTCTCCCCAGATTGGGATAAGCTCAAGGTAAAGGTCCCTGGACGGATTGGAAGACCCAATGAGGTCCACTCTCCCGCCTGGTCGGTGCTCGATGGGATCCCAGCCAAACGTTCGAAATAATAACGCGCCACCTTGGCCGCATGGAGCGAAGTTCCACAGGCGAGCAGCTCTACGAACTCAATACTCTGGGCGAATTCCTCGGTCAGATTCATCAGATCAGATGGCGGACCTCCGTCGACCGTCCCGAGCAGATGGTCCATCGTCGCCAGAACGGCATCGGGCTGCTCGTAGATCTCTTTGATCATATAGTGCTTGTAGGGCCCCTTATCCACCTCGACTCCCGACCACGTAAGGGTCTGAACCTCGGGTTGCAGTGCCTCTCCGTCGGAGACCCGGTAGAACTCCACCGCCTTGGCCGTCGCCCGTCCGTAGACTCCATCGTCGACATACACCACCTTGTCAGTATGACGTACGAGCGCCAACGGATCGCTGGCCACGACATTATGGTCCCCCGCCAGTCCCACCACCAGAGGGCTGGCGTTTCGTGCAAACCAGATACACTCCGGGTCCTCATCAAACCAGAGGGAGAGAGCATAGGAGCCTTCGGCGATCGCCAGAGCGTTTCGAAGACCCGTCGCGATGTCGCCGGCGGCGGTGACTTCACGATCGATCAGATGACCAAATACCTCGGTATCGGTCTCAGATAGCAGCGCAACCCCCTGCCCCTGCAGCTCACTCTTCAGGTCGAGAAAGTTCTCAATAATCCCGTTATGGACCAACACCAGATTGCCCGCCCGATGGGGGTGGGCGTTGGTCTCATTGGGGCGACCATGGGTAGCCCAACGGGTATGGGCGATCCCGATATGGCCCTCCATTCCATGGGTTCGACCACGCAATAGGGATAACCGCCCCGCACTCTTGACCATCTGGGGACCATTCGATGGGTCGTATACCAACACTCCGGCCGAATCGTAGCCACGATAGTCGAGCCGAGACAGCCCGTCGAGGAGGCCATTCAGGCAGGGATCATTACCAACGATGCCAATAATTCCACACACGGCTCAGGACTCCTTCTCTCCGGAACTACCCGACTTTCGTTCGACCCAGCCTTCCTTATTGACCTGGGGCGTTCGGCTGATAGCGAGAGCGCCCGCCGGGACATCCTCGGTGACCGTCGATCCGGCCCCAACGTATGCCCCTTTTCCAACCGTGACCGGAGCCACGATCTGGGTATCACTACCGATGAAGACCCCGTCTTCCATCACGGTCTTATATTTATGGGTACCATCGTAGTTACAGGTAATCGTTCCTGCACCCACGTTCACACCTTCGCCGATCTCCGCGTCGCCGAGATAGCTCAAATGGTTGGCTTTACTGCCCACCCCTAAGCGGGTCTTCTTCAGCTCTACGAAGTTCCCTACCCGACTCTCTGCACAGAGATGGGCTCCCGGACGCAAACGGGCGAACGGGCCCACCCGGGCACCATCTTCCACCACCGCATCGTCCATGATGCTATAGGGCAACACCGTCACATTATCTCCCACCACCGCGTTCGTGAGGATGCTACCTTGTCCAATATGGCAACCACTTCCGATTCGCGTCGTACCACGCAACGTCACATCCACTTCGAGGACCGTATCAGCCCCGATCGTAACCGAATCTTCCACCACGGTACGTGCCGGATCTTCGATGGTGACACCCTGTTCCATATGATGTTTCAAAACACGACCTCGCAGGCTCGCGTCCGCCTCGGCGAGTTGGACACGATCGTTGACTCCCATAAGTTCACCCGAATTATCAAATTCGATTCCATCAGCTGGCCGACCGGACTGGGCCAGAAGATGGACCAGATCGGTTAGATAAAACTCTCCCTGGGCGTTGCTATTCCCCAACTGGGGAATCAATTCGGCCAGTACATCGCCCCCCACAACATACAAACCCTGGTTGACCTCCTGGATCGCCAGCTGCTCTTCCGTCGCGTCTTTGGCCTCTACAATGGCCACAACCCCGCCGTCGGCTCGAACGATTCGGCCATAACTGCCCGGCTCATCACAACGGCTGGTCGCTACCACCAGGCTCTCGGGGATATGGGCCTGCATCAGTCGGCGAATTGCTTCGGCCGTTATACAGGGAAGATCGGCGTTGAGGATGACGACCACATCGTCCGATCGGAGTTGCGGTAACGTACAACGCACGGCATCCCCTGTCCCCAGCGGCACATCCTGGGCAGCATAGCTCACAGGAAATCCGTCTACGGACTCCCCTAAAACACTGGAGATCGCCCCATCTTTCTCCACCACAACCGCCCGACTACAACCACTCTGGGCGGCCGCACGGATCACATGAACCACCATCGGTCGCCCCAGAACCCGATGAAGGGGTTTGGGGGTTTGACTCTTCATCCGGGTGCCATGTCCACCGGCGAGAATCACCGCTACGAATTCTTTGTTGGGTTGAGCTGCCAAGGTCTTCTACCTGAAGTTGCAGCCTCCCCTATATCGAAGAAGGGGCTCCGAGCCAATGAGAACCTGGTTTTACCACCGCCCACGGTGCTCTCCCAACCCCAAAACACACGAAAATCACGTGAGCGCGAATGAGGAGGGGATTTGGGCAGAGACTTTCGCGTCCACGTGACTTACGTGTATCCCATACCTATTGCAGCCTTCATGCCAGGATCGCCCTTTTCCAAAAAACCGCCCCAAAAACACGTTAACCCATTGTTTTTGCTTCATTTCACCCAACCCTTCAGCTTTGCTTCGAACACAAGAAAACTGGGGTCCTAATGGACCCGGGGGTGAGCCATTACCCGGGTTTTTTGGCGTTTCAGCCCTGCCCTGGTCCTTCTTCCATCGCAGGTAGACCGAGCCATCGCTGCAGCCTTGGGTAGAGTGCACCGAAGCTATAGGCCCCAGCGATCGCTCCCACAAAGGCACAGATGGCGTAGAGCTTTCCTTCCCCGATATTCACGAGGATGGGACCTGGACACATTCCGGTCATCGACCAACCCACCCCAAAGAGGAGTCCTCCATAGATATTTCCTGGATGGGAGGGTTTGGGTCGGCAGTTCAATGGCTCGCCTGTGACGGTACGCCCGCTCTTTTTCAGAAGCCAGAACCCCAGGGCCGCGACAGAAACAGCGACACATAAAATCCCGTAGAGCTGCTCGTTCTCAAATAGGAACATGGCCTGGATATAGTCGTAGTCGGCGGCTCCGCTTCGGCTCAATAGGAGTCCAAAGACCGTTCCTGCAACTATCATGAAAACGAAAAGCATTACGACGTACTATCCTGCAAAGACCCGGTAGATCAGTTGTGTCGACGCCACCCCGGCCGCCATAAAACAGAGTACCGTTACAAGGCTCGCCTTCTCGAAGTTGGCGAGCCCAAAGATCCCGTGTCCGCTGGTACAACCCCCCGCGAGGCGTGTTCCAAACCCCACCAGAAACCCACCGATAAGCATCCAGACCGCTTTGAAGCCACGCCCCTGGTCAATCAACGCATCGAATCGGCCGAGAGCCCAACTGGTTTCGATTCCCCCGGCCATCACCGCCGACAGCACACCACCCAGGATAAGCCCGAGAAAGAAGGGCAGGCGCCAACGCCGCTTCAGCCTCTCTCGCTGGAAATACGGTTGGCGACTGAATAGAGAACAGAGTGTTTCAAAGCCCGTGGAGATCCCAAAAGATCGATTGGCGAGAAACTGAAGGGACACAACAAAAACCCCCATTGCGGCACCGGCAATGGCCCAGTGTATGGGTTGAATATCTGCGTCTAGAAGCAGGGGCATGGGCTGGTTCAGTCTTCTTTGGGGAATTGGCTCGCCAATGCGTATTTTGACCCGTCTTTGGGGTGGACGCCAATAACGTACGCAAGACCGAAGACCTGCTCGAGCAATTCTGCGGTCAGACACTCGCTAACCGGCCCCGCATCGACCACCTGTCCGTCGGAGAGAAAGACCACCTCGTCGGCAAACCGAGCCGCCAGGTTCGGGTCGTGTACCGAGACCAGAGCCGCCAGGTTCTGGCTCTTCACCAGGTCGACGAGCAGATCGAGCACCTCAAACTGGTGGCCCGGATCGAGACCAGCGACGGGCTCGTCGAGAAGATAGACGGGAGCTTCCTGGCAGAGGATCCGGGCCAGATGCACCCGTTGCTGCTCTCCTCCCGATAGATGAGAGAACGGTCGGTCGGCCATCTCCAGCAGGCCCATGACCTCGAGAGCGTGGCGACAACTGTCCCGATCTCCCTGGGATTCAAACCAACGACCGCCGGCATGAATATGGCGACCCAAGAGCACCATCTGCCCCACTGTAAAGGGGCTGACCGCAGGCATATTCTGAGGGAGGTACGCCAACTGCCGGGCACGTTCCTTTGAGCTAAGCTCCGTTGGGGTTTTCCCCTGGGCGGTCTCTACTCGGCCCCCAGTAGGTGTCTGTAGACCCGCCAGGATACGTAATAGGGTGCTCTTTCCGCTCCCGTTGGGGCCCAGAAGAAGAGTGACCTTGCCCGGCTTCAGCTCGATGTCCACCCCGTTCAGAGCGGTCGCACCATCGGGATACTCCAGCTGGAGTGCCCTACCGATCAATGGAGATTCAGAAGGCATCGTTCCTCCCCATTCGTATCAGTAGAAATACAAGAACCGGTGCCCCCACAACCGCCATCACCGCTCCCACCGGTAGCTCGGTACCCAGAGGGCTACGAAGAACACGCGTCAGAATATCGCAGATAAGCAAGAGGCTGGCCCCGAAAAGACCCGATAGCGGTAGCACCAGGCGATTATCCGTTCCGGCCACCAGTCGCACGATATGCGGGCCGATAAGACCCACAAAGCCCACAAGTCCGGCGAGGGCGCCACAGATCGAGGTCATCAAGGCGCAGACGATCAAAAGAGTCCAGAGAAGTCGTCGTGGATCCAGTCCTGCTCCCATCGCCCCTTCCTCTCCCAGGGCCAATAGGTTGAGGGCTCGCGCCTGCCGACACACGATCACCGCACAGATGGTCATTAAGACCAAGGCCACGCAGGGGAGAAGAAGACCCGGGGGCAGATAGGTCAACGCACCCATCAACCAGAGGAGAAGGATCTTGCTGTCCATGGGGTTCACCACCGCGTGGACCACCGTGATCACCGCCGCCGCCAGAATATTGAGAGCCACCCCCAGTAGAATGATTCGTTCGGTCTGACGAACTCCACGGCGCAAAATCGCCCACACCAGGACCGCCGTCACAAGTAAAGAGCCAATCAACGCGCCAATGGCACGAACCCCATAGGAGGGGAGCCCCGCCAACCCAAACCAAAGGGCCAGATAGGTGGCTACCATTCCGCCGGCCGCCGCTCCACCGGAGATCCCCAGCACATAGGGATCGGCCAAGGGGTTCTTGAGTAAGCCCTGCAGAGCAGCCCCGCAGATTCCCAGGCCGCCCCCCACGAGGATGGCCAACAAGATTCGTGGGAACGTGCTCTCCACCACGAAACGGGTCGCGTAGGGATCAGCCCGACCCAACACCGCCCAGATCCCGATTCGATCCGGTGCCACCACGAACGCCAACAAGACCAGAAACTCAAGCAGGAAAAAGCCCAGGGCCAGGGCGGACCAGAAACGCCGCTCGGATTGCACAGACGCGACCACTGCACGCCAGACGCAGAGGAAGCTCGTCAACAGCAGTAGGCCATAGAACAGAAGAATGGGGGCATTGGAGGGGGTCGATGGAGTCGCAGCCGACACCGGGTTTCCCTTGGCGACGACCGTCTTCAGCTGTTCAAACCCCGCCAGGAGCCGTGGCCCCGGTTGTAGAAGATCATCTGGAGATAATACGACCCATTCGAAAGTCGCCGACGCGACACGAAGGGACTCTTCCAGATGTTGCTTTCCCCCACCATGCGAATGCACCAGGCTAACGATGATGTCGGGCTTCAGCTCGGCGATCGCCTCGGGCGATAGGGTGGCATAATCCGGTCCATCTCCTTCCGGGATGGGTCGTAAGCCAGCCAGGCGAGCCACGGCGGCCGTAAAGCTGTTACGAGTGGTTGCCATCAATGGGGAGTCTCCCACCAATAACACTGTGCGTGGACCGGTCTTCCACGCATCGTCGGGGGCTTCAAAGAGAGGGGCCATGCGGGAGAGAAGGTGATCTCCTTGTTCCCCAGCCCCCAGCTTTGTCGCCAGTGTTTCGATACAGGTCTTCAGATGAGCCAGATCGGGGATCGAGCAGAGCGCGACCTGGATCCCCGCGTTGGTCAAATGAGCCACGTACGGTGGCGCCGAACCATCGGCATGCCCCACGACCCAACTGGGCTTCAAACCTACAATGGCCTCTACGCTCGGATCGACGATGCCTCCCACCATCGGAACGCCCTTCTCTTTGGCGAAGACTTCGTCGAACTGGCTCACACCCACGATCTCTTGGCCCAGCCCCAGCTCCTGAACGATGGCCGTCGTATTGGGTGCCAGGCTTATGATTCGTTGCGCCGGCTGCGCGGCCTGTGCCAACCCGATCGACCCGATCATCAGCATCAGCAAGAGGCTGGCTATGGTTGCAAGTCGTCGCATCAGGGTACGGTCTCCACGATCTCGAAGGAGTTGAGATCAACCATATGAATTCGATTGCTGACAAGGGCGCTCACATAGGCCACCTCGCCGCCGGGTGCCACCACCATATCGTAGGGGTTGCTACCCACGGGCAAAACCACCCGAGCAACCTCCCCTCCGTCCACATCGTAGACCCCCACCGTATTGGCTCCAGATTCCACGACATAGATCGTGTCACCGTGCACACGCACAACATTCGGACTCAACCCCACAGCCTGCCAACGGCTCTCTACCGCCGACGGATTGCTGGGTTGCCAACGAGCCAGGTGGTTGGAGAGGGTGAGTAGAATCAAGGCCGTGGCGGGCTCGGTATCCGGAAGAAAGACCACGTCGAGTGGACCTTCCAATTCATTCGTACCCGCGACCGTCGTCTCGGTTTCCGGTATCACGGTGAGTGTCTGTGGATCGAATAGAAGTGCGCTGTTTCGGGCGAAGGATAAGACCGCTACCGACCCATCGGGGTGAAGACCCAAGCCTAGAGTCTCGTTGGACTCTACGCTGGTTAGAGGGATCGGGTTGTCCCCATCGTGCACATAGGTTTCGGTCACAAGATCGAAGACATATAACTCCGAATCGATGGACGACCCCAACACAAACCGCTGGGAGTCGGCCGTATAGACCCACGAGCCCGGCGCTCCGTCGGGTTCCAGCACAAAGCTGCTGATCACAGCCTCGGAAGCCGCGTCTAATCCGCCAGAGATCCGAACCAGCCCCCCAGGCTGGGCCGTCTGGAAGAGTCCCTCCTCCGACTGCTCAAGAGAGCCAGAACATAGTACCCAGACATCATCCCCGACGGTCATCACCCGGGTGGGATTGGGGAGCGGCAGCGCCCACCGCGCGACGGATTCGAGGCCGTCTCGATCGAGCACCTCGATATAGCCCTCACCAAAGACCACGCCGGCCGACGTCGCCAGAAAATCTGGATTGGTCACGTAGAGATAGTCGCTATCCACCCATAAACCGCTGGGCCGAGAGAAGGGGGAGAGCTCCGTATCGATCGCGTCTACTGCCGGATCGGAGGCCGGCAGAGAACAGGATACGATCATCCATACGATGATTAGGAATCTCATGGTCTACCCTCGGACGCTGTCAATACGGCATACACTGCACGGCCGGGAAGCGCGAGCTGCAAATGGTCCACTGCCGTTTGGTCATCGAGGATATTCTCCGCGCGTACGGTCAGGCGAAAGACGGAAAACTCCAGCCCGACCGCGCCCGAGACAAAGACATGACCTTCCTCCCGTAGACTGCCGTAGCGGTCGAGGGTGATCCCGTCACGAGCCCGTGCCATCAACTGAAGAAAGAGCATTCCACGCGCATAAGACCAGGCGACCTGCCCACTATGGTCGGGCCGACCAGGGAGGGCCACACCGGAGGCATCAAAACGCCCCCGAGTATAGGTATAGGAGGCAGAAAACCGATGCCCTGCGAAGGGTCCAATGGCGAGCTGGTTCTCTACTCCCAGGACCGTGATGTCGCGGGCGTTCTGGGCCTGGATGACGTATAGACTCGCGGGAAGAAAAATGATCGTTCGCTCGTAACGACTGGCGAAGGGGGTCAGCTGTAACTCCATCTTCGGCCAAATCCACTCCAGGGATAGGTCCCCCGACCAGCCGACCTCTGGCTGTAGGTCGGGGTTGCCTCGTAACGCCCCCCAATTCAACAACCGCTCCGCAATGGACGGAATACGATACGCGCGACCGATCCCGGCTCGCACCCGTAACGCACCACGTGGATTGGGTCGCCAACCAAGCCCCAGACGCGGCGCAAGCACCGGGGTGGCCAGCTTCCACATCTCGGCGCGAAGTCCGCCATAGAGAGATAGGTTTCCACGGCGCCAATGATCGCTGAGGGCAACGGAGCCACGGCCCTCAAAGATGGTATCGGCCGCGCCGGAAGGGTCGGTGATACGGCCCCGATCCAGCTGCCCTCGAAGGTTCAACGTCACTTCGTGTTGCGCGTTGGGGAACCAGCGCCCATCCACCCCCGCAAATCCCGCATGCATCAACGCGGGTTGCTCGATGGGAGAAGAAAATGGTGGTTCGGGATCCTGGAACAGACTCCGTTCCATCCGATGGGCCACAAAGGACCGTATGAGCCCGCTCTGCCCCACCAGTCCGTCATGATGCAAAACGGTCAAGAGGTGTAGACCGTCCTGTCGTGCCTGGGTGCTGGGGAACTCGGAGGGACCCGGTATCCCTCGTTCTACGTAGCTGGACAGATGACTCAGCCGCCACCGACCGCTACCCTTCGTTTGCAGATCAGCCTGGAGCAATCCACGAAACAGCTGAGCGTCACTATTTTGTTGCTGACGGCTTCGGTTTTGATCGTCCAGAAATACGAAATCTCCATCCGTCGAGAAATAGCTGAAGACCCCACGCACCCCTACATCGCCCGGGCGGCCAGATAAAAGAGCGTCGAGCCCTCGCGTTCCGAAAGAGCCTCCTCGAAGGCTGAGTATACTTCGACGTTGGCTGGCAATGGGCCCCGGCTCAATGAGCACAAGACCTCCCAGGGCGTCAGAGCCCGCCTGGTCCGACAGGCCACCACGCAAGACACGGATACGATCGATCCCCAGGGTCGGAAGCAACGAGAGATCGGTCCCTCCCCCCTGAAGTCCACCGATGGGCACCCCGTCGAAGAGCACCAGGGTCTGCTGCCCATCGGCTCCTCGAATGGATAGGTTGCTACGTTGAGCCGGTGCTCCAGCGTGCTGCACCTGTACACCAGGCATTCCTTCAAACCAGGAATCGACCGTAGGCGCCGTTCGATCGGTCTCGTCGATGGTTCGCTCCGCAGAGGCGGCCTCTCCCGGCGCGGGCTCAACGTCAGCCTCTACGTAGATCGGATCGGTGGTAATCCGCGGGCCAGGCCCCGCAGATGCCGCCGCCGCGTTACACAAAAACACGGCAAAAATAAGTATATATGGACGAATTCGTATCAGGGTTCTCTTTCAACCGAAGAGGTGAACTGATCGTCTGCAGTCGGTATCCTGGCTCACGGTGTCGGAAAATCCACGCCCATCACGCCTTCCCAGTTGCCCAGTGGCTTTGTGATGGACTCACCGTTTACAGTGGCGGGACCGCGCCGGACTCACACCGGACTTCCCTGGGTTGGCGTGCACCAACCACACTGCAGACTCTATTGGGGATATCGCAGCCGAAGACACGGCGTCAACGGCTTTCCGGTTCCCCTAGGGTGCGATCTCGCAGGGTTGTTCCACGGCCTTCGTTCCCCCGGGACAGTCCGTCGAGAAGGTGCGCGGGTTTTCCTGCAGAGCGTCCACTTCGAGCAGACGTATCGTAATATGTGCTTTTATATCGGGCCGGCGGATCTGCACGCGGCCGGGCAGCTCCTGTCCCTTCGGACCACGACGAAAGCGGTCGTAGCGGATCTCACTGATGAGCGTATCCCCCGACCAGATCTGGGAACGGAACAAACGCCGCCGAGACGCCGAGAACTCCAGGCGTTGGCGGATTCCGTCGGTCCGCGTCAATTCCAGAACGCGACGCCGCGTCTTCGAATCAAGGACCAACGGGTTCAGATCTCCATCGATGAGAGGAGGCCGACCGAAAAACATCTGCACCACCTCAGCACCATTCATATATACGGGCAATACCCGCATAACATTCGCCCGGCAGGGCGGCCCCACCCGACAGGTGGCCTCTCCCCGCTCATAGGTCATGAACCGGTCTTTATGCATCGCCAAGATCGCGATGGTATCGTCGGACGGAGTAACCGCCTCAACGAGAAGAGAGTCTTCAGGTCGTACCGCAAAGAAGATGCGTCCCTTACGGAGACTACCGTCGACTTCCGATATGACCTGGGCTTCACCAGAGATACCGGTCTCCTCCATGAGAGGGTTGACCACAACCCCCAGCAGGGATTTGCCAGACTCGGGCCCCCACTGGACATCGACGGGCCCAGAGTGTGCTGAACAGCAACTAAGAAGGAGGCACAGCCCTACGAACCAGAGCCCCTTATTCACCTCACCATACGCGCTCAACGACTATTCGTCGGATTCGGCGGTCAGGCTTGGGCGGAGATTATAGGACGGCAACTCTTTATCGAAGTCGAGCTTCGCAGCGGCAACCTCACGGAGGGCCACAACAACTTCTTTGTTGTCGGAACGAACCAGTGGACGTGATCCATGCACCAGATCGTAGGCGCGACGCCCCGCGAGCATAGCCAGCGCGAACCGGCTTGGTGAATGGTCCAGACAATCTTCGATGGTGACTCGTGCCATAATCGCCTCAATTCAACAGAGAGTAGGCGGGTTTACCGAAAAAACCGCCCAAAGGTCAATGATTTTGTGCGCTTTCCTCTATTTGCACAGCCTATAGAAGCACAACCAGGAAGCCGTTGCCGACCTAATCAGCATGCACCGTACCGGCCGTTGCCGCCCGAACATCGTCCAGGCTAACGCCTGGGGCACATTCTACCAACCGGAAACCGTCGGGGCTCGTATCGAGCACTGCGAGATCGGTGAAGACCCGACTAACCACCCCCTGGGCGGTCAATGGGAAGGTACAACGGTCCAACAGCTTGGGATCCCCTTTCTTTGATGTATGGGTCATCAGAACAAGGGTTCTCTTGGCGCCCGACGAGAGATCCATCGCACCACCAATCCCCATGGTTCGCCCCCCGGGGATCGACCAGTTGGCCAGATCTCCGGTCTGCGAAACCTGCATAGCCCCCAAAATAGCGATATCCACATGGCCCCCTCGAATCATCGAAAAGGACGACGCGGAATCAAAGGTCGACCCACCCGGCACTACGGTAACCGTCTGTTTGCCGGCGTTGATGAGCTGGGGATCTTCCTCCCCTTCGTAGGGAAACGGACCCATTCCCAGCAGACCATTTTCGCTGTGGAACCAGACATCGCTACCTTCTGGAACATGACCGGCCACCAATGTGGGGAGGCCAATCCCTAGATTTACGATACTACCTGCGGATATTTCCTGGGCCGCTCGTGCGGCTATCTCGTCTCGACTGAATGCCATGATGCTCTCGTATGCAGCGGGTGGTGAGGGCGACTCCTAGTCGCGGGATCGTACCGTTCGGTATTCAAAGGGGTTCTCGTGATCGGTCACTTCCACGACCCGATGCACGAAGATACCTGGTAGATGCACATCGTCTGGACCGATTTCGCCAACATCGACCAGGGTGTCGACTTCAGCGATGGTGGTACGCGCGGCCGTTGCCATAACGGGGGAGTAATTCCGTGCGGTCCGCCAGAATCGAAGATTTCCAAAAGTGTCGCCCTGTACTCCACGAATAAACGCGAAGTCGGCCGATAGGGCGTGCTCGAGAAGATAGTCCCGGCCATTGATGTTCTTTACTTCTTTGCCTTCGGCGACCACCGTTCCCACGCCGGTGGGGGTGTAGAACGCGGGGATCCCTGCTCCAGCCGAGCGAATCCGCTCCACCAATGTTCCCTGGGGATTGATCTGAACCTCCACAGAACCTTCGGCCTTCAGGCGATGCAGGTCTTCGTTATTCCCGATGTAGCTGCAGATCACGCGGCTGACGACCCCGGCTTTCAACCAGGTGGCGAGCCCTTTGCCCAGATTACCCGAGTTGTTGCTGATGATGGTCAGATCCGACACGCCCAGCTCCAGAACACCCGCGATCAACCCTTCCGGATTACCGCATAGCCCGAATCCTCCGACCATGATGCTAGAGCCGCTCTTCACAGTACTCAATGCGCTCATCACGCTATCGTGTACTTTGTTTCGATGTCTCCCCTGGATCTGTGAAGATGTCATCGTTGTTCTCCCAATTACTAGGACTCAAGGTCCGGTTTTCGGAATGCTCGTATCGATCGCTTCGGCCACCATCGCGAGCCCTTCTCGTAGCTCAGCCTCAGTAATACATAATGGTGGCGAGACAATCAGCATTTGGTTGGCAGTGCGTAGATGAGTCAACACACGACGGCGGTCGAGCTCCGCCGACAGCGCTCCCAGCTCCGTTTTGTCCGCGTCGAGGACAAAGCCCCCGAATAGGCCGATAGCCCGTACCGCACGGATTCGATCGGGGCGGGCGTCTTGAATACGCTCCATCTCCGCGCGAAGAACAGGGGCCAGCCGGGCCGCGTTCTCCACCAATTCTTCGTCCCGATAGACCGAGATCGCTTCAAGGGCTGCGGCACATCCCAGAGGGTGCGCATAATGGGTCAGCCCGGCGTAAAGGACCGCGTCATCAAAATGTGAAGCGATCCGATCATGCACCAGGACAGCCCCCAGGGTTCCATAACCACCGGTCAGAGCCTTCCCCATGGTGATGATATCGGGCACGATATCGAAGTGCTCGTAGGCAAACCATTTGCCCGTACGACCGAAGCCCGTAAGCACTTCGTCGCATACCATCAACACACCGTTGGCATCGCATAGCTCACGCAGATATTGGAGGTAACCGTCAGGCGGTACCAGGACCCCATTGGCCCCCGTCACAGATTCGATGAATAACGCGGCCACCTTATCTTTGCCCTCGTAGGCCATGCGATCGGCGACGTCATTTCGGTATTCCGCCTGCTGTACAACCGGAGACGATTCTCCAGCCAGACGTTCGCAATAGGGAGCATAGAAATGGCTTACACCGGGGATTCCGGGCTCAAAGGGAAGCCGGCGATAATCCCCCGTTAAACTCAACGCCCCCATGGTCGCCCCGTGGTAGGAGCGGTACCGGCTCAAGAACTTGGAGCGTCCTGTAACAAGGCGCGCGATCTTCAGGGCGTTCTCCGTCGCTTCCGAACCACCCAATGTAAAGAACACCTTCCCAAAACCGTCGGGGGCCAAAGCCAGAAGCTCCTCGGCCAATCGTTGCTTCGCCTCATACACCGCGTTGGGCAGAGTTAAGCAGAGATCGGCAGCTTGATCTCGAATCGCCTGAATAAGGCGTGGATGCCCATGGCCCAGGTTCGCCTGGTAGACCAGACTCGCCATATCGGTCCAACGGTTCCCATCGGCCGTATCGAAATAGATCCCCTGCCCCCCTCGAATATCGAGTGGCTGGTGGCCCTTTTGGGCACTCCAGGTGAAGAAGAAGGGGTAGTCTGTAGATGGTTGGTTCACGAGCCGCTTTCTACTCCCTGGTTCAACCCAGGATTTCACGAAGTCTAGCTGCCGCCGCGTCAGAAAAATCAAAGCTGGGCGCGAACACCGCGGGCCCATGGCTGAACAAGCGCAGTTGCATCGACTCCTGGGCCAACGCGGTCTGGATATCGGTTGCCGATGTTCCCAGATCTACAACACGATACAGCCCCTGGCCTTCGACCTTCAAACCCTTCTCACGTAAGGGCTCCAGGGCATGGTTGAGCCGTTCGATCGAGGCCTGATGATCATAGGAGCGTAGTGCCCTCAGGGTATGATGGGTTCGAATCAGGCTCAGCTCGTCGCCGTCCCAGGTGGACACCATCGTAAGGGGTGTCGACACAAAGAGCGGCGCACGCACATGGATAAGCCCTAAATGACCGCCACACCACCAGGTGATCATATCGGGAACAAAGGGAATGCTCGACGCCGCAAAGGGCCCTGCTCCGGTTCGATAGTTCGCAGAGGCCGTCTCCACGAAAACGACGGGCAGGTTATGGGTCGCCCGGAATCGCTCCAGCAACAGCCAGAAATCGGCTGGAATACATCGACCTGTTCGCTCCTGAAGCGGCTCTAAAATAAGTCCTAATAGACGGTCGGCGCCCTCTCGCTGTACCAGCTCCTCGAAGGCAGCGATGGTCGCTTCGGATCCAACCTCGGCGGGATGCGGGAGGCGAGGCCAATCGAAATGGGCTGGCCCCTGGCGATGAACCGAAGGGTCGGAGAAGGAACGCGCCGCACCGGTGGTATGTCCCACATATCCACCTTCGAGCCCTACGGCTACGACCGCATCCTTTCGATTCCAGCGCAGAACCCGCAGGCATTTATCGAAGGTCTCGTCCCGGCTCGAGGTCAGATAGAGATGGGGGTGATTCGGCGTAAGGGCCGACACCCACTCCACCGCTCGTACAATAGCCGGGGTAACATAGTTGCAGATGGTCACCTTCGAGACCGCGGGACCGTATAAGAGCCCAGCGCTCTGCGCTTCCAGCAGACTCTGTGGCGGCGTTGCAAGAGGTTGGGAGATCCCATCGGAGAGATTGATCGCGGGGGGTTCGTCCGTAATGGGCGGCGCATACGCCCGTAGAGGAATGCGGTAATAGATCGCCTCTCCACCCTCGTTCTCATATTGGTTGGCCAGCTGCTTCACCACATAGGCGCCATAGGCACGGTTTACATTGGTCATGGCTGCCGCCAATCCCTGCCGGTTTCGCCCGGTGCTATAGTGGTAACGAGGGCCGTTCGGTCCCTTCACGGCGCGAGCGGCGCGTAGCTGTGCCCCCTTCAAGGCGCGACCCAGACCACTCCCATGCATATCCGGATCGACGCTGATGGCGATGGAGTACATGGTATTATCCTGCCCCAGATTCGGATCTTCCGCTGGCCCTTCTACATGGTCAAAGCGCTCCAGCGGGGCACCGAGAGCGTAGCCCAGAAGACGCCCATCGTCGGATGACTCGGCCACAACCGCTACACCGTTCGCGTCTTCAAATCCCTTACGTAGGGTCTCGGCCGTATCGCGCCGACTGGGCTCAAAGACTCGCTCCTCCAACGCCATAATGGCGGGAACAAGGGTGTCGACCTCGTCAGAGGAAGCGGTGCGAATGGTGTAAGGGCCCGGGTCTTTGCGGGACGAATCGACGGCATCCTCCCAACCAGGGGGTTGCTTACCTGGGTTCGCATCGAGCCAGGACAGGCTCCGCCGTATCATGGTGAACAGCTTGTCGATCTCGCGCTCTGTATAGGCGTTCGAGAGCCGATAGCGAACCGTCCGGGTACCTGCGCCGAATACGACGGCCCCACGCCAGAAGCGTTGGCCAAGGTAGGCTTTCATATGGTCCGGGCTGGGTAGATCAAAAGCGAAGGCAAAGCCCTGTCCTCGTGGATCTCCCACCAGTTGCGGGTAGCGGGTCGCCATATCTTTTAGCCGAGGCTCGACCAGGGCTTGAATCTGCTTCGCTGTATCGGTGTCGTCCAGAATCTCGGCGTGGATTCGCCCACGCACCAGAGACGCCAACTGCACGCTGGTCGGTTCCGGATCTGGGAAACGACTCGTGCATACACCGACCTGCGCACGCTTCGCCCAGACCATCGCATCGGGCACATCGGGGTTGCCATCTTTGTCGACCAATCCAAAGTCGGAAGCCCAACTGAATGCACCGCCCAGACCATAGCCGGTCTGCACCTCGTCCATGATCAGGGAGACCTGATGATGGCGGGTCAACAATCGCAGGGCCTGATAGAAGCGCGCCGTCGCATAGCGATCGCCTCCTTCACTCTGCATGGGTTCCACCATACATACGAAGATATCCCCGGACTGCAGATGCTCATCTGCCACCTGCAGGGCTTCGACCTCCTGGGCCAAAAGCGCGTCAGAGGTCACCTCGGGCAGGGAGAGAAGACGTGCGATATCGCCCGCAGCCGCAGCCTCGAGATACCCGTTGGGCGCAGACGGCTCCTGTGTACGATCATCGGAACGGGCCGGGAAAGGAGCGAAGGCGACCTCGTATCCAGGGATCTCAAAGGGACCGCGCTTCTTGGGGTTCCAGGTGGCATGTAAGGCCAGAAGCGTTCGCCCATGGAAACTGCCCTGGAACGCCAGGATACGATTGGCCTCCGGCCGTGTCGCATGGAGTCGACATAACGCCAGCGCCTTCTCATTGGCTTCTGCACCGCTATTCGTGAAGCTCACATGGGGTAGCTCGGGCATCTTTGCCCGCAGGGTATCGGCGTAGGCCTCGATCGCCCCATGACTTCCCCAGCTACTATCCGGTGAGCGCACCAGGCTGTCGCCGAACGCGCCATCGAAATAGCCTCGCACTACCGCATCGGGCGCGAAACCGGCCACCTGTGTGGCTGTCTGACTCATTCCATCCAGGACCGCTAATGGTTCCTCATCAACCGAAACCATCCAGGGCCCGACGGAGCGAAGGTGATCAAAGACCCCAGGCTTCTTCTCGCGAGCCATACGCTCACCCGCGTATAGGCGACTTCGATAATGCTCCGACAGAGGTAGGTGGCCTTGTTCGGGGAGACGCACACCCATCGGGCGCGGTGTATCCAAAAGATTCTGCTTCGTTTCTTGCGCTTCTTCTTCGGCGTGTCTCTGCGCCAACCCGTCCAGATCGGGACCGGGCAGTGCGGCAGCCAGCATCGGGTGCGGCTCAATCACGCCAAAGTCATTCTCCTGGATGGCCACAGGTATGACGACATTTCGTGGTGCATAGGAGCCCGCGGGACGGAAGTTTCCGCTCATACCCACGCCACCGAATGGAAGACGAGGGCTCGCCTTATTTGTCGTACGATTCCAATTCAGAATACCCGCGCGGGTGCCCAATAGGAACCGCTCATAGCGAGCACGTGAGCGGGTAAACACACTGTTGGCCAGGCCATATACACTCTGGTTAACCAGGGCGATGGCCTCGTCGTCGTCATCAAAGACCTGAATGGAGAGATCGGGTCCGAAGAGCTCGGTATCGGTATAGCCTTCGATGGCCGATTTCCCGTCCGGGAGGGCGTGAAGGGAGGGTTTGGCATAGTACCCGCCGGGGAGTCGCCCTCCGGGTACGAGGGGCTCCGCGCCACCAGCCAACGCCGCCTCGATACATGTCTCAAAGCTCTCTCGCGCACCAGCGGTGGTCAACGGCCCCGCGAAGCTGGACGGATCGTCAGGGTCACCGACCCGAAGACTAGAGACCAGCTCTTGCAAGATGGGGATGAGTTGATTCCATAGTGAGCGATGCACGAACACCCGCTCGGTGCAGGTACATCGTTGTCCGGAGCTGAGATACCCACCGATCACAATCTCGTGGGCTGCTTGCCGTACATCCGCGTCATCGAGAACAACGGCCGCGTTCTTACCGCCCATCTCAAGGGCGAGCAATAGCTCGGGTCGATCCAGTGCCTGGGTCATAATTCGGAGCCCTGTGGGGTACGAGCCCGTGAAACAAAGGGCCCGAACATCCGAATGGCCCACAAGAGCGGAACCGATGGCTCCACGCCCCTGAACCAGATTGAATATGCCTTCTGGCAGGCCCGCCGCATGAGCGGCTTCCGCGTAACGCTGCCCACAGAGGGGTGTGATCGACGTGGGCTTCATCACAACGGTATTGCCCAGTAATAGGGCCGGTGCCACATGAACATTGCAAAGGTGCAACGGGAAGTTATAGGGCCCGACCACGCCCACAACGCCATGGGGTAGGAACCGTTGTACTTCGTGGGGGTGTCCCGCGACCGGCCCATCCACCAGATCTCGTCGCACATGCTGTAGCGTGCCATCGAAGCGAGAGGCTAACGAGCGGGCTTCGGCCAGAGCTTCCGAACGAATCTTCCCATTCTCCAGGACGATGGCGTCGGCAATCGTATCCACCCGTTCGGCCAGCGCGTCACGAAAACGACAGAGGATCTCGAACCGTTCGTCCAGGGTTTTGGCCGACCATTCCGGCTGCGCTTGCTGCGCTGCAGCGACGGCGTCCGCCACTCGGTCGACGGTCCAATACGTCTCAAATACAGGTTCCCCATCCCGTGCAGGATTAACCGAAACCAGTCGGTCTCCCGTCGGTTGAAGAAATTGTCCGCCGATGAAATCACCCAGAGCCTTCATAACGGGTGAGATAATCCCACTCCAGGCTCCGGGTCAACCGGGAATTCCGTCCCCGCGAATCAGAGGTTGTAGCCGACTCCAAAGACCGCACGAATGCTACCCTTCACGCGGTCGTCCACGCCCAACGCTGGCCCCGCATCGAAGAGGAATATTCCGCGCCATGTTTCACTGAGTTTATATTCGGCACCCAGAGACATACTCAGCGTTGTTTCCAACCCGACATCACCGGTCAGAAAGAAATAATCCAGCAGTCGAGCTCCTACATTGATATCCAGGTTCTTGCTCGCGACATAGGTAACGACAATCCCAGGACAACCCAACCCTACGGCGGTCTGTCGTGTCGGCTCGGTCTCCCATAACATGGAGAGACGCAGAAGCAGCGCCCAATGGAGCTTATCCCGAAACTTGCCCCCCCAGGTTGGTCGCGGGAGAGCTACACGGGTGTCCAGTCCGGCCGTAAAAAATCGAAAGCGGGTATCAAGACCTCGCCCATACGAGAGCTGTGCCCTTGGGATGAGCTCAAACTTCTGATCCCATGGCATATGATAGGCCACTTCCAGATCGGGAAAGCCCATCATCGCCCGCACGGATTGGTCATATTGAGGAATCAAACGCGCGCCCGTCAGATTGCTGGCGTAAGCATTGCTCCCCATTCCGAGGCAACCGAGGCTGACCAGCCCGAATACGAGCAATGTAAAGACAGGACGTAAAACCAGGGCTACTGGCCTGCTCATGAGAAACCTCATAGGACAACGGATGGCTAGCTTTGCACGTTTTTCTCAAACGTGCACGTTTGGTTTACCTGGGTTAAAAACTGAGCATGGACTCCTCCGATCCCCAACCATCTTCCGTAGCTCGGCCGGTAAACTCTGGCAACAGAACAAGCAGCCGCCTGGAGGTTCTGGCGCTCGGGTTCTTATTTGCGATCTTCGTATTTTGTTCCATTCGACCGATGTACGGAATCGATGTCTATTGGCATATCGCCGTCGGTGATTGGATACGCAGCACAGGGGCTCTACCCGAACGCGACCTATTCAGCGCCTTTACGCCCGATGGGGCGTGGCGTTCCTTCCAATGGGGATACCAGGTTCTGGTCTCTACTCTTGATGAGTTGGGAGGCCTGGGCCTCGTCCGAGGCTTTCATATCGGCCTACACGCCCTGGCTTTCGCTCTCTTTATTCGGCTAGCCCAAATCCGCGTAAAGGGGGCCGCCGCCGTTTTGGTTGGTGTCTTCCTGGTGGCCTATATGGACCGGCTTCGAGTTCGGCCCCATGTGTTCAATTTACTCGGTATGGTTGGTCTATGCTGGTGGTTCGTACGCGTACAACGCTGGCGCAGTACACAGCCAGCCAAGCTTCAATCCTGGCACGATGGTTGGCGTCAGCTCGATCTCCCCCTTGTCGTCCTGGCGACTCTCTGGGCCAATATTCATGCCGGTGGGGCAGCCGTTCTCATTCCAATCCCCATCTTTCTGTTTACATTGGGAGCCCTCATACAGAGCCCTCGAACGAGCTGGCCTCTGATCCGTGCGGGACTCTTCACTGCGTTATTTATGGCCGTAAGCCCCGGATTCCTATCCGGAATAATTCATGCCATGGGAACCCACACCCCTGCGACGCTGGCGATGGTTCCGGAATGGGCTCCTTCGTGGGCCTATCTGACCGATCCGGTGGCCGGACGTTTCGTGCTATTGGCGTGGATGCAAGGCATTCTCCCCTGGGTAGCGCTGCTCCTGATCCTGCGAACCGCTATTCAAGAGCGGAATCTACCCGAAGCATTTGTGGCCGGGTTCCTGACCTATCTGGCGATTCGACATGCACGCTTCCTCTATCTCATCGCGTTCATTCCGCTCTTCATGCCCCTCTGGCCCTCGAGTTGGCCAGATCGGCCGTTCATACGACCCGCCGTATGGGCTCTTACTGCATTTCTGGGGTTTGCGTTTACCCATCACTTTCTTTGGGTAACGCGCAATGGACCGATGGACCATATGGCTCATATGACGGTCTCCGTCGAACCCGGACTCTTTCCTGAACAAGCCGGCGATTTCCTGGCAAAGTCCAAGACGGAGGGACGGGTTCTCAACCCGACGACCTGGGGCGGATATATTCTATATCGTGGCCGAGGCTCGGCCGGGCCTCGCCTGCGTGTCGCCGTGGACGGGCGACATAATATCGACGAACAGACAGCACAATACATCGATCTGTCGAACGACCTGGCCCCAAGCGTAAATGGCAGAAAGGTCCTTCAACATGACTTCATTAAAGTGATGTTGAAGCCGTTCCCTGTAGATCTTCTCGTTCTCCCCAACCCGGTCTTCCGTCATACGGTTCACGACCGCTCCACATTTGTCGTCGTGCATCGGGATCCCCAGGCCGAGATCTATCTGGTCCGAAACGAACACTTCGACGCGAACCTTCAACGGATCGCTCAATACTATCGCTCCTTTGGAGCCTCCGTTCCCGATCCCCAAAGCGAACTATGCGAATTCGAACGTATGGTCTGGACCCGTCACGCGTCGGCTGATTCCGCGAGCCTGAAGGAATTAGCCGCTCGACTCGAACAGCTCCGGGGAGACGCGTCGATGCCCATCAAAGACAAGGTCGATGCGATGGCTCTGGTCGAGAAGCTTCATATCGAAGGACATCTCGCGCAGGCACGCCAACTCAACGATCTTCTTCTACAGAGCCTACCCTCAGGCCATCGATTACACCTTGCCCTCTCGGTCCATCGAACTGCGCTGGGCGTACGACTCTGCGAGCCCCCAACACAAACACGGGAACGAATCGAACAGATCAACGCAAATGTATCCGCCAGACTAAGCAAAAATGGAGGGGATCGCTCCCGTATCTTCCTACCCGGCGAAGGGCGAATCTTCGAGAGCCTGCAAACGAATTATGGAACGGTCCGATAAGAAACGGGCTCAACCCATAAGGCGTGCAGCGATCTCTTCGTAGCGCTCGAGGGCCTGTTGGATGATGGAATCCGGCAGATCTGGACCAGGCGCTGTCTTATCCCAATCCAGAGTCTCCAGATAGTTTCGTACCACCTGCTTGTCATAGGACGCAGGAGTCACGCCATGGGCCCACTCGTCCTTGTTCCAGAATCGACTGGCGTCCGGTGTCAGAACCTCATCGATAAGGATGATCTCTCCACTGGGGAGGCGACCGAACTCCATTTTGGTGTCCGCGATCAGGATGCCACGCTCTGCCGCATGTTCACGGGCCAGCGAATAGACCTTCAAGGTCATATCTCGCAGCCACTCCGCCGTCTCACGGCCAACCACAGCTGCCGCCTGATCGAAGTCGATATTCTCATCGTGATCACCCTTTTCCGCCTTCGTGCTCGGCGTAAAGAGCGGGGGTTCAAGACGAGCGGCCTCTGGAAGACCTGGGGGAAGTTGATGTCCACAAACGGCTCCCGTCGCCCGATAATCCTTAAGTCCCGAACCGGTCAAATATCCTCGGGCAATACACTCGACCGGAAGCGTCGGCGCTCTACGTACGAGCATCGAACGCCCTTCCAGCTGGTCGGCGTACCCGGCAAGAAAGGACGGGTAGTCGGAAACCTCGGTCGCGATCAGGTGGTTGGGGACCAGATCCGATAGGAGATCAAACCAGTAGATGGAGAGCTCGGTAAGGATACGACCTTTTCCAGGAATCCCTTTTGGTAAAACCACATCGAACGCGCTCAAGCGATCGGTCGCGACGATTAATAACTTGTCGTCCTCAACCGCATAGATATCTCGAACCTTGCCTCGCGCCACCAACGGCAACGCGTCAATCTTTGTTTCAAGTATGGCCGAAGTCATTTTTCCCTCAATTTTCATATAAAGAGACCTCTGCCGGTGCAGTGATCTCATCGGGTGGAATAAAGTAATTTCCGGTGAAACATGCATCGCAGAATCCACCGGTTGTCCCTTGGGCCGTCTCCATCATTCCCTCCTGCGATAGGAAGGCCAATGAATCGGCTTCGATGTATTCACATATCTCCTGGACCGAATGTGAGGAAGCGATGAGCTGACTACGTTCGGGCGTGTCGATACCGTAATAACAGGGCCAGAGTATGGGCGGAGCAGAGATCCGCATATGAACCTCTTTGGCCCCCGCGGCTCGCAACATGGACACAATCTTCCGGCTGGTGGTGGCTCGCACGATGGAGTCGTCCACCACAATAATGGAACGTCCCGAAATCAATTCCTCCACGGGGTTCAACTTCAGGCGAACACCAAAGTGACGAATCTGCTGCGTCGGCTCGATAAACGTTCGGCCCACATAATGGTTACGAATCAGACCCATTTCGTAGGGGATCTGTGCCGTCTCCGCGAACCCCATGGCTGCGACGACCCCACTATCGGGCACAGGAATCACACAATCGGCATCTGGCACATTCGATTCCTGGGCGAGACGCACTCCAAATTGCTTGCGAATGGCATAAACCGACCGATCGAAAATATGGCTGTCTGGCCGGGCGAAATAGATCAGTTCAAAAATGCACTGTTGGACCTTCTCTTTCTTGGTTTTCCCAAGAGGGAACGAGCTGGTCACCCCTTCATCCGAGATACAAACCACTTCACCGGGTTCAATCTCACGTTCGAACTTAGCTCCGATAAGACTCAGAGCACAGGTCTCACTGCTGATAATGTAGGCATCACCCAGCCGACCAAGAACAAGCGGCCGATAACCCTGTGGGTCGCGGGCTGCGATCAATTTCTCACCAGCCAACATCACAAAGGAATAGGCCCCCTTGATTCGACGCATAACGCGCCCTACTCGTTCTTCCAGGCTACCTTTCTTATGACGGGCTAGAACGTGGGCAATGACCTCGGTGTCCGCGTTCGTATAGAACAAATCACCTTTATCTTCGAGGTCCTGGCGCAATCGTTCTGCATTGACCAGGTTGCCATTATGGGCCACAGCCAGATTCCCGCGCCGGGTCTCCACAGTGAAGGGTTGGGCGTTCTTTAAAACGCTCCCCCCAGCCGTGCTGTAGCGTACATGGCCAATCGCACTCGAACCGACCAGAGCATCCAGGATTGTGGCATCAAAGATATCCGCCACATAGCCCATCTGCCGGTGTACGCGCATGGTACGCTCATCCACGACGGCGATACCTGCGCTCTCCTGACCTCGATGCTGCAATGCATGGAGCCCTAGATAGGTAAGATTACTGGCTTCCTTATGGCCAAAGACACCGAAGACGCCACATTCGTGTTTTAGACTCTTGTCCATTATCCGCCACCCGCCGGTGAATTCTGTGCAAGGGGAGAAGCTACATGCAAAAGACAGCGTGATTCCCAATCGATCAACATTTGCGGATCAAGACCGAAAACCTGGAGCATCGATACCGGACTCAGGGTGTTCTGCGCAAGATCCGAATCCAGTGCCGTCCGGAACCGCTCAAGGTAGCCTCCCAACGACGACTCCAACTCATTGATAACCATCGGGATTCTCTCAGACCGAAGGGACGGCATTCGATAGGGTACTTCTACGTCTTCTCCCTCTCCAATCTTAAATACTGGCCGACCGTTCAAATACATCTTGAAGATAGCACCTGCTCCAGGGCGATGTACCGGTCCTACTCCGGGAAGAATATCCACTTCGGCCGACATATAGAGAAGAACAGGTCTCCCTTGTTGAACCGAAGATAGATCGAGGGCAAAGCCCATCGGCTCCATACCTGCCTGGGGTCGGAAAAAACTGAACTCGGAATTCACTCCTAGCTGAAGGTTCCGGATTTCCCATGGGTGCGCTTGGTAGTGTCGCGGAATCGCTTCGGTCCAGCGCCTATATTTGCCCGGTCCTAAAACCCTGTCCACCAGGCTCCAGCACCTCTCAGCAGAGCCTTCGGTCCCCAAGATTGCAACGAATACGTCACGCATAAATCGTTTCTATCCGTGTCATGAATCGAGGACTCTATCCAGAATCGTATCGACGTTACGGAACATATGGTCCAGATCAAAACAACGGTCCAGCTCCTCTGGCGTCAGATGTTCGGAGATCGCCTCATCGGCCGCTAGAGCCTCCTTCAGATCCCCACCGCTTGCGAAACAGGCCATCGCGACCGATTGCACCATGACATAGGCGCGCTGTCGTACGAGTCCTTTATCGACCAAAGCCAATAAAACGGTCTGGCTAAACGGAAAGCCGCGGGTCTGCTCGAGATTCGCCATCATTCGATCTGGGTAGACATTCAGTCCTTCCAGAACGCTGGCAATACGACCACACATAAAATGAACCAGTGTGGTGCTATCCGGACCGATGACTCGCTCTACCGAGGAATGGGAGATATCGCGTTCATGCCAGAGGGCGACATTTTCCATCGCCGCGTTGGCGTTCGACCGCACCACGCGAGCAAGACCGGAGACATTCTCCGTGCGGATTGGGTTCCGCTTATGAGGCATCGCCGACGAGCCCTTCTGACCCTTACGGAAGGGTTCTTCCGCCTCTCCAACTTCTGTACGTTGCAGATGTCGGATTTCAACCGCGATCTTTTCAAGAGTAGCAGCAAAAAGAGCAAGGCTCGTAAAGGCCTCTGCGTGTCGATCACGTTGTACAACCTGGGTAGCGACAGGCTCTGGCTTCAACCCCAGCCTTTCGAGAACAAAGGCCTCACACTCTGGCTCCAGATGCGCGTAGGTGCCAACGGCACCGCTCAACTTACCCACAGCGATCTGGTTGCGTGCCTTCGTAAGACGTTCCTTATCCCGATCGAGTTGGGCCTTCCACATCCCCCAGACCAGACCAAACGTCATGGGTTCCGCATGAATCCCATGGGTTCGTCCGATCATCGGTGTATGAGCATAGGTTCGAGCACCGCTCGAAACGATCTGGCGTAACTTGTCCAGCTCGACCAGGATCAGATCAAACGCCTTCGTCATCTGCAGACTAAAGCTCGTATCTACGACGTCGGAGCTCGTTAATCCCAGATGGATATAGCGACTCGGTTCCCCGACCTGCTCCTCGACATGCGTCAAAAAGGCGATCACATCATGATGTGTGACCGACTCAATTTCGGCGATCCGATCCGGATCCAATGTAACAGCCTCACGAATCATGTCGGCCGTACCCTGAGGAGCCTTACCGGTCTGTTCAAATTGCTCAATAAGCAGGCATTCGATCTCAAGCCAATGCTCAAACTTGGCCTGGAGACTCCATAATTCCTGCATCTCTACACGTGAATATCTATCGATCATTGTGCACCAATTTCCATACAGCAGCGAAAACCAATTGTTGAAGAACGAGTGGTCAATCGAACCTTTCGGGCGTAGGTACATGCCACTTTGTTACCGTCTTGGCGACTAGAACCTCCAAGAACCCGTCCATCCTGAACCCACTCGGCCACATTTCCTGATAGATCGTAAACCCCGGAAGGGCTCACACAGCGCTTTTTCCTGCCGGTTCTACGAACGGGCTGTTCGTCGTAAAAGTCCCCCATTACATTGCACCGACTTCGAATAAAACGCGGTCCGTAGGGGTACTTATTTCCGCACGCGCTCTGGTATTCATCGTAGGAACATAGACGAGCCCCCTCTTCGACACAGAGATCGGAGGCCTGCCGAAAACTGATTCGTCGTTTGGGCTTCGCCCCTTTCCCGGGAAACTCGTAGGCCTGCATACAAAACGCGGGGACTTCTTCGGTGGCCGCGACCGGGACAAACCCTTCAAAGCAGGATTTCTCCTCTTCAACACTATCCGAAGAGACCACATCCGGTGTTGGGGGCGGAGTTTTGCTCGGCACCACGACCGTAGGGGTGGGCTCTGGTACCGGTGGTGCTCCAGCATCGATAACGGCGGCGGTCTTGGACGAGCCAGCATCAGAAACCGTCGGTGTGGCCACTGGTTGTGCGACTGGTATCTCCGCGTTCGAACCCGTATCCGCTATGGCCGCAACGACCGCGGTCGGTTCGGGGGTTCCACCGATGTCTTCCGTCGTTTGTACGTCGGCTGCGTTCGAGTCATTGGCCCCTTGCTCGCCTGTATCCCCATCCGAGCCCTTGTCCATGGAGCGTACAGAAACAAGGACCAATCCGAGGATCAGGCCAAGCCCTGCGACCATCCCATAAAACTTCCAGGCTTTGCGTGCTGGCTTTACGGCCGCCTTTTTACTCCCCCCCTTCAATCGGGCGGTAGGTAAGGGAGGAGGACCAGAGCTTGCTTTGCTGAGTTTATGGGTCACCAGTACCTGGATATCCGGAGCCGTATCTTCGAGCATCCGCTCTTTTCCTGTCTGCCAGGCGCTGTGCTCTTCGGATTCAATACTCTCTCCACGAAGTTCGTGGGATTGACTAATGGGTTGCGAATGAACCCGTGTCGCCACCTCTTCCGCCAGGGCGGGAGGCGTCGGTTCCATGGCCAACTCATCATCATCGTCGAGCTGCTTTTCCTCAAGGATCGGATGCTCGTCGGTGAGATCATCAACCAGAAGATCACCTTCTGCCTCGAAATTCGCCATGAATTCATCGGCCTCTGCTACGACATCGGCCTCAAGTTCACCAACGACAGGAGTCGCATCTACAGGTAGCTCCTCCACCTGAAAATCCAGATCCGGATGATATAAATCCTCTTCCTGCGTGCTCGACAAAATCGCTGCCACAAGCGTCGGATCGGTCGCTTCGTCGGTTGCAAGAGCATCATCTTCGTCCGAGTCGTCTGCCGAATCCTCCGCTAGAGGTGTTAAAGCCTCTTCCATCGCGTCGAAGCTTGGTTTTGTTTCTGGGTTAACCGCTGGAAACTCTGGCAGGGTCTGTGTTCGCTTGAGGATTAAGTTGGCCTCTGCGAGGGAGGTTTCGATTGCAACGGACCAGACCTCCTGCGGAACAGAGACCGATAAGCCCGTATCGAGGATCAGTGCCTTCTCTCCGTCTCCTAGCCATAAGGCGTCTTCAATCACGGCCGAATCCGCGGCGGGCTCGGATTCCTCTTCAGCCTCCTGTTCCTGGTTATCAGCTCGCTCATCACGGCGACGAATAACCTCTTCCATGGTTAGGCCGGCCGCATAGTCCGCGATCATATCCTCGTCGACGGTGGGTAGACCCGAAACAAGGGTAATATTCTCTTCGCGAACGGCCCCATGCTCGTCTTCACTGACCCGAACCAGCAGCGTCCCTACCTGTCGAACAAACTTCGTAAAATCCGGACGTTTTTCCGGGTCCCCATGGGTCGCACGCACAAAGAACGAGTCCAGCTCATCGGGAACAAAACGAGTTGTTTGAGCGGAGAGAGGAACTCCACCCCGAACGGTCCGCCCAGCAAAGCATTCCCCCATGATTATCGCTAAAGAGAAGACATCCACTCGAGGATCTTCAATACCGTGCTTTGTATACAGCTCAGGAGCTGGATAGCTGTCCCAGTAGGGGGCGTAGTCATGGGCCCATTCGAGTCGGCTTACCCCTGCCAGATGGTGGGGATCCGTAATCGAAACCGATCCTTCATCAATAAAGATGTTCTCGGGTTTTAGATTGCCGTGCATGGTGACTTGTTCATCTTCCATGAGAACAGCCGCGATCTGTGTCACCAGACGGCCCACATCCAAGGCCGGGAACAGGTCCTCACCAGAGCTCCGCATCCGGATCAACTCGCGCAGGCTGGGACCAGGAATACAGGAACGAATCAATCCAATGGTCGTATCCAGCTCGATCGATTCCTCAAAACCGATTCTTCCCCCCTCTGTGGGACGAAGTCTGGCTGTTAAACGGTTCCGGTTTTCCTCCGATCCTTCGAGCAGATCCGGATGAAAAACCTTTAAGATTTTTTCCGATTCATCTTCAATCGATGTCACACGCAACAAGATACCATGCGGACCGCGAAGGAATTCCTCCGTTACAGAATAACGTTCTGAAACCACGGAACCAGGTTTCGGCCACCATTTCGGCCCAGAAGTCGCCACGAAAACCCCGGGGATTGAAGAGGCAGATTCCTAACACAGGACTCGATACGCCTCAACCACAACCGACTTATTTTTGTGTAAGAAATGTGTTCACAACATCAATTCGCGATCCATCCCATCGTTTGCGCTCTTGCACCCGGTCTTCGATTGCCGATAAGCTACACCTGTTATGAAGATTTCAACACGCGGCGAATATGCAATTCGCGCCATGCTCTATATCGCATGGATGGCTCCGGATAGGGAACACCCGGTTCAATCCAAAGAAATATCTAAAGCGCAGTACATCCCAGAGCATTATCTGAAGCATATTCTGTCGGACCTGCGTACCCATGGTCTTATCCGTTCATCCCGCGGCCCCCATGGAGGCCATTGGATTGCGAAAGACGCGGAAACGATCACGGTGGGTGATATTGTGCTCGCGATGGAGGGGCAGCTCACCCATCTCGAAGATATTCTTCTAATGCCCTGCCAAATCGAGGTCGGGCCGGACCATTGCGCCATCAAAGAACTATGGATCCGCGTGCGGGATTCCATAGAGGAAATCCTGCATTCTGAGACTCTGGCCGATCTGGTAAAGCGTCAGCGCTCTCTTGTCGCCGATGCATCCAGTGCCAAGGATAAAGGTTTCAAGATCCTTTAGGCTCAGTCGAAAGAATCGCTTCTACGCCACGGTCTCGCACGACCGAAACATAGTAGTCCGGGTCTTGAAAGGGCTCGATCTCACCGGCATCACAAAGTATCTCCAGGCGTTTGCGTATCTGCCCCAAAATGGGCCCCGCCGGTATATCCAGCGTAGACATCAGCACCGTACCAAGCCCCTTGGGAAGCGGCGGCTGTCGAAGGTCTTGCGCACGAATATCCGCTACACGAGCCTCCAGCTCATCAAGCTGCCGAAGAATCTCCCGCACTCGATGCGCGCGCTTGCTGGTAAAGTCCGCTCGACTAAATCGAATAAGGTCTTCCAGATAGGGTTCGACATCCCGGATCAGTCGTCGCACTGCCGAATCCGTCCAATCGGATTCATATAGGTTCACGCGACCATGCAGACGAATCACCGCTGCAACTCGTTCTGCCAATTGCTTCGGGAAATGGAACCGAGCTGCAATCCCTTCAAATAGAACCGAACCGAATTCTTCATGCCGATAGAAATGGACCTGACCCCGACGATCAACGGTTCGAGTCCAGATCTTACCAATATCATGGCAAAGGGCTGTCCAACGTGTACATGAGTCCACGGACGCCTTCTTTGTCACTTTGATTGTATGGTCCCAACAGTCTTTATGGTGCACTTCACAACTTTTATGAAAGCCCACAAGACTCACGACCTCCGGGAGAAGAAAACTCAAAATCCCCGTATCCAGCAACCAATCCAGACTGCGATCAACATAGGGGGTCTTCAGAATCCGATCGATCCCCTGGAACCATAGTTCACGCTCTACGGAGAGAATATTCGCTCCATCCCGGCTCGCCATCCGTGTGGTCTCGTTATCAACCGCGTAGCCATAGGAGCCAACGGCGACCGCCACATCCAATAAGACCTCGGGATTCGTTCGGAACACCGAGCGAGCCGACTCCACCGTACGAATACGCCGGTCGGTAATATCCTCGCTCGCATCAAAGGGATCCAGGACCGCACCATTCGCGTCCACAGCAACCGTCTCGATCGTCGTATGGTTCTTCACCAAATCCGCCCAAACACCCTGGACCGTTTCACCCGACGACTCATGTGTGTAGGAGTCCGTCGGGTCGTACCCCCGAATCCCCAACTCCACGGTCGTATCCTTCATTGCAAGTACAAGACGGCGGCTATCTGGACCGGCATCCAACATCTCGGTGAACGTGAACTCCGGGAACACGCCTTCATCCAATTCACCGTCCAGACCTGACACCAACATCGTACCATGTACGGTTGATGCTTCTGGGCAATCTGCTAGAAGCCACGACACCACGGGCCCCGTTAGATGAGCCTCTCCATGCACTTCACCGATTTGACGTAAAACGTCCGACAGTGAAGCCGGTAATATAGCCGTTCGATTCGATAGGTCTTGTGCAACCATAGTCGCGCCTCCTACCCGAGCTATCCACTCTCAGTCAAGGCTGAAACCGGGATTACCTCGTTGTTCTTACCCGAACCGGTGCATTGCTCAGATCGAGATTTTCGATGATTGACGGTGGGTTCGGCATGGGTATGATGCATTCCAGCATTGAATAACCTACGGTTCTAGCTCTCTATTTCGAGGGTTGAACCGGTTCCGTAAGCCCGAGAATTCCCTTGTTGGACCCTATCCTCATATTCACTCAGAACCCAGGAAAGGTTCGAGAATTTCAGGTGGCGCTGGATCCCCAGAATAGTTCCGAGTCTGGCTTTCGTTTTCTAGCGCTCGATGAATTAGACACCCGTGTGGAAGCACCGGAAGAGACAGGTCTTACCTTTCTAGAGAACGCGTGTATCAAAGCAGCGGCCGGAGTTCGTCAGACGGGATATCCGACTCTAGCCGACGATTCTGGGCTAGCGGTGATGGCACTTGATGGGCGCCCTGGTGTTCGGTCCAGCCGCTTTGCCCTGGATCATGGTTTCACCGTGGAATCCGGTGATACAAATGAAGCCAATAATGCGCTCCTGATCCAACAACTCTCCGGGAGAGATGACCGAGACGCACAATTCGTATGTGCTCTAGCCCTCGCGCTTCCCTCCCAGACACTGGCCTCCATCTCCCACGAGCCAGCACAAGGCATTGAAATCATCCAAACTGGAATCGAGCCTGGTTGGTCCGTAGTCGTCGCCCATGGCACCGTGCAAGGAACCATTATGCAAGCTCCTCAGGGACAGCAGGGGTTCGGCTATGACCCTCTATTCTGGTCAGTAGACCTCGAGAAGTCCTTTGCTGAGGCTACACCTGCAGAAAAACTTCGTGTAAGTCACCGAGGTAGAGCCCTGGAAAAACTACGTCGGTTTCTCAGGAGACTGAATTGAAAAAGCGACGACAAAAAAATGCGCCTGGTCGCAGTACCCCCACGAAACCGACCGGTCGTATCGTCAATCATACGCAGCTATGTGCTCTTATAGACACGATCCGGGAACGTAAGATCGTCGCGTTTGATACCGAGTTTCACAGTGACACATTTTATCATCCTCGACTCTTCCTCATGCAGGTCGCGATACCAGCGGAGAGCGATGGCGCAGTGGAGACCTATGTGATCGACCCACTGGAGCTTGAAGATCTGTCACCCTTCGCTGAAGCACTGACGGACCCCTCCATTGAAACCGTTGTCCATGCTGGAACGATCGATGTCGATATCCTCGCCAACAATTTCGGGTACGTTCCGTCCAATATCTTCGACACGCAGATTGCCGCCGGGTTCATTAGTCAGACATTTCCAATGGGCTTATCCAGGTTGTTGGATTCGGCCCTGGGGATCTCTCTGGGAAAAGGACAAACCCTATCCAACTGGTCCAAACGACCATTGAGTGCCAAACAGCTGCACTACGCAATCGAGGATGTTCGGTATCTTATCCGGCTGAAAGACCAGTTGAAGAAACGATTGGTTGAATCCGGTCGATATCCCTGGTTTCAGCGAGAAACAGCGAAGAAATACAAAGAGAGTCGTTTTGCGCGTTCGCCAGAGTTGGCCTACCGAAAGATCTCGGGATGGGGCCGATTACAACCTCATAAACGGTCGTGCTTACGAGAACTCGCTGCGTTCCGAGAGTTAACAGCGTCTGAGCTCGATCGCCCCGTACGGAGAGTCCTTGACGACCAACTCCTTATGGATCTGGCGAAACAATCACCACGTTCCATCGACGAGCTGAAAGAGCATCGAAGAATCACTTCCAAGCATCTCCAAGCCTACGGCGACCAACTGATTCAATGCGTTGAGAGAGGTCATAGCAATCCTATGACCGGAGAAGAATTGGACGGGAGAAGTTCCCTATCCGCGGCACAGAAGTCACGCCTGACTGCGTTGACAATGATTACTCGTATCGCCTGTGATCAAGCTGGTGTTTCCTTCGACCTTGTCGCTCCCAAAGCTGCACTAACGGACGTCGTGTACGCAAATGACGTCAGCTCCTCGACCATTGAGAAACTGTTGGGAGGATGGCGCGGACAGCTTCTGGGAAACACCCTGGCTGGATTTATGAACGGAACTGTCGGACTGGCCTATGACCCGAACGACGAAGCCGTAAAGCTCATCAATCTAGACTAGAAGATGGCAGGCCCATGGCGAAGCCAGGGCCTGCACTATCTACCAGTTATGCTGTCTCTACGAGATCAATCTCGGGATAGGGATCTTCGATGGACTCGGGTTCTCCGACCACCTCATATCCAATATCCGTGTAGATCGGATAGCCCGTTCCTGCCGGAATCAATCGACCGACAATCACGTTCTCCTTCAGGCCGTCGAGGTAATCCTTCTTGCCCTGAATCGCGGCCTGCGTAAGCACCTTGGTGGTCTCCTGGAAGGAGGCCGCCGAGATGAAGCTGTCCGTCGAAAGAGAGGCTTTCGTGATACCCAGAAGCAGAGTGTCCGCACCCGCGGCCTCTCCACCATCGGCTACAACGCGCGCGTTCTCGGCGTTGAAGGTCCAACGGTCGATCTGGTCACCGTATACGAACGATGTATCACCAACCTCAACGATACGAACCCAACGAAGCATCTGACGTACGATAATCTCGATGTGCTTATCGTGAATACGTACACCCTGCAGACGATAGACTTCCTGAATTTCGTCTACGAGATACCGGGCCACTTCTTTCTCACCCTTCACGCTCAAAATGTCGTGAGGATTGAGGGAACCGTCCATCAGCGGATCACCCGCCTTCACATATTCACCTTCTTGAAGAATGACGTGCTTACCCTTGGCGATGGCGTAATCGGTGTGATTTCCGACCTCGGGAACAATCCGTACAATTCGTTTACCCTTGGCGATACCAGCGAATTCTACGCGACCATCAATACTTGTGATCAAGGCGTGATCTTTCGGCTTCCGTGCTTCGAACAGCTCGGCTACGCGCGGAAGACCACCCGTGATATCCTTGGTCTTAACGGTTTCACGTGGAATCTTAGCGAGAACATCACCAGGGCGAACACCTTCATCGGCCTTGAACAGCTCGGTATCGATATTCGAATTGACCGGCAACGTGTAAGAGACCGGCACACCTGATTCGCTGTGCTTCACGGGCTTACCGCGCTCATCTACGATCGCGATGCGTGGACGAAGGCTTGGATCCTTGGTCTCAATTACGACCTTTCGAGATAGACCCGTGGACTCATCCACCTGTTCCACAAATGTACTGCCCTCAATGAAGTCCTCGAACTTCGCGAAACCAGCGACCTCTGTAAGAATCGGAGTGGCCCATGGATCCCATTCGGCAATCTCCTGGCCCTTGGAGACAGTGTCCCCATCGTTGACACGAAGAGTAGCACCGTACACCAATGGCAGACGCTCCTTCTCACGGCCAGACTCATCGATAACGGCAACTTCACCGTTACGATTTGTAACTACCTGTACCTGAGTCGTCTTGCCATCCGCTCCGACCGCATCACAAGATACGGTACGAAGATTACGGTAGACAAGAGTACCCTCGAATCGAACCTCAAGGCTCGAACGCTCGACCGAACCGGCTGCAGTACCACCAATGTGGAAGGTACGCATTGTAAGCTGTGTTCCTGGCTCACCAATGGATTGGGCGGCAATGATACCAACCGCTTCGCCGATATCCACGAGACGTCCACGGGCCAGGTCACGGCCGTAACACAATACGCAACAACCGTTACGTGTCCGACAGGTCAACGGCGAACGAACCATAACCTCATCGATACCGGCATTGTCGAGACGATCAACAGCCGCTTCGTCGATCTCCTGGTCCGCTTCCACGATGACTTCACCCGTATAGGGATCAAGAATGTCATCCAGGGCAACACGGCCAAGAACACGATGCTTGAAATGCTCGATGATTTCGCCACCTTCGATCAGGCTTGAACAGGCCAGACCGTCGAGTGTTCCACAATCGAACTCACGCACGACAACATCTTGTGCAACATCAACCAGACGTCGCGTAAGATACCCGGAGTTCGCGGTCTTAAGAGCGGTATCCGCAAGACCCTTACGGGCACCATGAGTCGAGATGAAGTATTGGAGAACCGTCAGTCCCTCACGGAAGTTTTCGGTAATCGGTGTCTCAATAATCTCACCGGACGGTTTCGCCATCAGACCACGCATAGCTGCGAGCTGACGTACCTGCTCACGACTACCACGAGCACCGGAATCGACCATGATGTAAATCGGATTAAAGGATCCGTCTGAGCTCTCACCACTTTCCAAATCTGGATCAGCAGCGATTTTCGCCATCATCTCATCGGCTACGCCATTGCTGGCCTTGGTCCAGATGTCGATGACCTTATTATACCGCTCACCTTCGGTGATCAGACCTTCTTCGTGCTCCATATGGACCGTACGGACCTCAGCGCGAGCCCCTGCCAGGATCTCCTCTTTTTCCTTCGGAATGATGAGGTCCTTAATACCAATGGAGATACCGGCACGCGTCGCATTCTCATATCCCCAGGTACGCAGTGCGTCTGCCAAAAGAATGGTCTTCTTACTTCCACAGCGGCGGAACGTCGTGTCGATAAGTCCATTCAGGGATTTCTTATCGAGAACTTTATTGTAGTCACTGAACGGAATCTCTTCTGGAATAATCTCGCTCAAGAGAATACGTCCCGCTACGGTATCAACACTCTCGCCATCAAGGCGACACTTGATCTTCGCCTGTAGATGAAGCTTGCCAGCATCAAAGGCTGCACGAACTTCTTCGGGACCGGTGAAAGAACTACCGCTACCCAGAACACCATTGCGGCCACGCGTCATATAGTACAGACCGAGAACGATATCCTGTGTGGGAACGATGATCGGTTTACCATGAGCAGGCGACTGAATGTTGTTCGTGCTCATAAGAAGCACGCGGGCCTCCATCTGTGCTTCTACAGACAAAGGCGCATGTACAGCCATCTGATCGCCGTCGAAGTCAGCATTGAAAGCCACACAAACGAGTGGGTGCAATCGGATCGCCTTATCTTCGGTAAGAATTGGTTCGAAGGCCTGGATACCGAGACGATGCAGAGTCGGGGCACGATTCAGCATAACCGGATGTTCGCGAACCACATCTTCGAGAATGTCCCAGATCTCCGGGGCACCTTCTTCAACGAGCTTCTTCGCTCCCTTGATGGTGGTCGTATAACCGCGCTTTTCCAGCTGGTTGTAGATAAAGGGCTTGAACAGTTCCAGAGCCATCTTCTTCGGCAGACCACATTCGTGCAGGCGCAAGTTAGGTCCTACAACGATCACGGAACGGCCCGAATAGTCTACGCGTTTACCCAGAAGGTTCTGACGGAAACGTCCTTGCTTTCCTTTGAGGCTATCAGAGAGAGATTTGAGAGGACGCTTGTTGGGACCCGTGATGGTCTTTCCACGACGGCCATTATCAAATAGAGCGTCTACAGCTTCCTGAAGCATACGCTTCTCATTACGAATAATGATTTCCGGCGCATTGAGCTCCTGAAGTCGCTTCAGGCGATTATTACGATTGATTACACGACGATAGAGGTCGTTGAGATCACTTGTAGCAAATCGGCCACCGTCCAGTGGTACGAGTGGACGAAGATCGGGAGGCAATACCGGGACCACCTCAAGGATCATCCACTCCGGCTGGTTGCCGGATTCGATAAACGCTTCGACTACCTTCAAGCGCTTAGCATACTTCTTACGCTTAGCCTCACTCTTCGTTGACCGCATCTCGGCACGAAGTTCTGTAGCCAACTCCTCACATTCTACGTCTTCGAGAAGACGACGAATCGCCTCTGCGCCCATGCCCACCTCAAAGGTGTCATAGCCGTGTTCTTCACAGAGTTCATCGTAGCGATCTTCATTAAGAATCTCGCCCTTCTCCACTGGGACATCACCGGGATCGAGCACGATGTACGATACGCAGTAGAGTACTCGTTCCAGATCTTTCAGCGTAATATCGAGCAGGTTACCAATCCGGGAGGGAAGGCTCTTAAGGAACCAGATATGCGCAACGGGTGCCGCGAGATTGATATGGCCCATACGCTCTCGGCGCACCTTGGACTGGATAACCTCCACACCACACTTCTCACAGACGATGCCACGATGCTTCATTCGCTTGTATTTACCGCAAATGCATTCGTAGTCTTTGACTGGGCCGAAGATCCGAGCACAGAACAAACCGTCCCGCTCTGGCTTGAACGTACGATAATTGATCGTCTCCGGCTTCTTCACTTCACCGCGAGACCATTTACGAATCTGCTCAGGAGAGGCAATACCAAGACGGATGGACTTGATCGTGGATGGGTCTTTCGGCTTATCAATGTAGCTGTACATATTTTTCAAGGTTTCGTTCCTCGAGAGTTTGGTAGTCCCAGAATTACTCTACGTTCGTCACTAAATGGCCATCACGCCGTGTCTTCCATCGTCACATCCAGGCCCAGGGCTTTAAGCTCCTGAACAAGCACCTGGAACGACTCCGGAAGGCCAGCCTGGAGAGTATGATCTCCCTTCACGATTGCTTCATACATCCGTGTTCGACCGGCAACATCGTCACTCTTGACCGTCAGGAATTCCTGTAGTGCATGTGCTGCACCGTAGGCTTCCATAGCCCAGACCTCCATCTCACCAAGACGCTGACCACCAAATTGAGCCTTTCCGCCCAATGGTTGTTGCGTAACCAGCGAGTATGGACCGGTAGAACGCGCGTGAAGTTTTTCATCCACGAGATGGTGAAGCTTCAACATATACATAATGCCGACCGTCACTTTCTCGCCGAACTCTTCACCTGTCCGCCCGTCGATAAGAGTCATCTGACCGGTCTCTGGAAGATCCGCGAGAGCAAGATATTGGTCGATCTCCTCTTCCGTCGCACCATCGAATACCGGCGTAGCGAAATGCACACCCTTCGAACAGTCCTTGATTACGGTAAGAAGTTGCTCATCATCAAGCTCGTCAAGCATCTTAGTCATCGTGTCACTAGTGAACACGCTCTTCAGCTGCTTACGAATGGCTTCGGTTCCATAGTTCTCTTCCCAAAGCTGTGCGATCCGAGAACCCAGGCCTCTGGCCGCAAGTCCAAGGTGGACTTCCAGCACCTGTCCAACGTTCATTCGACTCGGAACACCCAATGGGTTGAGAACTATATCGACGGGGCGGCCGTCAGGCATATACGGCATATCTTCCGCAGGAAGAATCCGAGAGACAACACCCTTATTTCCGTGTCGTCCAGCCATCTTGTCGCCAACCGCGATCTTACGCTTGATTGCCACGTAGACCTTCACCTTCTTAATAACGCCTGGCGGTAGATCATCACCCTTGCGAAGTCGCTCGACCCGATCGTTGAAGATGGTCTCAATGAATTGAACCTTATCTTCCAACTGGGCCAGGATATTTCGTACGTTTTCACGCGCGACCTCGCCATTTTCGGTGTCAATGCTGGCCCAATACTTGGTCGGAATATCATTGAGAGAATCCGCTTCAAGCACCGTCCCCTTCTTGAGGATCTTCTTACCGGCGTCGTTGACCAACGGTGATTTCAGCTTCCGACCTTGCAGAAGGCGTTTTACTGCCTGCAACGCGGACAGCCGGATGATCCGGATTTCGTCTTCCTTATCCTTCTCAAGACGATCCAGCTCATGCTGTTCAAGCTCAAGTGTACGCTCGTCCTTTTCGACACCCTTACGCGCAAAGACCTTAGCAGAAATAACCGTACCTACGACGCCCTGAGGCACTCGCAGAGAGGTATCTTTCACATCCGAAGCCTTCTCACCGAAGATGGCGCGAAGTAACTTCTCTTCTGGGCTAAGCTGTGTCTCGCCCTTGGGAGTCACTTTACCGACGAGAATATCGCCACCCTTAACCTCTGCACCAATGCGGATAATTCCGGACGAGTCCAGATTGGCCAGGAGATCTTCGGAGACGTTGGGGATATCCCGCGTAATCTCTTCTTTTCCCAGCTTCGTGTCTCGGGCATCACTCTCAAATTCTTCAATGTGGATACTCGTGAAAACATCCTCTTTGACCGTACGCTCGGAAAGAAGGATGGAATCCTCGAAGTTGTAACCACCCCACGGCATGAAGGCCACCATAACGTTGGCACCAAGCGCGAGCTCACCGCAGTCCGTCGAAGCACCATCAGCAATAACATCGCCCGTCTGAACCCGATCGCCAGGAACAACGATAGGACGTTGGTTGAGAGCCGTGTTCTGGTTACTACGACGATACCGAATCAGATTGTAGATATCGGGCAAAGCTGCCACTTCACCTTCACGACTGGGGTCGCGACGTACAACGATACGTTGTGAATCGACAGATTCAACCTCACCATCATGAAGTGCGACCACCGAAGCACCCGAGTCACGCGCAACAGCGCGTTCCAGAACGGTACCAACCAACGGGGCATCTGGGCATAAGAGAGGTACAGCCTGGCGCTGCATATTGGAACCCATCAATGCACGATTTGCATCGTCGTGCTCAAGGAAGGGAATCAATGCCGCCGATACCGAAACCAACTGATTTGGAGATACATCCATCAGCGTGATTTCCGAAGGCCGGAAAAGAGCCAGGTCGCCATTGCAGCGAGCCGCAACGAGGTCTTCAGTAAGTTTTCCCTTACCATCAACCGATGTCGTCGCCTGCGCTACAACATGGTCGACCTCTTCGAGAGCACTTAACCAACGGGTTTCGTCTATAAGTTTCCCGTCCTCGACAACTCGGTAGGGAGTCTCAATGAAGCCCAATGGATTAACTCGCGCAAACGTAGCCAACGAGGAAATCAAACCGATATTCGGACCTTCTGGAGTCTCGATAGGACAAATACGGCCATAGTGTGTCGGATGGACATCACGAACCTCGAAGCCCGCACGCTCGCGAGTAAGACCACCCTGCCCAAGGGCCGAAAGACGACGCTTATGGGTGATTTCACTAAGTGGGTTGGTCTGATCCATGAACTGGCTCAACTGGCTAGAACCAAAATACTCACGGACCACAGCGGTTACCGGTTTCGCATTTACGATGTCACCAGGCATCAGCATGTCGATTTCCTGGGACAAGGACATCTTCTCGCGAATCGCCCGCTCCATTCGTACCAGACCGATTCGATACTGGTTCTCCAGTAGCTCACCAACGGCACGAATACGACGGTTTCCGAGATGATCGATGTCGTCGACATTACCTTTGCCGTTCTTCAGATCGACAAGGTAACGAACAACTTCAAGGATGTCCGAGACGGTCAAAACCGTATTGGTTACAGGCTCATCCAACTTGAACTTGTAGTTCAGTTTCACGCGACCCACCGTAGACAGATCGTAGCGTGAAGCATCGAAGAACAGGTTGTTCAGGTACTTCCGCGCATGCTCTGGATTACTGGGTTCGCCTGGACGAAGTCGACGATAGATCTCAAGGACAGCCTCATCCGCACTGTCGACTTTATCAACTTTGAGGGTATCCCGGATATACGGGCCCGCCTTCTGATTATCGATGTAGAGAACGTCAAACTCGAGAATGCCACGGGACTGGAGTTCCTCGAGGGACTCTTCCGTAACGAGTTCATTGCATTCCGCGATCACCTCGCCAGTGTCGAGATCAACAATATCTCTGGCGAAGACCTTCGCTATCAGCTCTTCTACGGGCACAGGAATTGAATTCAACCCCATGCTCTGTAGTCGTTTAATACTTCCTTTGGTGAACTTCTTTCCTGCCTTAACGACAACTTTCCCTGTTTCGGGATCCTTCAGGTCTTCTGGAACCCGTTGTCCCTGGACGAGGGCGGGATCCAACTCCCGATGCCAGGCTCCACCTGGGCTCAGGAAAACCTTCTCGGTTTTGTAGAAGAAGTCCAAAAGCTCTTCGGTACTGAAACCGAGAGCCTTCAAAAGCACGGTCGCCGGCATCTTCCGACGGCGATCAATACGCACATACAGAAGATCCTTATGATCGAACTCGAAATCGAGCCAGGAACCTCTGTAGGGAATCACACGAGCACTGTAGAGCAATTTACCGCTGGAGTGGGTCTTTCCTTTATCGTGTCCGAAAAAGGCCCCCGGAGAACGGTGTAACTGACTGACCACAACACGTTCCGTTCCATTAACGATGAACGTACCTTTGTCCGTCATCAGCGGGATCTCACCGAAATATACATCGTTCTGCTTGATATCTCGGATCGAACGTTCGTTCGTTTCCTCGTCGATATCGTATACCTCTAGGCGGAACTCTACTCGCATCAAAGCAGAATAGTTCATCCCTCGTTCACGGCATTCTTCAACCGTATACTGAGGTCGATTCAACTCATACGACACGAAGGACAGCGAAGCCGTCTCATTGAAATCTTTAATAGGGAAAACGCTATTAAAGATACGTTGAAGACCCACGTCGTTACGTTGGTCAGGATCAACATCTTTCTGGAGGAAGTTCGAATAAGACTGGCGTTGGATCTCAATCAAGTTGGGAACAGCTACAGCACTTTGAAACTTGCCGAAGCTATGACGTAAGCGGAGATCCTTTCGGGTCAGTGCGACCATGTGACAACCTTCCTTTCAATTGGCCTGGTATGACCAATGTCGTTGGAAATTCTATGGGATCGCACAGAAGCTACACCCGCGGGCCTTCCGGCCCGGGGGTGAGCACTGTGCTTCGATACAGGCCTCTGCGAAGATCTACTTGATCTCGACAGACGCACCAACAGCTTCCAAGGCCTCTTTGACCTTCTCGGCTTCTTCTTTGGACACAGCTTCCTTGATTGCTTTCGGAGCGCTGTCCACAAGGTCTTTCGCTTCTTTCAGACCGAGGTCTGTGAATCCACGAACCTCTTTAATGACCTTGATCTTCTGGTCGCCAGCGGCGGTAAGAACAACGTCAAACTCGGTCTGCTCAGCAGCAGCACCAGCGTCACCACCGGCACCTGGCATCATAGCCATAGCAGCTACGGGTGCAGCCGCGGACACGCCCCAAAGCTCTTCAAGCTCGGATACGAGCTCGGAAAGCTCAAGAACGGTCTGCTGCGAAAGCCAATCTTTTACTGTTTCTCTTGTCATTTCAGCCATTTTTAATTCTCCCTGGATACTTTGATTCTAAGTAATCGTTCCAGCAATTTGTGTGATTACAGTGTGTCTACGACTTAAGATGCTTCTTCCAACTCGCGTTGGCGTGCAGCCAGAACCCCAACAAGTTCCCGGCCGGGTGCTTCGAGCACACCAAGGAACTTCTGTGGTACAGACTGTAGAAGACCCAGGAACTGAGCACGAAGCACGTCCATACTGGGCAGTTCTGCCAACGTTTCGATGTCCGAAGCCGACAGTGCTTTGCCATCTAAAACAGCTTGCTCCAAAGTGAAGCACTCTGCGTCCTTAGCAAACTCTGTCAAAACCTTTGCGGTAGCAACCGGATCTTCACTGGAAAAGGCCAGGGCTATAGGGCCCTTCAGGTCTTCTACCAACGATTCGTATTGCGTTCCCTCTACGGCCAACCGCAACAAAGTGTTTTTAACCACTTTGTATCCGGTGCCCGAATTTCTGAGGTTCGCCCGCAAGGCGGTCATAGACGACACGTCCAACCCCGTAAAACGGGTTCGGAGCACAAATTGCGAGTCAAGCAGTTGCTCTTTGAGCCCTGCGATATACTCTTGCTTTGTTTCGCGTCTCAAATGGACCTCCTTTTAAGGTCTTATTGCCGCTTGGGGGGATTCCACTGAATCAGGGAGTGTGAAAGCCGGGTGGGCTCGAACACGCCTCCGCGGGACTTACTTGCAAATGCAATACCTGCTTCTCAGACGATCGAATCCCGGCGCGACATCGAACTTAACGCTTAAAAAAAAAACCTCAATACTGATTGGGGTCTACAGGAACTCCGGGGCCCATTGTCGTACTGACATTGATGCTCCGAAGATAATTCCCTTTCGCCGAAGCAGGCTTCAATCGAACAATCTGCTCTAGCAGCGTGTTCAAATTGTCATTAAGCTGCTCCGCTGAAAAGGATTTGCGACCAAAGGTGGCGTGAACGATACCGGACTTATCTACCCGGAAATCGACCTTTCCTCCCTTGGCCTCTTCAACCGCCGGTGCTACGTCAAACGTAACCGTGTTGGTCTTTGGATTAGGCATCAAACCACGTGGACCCAGGACTCGACCGATTCGCCCTACCAGACCCATCATGTCTGGTGTGGCGATGGCCTTATCAAAATCAAGGAACCCTTCTTTCTGGATTCGCTCGACCAGATCCTCAGCACCGACGATATCGGCACCTGCAGCTTCAGCCTCTTGGGCTTTTTCACCCTTCGCAAAGACAGCAACACGGATTGTTTTACCAGTACCGTGCGGTAGGATCACCGAACCCCTAACGTTTTGGTCCGCATGGCGAGGATCGACGTTTAGTCGAACAGCTACGTCTACCGATTCGTCAAAACCGGCATACCCAGCACCCTTGGCCAGCGAAACCGCATCCGATGTGGAGTACAGCTTTCCCGTCTCAATTGCTTTATTAGCTTCTATTTGTTTTTTACTTAGTCTCGGCATCATCGCCTCCCTGTATTGGCAGCAAATATGCTGGGCCGGTCACAGGTATTCACCGGCACATAGAACAGAAATTAAACTACATTCAATCCCATTGAACGGGCCGACCCTTCGAGGGTGCGGACTGCAGCGTCCATATCAGCTGCCGTCAAATCGGGATCTTTCTTGCGACAAATCTCTTCGAGTTGTGCGCGAGTGACCTTGCCTACCTTCACTCGATTTGGCTCGCCCGATCCTTTTTTGATTCGGGCCGCCTTCATCAAGAAGTAAGACGCCGTTGGAGTCTTGGTCACGAAGGAGAAGGAGCGATCCGCATACACAGTGATGACCACTGGAATCTTGCCTTCTTCGCCCTGTGTCTTGGCGTTGAACTGCTTGCAGAACTCCATAATGTTCACACCCTGCTGACCCAGTGCTGGTCCAACTGGTGGAGCAGGGTTCGCGCCACCTGCATTGATTTGAAGTTTTATTTGTCCAATGACTTTCTTCGCCATGATGAACTCCGGTTCTTTACTCTTCTAGATCTGGTTAATCGTCGAGGGTTTCTACCTGGTTGTAGACGACCTCTACTGGTGTCTGGCGACCAAAGATGGTCACCAATACGCGAAGCTTTCTTCGCTCGGGACGTACCTCGTCCACAACACCGTTGAAATTTGTGAAAGCGCCATCGATGATCTTCACTTTGTCACCACGCTCAAAGTGCTGGATTACCGTCGGCTCATCGGTCGGCTGCTCGATATGGCTAAGCAGGCGGCGTACCTCTACTTTGCTCATCGGCTTGGGTTCACTTGTGCGATCCTGGCTACCAACAAAGCCGGTCACTCGCGGGATATCACGGATAAGCATCTGCGCAGCGGAAGTCCGGTGCATCTCAATAAAGACATATCCAGGATAAAGCTTTCGAGTCATGCGACGCTTTTCGCCCGCACGAAACTCGAGGGTCTCTTTCTTAGGGACAATGATTCTGCCGAAGTCGGACTCGAGCTCTTCCTGAACCATACGCGTCTCGAGGCTTTTCTGGACCCGATCTTCGTACCCTGTGTTCACACGAAGGATATACCATTTCATGCCCGAATTCTCTTCTACAACCGGAGCTGGTGCCTCAGCTTCTTCAGCCGTTGCCTCTTCGGTCGCTTCCTCTCCCGCTTCGTCCACACTCACTTCTTCGGCCGAATCCTCAGACACACCTGCATCCGCCTCTTCCGCTACTGCCTCCTCGGCCGCAGCTTCTTCGGTTACAGGAGCTTCCGACTTGGTCTCCTCTGCTGGACCCGCATTCGCGGTAGAATCCGTAGAGGTGCCAGACACCGTCTCGTCCGATACTTGTGTGTTGGTATTCTCAATCATCATTGTTACCCGTAGATGAATTTGGTGAGCCACGCCCACAGGTAGTCGAAGAAGCCCAGAATGAGCGAGATTATGATCGTAACCACGATCACTACGAACGTGCTCTGCCGGGTCTCATCCCAACCAGGCCACACGACGCGACTCAATTCTGTTCCAATATCAAGCGCATTCGCTCGTATACGTGCATTCTTCCAAAGAACCAGGACCAGCAGGAAACCCGTCATAAAGCCCATCAAGTCACTGGTAAGAAAATCCGGGCCAAGAATGTCTTGCTGCCATTCTGGTCGGAAACTCAGCATCGTCGCGTAAAAGTCCGCCATCACGACCCAGGTCAAAAGGCCGAGAGCCACGAAGGCAAGGTTTACGTATCGAACAATGTTCATTGATGGTTCCTTATGAGCATCGGGTCCCTTTGGCAGGCCAGGTAGGACTCGAACCTACAACCGTCGGATTTGGAGTCCGATGCTCTACCAATTGGAGCTACTGGCCTAAAAGGCGGTAATGGCGCTTACTTGACTTCCCGATGTAGCGTATGCTTGCGGAGATACTTGTTGTACTTCATTAACTCTAATCGATTCCGATGCTTCTTCTTGTTACGCTTGACTGCGTAACGAGAGACACCCGGCACATCCGATTTTCGAGATTCTGTACACTCCAGAAAAACTGTAATGGTGTTGCCTTTGGCCATAACGAACACTCGACTAAAATTGGGGTAACGGGGGCCGTAAAACGACCCCCGTTGCCACGTTAGGGAAAGAATCTGCCCGAGAATATCTTACTCGATAATCTCAGTAACAACTCCTGCACCGACCGTACGACCACCTTCGCGGATAGCGAACTGAAGTCCCTTTTCCATAGCGATTGGGTAAATCAGTTGTACGTCGAAGGTCAGGTTGTCACCAGGGAGACAAATCTCGGTTCCATCTGGGAGACCGATTGTCCCGGTAACATCCGTTGTACGGAAATAGAACTGCGGGCGATAACCGGTGGTAAAGTGTGTCTTACGACCACCCTCTTCCTTTGTAAGGATATATACTTCACCCTTGAAATGGGTGTGAGGAGTAATCGTACCAGGCTTGGATACTACCTGGCCGCGAAGAACATCTTCCTTCTTGGTACCACGAAGCAGGAGACCAACATTGTCACCAGCCTGACCGGAATCAAGAAGCTTACGGAACATCTCAACACCCGTGCATACCGTCGTAGCGGTTGCAACAGAGAGACCTACGATTTCGACGTTTTCGCCTACATTGATGATACCACGCTCGATACGACCAGTTACAACCGTTCCACGACCGGAGATGGTGAATACATCTTCGATGGGCATAAGGAAGGGCTTCTCTGTGTCACGAACCGGCTCGGGTACGTAGCTATCACAAGCAGCCATCAGATCATCGATTGCCTTGTAGACATCCGCGGTTACATCTTCTGGGCCTTCAAGAGCCTTAAGAGCAGAACCCGGTACGATCGGAATGTCGTCGCCAGGGAATTCGTACTTGCTAAGAAGCTCACGAACCTCAAGCTCAACCAGCTCAAGGAGCTCTTCGTCATCTACCTGGTCTACCTTGTTGAGGAAGACGCAGATGGCGGGAACACCTACCTGGCGAGCAAGAAGGATATGCTCACGAGTCTGTGGCATGGGACCGTCTGCAGCAGATACAACGAGAATCGCACCGTCCATCTGGGCCGCGCCAGTGATCATGTTCTTTACATAGTCGGCATGACCCGGGCAGTCCACATGGGCATAGTGGCGGTTTTCGGTTTCGTACTCAACATGAGCGGCATTAATCGTGATTCCACGAGCCTTCTCTTCAGGGGCCTTGTCGATTTCGTCGAACTTGGTAGCACTTACCGCATCCAGCTTCATCGCAAGATACTTGGTAATGGCCGCTGTAAGAGTGGTCTTTCCGTGATCTACGTGACCGATCGTGCCGATGTTAACGTGGGGCTTATTACGCTGAAATTTCTCTTTCGCCATGACGAATGTCCTCTTCGAGATTCAATTGTGACGCATCTATTAATTTCTTGAAAACTACTGAACTACTGAATGGTTGCGACGGTTGTCGCCGGAGCCTACGACCGGACTTGAACCGGTGACCTCCTCCTTACCAAGGAGGTGCTCTACCTCCTGAGCTACGTAGGCATCACCTCGCCAAGTTCGGACCGAATCACAAGGATTCGGGTTACGACTCAACCCAGGCACCTGGTCATCCCAACACTGGAGCGGGAAACGGGACTCGAACCCGCGACCCTCAGCTTGGAAGGCTGACGCTCTAGCCAACTGAGCTATTCCCGCAAAGTACCAAAACGGTACGAAAGGCAGTGGAGGGAGGAGGATTCGAACCTCCGAAGCGATACCGCAGCAGGTTTACAGCCTGCCCCCTTTGGCCACTCGGGAATCCCTCCGTCGGGATTTCACAGGTAACGATCAAAGAACAAAATAGGAAGCTGGCGATGGGACTTGAACCCGCAACCTGCTGATTACAAATCAGCTGCTCTACCAATTGAGCTACGCCAGCACCGTGGCGCGGCAAGGTAGGCCAACGAGGCACAAAAAGTCAAGCCGATTTATTATTCTATTGGGTGTAACGCTTGAAAGGGCTTTGGTGAGGCCCTTTTTTTTTATCAAAACCGCTGCAAAACGAGGTGTATATTTTGTGCAAAACCGGTCGAAAACAAATCGAAAGAAATGGGCTCTTGAAACCGGTTCAGCGCGCGGCAAAATCAGAACGCGTTATTTACGAAAAAAATGCGAAAGAATTATCCCTGCGGAGACCGAGACATTCAAGCTATCGAATTCCGGCTTTTTTTCACCCGGTACGGATACGACAACATCCGCTCGTTTCAGGACATTGGGCCGTACTCCCATTCCTTCATCACCCATAATTAGGACCAATGGGTAGTTCCGAGGCGCGTTATCCAGAGTCGTCGATCCTTCCGCGGCACCGGCCGCATATATCCAGAACCCTTGTTTTTTTAAAGTATCAAGGGCTCGGGCCAGATTCGGCACCCGCAAGAGCGGCATTGTACAGATCGCACCCGCTGAAGCCTTTGCTGCAGCTCCACTGCGAGGGGCGGTTCGCCGTTCGGGACTGATCATGAGTGGAACGCCAAACCACAAAGCGCTTCGCATGATAGCTCCCAGATTTCTAGGGTCTGTCACACCGTCCAGACAAACGATCGGTCCTTTCGCGTCTATAAGGGTCGGATCAAGATCTTTGAGTGGACGTACCGGCGGTGGCCGAAAACATGCCACAACTCCGCCATGGGAAACGCCTTTACCCGCCATACGCGTCAAGGTGGCTTTATCCGTTCGGTCCACATTCACATGCGATGGTATCGGTAGCTCCAAAGCTGCAGGCTCACGATCACAATGAATCGAAACCAGACGATCCATTGCATGTTCCAGTCCGAATGCGACCGCTCGGCGCCCTGGTACCACGAGGGATTCAGCCAAGGGCTTGCTCCATTTCTGCCTTGATCGCTTTCGCTGCGACTGCGGGATCGGCCGCATTTCGAATCGGACGACCAACGACCAACATATTTGAACCCATGGAGACCGCTTCTGCCGGTGTCGTAATTCGTTGTTGATCTCCAGCATCCGTACCTGTCGGACGAACACCTGGAGTCACGAAAAACAGAGAGCTCGTCTGACCTTCTTCCCTTAGAAACGATAGGTCGGCTGGACTACATACCACACCATCCAGCCCACATTCGGCCGCCAGCGCTACACGTTTTTTTACTACGGAAGACAGATCCGCGTTCATCCCAACGTCTACGAGGTCATTCGAGGCCATGGAGGTCAAAATCGACACCCCGAGGAGTCTGGGCCCGTTCCCTCCAAATTCGTCCCGAACACTGGATGCTCCACGCATCATAGGACCCGCTCCACCAGTATGGAGTGTCAGATAATGCACGCCTTGTTCACAAGCAACACGAACCGCATCGGCCACCTGCACAGGTATGTCGTGTAGCTTGAGATCAAGAAACACTTCGTGCCCCTGTTCGAGCATACTGTCTACGATTCTGGGTCCACTTCGGCTATGTAGACCGAGTCCAATCTTCACGACGTCCACGGTCCCTCGAAGACGTTCTGTGAGCCGTAGAGCGTCTTCTTCAGGCATCGCATCTAGAGCGACACATAGTTTGGCGGGGCCGAAATTCATTCGTCATCTCCCAGTTTCAACCTATCTCGAACCTCTTGCACCAATCCGACAATGTGGTCGACGGCTGTATCGATAGGTAGTCGATTCTTTTCACCTTCGCTTCGATCCTTGAATTCCACGACACCTTCATCCAGGCCTCGCTTTCCTACAATCAACTGGAAGGGAATGCCTACCAGGTCCGCGTCTTTGAATTTCACACCAGGACGCTCTTTGCGGTCATCAAATAGGACCTCTACACCAGCCGCTTCGAGTTGATCACAGATCGACAAGGCCGTTTGATGTACTTCGTCGTCTTTTCCAAGGTCTAAGACCACGACTTCAAATGGCGCAATATTCAGCGGCCATACCATTCCGTATTCATCGTGGTTCTGTTCCACAGCCGCAGCCATAGTACGCGTAATACCTATGCCGTAACAGCCCATCTCAATCGATTGGCCCTTACCATCCTTATCCAGGAATTTGGCATTCATCGCATCCGAATACTTGGTTCCCAGATAGAAGACATGACCCACCTCAATACCCCGATAGAAGCCAAATGAGCCACCACATCGGCCACAGGGATCACCGCCCAGGCCCATCGTCAGATCGTGCCGTTCTGACACCGGAAAATCGCGACCGGGCACAACATTCTCAAGATGTGTGTCACCTGCATTGGCCCCAGTAGCATACGAGCGATCATTACGGATATGGTGATCCACTAGAATCGGAATCTTCAGGCCCACAGGTCCTGCAAACCCGACCGGTGCTCCCGTCGCCTCTCGCACCACATCATCGGTAGCAAGCTCTACAGCTTCGACGTCCAGAATTGCCTTCACCTTGATGGGATTCACTTCTCGATCGCCGGGAACCACCACCGCCACTGGCCCATCACCTGTCTCGAAGATAAGGGTCTTCAACAGATCCGCTGATTGGATGCCCAGAAAGGCAGAGACGTCTTCCACCGAATGTTTGCCTGGAGTAGGAACTGTCGCCATTTCCTCCGCGGAACTACTCTCTTCACCCCATTGTATTGCCTGGATCTCCGCCTTTTCTACATTCGCGGTGTATCCACAATCGGGACAGGACACGATGGAGTCCTCGCCCGTATCTGCCAATACATGGAACTCTCTGA
>PBVT01000107.1 GCA_002728755.1 Myxococcales bacterium
ACCGATTGTGCCTAACGCACCGTTTTCGAAACGAACCATTGCGTGTCCGTAGTCGTCCAAAACGCGGCCTTCTTCAAAAGTCTTCAAAAGACAGCTGATCGATTCGGGAATGAGCCCCGTCATGTAGCGCGCCAAGTTAAAGGCGTGCGTACCGATGTCACCAAAACAACCAGCAGCACCGCTACGAGTTGGATCGGTCCGCCAAGAAGCCTGTTTTTGACCTTCCAACTCGATACGAGTCCGCAACCATCCTTGTAAGTAGAAAGCACGAATCGCTTGGACTTCTCCGATTTCACCTCCCAGGATCATTTCACGAGCTTGCCGAACTAAAGGGTTGCCAGTGTAGTTGTGGGTCAAAACAAAGATTCGGTCGGAATGATCCACCAATTCTGCCAATTCCTCTGCTTCTTCCAAATCAAGCGTCATTGGCTTATCGCAGAAGACGTGAAAACCGGCTTCAATGGCGGCCTTTGCAATGGGGAAATGTGTGTGGTTCGGTGTAGCAATCGAAACAAAATCGATGCGTTGATCTGTAGGCAAAGCTTGCTCCGCAGCAAATAGCTCTTGATACGATCCGTACGCTCGCTCGGCAGGAATCGCATAGTCTGGGGCTGAAGCCTTAGCCCGTTCTGGGTCCGACGAGAGAGCCCCCGCTACGATTTCCGCGCGATTATCGAGTACCGCTGCAATCGCATGCACGCGACCGATAAAAGCACCTTGCCCACCGCCAATCAATCCCATGCGTAACTTGCGATCGAGTAAACCGTTGGTCGCCATTTTGGTTCCTTGTTCAATGAGGAAATCCACAACTTGGGGATCTTGAGTCTAACACATTCCTTTCCGTGTACCAGCGGCCCACATTCGATAAGGCCTCCCGAAATCAAGCAGACTCCGTTTCATGTTCCCGATGCCAAAATTTATCTCGCGATCATTTGACACGGTGAAGGGATCGTGGCCGGCCGAGGCGTCTGGAACCAACCACCCAAAAGCGTTAGGATGCCTGATGCGATGGGGCATTTTCACACTGCAGATGAAGGACTTCCTTATGGTTCCAAAGTTTCGCCGTCAGCCAAAGCTCGTGATCGCAACCATGGCTTTGGGGTTGGCGCTTACCACTGGCTTGTCGGTCGGGCTGCTAGTGGGTCATACGTGGCAGCGCCCCGAATACACATTGCAGGGCTGGGACATCCCGGTTTCGGCATCGGCCAGCGTGGCAGGTCCCACCGTGGCGGCCGCTACGGGGCCAATTGACGACCGCATTGAGGGTCTCTTTACGATCGACTCGTTGAGCGGACGACTTCAATGTGCGATCCTGTATACGCAAGGTCCGCGGCAGAATCAATTTGCTGCGGTTTACGAAGCGAGTGTGTTTGAAGACTTGAATATTGAAGGGACTAAAAAACCCAACTATTTGCTCCTAACCGGTTACGCCAATTTGGCACGTGGACGTGGCAATTCTGGATCCATCCAACCAGCCAATTGTGTTGCCTATGTAGTAGACGGTAACACGGGACACTTTGCAGTGTACGGAGTACCGTGGAGCCCTAATTTGGTATCGCGCGGTACACCCCAAGGTGGTTCGTTAAGACTACTCGATGTGGGAACCGCCAGAATGGAACAGATTCGAGAATAGCACCGTTTTGATGCGAAGTTGGGATGAACATCATTTACAACGATTTGACTCGTGAGTTATCTGAGGGGACGACGGTCGCCGAGTTGATACAACAACTCGACTTGGAACCTCGCTTCGTTGCCGTGGAAGTTAATTTTGAAGTCATTCCGCGCGAGAAACATGCACAACACGTTTTACATGATGGTGACAAACTGGAGATCGTGACGTTAGTTGGTGGAGGTTAAGGAACAGCATTATGTCGACTTACGCAGTTGAAGACCGCCTGCAATTGGGAACCCATTGTTTCGACAGTCGCTTGATTGTCGGCACGGGCAAATATGCCAACTACGATCAAATGGCAACCGCCCTGAAATTAGCAGGTGCTGAATGCATCACCGTAGCGGTGCGCCGTGAGAGACTCGTCGACGCTGCTGGAAATAACATTCTCGATTTCATCGACACCAGTCGGTATACGTTGTTACCTAACACGGCTGGATGTTTTACTGCCGAGGATGCGATCCGTGTGGCCCGGTTGGGTCGTGAGATCCTACTGGGACTGGATAATCCCGGTGCGGACTGGGTCAAGTTGGAAGTGCTCGCCGATCAACGCACTTTGCTTCCCGACCCGGTCGCCACGCTGGAAGCCACTCGGCGTTTAGTCGAGGATGGATTTCAAGTCCTCTGTTATACGAGTGACGATCCGATTGTGGCCAAACAACTCAAGTTAGCCGGTGCCACCAGCGTAATGCCTGCAGGTAGCCCCATCGGGTCAGGACAAGGAATTCTCAATACGAACAACATGCGCATCTGTTTGGAATATCTCAAGGAAGATGATCCTGATTACCCTGTCATCGTGGATGCCGGAGTCGGTACCGCCAGCGACGTTGCGATCGCCATGGAACTGGGAGTCGATGGCGTGCTGCTGAACACGGGCATCGCACATGCCCAGAATCCGTTGGGCATGGCACAGGCCATGCACGCGGCTGTGCGTGCTGGGCGGTTGGCGTACCTCGCCGGCCGAATTCCTAAGAAACTGTACGCCACTGCCAGTAGCCCCGATCAGGGAGTGGTGGCCCCAAAACCACGGTGAGCGGTCCCGGCTGCCGCAAAGATTGTTTATTGCCCTCTGAGACTTCAAGTTTCTCGTCAGTCATCAAGGCGTCCGTTATTCCGTCCTGCGCTACAATCCTCACATGGATCCACACTCCCTCACTCCTGCCGACATTCTCGGACCAAACGGTCGCATCGCTGCCCGGCTAAAAAACTACGAAGAACGGACTGAGCAGCTGGAGATGGCAGCTGCTGTAGCTGAGGCGATCGCTGAACAGAAACACTTGATCGTCGAAGCCGGCACTGGAGTCGGAAAAAGCTTTGCTTACCTTGTGCCAGCTATCCTGCACGTGACGCAATCTGGCCAGACAAAGAACCCCAATGCAACCGTCGACGAGTCACGTCGCCGCGTCGTAGTGTCGACACATACGATTAGTTTACAGGAACAGTTGATCAACAAAGATCTGCCTTTTCTCAACAGTGTGATCCCTCTGGAATTCACAGCACTTTTGGTGAAGGGAAGACACAACTACCTTAGTCGGCGGAGGCTGCAAAATGCAGAAAAGCGTGCAAGAAATCTTTTTCACGATACGACACAATGGAACGGTCTACAGCAGATCCAAACGTGGGCGGAGGAGACCGAAGATGGCTCCGTGAGTGACCTCGCACGACGACCACCCATCGACGTGTGGGACGAAGTCGCTAGCGACAGTGGTAACTGCCTGGGCCGTCAATGTCCCTCGTATGCACCTTGTTTTTATTTCAAAGCGCGGCGGCGAGTAGAACATGCCCAGATCTTGGTGGTCAATCACGCATTATTCTTCAGCGATCTGGCGCTGCGTCGCATGGGTGTTAATATATTGCCGGACTACGATACCGTTATCTTCGACGAAGCTCATACCGTTGAGTCTGTCGCCGGAGATCATCTTGGGATGCGCGTGACCTCTGGTCAAATCGATTTCACACTGAACCGACTGTATAACGATCAAAACAACAAAGGACTACTTGTTCATAAGAAGATGGCAGTCGCTGAACAACAGGTCATGGCCTGTCGTCACGCAGCCTCGGACTTTTTTCGAGAAATCATGGATTGGTTGCACGACCAGCAAGATTCGAATGGACGCGTACGGACTCCGGAGATCGTTCCTAACCCACTTTCACCTGCTCTGGAAGAGCTTTCTATCATGGTGCGGGAACGTAGTGAGCAGATTCGCAACGTTTCTGAACGTCAAGACTTCAAAGCGGCTTCCCAAAGACTGAATTCGCTGGCACTGGAAATGGAAGCCTGGCGCACCCAAGCGATGGCCGAGACGGTCTATTGGGTCCAGCAAACCAGCACGCGACGAGGATTACCGCGCGTCACGCTGGCGGCCGCACCCATCGACGTGGGAGCCACGTTACGTGAGCAGTTATTTGACAAGGGACCCACTGTTGTCATGACCAGCGCCACGTTGTCGACGGGCAAAAAACCCTCTTTTGATTTCTTCAAATCCAGGATTGGACTGACGAAATGCAACGGCAAACGCTTGGGTAGTCCTTTTGACTATCAGCGACAAGCCAAATTGGTACTGGTAGACGGCATGCCCGATCCGGCTCAGGAACAAGAATCGTATCTGCGACACACCATCCAAATGATTCAGCATTTTGTGGATTTGACGCAGGGCCGCGCGTTTGTTTTGTTTACGAGTTACGGCATGCTGCGAAAAGTGGCCAGCGGTTTGACGCAATGGTTAGCAGCAGAAAATTACGCGCTGTACAGTCAAGCTGATGGTATCCCTCGACACCAGATGCTGGACCAGTTTAAACAAAATCCTCGATCCGTTCTGCTTGGAACTGACAGTTTCTGGCAAGGTGTCGATGTTCCCGGTGATGCCCTCCAAAATGTGATAATCACCCGACTACCTTTCAGTGTACCCGATCATCCTTTATTGGAAGCACGCCTGGAGGCAATTCGAGCCGCCGGGGGGAACCCTTTCCTTGATTACCAACTACCCGAAGCCGTCATTAAACTCCGACAAGGATTTGGAAGGTTGATCCGCAGTCAAACCGACCATGGCATGGTGGTCCTGCTTGACCCTCGAATTCGCACCAAACGTTATGGCTCCCTGTTTCTCGAATCTCTTCCTAAGTGCCAAATGGTGGAAACCCATGTGTCAGGGATCTCTGGTAGAACAGGTAAAACGGCCCAACCAGGGAAACAAACATCGCGGTAATCCGCCAGCTTTCAATTTTTTCGCGCCGCAGGACTCACTGCTGTAGAATTCGCCTCATTCAAAATGATACAATAAAGTTCTACCCAACTTCGTGCTGGGAGCTGGCTACAGAGGAGAGCGACCCTTGGTTGTGTAGGAGCCGGCCGCCATGTCGATTCAAGTCAAGTGTCCCAATGGTCACGTCTTTCGTGTGAAAGACAAATACGCAGGGAAGAAGGGCCTCTGTCCCCACTGCGAGGGCGAAGTGGTCGTCAACGTCCCTGAACTTACGGATGGTGTGCGCCCTGAACCTTCTCCCGCGCCCGAAGCAAAGAATACGCATACCACGTATGTCCTTGACGAACATGATGCCGAACTCGTGTACGATGATCCACTAGCCAATGGAGCTAGCGACACAGGACACAGTCTGGTTGGTGCGTCCGCCGTGCGACACGGCAAGAGGTGTTCCAAGTGTGGCGCCAAATCACCGATCTGGTACGCAAGCTGTCAGAAATGTGGTGAGTTTTTTCAGGAAGGTTGAAGTCCCTCGGGGCTAGCAGTTCTCCCTTTCGCTCTTTCCTCCGAGGCACTGTCCACGCTACAACTGGCAGGTCCGATTGATTTCCACGTACCCTGCCCCGTTAGTCATGGCCCTCGAAACGCCTGTCGCTCTGTTTGTCTTCAATCGACCAGATCTTGCATCACGCGTATTTGACCAGATCCGAGCAGCGCGGCCACGACAACTACTTATCGTGGCGGACGGTCCGCGGTGTGGTGCACACAACGATTCAGATTTGGTACGAGCTACACGACAAGTCGTCGAGCGAATCGACTGGAATTGTCAAGTTCTGCGGAACTATAGTTCTATCAACCTTGGTTGTCAGCGACGAATGTCCAGCGGCTTGAACTGGGTGTTCGAAAATGTTGAAGAAGCAATCATCTTGGAAGACGATTGCCTACCTTCTATAGACTTTTTCGAGTATTGCCACCAGCTACTGGTACGCTATCGGAAAGATCAGCGCGTCGTGGCCATTAGCGGTACCAAAGTTCACTGTCCTCAAACCACATCCGACTACAGTTATTTTTTTAGCAAATACTTTCACTGTTGGGGGTGGGCATCGTGGCGACGGGTGTGGCAGCATTACGATGTCCAGATGTGCGCTTGGCCTCAAGCTTATCGCGGAGGTCTCCTGAAACGGATATCGGACAGCAGGGATGAGGAATGCTATTGGGGCCGGATTCTCGACAAACAGTTTCGTGGCCATTTTGATGCTTGGGCTTACCAAATGGTATTTAACTGTTGGCAATTAGGAGGATGGACAGCCATTCCCAGTACTAACCTGGTAACGAATATCGGCTTCGATCACCGTGGCACTCACACTCACGACGGAAATCACCATCTGGCAGCTGCTGGGACCGATGAGCTCGGTGCGCTGAGACATCCTCCACGAATGGAGCGACACGTGGCGGCGGACCGTGAGATGTTTCGCCACGCGTTCGCACCTGACTTGGTGGGCCTACGTCGCTGGCGTCTGCGTGCCCGTCATTATTGGCGCAGGGCCCTTCTGAAATCTTGGCAGTCTGCTCTAACAACAAGCTAAACAGATGATGTAGCAATCGTTCCGCAACCGCAAACTGCCCGCCAACGTCGCATCGTCTCCCTACGGCCGGCAGACATAGCTGAGGACCTGGGGTTCGCCTTTGGCTTCCCCTGTGAGGTAAGTTGGTTGCAAGGCATCTGTTCAGAAATGATGAAGATCGCTCCCACGACAGTAAACACTTGAGAAAATGATTGCAGTGAAGCAAGCGATGCGCTATACTCGCTGCCACATGTTGAATCATTTACCAACTGCACCGATCCGGACCACGTCCACATGCGCGGTTAGCTCTGCGCTTGTTCGCCATTGCCAACATTTCGGCACTTTTGTTCTCGTGGTGCTTTCCTCTTGCCAACTTGCCGCTGCAGAAGCAGACTTTTGGGCTACGGCACGCCACCAGCTCGTGGATCGAGAAATCGTAGCCGCAGGGATTCAGAATCAAAACGTCATTGACGCCATGCGTCATACGCCTCGGCACGAATTCGTTCCCCACACACATCGACGGAAATCCTATTTCGATATGGCGTTACCAATCGGTGGCAACCAGACCATATCGCCACCATACGTGGTCGCCTATATGACCGAACAATTGGATCCCAAACCAACCGACAAGGTCCTAGAGATTGGAACTGGCAGTGGGTATCAAGCAGCCGTTTTGAGTAGAATCGTTGACCAGGTGTATTCGATTGAAATTGTCGAATCGTTGGGGCGTCGAGCTGCCAGTACGTTGCGGCGACTTGGATACGACAACGTTCACACACGGATCGGTGACGGCTTTCAAGGATGGCCCGAGCATGCACCGTTTGAAAAAATCATCGTGACGTGTTCTCCCGAAGAAGTCCCCCAACCGCTCGTCGAGCAACTTACCGAGGGAGGACAAATGATCGTCCCAGTGGGAGAGCGATTCCAACAATCGCTCTATCGCTTCACAAAAGTGGACAATCAACTACAAAGAGAACATCTACAGTCGACGTTTTTCGTACCGATGACCGGAGAAGCCGAATCGGCGCGGCGCGTGATACCGGATTTAACAACGCCAGAAATCGCACACGAAAGCTTTGAAGATACACTGGACAAATCTGACCTGCCTCGAGGCTGGTACTATGTCCGTCAAGGGCGCGTTGCGGAAGATGCGACGGCACCCGATGGATCTCTAACAATGTTGTTCTCCAATCGGACTGCGGGGCGAAACGCTCACGCAATGCAAGCCTTTGGGGTCGATGGTCGGGACATCAAAAAAATAGAATTCTCCATGTGGGTGCAAGCCACGGATGTTCGGCCGGGACGTCTCCGCGAGGAACAAGCGGGAGTCATCGTTGAATTCTACGGAAAGAATCGCGCACCAGTCGGATTTGAACACCAAGGAAATTGGCACGGCACGTTCGATTGGACCAAGAAAGAACTATCGTTACGAGTACCACCCAGCGCTCGTCTGGGTGTCATAGGAATCGGACTATTCGGCGCTACGGGAGAGGTGCGTTTTGATGCAGTGACGGTACAAGCGACAGTCAAGCGCTAGGGCACGAAAGGAACCAGCGCTTCCACCACTGTCCAAGTCCTCACATCAAAACGATATTGCAGCGCTAGTCAGTCGATTCACGGGACAGAGTACCTTGGGGAACTGAGAGGAGACAACGAATGATATGGTTTTGCATGGCCTTTATAGGTCGTACGTTTTGTAGCAATCTTCTACTCAAGCAATCTTTTGCGACTTGTCTACTGATATGGCTTGGTGCGGTGTCCGTTACGCTGGGGAGTCCTCCCGACGAGGACCGTACCAATCAACGAACCTCTCGTTCGTCGTCAATTCGCGTTTATCGTTCGGCACATTTTCGTTTGCACACCGATTTGTCTGAACCAGATGCCCGCAGCATGCTGGTTGACATGGAATCGACACTGGACAAAGTCGCCACCTATTGGCGACAGCCTGTCTCCGGAATCATTGATGCCTACATTATCGACGATTTAGCAAACTGGTCCTCGCGGGACCACTTAAATCCAATGACCCAATTGATGTTGCAACACATCGGCGGCGTCACGATTCCCATTCCCACTCCAAAAAAAAGAGAGCCTTTTCGTCAACGAGCCTTGATGTATGCTATTTCCCGACCAGACGTAGTCCGACACGAAGTCGTTCACGCCTATTGCTGCCAGACTTTTGGGTACTCTGGACCAGATTGGTACAAGGAAGGCATGGCGGACACGATTTGTATGCTTCCAGACAAGCAAGGATCGGTCCGTTGTCCACAAGAAGTCTTAGATAGCCTGCAGTCAGAAAATGTTCCCTCCGTAAATGACATTATCCACGGTCCATCGTTTACGGACCCCTTATTTGAAACCATTAAACGGGCTGCCAGCCTGGTAGATGGTAATGAACAATCGGTAGTGGCTGCGCTTCCATCCGCCTGGGGATCTGCCGAGGATGAAATGCTTCGCAAGGCCAAGCAGTCTTATGCCCATAGCTGGGCTCTGTGTCACTTCTTGCTCCTGAACAAAAACTACAACAAACGTTTTCGTCAGTTGGGGCATAGTTTTCTACAAAATGCGAAACTGACTTTCGATCAGGTCTTCTCTAATGATCGAGACCAGCTGGAATTCGAATTCCAGCTTTTCTTGCAAAACATCGCGCAAGGATATCAGGTTGGCTTGTGTCGCTGGCAGTGGGACAAACCGTTCATTGTCCTGGAACCAGGAAACCACATAGCGATTTTGATTCAGGCTGCCGCCGGTTACCAGCCGACTGGTTGTACTGTCGAACAAGGTGGTACGTACTCATTTCATACTGAGGGAACGTGGCAGATCTCACCGCAGGGAAAACAGCTCAACGCCGACGGAAATCATCATGGTGATGGACAACTAGCGGGAGTGATTCTGTCCGACTATCGTGTAACGGAAACCCTTCTGCTCGGCCAGTCGAGCCACTTCATAAGCAAGGGTCCAGGGCAACTTCATGTGCGCTGCCAGGACCGTTGGAGCGAAATCGCCGACAATGCGGGCTTTGTGCGCTTAACGATCAAACGAGAAAAATAGTCGGTTAACCGTACTATCCTGCATAATACACGCGTTATCACACGTTCGATGCTCCTTTTGGCAACAATGTAACGGTCCTCTAGATTGCGCAACGCAGGGGATATCCACAAGTACGGTACCGGCGATCGTCGTTCCTAGAAATATTCAGCGAAAACGACGTATCCAACATGATCGCTTTAACCAAGAAGTTCTTTGTACCGACTCCGTCAATATTGCCGAAATCGGGTTAGATCAAATCTGATTCTGGGAGATAATGGATGAATATCCCACGTCGTCAGCAATGGGCCAGTGCATCATGATTCAAGTTGATCATCTCACGAAAACCTACGCTGATCTGCAACTCGGACCAATCGTCGCTGTCGATCGTATTAGTTTCGAAGCTGTCGAAGGAGAAATCTTTGGTCTGCTGGGGCCTAATGGCGCTGGCAAGACCACCGTGCTACGTATTCTCAGCACGATCCTCCAGCCGAGTGACGGTACTGCCACCGTGAATGGCTATGACGTGCTTACCGAACCACACCTAGTGCGACATCAAATCGGATTTGTTTCCACCAACACAGCGGTCTACGACCGAATGACCGCTTGGGAACTAGTTGAATATTTCGGGCGCCTGTACGGCCTTGAACGCGACCTATTACGAGATCGGATGGAGCAGCTGTTTTCACGGTTAAAGATGAACGACATTCGAAACTTGTTGGGATCGAAAATGTCCACTGGGATGAAACAGAAGGTATCCATTGCACGTGCCTTGGTTCATGACCCACCCGTTTTAATTTTTGACGAGGCAACAGCAGGACTGGACGTCTTGGTTGCCCGAGCACTATTGGAAACGATTAGTGAGTTGCGCGACCAGGGTAAATGCATTGTATTTTCGACGCATATCATGCGCGAGGTGGAACGGTTATGCGATCGCATCGCCATCATGCACCGAGGACACATACTTTCGGCCGGCACTTTGGAAGAGTTCATCAAGCAACACGGCGAAAGCGATATGGAAGAATTGTTCTTTCGACTTATCCAGGAACATGATACTCAACGACAACCTGTCAATCTTGTAAGATGAAGTGGTCCAACGTTCAATTGATCTACCTACGTGAGGTCCGCGACCAGCTTCGCGACCGTAGGACGCTGTTCACCATTGCCATTTTGCCGATTTTCCTTTATCCGCTTCTTGGCATGATCTTTTTACAGGTCTCTCAATTCTCGCGTGAGTACCCCGCCCTAATTCATGTCGTTGGCAAGGATCACCTTCCGCAAATGCCCCCGTTATTGGACGGAGAGCGGTTCTTTTCCGAACTGTTTGATGATCCACAGGGTTCCGAACTTTTGGTGGTACAAAACTTTCCGGATCATGAAAGCCTCGACGGCAGTCGTCTCCGCCAGAAGGCCGAACAATCCGTGCGGGATGGTCATTGTGATGCGGTGTTGATCGTTCCGAATACGTTTGGAGCGCAGTTAAACGAATTTCGTAGTCAGTTGGCTGACGCCACGACGGACGACACCGCTACTCCGAAGGAAGTTCACAAAGTCGTCGGACCTCACATCCTATTCGATCAAGCCCGCGATGAATCGCGTATAGCAAGAGATCGTCTGGCGCGGGTCCTACGACAATGGCGCGAGCAAGTGGGGCAGGATTACATGGTCCAAAGTGACATTCCAGTTGCAGCCATTCGTCCCTTTGAACCTCAGTTGACCGACGTAGCACCAGAATCGAAAAAGCGAGCAGCCCTCTGGTCGAAAATGCTACCGTTTGTGGTACTGATTTGGGCATTGACCGGAGCGTTTTATCCTGCGATCGATCTTTGTGCTGGAGAAAAAGAACGCGGTACACTAGAAACTCTTCTGTGTAGCCCCGCACAACGTCATGAAATTGTCTGGGGTAAGCTGTTAACAATCATGACGTTCAGTATGGTCACGGCCTTGCTGAACCTCGCCAGTATGGGGCTTACTGCGTCACTGATGATGCAGCAACTTCAAGCTTTCCAACTGGCCCTCTCCGATCTTCCCATGGGAATGCCTCCCCTCATCTCTTTGGGGTGGCTCATCCTGGCTCTGATACCTGTTTCCGCCCTGTTTAGTGCCTTGTCGTTAGCTTTGGCAGCGTTAGCACGAAGTGCCAAAGAGGGACAATACTACTTAATGCCGATGCTACTCGTGACGATGCCACTGATGATCTTACCGTCGCTACCATCGATTCAGCTGGAGCTTGGGACTAGTCTCATCCCTGTCACAGGATTGATGCTGTTGCTACGGGCACTCATGGAATCGGACTATGCTATCGCTGCGTTATACTTCTTACCCGTACTAGGAGTAACAGCTGCTTGCTGCTTACTTGCTATGCGATGGGCTGTAGACCAATTCAACAACGAATCGGTGCTCTTCCGCGAAAGCGAGCGATTTGATTTGCGTGCATGGCTCTGGCACCTGATCCGTGATCGGCAGGACACTCCCACGGTCAATCAAGCGATATTTTGTGCCATCGCAATCCTTATGCTCCGTTTCTTAGTTGGCTTTCAAATCTCGCTACCCGAGAACTGGATTAGTTTAGCGACATTGACCGTACTGACCCAATTTGCGTTCTTCGCTTTACCAGCCGGTCTCATGGCGCTCGTTCTGACCAGAAAACCTCGAGAAAGCTTGCTGTTACGTTGGCCACGTTGGTCCTCGTTGCCGGCGGCCGTTTTATTAGCCATTCTGCTACATCCGA
>PBVT01000108.1 GCA_002728755.1 Myxococcales bacterium
ACAGCCGAAGAGACGACCTCGTCATCCGCTTTGAACTGCCACAAAAGCTCTAGATTGGATGCCAATGACCCCTGCGCCCGCCCCGTTTGAAGAGGGCCACCACGGGCGTGGTGCCAGTCCGAAGTCTGTGAAAATGCCAACCCCGGAATCACGAAACCCATCGCGCCGAGAAAGACCCACAGATATCCGAATCTTGCAACCCGGTATTTGCTAACCTTTCGAACCAATCCTTTCACCATCGCCTATGCACAACACCTACTAGAAAAGCCATCATAGCAGGACTCGGATTCCCGAAAACCCTTTCCTTGATGATCCGCGCTCTCAGCGCGTGAGCGCCGAACGGTATATATCCTCGAAATCCGTCACGCCTACCTCGCGCGGATTGTACTGCGCCGTCCACTGCTCGGCCGCCCCGCTCGCCAGGGAGGAAATATGCTCTACTGGCTCGTGAAGAGCACGCAGGGCCTGCTTTGCGCCACTCTTTTCGCAGAGGTCATCTACTGCAGAAATCAAAGCGTCCACGGCATCTTTGTCGGGTGCGTTCTCAGGAACAAGGCCGCTGGTCCTGGCCACATTCCCATAGATGGCAGCCACAGAAGAGTCCTGGGCGTTGAAGGCAATCACATGGGGAAGCATCACCCCCACGGCAAAACCATGACGCAAACCGAAGGTCTGGGTGAGGGGGTTGGCACACGAGTGGGCAGCACCCAACATACTGTGGTCGATGGCCAACCCTGCGTAGCAAGCGGCCTTCAACATCTCCCCCCGTACAAATGGGTCTTCGGAGCCCTCCATGATTTGCACAGCGGCGGAATAGCCGAGGCGAAAGGCCTCCGTAGAAAATCTTTGCGACAGGTCTGTACGAGCAGTGGTAACCACCGACTCCAGAGCATGTGTCATCGCATCGAGTGCCGTAGAGCACGCCACCTCCCAGGGTTGGCTGAGCGTGAGATTCGGGTCGAGGATCGCCGTAGCGGGTCGAAGCGCTGGATCACCACAAGCCATCTTTTGATGGGTCTGGGCGTCGGATATCAAGGCCACCTGTTGCACTTCGCTACCCGTACCAGCGGTCGTGGGGATCGCGATCAATGGCAACATAGGAGCCACCACCTTACCCATACCCCAATAGTCCTGGATCCGCCCTCCCTGGGTGAGCAGCAGATTTGCTCCCTTGGCGGCATCCATCGCGCTACCACCACCAAGACCAACAAGGATGTCCGAGTCATCGTTTCGCGCCACATCCGCACAACGTGACACATCCTCATCCGTTGGGTTCTCTTGAACGTCGAGATAGAGGGTCGATGCAATATTTGCCTCATTCAGAATCGCTTGTGCCTGCGCGACATGGCCCGCATCGGCCAATCCCCGATCACTGACCAATAAGACCCGGGCTCCGCCCAACCGCTGCACCTCTTGCGCCAGCTGCGCGATACAGCCCGCCCCAAATAGAACGCGGGTCGAGAGGGTGCCTCCCAGGGTATCGAAACCTGTCGTATTCATGATCCCGTCTGCGAACAGAGATGATCGACGAGATTACCCTCTGGCGGAGAGTCCCAACGAATCTCTGTGGTTGGAATTGGGCCCTGATGCATGGTGCTGATTTTCCCGGACTGTCGCAAACCAGCTACGAAGTTCGCATCGTCGGACACCACGGTCGCGACGAGACCAGGTTCCAACCAATCGACGATCTGATCGGGAGCGACCTCCACCACAGACACCAGAGGAAATGGAAGCTCGGTCTGCGCTATCGACTGGGACGTATCTCGGCATAAAACGACCGTCGGCAACAGGTACTCGAGCCCGTCATGGACAACCCAACGAGGAGAGCCTCGAAGCTCGCTGGAACAGTCGGTCACACCGTCGTTTCGCACCGCTTCATCCACATATTGATTGAGTCGTTTGGCGAGGCCCGGTTCCACACAAGCAGCCAGGGTCTCGCCGTCGGACGGGCCGACCTCAACGAGGCGTTCTGCCAGGGCCTGCGCGATCGCCTCCCCATGGGATGGCACCACAATGGTCGAAGCGCAAATACAACTACGGCCACCATTATACAATACAGAGGAGACCATCAGGTCCATATGGTCCGACCAATTGGAGATCGTGTCGGAACCGAAGATGAGCTTACTTCGACCCGGACCTCGAACATCAACATCGGGACGAGATCGATAGGGTTGTACCGTAGCACCATCGCCAAATAGCAACCCCCGAGGCCAGCTATTCAACAACATATTTACACCTGCATGCGTCGATGGGTAATAGCTCATCAACCCATCGGAAAGGCCCGCACTACGCCACGCCGACAAAATCCGTAACGGCGTCCACGGATCGGAGTGTCCTGGCTTGATAGCCACCGGAACCCCCAGTCCCAGGGCGGGTAGCCATAGCCCATTCACCCCCGGTGCATTATTGGGCAGGATTACAGCCAACCCCGATGCCACCTGCTTACGAACCGCCCCTCCGGCCTGCTGTTGAATGCTCTCTGTCACCGTCCGTATGGCGTTGGCCAGGCGTTCCGACTGGGTATGCACATGGGCCTGTGTAAGCCCGGTCGTACAACAGAGGTGATCCCGGTACTCCTGGGGCCCATGTACGGGGCCATCGGGATATAACTCCAGCTCACCTTCCAGAAAGGCGTCGGCCGCCCCATGAGCGATCGCCTGGCATTCTTCTATCTCCAGCCGGTATGGGTTCGTTTGATTGGAGTGGAACACCCGCGCATCGCGTTCAATAAGATCGGTGTTTGCGATGCTGATCTCAGCGACTAGCGACCCATCGCGCGGATCGACGAGGGGGCTGACATCGAGGCTTCGATAGACCTTGCCACGGCGAATCACCGGTATATGCAGAGGCCCAGCCATACTGCTAGTAGACTCCCTCTGCGACAGGAGCGTCTGTGGAACCCAGGGGACGAACCTGGCCGACCCCGTCATAGGGGTATTCCGCGCAGGGCTCCAGGCGAATCGCCTCATCACGCTCCAGATAGCGAGGCATAAAGAACTCTCGGGTCAGAGTGGTCAACTCTACGCGCCCCACCTGCCCATAATCGACGAGAGTCGAAGGGTCGTCCGGATTTACAACCCGAAGCACCGCTCGTGGAACCGGTGGATAATAGTTCAGCTGAAAGCCATCTTCGGCACGAATTGGGAGACTTGGCGCCACTCCCATCAATGTATTGCCATAGGTGGGAAAGAGTCGTGTTTGCGACCCTAAAACCTCTTCCGTCAGAAAGCGTACAGTCTGTGCGGTCATGGAGGTCCCCCCACACATAATGCCGGTGATCGCGCTTTCGCCTAGTGGCCATAGCTCATCGAGCCCTTCCAGCAGACTCGGCGTGATAAATAAGCACTGTATCGGTGTCGTCTCCAGAATCGAGACCGCCTGCTTCAAGATATGCGCCTTATAATCCGCGAACTGTTCGTGACGGCCCGACACCATCAAGGTGCGGGCCCATCGGGCGTCCAGATCGACGTGAAAACACCGGCCTCCACGTACCTGTGCCAGATATTCGATGGTCAGTCGGATACGTCTCGGCCCGGTTGGCCCCACCATAAGCCAGGTCGCTCCTTCCGGAAAATGACTCTTGGGGAGATATTTGGAGAACGCATCGTAGTCGGTGCGATGATCGTTCCAACTCAACCGGCGATGTGGCACACCGGTCGACCCACCGCTCTCAAATATACGATAGGGCTTACCGGCATAACCCCGGGGAATGAATTGGTCCACATCCCCACTTCGCAATACATCGCCGTCGAAGTGCGGGAATTGAAGTAGATCGGAAAACCCCCGTATCGAAGACCGGGGATCAAAGGACTGCTCTTTGGCCCATGCCAGCCAAAATGGTGTACCGGTCTCCTCAGAGAAGTGCCAAGCGACCATGCTACGAACATGGGCATCGAGTCGTTCCCTCATCTCCTCGGCGGTGGTCATTTTGATTCATCCTTCATCGGGAAGAAGCGCTGCAATCGCTGGCTATCGACTGGCTTCGTACCCAAGGATACCACGATCAGGCTTACCGTCGACGCCAATACGATAAAGACGACCGGCATCATGCCGAGAATCAGAGTCTCCTTACCCGGCGATTGTAGGAACAAGATCAGCCATACCGCGGCTGTGGTGCAAATCGAAGCGATCGCGCCCGCTGCGGTGGTTCGCTTCCAGTACAGGGACGCTAAAACAAGGGGGAAAAGACCCGCAAAGCCGCTGAAACACCAGACCGCCAGATCGAAGATGCTCTTGGTTGTGACCAGAGAGAGTAGATACGTGCAGAGGATCACACCCCCCACAAAGAGGCGCGCTCGAAATAACTTCTGCGAATCGGTCAGCTGATCCGATCCCTTCATCCGAAAGATAACATCCTGGCTGAACATGGTGCCCAGGCAGAGAAACTGGGAGTCCAATGACGACATGATGGCGGCAAGGATACCGGCGGTGACCAGACCCGAAATATACGGGTCCTGAAGACGTCCCACCATAATCCCCAGGATGGCGTTCGGAGGTTTCGAGGTTCCCAGCGCTCCCGTCGCCCATACCCCGATCAAGATACACGGCACCCAGACCAACATGATCAATACAGGGTGAAGCACGACCGGCGCTTTAAAGGTGCGGGCCGACCGGGCGGTCAACCAATGTTGAAATAGATGGGGGAACATACCCACCGATAACGGAATGAATAGATAGCTGGTGAAATGAAGTCTCGAAATCGACCCTTCACGTATGAGGCGCGTCGGCTCGGCCTTGGCTGTCGCGGCCTCCACCCCACCCAGACTATCGGCGATCAGGAAGAAGGCGATGAGGCCAACTACCAGGAACACGATGGTTTGAAAGGCGTTGGCCCATGCGGCGGCCCGTAATCCACCAAAGAAGACATAGGTATATACAACCAGACAGATGACACCTGCTGTTATCCAGCCGGGAACCCCGTCGGGACCAAAGGCTTCGGTTTTGGCCGTGACCTTCTCTACGGTTACCCCTGCAGCCATCAACCCAATCAGGAGATAGGGAACCACCAGAGCGACCAGAATCGGAAAGAGCAATCGACCGAGCATCTCATTGCCGAACCGATCTCGGAAATACTGCGTCTGCGTCACATAGCCGTACCGTTTCCCGAGTGCCCAGAGCTTGATTCCCACTAGAAAAAAGACCGCGGAATGAATCAGGCCAGACCAGGAAGCCATCAACCCATAAACGCCAATCCCCTGCTCATAGGCTTTACCCGTACTCCCCACAAGAGCGAAAGCGGTCATCGTCGTCCCAAAGAGAGACATCACCAATAAGAACGGCCCGATGCTCCGGCTGGCCAGAAAGAAGTCGTCGCTCGTATTTCGAAATCGACGAGAGCTCAAACCACCCAACACCAACAACAGGGCCAGGTAGATGACGATGATGACCACCACAATCATGGAGCCGCCTCGTCATCCGAAGTCTCAGAGTCGGCAGGCCACACCGCACGAACGACCCACCACCAATACAGGGCCACTACGATGGAATAGGCGGCGTGATACCCCAACCCTATCGGTAAAAACCCGAAGAGAACGCTGCCGTCATCCCAGAGCCAGAAGTCCTGGTGCAAGATAGCCAGCAGAATACCGACCAGAAGAATCCATCCCTTCGACCCCATTATTTTTTCTCTCCCTCCAGGGCATAAAGATGGGTCTGTGTCGTGACGTAGACGACGCCATTTGCCGCAATCGCCGAGCTATAGATCGGCCCAACAAAGGAAGCCGTATGCAACACTTTGCGCGTCGTAGACGCCGCGAGAACAGTAAAGATCCCGTCGGCGTTACCAATATAGACTTTTCCATCGGCCACCAGGGGTGAGGACCAGATTCTACCTTCGGTATCGTGGGTCCAGTGATGGGTCCCTGTTTTCGCATCCAGGCAATAGACCTTCCCATCCAGGTCAGCGACGAAGAGTAAACCTCCTGCGATCGCGACGGTGGAAATCGAACGACCGATTTTGTCGAAGCTCCAGATGCGTCCGCTCGTACTGGTATCACCCTTCTTGGAGGGGTCAATACAGCTCAGACTCCCTACGCCCGGACCATGCTCCGGATCCTGACCGATGGTCACATAGACCTTCCCATCATGGAAAACTGGCGTACCAATGATCTCGCTCGGACCATCACGGCGTGGATATCGAATCGGCTTTCCATCCTTTACACGGTAGTGCTTGGGGTTCCCGTCGAAACGCCATAGCTCCGGCAAAATAGAGAAGCCGTCGGCGTCCTTTTTGGGTTTGGGATCAAAGCCATAACAATAGCCATCACCAGCACCAAAGAGGATCACATCCTTCTTGTTCACCTTTGCCAGTGCCGGAGAAGCCCAGTTTCCATGCAATACCCGTTCGCTGATGCTGGATCCCTCTTCCCCCACAAGGGCCCCGGTCTTCCGATCCAGGACAACCAGGCTTGGTGCGATGGGTGCGGGGATATTCCGATGGGACCAATCGACTCCATTGGACGTCGTAACAAAGACCCGGTCGCCCACCACAAGAACCGAGCTACTGGCAATGTTATGGGGGAATATTGCGAGCTCCTTTCGCATATCGAAACGCCAGATAATGTCTGCATCAAGGGAGTCCACTTCGACGGCCGGTTTGCCCGGACCAGCCATATAGCTCCCCTCGTCTTTGAACGGCCCCTGGTTCCCATTTTTCATACCTTTGGCGTCCAGGCATACGACCTCAGCACGGTTGGTCACCACATAGATTCGATCGTCGTGTTGGGCTGGTGAGGAACAGATCCCTAGAAATTCCCAGTCATTGACCTTTCCACCCCCTAATTTTGGTGCCGTCAGTTGCCAACGAAACGAGCCGGTTTCTTCCTCAAAACACATCACTACGCCACGATCACCCTGGATCTTCTTCTGACGGGGGGTCTCGTTATTCGTACCCAGACAAAGCTGGCCATTCGACACGGTCACATTGCCGTACGCCTGGGATCCGAGCTTCTGAATCCACTTCACATTCTTCGTGGTCGTAAGGTCAATGTCTTCGGTCCCTTCCTTCAGCCGACCCGGCTCAAAGGTCGTCACCAGTCCGGTCTCGGGACTTGCCATATTCCGGGCTGCAGTGCGTCCCCACATGGGCCAATCACCGGCCAGGACATCGCCTGCAAGGAGGGTGAAGACGACCACGAAAAAGGGGTATATGGGTCTGATTGCCATCCTATTGCTCATTCTTCATGACGGAAACATTATCTACAAAAACCGGAAACTGTGCCTGCGGAGAAAAACCGAAAACACCGGGTGCCCCCTTGGGATGTGCCTGTGCATGCGGTGCTTCCAATAACCATGTATCTGGTTCCTTCGTCCCTCTGGGCCAGACTTTCGCGCGAATCACTCCGGATCCATCGGCGGCTACATCCACCCGTGCTTTGATCCGATACCAGATTCCGGCCTTCCAACGATAGGGCGTACCCACTCGATAGCGATCGTAATTAGAACTTACTTCGAGCTGCTGCCACCCACCATTGAGAGCGATCACATACCGTTGATTGATGACCCCAACGGTTCCCAATAATCGACGAGACCCGTCGCTCATAATGTCCGCTTCGATCGTATAATTTTCCAAATCGGGGTGACCAATGAAGGTAATGGCGCGTTGGAACAACAACCTCTTCAACGTCTTGCGCAGGACTTTGCTTCCCTCATGGGACACAACCTCCCATTTCATCTTGCCGCCAATCCATGGTGCCGGTGGATGCGCAAAATGCCTTTCCGGCCCTGGCTGAAGACTGGTCTCCTCAAAGTCGACCGAGAACGGTGGCGCGGGTACTACCCGCACATAAACCTTTAACGCTGCGTCATGCCCCGGGAGTCGAATGGCCACATTATCGGCAAAATAGCCGCTCCCAGCTCGTGCTCGCACAACACCGGGTCGCGCCATCTCCACAGGCTGACTGGAGGTCGTGTCGAGTGCCCATTCGTCGGCAGCATAGGCGCGAACCAATCGTCCCTGTGCGTCCAGGGCTTCGATAACCACATTTTGTTCCTGGCCTGCCTGTAACAACCAGCTGGGAGGAACAACCCGATGAGAGGCGATGGCCCCTGGTGCCGGGTTTGCTGGACTGTCTATACTCCTGCTTCGGCGTCGTTTTTTATCTCCAAAGGCATAGAGGCGTTCGGTCGTATGGATATAGAGGCGGCCGCCAAAGGCTGCAGGGCTCCCAATGCAATCTCCCTTGAGGCGAACCCTGGAGATCTCCTTTACCCCTGCGCGCTCGACCGCAAGAACGAATACATCTCCATTGAGCATGGGCACGTAGAGTTTCCCATCAGCCCAGAGCGGGGATGCATGGAGCTGTTCATTGGCGAGCTTTTTGCGCCACAGTTCCCGTCCATCCGCAGCATCAACAGCCACAAGAAAACCCGTGGGAAGAAGTTGGTAGAGGACGCCGTCGACCAAAACCGGGGAGCTGGTAAAGTTCCCCAGGTCGTTGCGCCACACCTCGTGGGTCCGACGCAATACGTTTTGTGATTTGCCGCCATCGATGGCTGGGGGCTTGATGGCGACCATACGACCCGTTTGACTGGAATCCAGGTTCTCTTTGCCGTGGATTGCAATCAAATGCTCTCCGTCAACAACCACAGAGCTGTTGACCCCACCCTGGCTCAAAGGAAAACGCCATAGGGGCTGCCCGGTTCGGGCGTCAACGCACACTACATTTCCACAGCCCGTGCCCACGTATAGGAGTTTTCGCCCGTTGATATTGGCCACAAAAGGCGTCGAAAAAGAGCTATCCTTCGGAGCCGTTCCTGGGGTCGATATCCACTGTAAAACGCCAGTTGCAGCGTCAAAGGCGTATAGCCGATCACGCGCTGGACCATTTCGCCCAGCGTTGGTCGTGATGCCACGCACAATCACCATACCATCGACAACGACGGGTGCTCCGGTACGCCCATTCGGGAAGGCGATTCGACCGAACTCCTCCATCATGGATCGGTTCCATAGCTCGTTTCCCTCAAAATCAAAGGCGTGGACGGCCCCGGTCGAGGTCATCAGGTAGACATTGCCTGTGGTGGGATCCACCGTGGGGCTACCAATGCTGTATCGCTGGTAGATGATATCGCTCAGGAAATCGTTAAAACGCTGTTCCCAGATCACCTTGCCGGAGACTGGATCTATTGCCAGCAGCACTTCATGTAGGTCTGCATCCTCCCCGCGGTATCCGAAAACGAAGAGACGATCCTTAAAGCCGACCGGCGTCCCGCGCCCCGCCAGGTCCAATGTCCAGAGTAGATTCGGCCCGTCTGGGCTCAGATTTTCCGGTAGATTTCGCGCAACGGACTGCCCGTTTTGCTGGGGACCACGCCAGTTGGACCAACCCCGCTGGGAGGCCTTGTCTACCGCTCCAGACGATTTCGAATCGGCATCGGCACCGCAAATAGAAGAAACCGCCCCAGAACAAGAGAGTCCGAATACGACCAACAGGGTAGTCAAAAACCAGCCGAGTAACCTTTGCATGGAGCCCTTATTCACGGTTCAAAACCCAAGTCTGGTTCATATAATCGCGGGTCGGCAATGTCCAGACGACTACGCGACAGGCCAAACTTGTAACTCCGGCCCATCCTCGGCAAGATAAACAGAACTCGAACACGGCGCCATGTTTTCTAGAACACATATAGTACTGGTACTTATCGCCAGCCTTATGGCCTGTGCGACCACGCCGGAGGCGGAGCTACCCTACCAGACGGGTGCGGCCACACGACCCGCTGAGAACGATGTGCAGGACCCGAATTGCAGCGATAGAGACCTCCCTTTTGGATGCCTCTATGCCATCCCCGCGGGACGTTTCTTGATGGGCGCACAAGCTACCGATGCACAAGCACCTGGCTATGATCCAGCAGCCGAACCCCATGAAGCCCCTGCCCGCCATGTAGAGGTCGGAGCGTTTCATATGCACGTCTGGGAAGTCATGGCCTGGCAATACAAGCGCTGTGTTTTAGCTGGGGCCTGCAAGCTCAAAGACGTACAAACCGATGGGTATTTTTATAGCTATGGGAAAGCCACAGCCAATCACCCAACCCTGGATGATCGCCCCATCAACGGTGTGAACTGGTTTGGTGCCCGCGACTATTGTGCATGGATTGGCGCAAGGCTTCCCACCGAAGCCGAATGGGAATACGCCGCTCGGGGCCCCGAGAGCCGACGGTACCCCTGGGGACAGAAAGAGGCGACCTATGAGCTGGCGGTCTTCGGTGAAAAACAACGTACATCGGGTGTCTCTCTCGATCCGCGGGCCGAAGGCCAAAACTGGATAAAACTCTTTCATCTCGCAGGTAATGTCTGGGAATGGACCGCCGACTGGTACGCTCCAGATGCCTACGCGAAGGCCGCCCCATCCAACCCCAGAGGGCCCGAGAATGGAAGCAGCCGCGTAATTCGCGGCGGTGGGTGGGCTGACGAAGCGCCGACCGATCTACGCTCAAGTGGGCGTGCCGCAATGCCCCCACAGATCAAAGCACACGACATCGGTTTCCGCTGTGTTCGCCCAGCTAAGACGCCGGCGCAATAATCACTTCAGACCAATGCAATACAGTGTCTTGAAGGTTCGCACATAGATCTGATCACCAGAGATATGGAGGGAACTGCGCATCTCCCCATCCAAGGTATTTCGCGAAATCTCTTCGGGTTTCGCTCCGGTCTTCAGCACAAGCGTTGTCCCTGCATCGTTCGTTATGAAGAGGTGATCTGCGGCCACAACCAGGCTTGCGTAATAATGGGCTTTCCGCCCCGGGGTGCCTTGCGTTTTCACTTCCGTTCGCGTCAATGCCCGACCGCTCTTCGCGTCGAGAACAACAAAGGAGCCTTCCGCTGACACCGCATAGATCAGACCCTTATGAGCTACCGTCTCTCCATAGAAGCGATCACGAACCAGAGACGTATTCCAGAGCTTCGTTACGGACAGCTTCGGGCCCGATGCACGCAAACGAACCGCGTTCCCTTTTACAGGCGTAAGCCAACTCTTCTCGGGCATTGTCCCCGGACCGAGAAAATGTATCCGGTCGCCGATAACCAGTGGGCCGATATACCATAACTGCCCCATACCCTTCGCCATTACCGTACCATCGTCTACGCGAACTGCTTCTCCGTCTGGGGTGATCACATAGCTCGCCCCACCGATGGACACATGAACCGGAGTCCCGAAATGAGGATAGGGCATCCCCGTCCACGCCACACGACCGGTTTTCGCATCGAGGGCCTGTAAACGCCCAAAACCAACAATGACCTTGTCTCCCACCAGGATGGGTGAGGCTGCATGCCCACGATCATGCCCCTTCATCGGTCGCATGGGCTCACCAACATAGGACGACCAGATCCGCTTGCCGCTCATATCAAAGCAGGACACTACGCCGTTTCCGAACAAGGTGTACACAAACCGCCCATCAGAGACCGGAGTCGATGAGGAATACCCGATGAACTCCATCGGAGGTAGGGGTCGCAGCCTATCCGTGGCCTGTAAGGTAGCCCGAAGTTCGTTGACTTCGGTCTCAAGCTGCCCGAGCGTCGCCGCCAGCTCCGCGCCCCCACCACCTCGTCGAAGCTTCCTCTTAATACGATAGAGCTGCCTCTGCTTCTCAGAGAGCTGCTTGGCAACAGCGTCGCCTTCGGCCAGAAGCTTCTTGGCCTCCACAAGCTCTTCTTTGGTCAATGTCTCGATATAATTATTGGTCCGCTTCCATAGAATACGGCCCGATCGGGCATCTACCGCGATAAGTAGAGTGGGCTCGGCCGTGACAAAAACAATATTGCCTATCCGGGTCGGAGAGCCATTGCTCCAGGACGGTAATGGCGTGGACCAGCGGATGTTCGTCTTCTGATCCCACTGGAGAGGCGGATTCTCACCACGGTAGTCACCGGTGCCATCACCACGCCAGCCCACAACCGTAGGGCTGCCATCAGGAGCCAGGACCACATGAGACTCGGGCGCCGTATGGGCGCAACCGAGCCCAAGTAGTAAAACCCAGAGACTGATAACCAACCGGCGCATCATTCACCCGAAAACGCTCGGAATCCCTACACCATCAGGGAAGCATTCCACCATCGACCCAGGCCTGCAGAATAGCGAGGTCTTCGGCCGAAACCGTACCAGCACCCGGAGGCATGCTGCCATTCCCTGCGCGAAGCAGGGCGCACTCGCCAACTGTCAGCCCAGTACAGCTCGCATGAGACGCAGCGTTATCGGCATCAGAATAATCCGCCGTAAGGTTATGCCCGCCATTCCCTGGTGAACCCGTATGGCAACCACCGCAATTGCTCTGCAACACAGCCTGCGCATGACTCGCGTAGCCGATAACCGCCGGCGAGCAGGTATGTCCGCCAACCGTATTGGTGCAATCCTCGAGTGCCGTACAACTATGCGTACCAGTGGTACATTCGTCGATGTCGCTACATGAGACGCCATCGCCGTCATATCCCGCGTCACAAGCACAGGAGAAGCTGCCCCCGGTATTGGTACACGTCGCGTTGACATCGCAGTTGTCGAGGTCAAGCGCGCACTCGTCATCATCGACACAGGTGGTTCCATCGCCCGAGTACCCGCTATCGCAGGCACAGGAGAAGCCACCAACCGTATTGGTGCACGTCGCGTTAGAATCGCAGTTGTCGGTGCCGGCCGTACATTCATCATGATCGGTACAGGTGATTCCATCGCCCGAGTACCCGCTATTGCAGGCACAGGAGAAGCCACCAACCGTGTTGGTACACGAGGCGTTGTCATGGCAGTTATCAGTGCCGGCCGTACATTCATCATCATCGGTACAGGTGATTCCATCGCCCGAGTACCCGCTATTGCAGGCACAGGAGAAGCCTCCAACCGTGTTGGTGCACGTCGCGTTAGAATCGCAGTTGTCGGTGTTAAGCGTGCACTCGTCCTCATCGATATCGCAGATATTTCCGATACAGAAGGTCCCACCAGCACATTCCGCATCGTCGACGCAAGATGCCGGACAATCGAACGATGATCCGTTACACAGGTAGGGATCACAGGATGAAGGTGCCCCAGCAGGCAAAAGCGTACAGCTTCCATTGGTTCCACCACTCTCGGCGCCACTACAGGACGCACAATCCGCATCACAGGCGTTGTCACAGCAGAAGCCGTCGACACAGAACCCAGACGAACAATTCGACGCGTCCGCACAGGCTGCGCCGTCCTCCAACGGATCTGCCGAACAGCTGACGCCGTCACCGTTGAAGCCTTCATTGCAAGCGCAAGAGAAACCACCGTCATCATTGGTACAAGTAGCGTTCACGTCACAGTTGTCGATCGCAGCCGCACACTCGTCGATATCGGTTTCACATGTGGCGCCCTCGAATCCCGAGCCAGTGCAATCACAGCTAGCCGCATCGTCGACGTTGGCACATAAACCACCATTCAGGCACGGGTTGGGATCACATGGGTCGGCCGGCTCCGGATCTGTACACGGGAAGCCTACATCAAAGTTACCACCTTCGGGGTTACCATGAGGGCAATGGGTTGCCGGATCATCAGCAGCAACACCAAGGTGATAGATACGACATTGGACCGAGTTACCACTGGTAGCTCCTTCCGGACCTTCCGGCCAGGTGGCGCAATCCGTGGCGCAATCCGTCGCGAATGTAATGGCGTTATCGCCCGTACAATTCGCTTCTACCAGACCACAATAGGTCTCACAGGGTGGTACCCCTGGAACACAAAGGCCCAGCCCCTCTACTTCCTCTGGCCAGCCATCAACGGCGGTACAGTCGAGCTCGTCTGCACACCAGGAATCGTCCACCAGGCATGGTGAGTTCTCGGAATCAAAGACACAGAGGCTGTACAGTGGGTCGTCCCAATCCTTATCGGGCGTGCCCTTATCGTTCAATACACGGTCTGTGCAGACCATGCCGTCTCCACATTGGTCGACGCTCACCGGACAGACATTGGTGCAATAGCCGGAGACTTCTTCCACTCCGAGACCATCAAACATACAGTTACCGCTGAAGCAGTCATTATCGGCAGAACAAATCTCGCCACCAGCAAGACCACCATCAATACCTGTTACACAGTTGTATTGACCGATCAGGGTGGAAGGCTGCGTTGTTACGATACAACTCTCTCCCTCGGAGCATTCTGAATACTTACAGTTATCCAACGACCCCGTAGACGGGAAACAAAGTCCAGCCCAGGCACCAGGCTCCTCGGATGACTCTCCATCTTCTCCGGGAAGAAGAAAGCCAAAGGCCTGGCAAAGGTGGCCTTCACCACCAGGGCAATCGGAGCCCGTAGCACAATGCGCTACACATACACCGAGGGCCCCTGTCGTCGGGTCGTTACCAATACAGAAGAGTGACTGACAGTCTGTATCATCGGAACATTCGGTCGAGTGATCCTGCCGATCCATCGCTGGCATGCATACGCCATCCACGCCCGTAGAACCATCCCAGACCACACCAGCGCAAACCGAGTTTGTGCCGATGTCGTCACATTCGTCATCCTTGGTACAGCCAACGCTGACGCCACTGACCGGACCTGGCAGACAGATTCCGAAGTCCGCCGGGCATTGCCATTCGTCTCCGAGATAGCTCGCAGCGCTCACATCACTACAGGCCCCTTCAACAGGAACAACTTCACCCTGATCATCCACCTCTCGGCAGAAACGGGTACAAAATCCCATGAAACAAATGCTCGTCGGATCGTCATCGGGGCCAAGACCAGCCTCCTGAAAACAATCGGCTTCTACACTACAGGGGGAACCAACTTTACCGTCTGGGCCAACGGGGGGAACGTTCGTATCGGTACCACCCTCGTCGGTGCCCTCGTCCGTTCCGCCGGCGTCTTCGACGACCTCTTCGGCCGTGTCTGTATTTGTCTGGTCCGTACCCGCGTTGTCGTCCTGAACGTCGGGTGCTCCCGCATCAGTATTCGTAGTTCCTCCGCCACCGCAGCCGAAAGAAATTAACAATCCGCAGAGCAAAAATAAGATATTGCGTTTCATAACGCCTCCCCTGAAGTGTACCAACGCTGGGACTAAAGCACGCAGATCGTTGTGCCGCAAGGAAAATCAGAGGGTGTTAAGACGCTCCCGCAGGTCCCCAACGGTAGATGTAACTTCCGTCCGGATATGTACCTGAAACGGCACCCGGGGGTCGGAGGCGACCTGAACTTCCATCGCCTCGGTTCCCAACAGCTTTACAAAAAACGCCTGAATCTGTGGTCCCAGTTGGTCCAATGTATCGGCGTTGTTCGGAGCAAGCAGCCGGTCATCCACACCAAGTACAAATTCATCCGTACGGAAGCTCAAAGCCCCGTCGATTGATGCGTCGTTGGCCATAGCATCCGCGGCCTGTAAGGCGTTGGAGACCACTGTCTTCAGGTTCCTCTCGAAACTATCCGCACCATCACGTTTCTGGTGATACGCCATGCCAAGCCTTCCTGCCGTACGATCCATTGCGTAGTGACCCTCGTGCGCGATCAACATTACGTTCGGCCCCTGAGGAACATGCTGGTAATCGGCGACGTCGATCAATAGACCGGGCACTGCTTTCTCTTGAATCCATCGATGGAAGACCGGAATGTACAAGGCGTCATCCGGATGTACATCACCAGCTGCAAAGCATTTGCAGAACAATCGGGTCGCTGTGTTCGCTGCCGTACTCATGAGGAGACCGTACTCATACGAGCGTAACAAGAATGTGCCGCCTCAATGAAAAGCTGCGCTTCCTCAACGCGTTGGTGGGCCTGGTGGAAGTTCAACCCCGCGACTCCTTCGTCGTGAATCCGGAAGAAATAGTTGGCGAACTTACCGCCAGCGAAGGGATCGTGGAAAAGCTTCGTTTCGAAGAATCGGGTTCGGAACTCCGAGACAATATGCTCGGGCTCATCGGTAATGTTGATATTCTGTTCCCGAATCAGGGCCTGGGCGGCTAGCAACATCGATTGATAGGCCAGGGCTGCCGCACGATCTGGATCGTTTTTGTCCAGACAAACCTGCGCCTCGAAGACCTCGCTTTCACTACGGGCCAACCCCATCTCGGCCTGCGCCACAACTGCGCCAGCACATTCACCAATCCCCATATCGCCCAGAGAATATTCTCGAGGATCGGCCCAATCGGAATAGTACGACCGATCCACCTCATAGCCAGGAACCTGGGTGAGCTCTTTTAACATCGTCTTGATCTCGACCTTGCCAATGCGGGACACAAACGCCTGAAACGACTCGTCGCCCTGGCGATCGGCCAGATACCGCTCTGTGATCACAGAAAGAGCATCCGGAATGTTCTTGGAGGGCACGGCGCCCATAGCCAATCCAAAAGATTTGGCGTTCTCTGACCACTGTCCCCCCAGGACCACCTGGAAGTGCGGCACATTATGTCCACCCACCTTACGGCTGACCCCGTAGAAACCAATATCTGAGATATGATGTTGACCACAGGCGTTGAAACAGCCGCTGATCTTAACTCGCAAATCCCGAATCGCTGTATCCATTGATGCGGCCTTCGCGCCCAGTTTCGTATGCAGCTCTGACGCCAGACCTCGAGACGCTGAGATCCCCAGCTTACAGGTGTCTGTTCCAGGACAGGCCGTTATATCGACAATGGTTCCTGCACCAGGAGAGGCCAATCCATGACTCGCCAAATCGGTATACACAGCTGGAAGATCCGACAAGGGGATCCAGCGCAGAACGATATTCTGTTCAACGGTGGCGCGAATATGGTCGCCCGTATAAATGCGCGCAACATCCGCCAGGCCACGCATCTGGTCGGCGGTCAGATCACCCAATGGGAGTGCAATGGTAACGACCGCATAACCTTCCTGGCGCTGCATCTGAACATTGCTCTCAAACCATTGTTGGTATTCTACCGAACCTGGCTCCTCCGAAAGAGCACTCGGACCGCGCAAGGGTGTCTCGAGGAACCCTTCGGCATCCGAAAGAAGAGAAGTCCACCGCGAATCTTCCGGTAAACCAGCTCGCTCTTCGGTGACCAGCTTCTTGAACTCGTCCAGACCAAGCTTCGCGACGAGAAATTTCAGGCGTGCTCGAGCCCGGTTACGTTTCTCACCCAGCCGCCCAAACACACGACACATCGCCTGTCCTAGAGGCAGAATCTCATGCTCTGGAACAAACTCTTCGTACAACTGGGCCTGATGTGGCACCGCCCCCAGGCCACCACCCACGTAGACCTTGAATCCACGTTGCTTCACTCCATCTACCGTCCGATAGGCCGCGATAAAGGCCATATCGTGCATGATGGCGAGCCCACAGGCGTGTTGTTCGCAACCCGAGAACGCTGCCTTGAACTTACGACCAAAATTCTGCGCATCGGGATGTCCCAGAAAATAGGTCTTGAAGGCTTCCGCATAAGGCGAAACATCGAAGCTCTCATCGTGGCAAACACCGGAGATCGGGCAAGCCGTAACATTGCGAATGCTGTTCCCACAGGCTTCCTGGGTAGTAATCCCCACCGACGCGAGGCGACGCATAATGTCGGGGGTATCGTCGATATGTATAAAATGAAGCTGAATATCCTGGCGTGTGGTCACATGCGCGATCCGGTCGGAATATTCCTCTGCCAACTCCGCCATGAGCTCCAGCTGTCGAGCCGTCATTCCGCCCCATGGAATCTTGATACGCAACATCCCGGGCGCATCCCATAGGGTCTCTGGACCCTTGGTCTCTTTCGATCTGGAGAAACCCAGCTCCTGCTTGGCAATTCCATCGTGTCGCTGGCCATTATCGTAGCGTTGACCATAGACACCGCGACGAAGACGCGTCTCCGCAAAGACCTTCTCATCGAGCTGACCTGTCTGCCGATGGGCCATCTGGGTCTCAAAAAGTTCGATCTCCCGGGTAAGCTCTCCCGTGATCTCTCCTTCCAGCCTATCTTTCCAGGTCCGCTCGGCCATGATTCACGATCCGTATGATGCAAACAAAAAAGGCGCACTGCGCCCGAAGTCAGTGGTTAGAAAACTTGACTGGTTTTGTCAACAATCGATGGCAGAAACGATGCCATGCGTTGTTAAGCAGGAGCTCCGGCCGAGATGGGCACAAGCGCCACAACACTAAAAGCCACAGCCACTTCAGCGCTCTCGTTGCTATAGGAGTGCTTCTGATCACCCTGGAACGCGACCACGTCCCCTGCACGCAGCTCGAATCGATCTCCGCCCGCCCAGAGCACCAACTCTCCTCGTTCACAATACAGATATTCCCGTGTACCGGGCCGATGGGGGATTCCTGTAAACCGAGCGTTCGGACCGAGCTCCATTCTATCGATCTCCATTCCCGGTACCGGGTCCGGTAAGAGCTTGTGGACAGTCGCCTTCTTTCCCGGCCCCCGCCCCGTCGACGGCAAACTGCCTTTGGGAAAATGCTGTGCTAAAGCCCGAGGGGTCGACAACAACTCTTCTATCGACACTTGTAATGCAAGGCTAAGCCTCGCCAAAACCGCTAAGGTCGGATTGCCACCACCCGCTTCGACATTCGCTAGAGTCGAACGAGGAACGTCGCTTTGCGCAGCGAGACGTGCCTGTGTCAGCCCCCGGGCCTGACGTAGATAGCGCAGGTTTCCGGCGAGATTGCCGGCCAGCTTTTCACCCATCGTGTCGTTTCCCATGTCCATACTATAACCTTTTGTCAATATATGGACAAGACAGACGCTTAACCAACACTCCCCCGTTATATTGAATCCAGACGTTACGAAAACTCGTAGGGTCCAACCCAATGAAAAGGAGCCAGACAATGAGTGTAAAGCATTTAGATCATTTGAATATGACGGTTAAAAATCTGGAAGAGTCGGTACAGTGGTATGGAAACGTCTTCGGCTTCAAAAAAGTGGAAGAGGGCGATGGCAAATTCGGACGATGGGCCATTCTTCGATCTGGTGACGCGATTCTCTGCCTTTATGAGTCGCCGAGAGTGCATTCCCTCGATGAAACCGGCCGATTGGAACATAATCGTCACGGTGTGAATCACTTCGGCTTTCGTATCCTAGACAGAGAGGTGTGGGAGCAGACGGTGGCCGAACACGGCGTCGATGTTCGCTATGAAGGCCGCGTAGAATGGCCGCATTCTGTGTCCTGGTACGTGGTCGATCCTACAGGGCACGAGATCGAGGTCGTCCTCTGGGATGAGGACATGGTCCGCTTTGCGCCGGTCGCCGCATGAGAGCTTTACTGGGAAGCAAGAGCCGCGAGTTTCTTCGGATCGAACCCAAACAACATACGACCGCCTACGATGAAGATTGGGACACTCGAAAGCTTATCCGGAGAAACTCCGGCATTGCTCGCGGCTTCGGCCAACTCTTTTCGAGCCCCCGAATCCTTTTCGACATCCTTTTCCACATAGGGGATGCCCTTCTTCTTCAAAAACGCCCGCGCTTTGTTACAGGCCCCACACCAACTCGCCGAGTAGAAGCGCACTTTGGTGCTCGCCTGTGGTCTCTTATTGCGGATCCATTCGTCCATCGCATGCGCCGTCACAACCCGAACGGGGTACAGTTGGTTGTCGTCGGCTCTTCGCAGGTCCACCACAAAAACTCCACCGACCGGTTCTCGTACTGACGAATCCACCACGACCACCTGATCTCGAGCCGACTCGGGAACCTCATCAATCGTCGTTGCCGTAAGCAGTCGGCGCGAGCCCTGATCCAGGTAGCGAAAAATCAGATCAGTACGCTCCGCGTTGACCTTAGGTAACGAGGTCGCCGCCGGTTGTTCAGCAGCCGAGGAGCCAGTCCCTTCATCGATGGACTGTACCGGTACCTTCTTTGAGCTGCACGACCAAAACGGAATCAGAAGCGCAGTGAGGCACACCAGAAACATACGCGTATCAATGCAATAACGTATCATCTCCATCGTCCACATCGCGTGGTCGGCTCGCCACCCGGCTGGGAAGTGGTCCCGCTTGGTGATGAACCATTTTCCATTCTCCTCGCTCGCGCACATATGTGTTCGTCGCCACCAGATAGGCCTGCCCAACAATCTCGGTACAGATCACCAACGCGATCTCTCCAAAAAGAAAAGCACGTGCGTCCTCAAAGGCAACATCCAGTTGCTCCGACTGCCCAAGAATCGAGAACCAACTCGTCATTACGGCATCCCTGCCTACAAGTTCACTCCACCCGGGATGAATACACATAACGGGTGCATGCATCGCCCAGATCTCGTCCATAGAAGCAACATCGCACGCCGCAAAGGCCTCATAAAACAACGCGTTGGTCTGCAGTATTTCGTCTCTATCGGACATATTGATTTCTGCCGGTCCTAATCGTTTCGAATGGTTCAACGGCCAATGACGCCGTCAAAACATACTCCCATCTCAATATGATGCAGCCATGCATAAACTTACGCAAGGTGGGTTAGCCCGATAGAAAACCAATTCCATGGGAACAATTTTACAATCCAGGTGTTAACCCTTTGAAACAAATGACCTTGTTCCAAATGGTTTTTATGGGTACGAATGCCAGTTATATGAATCGCCAAAAAACATGGCTGAGCCTGACGCTTCTTTTAATCCTGTTGGCTGCAGGGATCTACATCCTCCAGGATCGAACCGGAACCTCATGGATTCTTGACCTCTGGATGCTCGGTCGCTCATCACCAGAGCTTTACGCTCTGCTTATACTTTTCGCTGCCCTCTTCTTTTTGCCGATCTTTCCCCTGGGCGTGATCGCTGGAATGATCTTTGGAATTGGGACCGGCTACCTCGTGGTGTTACCCGGGGTTCTCCTGGGTGCCTATATTGCCGGCTGGTTAGGCAACACCTGGCTCCGGGCCCCAACGCAGCGCTGGATACGACGCCACCATATAGGCGCCAAACTGGACACAGCGTTGGCGCAAGAGGGAATTCGATTTGTAGTCCTCGTTCGCCTGGTTCCTATTCTCCCATTCAGTGTTCAGAACTATGTCTGCGGAGCTCTTGGCATCAAGCCTCGTCAGGTCCTCATAGGCACCCTGGTCGGTATGCAACCCGCTTTGTTCACCGCCTTATATCTAGGTCACCTGGTGACGGACTTTGCGCAATTACGAGAAGAGATCATGCGTTCACCCTTTTCCGGGCTACGCCTTCTTCTTTTAGTCGGCGGATTTATCGCCCTGCTGATCATGGGGCTGTGGTTAAAAAACACGCTCCAAAAATCAAATACTGAGACCGTCGATTCAAATTTATCCGATCCATAACTGGATGAAGAGACTGAAACGACTATCGACCACTGCCATTTTGCCCTGCTTTGACGAATCCACTTATTGGGTCCATGATGTCGGATCTGGATTGGGAGATAAGGCTTAACTAGGAGGCCTCATGAAGCGCTTTTTACTTCTCATACTGGTTGCTACCGGATTCCTTTATACGGGCTGCGGGGGTACCATAATCGTAAGTGAGAACTACGAATACGAAGAATATGAAGATGTAGAAGTACCATCTCAACCGACGTCGGTTCGCCCGGCGCGACCGGCCGGCGATCATGTCTGGGTAAAAGGACATTACGAATGGAAACCCCGGGTTGGAAAATATGTATGGGTCCGTGGGCATTGGGAGCCTATTCGACCCGCTAAAACCTGGGTTCCAGGTCATTACGAATGGAAACGACGTGGCCGCAAACGGGTCAAAGTATGGGTCCGCGGCAGCTGGAAATAGCTGCAGCTGGTAATAGTCGCCATCTATCTACCCATTCCGTCGTCCCATTAAGAGGTTG
>PBVT01000109.1 GCA_002728755.1 Myxococcales bacterium
GGCGAGGCCGCCGGCCAGCCAATCGAAGCTACCATAGGCCTGGGCCAGGGCGAGTCCGAGAAGGACTGGCCCTATGCTGGCGACCAGGGTGCGTGGACGAATGGTCTGCCACCAGATCTGCAAGCGAGCATCGGGCCGCGGGATCGTATGCAGGGGCGCGGGTTGTTCACGTATGGTCATCGGCTCCCCCCGGACAGGCTGTCCCAGAGTTCTCGATGCATACGCAAATTGGCCTGGCGATCGATGGGTACGTGAAGGATAGAGATACCGGGTCGCTCCAGCTCGGCTCGGAGAGCGGTCGTGAAGGCTTCCTGTTCGTCTACGCGGCGGTAGGTCAGCTCGAGACCGGCACAGAGTTTTTCGATCTGTCCCGTCTGCGGGGTCAGAAAGCACCGCTCAAACAGGCTCGGATGTTCCTGGATCGGCAGGTGCTCGAAGATGCCACCACCGCCATTATCGACCACCACCAATGTGATGGGCTGTTGCACATCATGGAAGGGGACCAGGCTGCCCATATCGTGAAGGAAGGTCAGATCACCCATAAGCCCTACGATCGGTCCTCCCTGCCAGCTGGCTGCAGCACCAAAGAGGCTCGCCATTGTTCCGTCGATTCCATTGGCGCCCCGATTACAGATCAATCGGAGATTCCGATTGCGACGGGGCGCAAAGGCGTCTACGTCACGGATCGGCATGCTATTACCCAATTGAAGCAGGGTACCATCGGGAAGGGCGTCCACGAGCGACCGCGCGATTCCCGCTTCCCACAGCTCGTCGGAGCTGTCGAGGCGTTCGTCCATCGCTTGTTCGGCCGCCGCCCAGGTGCTCCATGTTCGGGCGGGTTCGTAGGTCTCGGGCAGAGTTCCTAGCCATTGTTCGCAGAAGCGGGTGGGATCGGCACAGTAGATGCTGCTCAACTGATGATCGGGATCCTTGTACTCTCCAGCGGCGGATACAGCGATCTGCTCGGTGTTTTCCAACGATCCAAGCCATGCGCGGATGGGTTTCGATATGGGCGCACCGCCGAAACGAAGGACCACATCGGGGCGCATCTGCGCGATGAAGTTCTGGTCGCGAACCAATAGATCACCGTGGGCGATGACATGGTCGAGGGAATGATGTCCGAACCGTACCTGGGAGGTCGGCTCCGCGAGTACTGGCCAGCCGAGGGACTGTGCCAGGCTTGTAACCGCTTCGGCGAAGGGTCGTGGATCGGCACAAAGTCCAGGGCTCTCCTGGCCGCAATAGATGATGCCGCTGCGCCCGGTACATCGTTCGACGAGAGCGTTGAGATCTCCTGGGTGGAGCTCGACCTTTCCTCGGCGAAAGGTGGGTAGCCGATGGGTCTTGATCTCCGTATCCAGGTCGGGATCATAGAGAGGCTCCCGATAGGGTAGATTCAAATGAACCGGGCCCGGGTGCGCGCCTGTGGCCTGATCAATCGCTTGCGCCGCCAGGGTGGGGATACGTTGTAGGCTCTCGTCGTCGAGTACGAGTCCGGGGTTTGCGAACCAGCGTACATGGGTTCCGTAGAGTGCGTTTTGATCGATGGTCTGCGGCGCTCCACAATCGGACAGCTCAGGGGGGCGATCTGCGCTGAGCACGATGAGTGGGAGATTGGACTCCGATGCCTCGATGACGGCCGGCAGATAATGTGCGGCGGCGCTGCCAGAGGTACAACAGAGCACGACCGGTTCTCGCGTGATTCTTGCTATGCCGAGGGCGAAAAATGCGGCGGTTCGTTCGTCGAGGATCACATGGGTGGTGACCCGTGGTTCCTGTTGTTCGAGTGCCAGGATAAGGGGCGTGTTACGGGATCCTGGCGAGATCACCGCCTGACGCACACCACCGTGGGCGAGGGTGTCCACAAGATGTTGGGCGGAGCATTGGTTCCAGGCGGCAGTCTTCATGGCTGCACCTGGGGTGGTTGTGTGGTCGGGCCGATGACCAATGCGGTGGCGATACTCTGCAACTTGGTTGTTGTCTCCTGCCACTCTGACTCCGCCTGTGAGCCAGAGACGAGACCCGAGCCGGCATAGGCGGTAACCTGCTCTTCGCCCACCAGGGCGGAGCGGATGGAGACGACGAAGTGACCGTTGCCACTTCCGTCAAGCCAGCCTACGGTCCCAGCATACCAACCCCGGTCGTTGGCTTCGTGCTCGGCCAACCAGGGGAGGACCTCATCCCGTGGCAGGCCCGCGATGGCCGGTGTGGGGTGGAGGGCGTCGATCAGATGACAGATATGGGTCGGTTGATGCAGCTGCGCTGATAGGACCGTCTGCAGATGCTGTACATCGCGTAACTGGTGAACGGTTGGCTGCTCGGAGTGAGAGATCGCCGCTGTAAAGGGCGCCAGGTTTTCTTTGATGGTCGCGAGGACCAGCTCATGTTCGTGCTGCTCCTTGACGCTCTCTCGTAACGAACGGGCAAATTCTGTATCCCGTGCGGTGTCGGTTCCCCGGGGTTGGCTACCCGCCAGGGCACAGGTCCGTACCAGGTTTCCTGTGGTGCGAATCAGAGGTTCGGGCGTGGCTCCAAGGAAGGCGGACTCGGTGGACCCTCGTACCAGAAAGGTCGTGCAATCGGGTTGATCCCGGCGCAGCTTTTTCAACGTGGCGACCGCATCAAAAGCGGTGCCATTGCGTGCTTCGAAACGATGCACACGAGATAAAACAACCTTATCCCACGGGCCATCTTCGATCTGGGTGATGGCCTGGTTGGCGGTACGCAGGAAGTGAGCCTTTTCTTCGTGGGGCGAGTTGGTGTCGATGCGTTCCGGATCGAGCGGTCTCGCGACATTGCAGGGCTGGGATTGGTAGATTTCACCAAGAGCGCTCAACACCCGCTCCCAGTTTTTCTGGGGGGTTAGGGCGGGGTCGATAGCCACGCATCCGATGACTTCAGTTCCCTGGGGGCGATCCACCAATAATAGTCTTGGCACCCAGAGAAGTCCGGCGGGCCAGGACGACCAGGGACCACCGGGGGCCGCGTCGGAAAAGGCGAATCCTCCCACAAACATGGGGTTGTAATGCCCCTCTTCACCGTAAAGATCTCCAATTTGTTCACGGGTCTGTGAACAGAATGCCTCTGCGTCGGAGAAGCGTGAAGGACCTACAAAGTTACTGGCTTTCTGTGCCCCGATGGCCAGGAAGTTCTGGCTCTCGTCGGCGGAGCTCCAGGCCATGGTCCAGGGGTCGTTCGCCAACTCGGTGTTCAGATAGCTCCAGGCACCCGAAATCGGTGCCCACGCCTGGAATCGGACAAATTGGGGCAGGGGCCTTTCGAGCCGATCCTGGATAAGGTGGAAGAAGGCCTCTCTCTGCGGCAGACCAATGGACTGTTCGATGGACATGGGCGTGGAGGAGGTGCGTAGGTGCTTGACGACTTGATATGATTTTGTTGTTTACGCTATCGTAAACATCAGGAGCCTACATTTGCGCGCTCGCTTTTGCAAGCTTCGCGTGCGCGAAAAAACAGGCGGAATACTCAGAGCTGATGGGATATGTAGCAGGGGATTGTGATGGCTTCAAGCAGTAAGGTGAAACCGTTGAAAAATAGTTCGCCGGAAACCGAATCCGATGCGGTCGAACGGCATGTCCTCGCGGTCTGTGATGCCGTCGGTGCCTTTATCGAATGGTGGGGGTTCAAGGCGGTGCATGGTCGGGTATGGACCTATATGGCTCTGCGGAATATGCCCGTGAGCCAGACGGAGCTTGTGGACGTGTTTGGCGTGAGTCGTAGTTTGATCAGCGGGAGTATTCACCAGCTTCTGGAGTTGGGTTTGGTGCGGCCCTGTGGGGATCATAGGAATGCCCCATACGAGGCGGCGATGGATGTCTGGCCGGTCGTCACCAATGTGATCCGATCGAGAGAGTGGATCATGATTGAAAACGCTCGTACGGCTTTAGAGTCCTTGATCGAAGAAGCCACCTATGCTCCCGAGCGGTCGGCTCGGTATGATCTGGAGCGTATGCGCTTGCTTCTTACCATGACAGAGACAGCACAGGCCTTTGTGCGAATCTTGATGAAATTACGGGTTCCCAAATCCCTCGAAGGGGTTGGTTCGGTCATGAAACGTGCGGCCGGGATCATCCAGGGGATTCGTCACGCGTCTTGAGGCCAGGCTTGAAAAGGGCCGCAGACTCCGATATTCGGAGAGGCAGGTTCTTTGTTTGGGAGGGAACGCATGGATCAGGGTTTTCTCGAGCACCTGCGATCGGAGACGGAGCAGGTTCGTGAAGCGGGCTTATACAAGGCCGAACGAATTATAACGACACCCCAGCAGGCAGCGATTCAGGTGCAAGGCGGGCAGGAGGTTATCAACTTCTGCGCCAATAACTATCTGGGTTTGTCGAACCATCCCGCACTTGTGGACGCCGCCCAGAGCGCGATTCGGGACTATGGCTATGGCATGAGCTCGGTTCGGTTTATCTGTGGGACCCAGTCTGTACATAAAGAGCTGGAATCACGGTTGAGCGGTTTTCTTCAGACCGATGATACGATTCTCTATTCCTCATGTTTTGACGCCAACACGGGCCTGTTTGAGACCATTCTTGGGCCCGAAGACGCCATCATCAGCGATAGTCTGAATCACGCCAGCATTATCGATGGAGTTCGTCTGTGTAAGGCAAAGCGCTTTCGGTACGCCAATAGCGATATGGCGGATCTGGAGGCAAAACTCGTAGAGGCGCAGGACTGTCGTTTTCGTCTGATCGCGACGGATGGTGTCTTCTCCATGGATGGCTATATCGCGAACCTCGAAGGGATCTGTGATCTGGCGGACAAATACAACGCCTTGGTGATGGTCGACGATTCCCACGCCGTGGGCTTTGTGGGTGAGAACGGTCGGGGAACGCCCGAGGCCTGTGGAGTAGCCGGCCGGGTGGATATCATCACTGGAACCCTTGGAAAGGCTCTGGGGGGCGCATCGGGTGGGTACACCTCGGGACGACGTGAGATTATCGAGTGGCTGCGGCAGCGCTCACGCCCGTATTTGTTCTCCAATACCCTGGCTCCGGTGATCGCAGCGACCTCCTTGAAGGTGCTCGATCTGCTGGAAGGCAGCAACGAGTTACGGGTTAAGCTCAACCGGAATAGTGAATATTTCCGAGCAGGAATGAGCCAACTAGGCTATGATCTACTTCCCGGGAGCCATCCCATCATTCCGGTTATGCTGGGTGACGCACGTCTGGCGTCGTCACTGGCGGACCGTTTGCTCGAAGAAGGAATCTATGTCATCGGCTTCTCCTTTCCAGTGGTCCCCAGGGGTCAGGCGAGGATCCGAACCCAGATGTCGGCGGGTCACGAGATCCACCATCTGGATCGGGCCGTGGAGGCCTTTGGTCGCGCCGGGCGCGAGCTGGGCATCATCAGCTAGCCAGAACAGGAAGCTCCTATGAAAGCACTGGTTAAACGAGAGGCGAAGCCCGGTATCTGGATGGAGGACGTCCCGAAGCCCACTTATGGGCCCAACGATATTCTCGTAAAGATGCGTCGAACGGCCATATGCGGAACGGATATCCACATCTATAATTGGGATAGCTGGTCCCAGCGTACGATCCCTGTACCCATGACCATCGGCCATGAATTTCTCGGGGAAGTTGCGGCGATGGGGGATGAAGTGCGTGGGCTCAAGATCGGAGATCGGGTCTCCGGCGAAGGCCATATAACCTGTGGGCATTGCCGGAATTGCCGCGCAGGAAAGCGTCACCTCTGTCGAAATACGGTGGGCGTTGGAGTGCATCGTGCCGGCTGTTTTGCTGAATATCTGGCGATCCCCGCGGACAACGCGTTTCGCGTACCCGACTCCATCGACGATGAAGTCGCGTCAATCTTCGATCCTTTTGGGAACGCAGCCCATACGGCCCTGTCTTTTGACCTGGTGGGAGAAGATGTTCTGATCACCGGGGCTGGCCCCATTGGCTGTATGGCCGTGACGATCGCCAGGCATGTGGGGGCCCGGCACGTGGTGATCACCGATGTGAACGAATATCGCCTGGATTTGGCGCGTTCCATGGGGGCCTCGATGGCCGTGAATGTGAAGGAAACCAAGCTACCCGATGTGATGAAATCTCTGGGAATGTCAGAGGGCTTTGATGTGGCCTTTGAGATGTCAGGGAATCCGTCGGCGTTTCGTGATCTCTTGAGTGTGATGAACCATGGCGGTCGAATCGGATTGTTGGGAATTCCGCCGGATACAGTGGCCATCGACTGGAATGAAGTCATCTTCAAAGGGTTGATACTCAAGGGAATATACGGTCGGGAGATGTTTGAGACCTGGTATAAGATGGCGTCCATGCTACAGAGCGGTCTCGACATCGAGAAAATCATCACCCATCGTTATAATGTGGACGATTTCGAAGAGGCATTTCAGGTGATGCGATCCGGTCAATCTGGAAAGGTGATTCTCCAGTGGAGTTGAGCCCACATTTTCGAGACTAGCCCCCTGGAACAGGCCGGATCCCAAAGAAGTGTTTGACCCGGTCGTTGGGCTGTCATAGATTCCGCGCCTCCGGTGGACCGAGGTCTCCGGAATTGTCCGCGCATTTTTTTGTATAAGGCGAGAGTTATGTTCGATTTTTTGCGGCGAATGGAAAAGTCATGGGTCATCTGGGCGATGTACGGTGTCATCATCCTGATGTTCGTAGGTGGGTATATCCCCTGCGCGAATGTAGGCCAGTCCTCTGGCCCGACAGGTGCGTTGGTTAAGGCTGGTCCCCACAGTTTCACGGCTTCGGACCTGCAGATGGCACGTCTGGTATCCGAAGGGGACACGGACCGAATCATTAACAGTCCATTCCATTTTGTCGGCTTAGCGAAAGTGGAAGGTGGAGATACATCTCGCTTCGATCACTATACGCAATTTGCTGCAGGGGCTGGCACCCCTCCGAAGGCTCCCTCCCATCGGCTGGTTGATGAGCTTGTGGAAACCTATCTCATTTCTGATTTTGGTCGAAGTCTTGGACTTCGGGTTTCTGATGAGGCCATGACAGACCGGATTGAATGGGCCCAGACATTTCGTAGCCGTCGTGGATTCGTCGGTGTGGAACGATACCTGTCGACCCTGGATGGACGAAAGATCTCGCCGGCTCGCTTCGAAGACTTTGTAAAACGAGAGATCGTACGAGAGCTGGTCATCGATATGGTGCAGGCTATGACGGTCGTGACGGATCAGGATGTGGATATCTGGGTCACAGCGATGACCGAGACCCGCAATTTTGATGTGATTCGTTTCGACGCGAAGGCTATCGCCAGACATCTTGTGGCCAAGGTGGACCTGAACGACTCCGCAGCGTTTGCCGCCGATGAAGCGAATGGTGCCGCCATTCAAGAGTTCTACGATAAGAATAAACCTCGCTTTCAAGACCCCAACGTGGCGGAAGGTGCAGAGGGTACGCTGTCTGTGGAAGACGTAAAGCTTGAGATCGCTGCCGAGCTTGTAGCGGTGAAGAACGCCGAGAAGCTGCTGGCGCGGGCCTCGGAAGAGATGGTGGCAGCTGCCCAGGCCGCACCGGATCAGAGCCTGGCCGAGGTAGCTTCCGCATGGAAAGCCGCCAACGACCTGGGTGATGTACCTGCGTTGTTCCAGGCGACCTCCACGGGTCCAATCACACGAATCCTCCATGGCTTGCCTCCAGATCAGAAGCGTCTTGGCCCGCAGGTATGGCCAATGCTCCAGTTCTTTATGAATAGCGTAGCGGGTATTGGCACCGGAGAAGCTCTGGCAGCGGGTGTATACCAGCTGAATGAAGAAAACCGTGTTGGAATGTTCCAGGCGGACACGGGCACACAGCGGTATCTTGTTCGCTTTATTGGAAAGGGAACTGCTGACGAGGCGGCCATCAAGGAGACGAGCGAGAAGGTTCGTGAGGACCTGCAGTCCATGCGAGCTGTGACCGCCTATCGTAGTCTGGTGAACGAGCTTCGCAGCAAGAATAAGGAGCGCGTCTCAAAGATCTTTAACGACGCGATCGAGCAGGAATACGAGGCGATGTCCAATCGCCAACAGGTCGGTGAGTAGGTGACCAGCTCTACCTCCGATGGCCGATTGACTCTGGCCCTGCCAAAGGGGCGAATTCTAGATGAACTCCTGCCTCTGTTTCAGCAGGCCTCTATCGGTATGCCCGACTTCGCCGCATCACCGCGAGCGATGGTGTTCGACGCGCCCGAGTTGCCCATCCGCGTATTGCTCTTACGGGGGCATGATGTTCCCGTCTATGTGGCGCAGGGCGTCGCAGATGTCGGTGTGGCTGGCCAGGACGTGATCTCGGAATACGACGCGGATCTATATAGTCCGCTCGATCTGGGGATTGGTCTCTGTTGGATGTCCCTTATTGGGCTTCCGGGACACGATCCGCGAGAGATGCAGTTGGGGCGTCCTATGCGCGTCGCCACAAAATTCCCTCGTATAGCCATGCGCTATTTCGAGAAGAGGGGGCAGAGCGCCCAGATGCTCCACCTTCATGGAAATGTGGAACTCGCACCTCTTTGTGGGCTGTCGGATTGTGTGGTCGATCTGGTCAGCACCGGGGAGACTTTGAAACGAAATGGGCTGGTGGACTACCATCGTTTTCAACGGATCACCTCGCGGCTCGTATGCAATCGAGCGGCCTATAGGTTGCGTTTTGATGCGGTGAACGACATGATCGGTGCCCTGCGAACACAATTGATCGGATCGTAAGGGAGCCGAATAATGAGCCAGGCCGAATCCAAACGAACGGGAACGATTCATCGCGAAACCCGCGAGACGAATATCCAGATTACGATTGCCCTCGATGGTTCGGGACAGAGCCAGATCGAATGTCCGGTGAAATTTCTAGGCCATATGGTGGATCAGCTGGCGCGCCATGGTGGGTTCGATATTCAATTGGATGCCACCGGAGATGTGGAGGTAGACGCCCATCATACGGTCGAAGATATTGGTATCGCCTTGGGTATGGCGATGCGCGATGCCTTGGGAGAGCTGAAGGGGATCGAGCGCTTTGGTTTTGCCCAATGTCCGCTGGATGAATCCCTCGCCAACGCCACGGTGGATATCTGTGGCCGCGCGCACGCCACGGTCAACCATCCCCGCGTACCGGATATGGTAGGAGATCTGCCAACCGAGCTCTTCGACCATTTCATCCAATCTCTGGCCCAGAACCTACAAGCTACGATCCATGTGAACGTACTGTATGGGCAGAACGGGCACCATATGATCGAGGCCTCGTTCAAATCCCTGGCACGAGCTCTGAAGCAGGCAGTACGCCGGACCGCTGATCCGAACCAGGTCCCATCCACCAAGGATGTGTTGGGATCTTGATCAGTCCGACGTGGGTTCGTTGGCCGCCGGCTTTTCGACCTTCGGGCGAATATATTTCTTGAAGAGATGGGGCTCGGGATCTTCCAGGCTCTCTCGGATGAGCGCTTTGATCTTTTCGACCGAGGCGCGGCTCTCCTGGACCCATTCTCCGGTGTTGCCCGCTCGCACCGCCAATTCGAGGTTGGTCCGATAGATCTCGGCGGCACGGAAGAGCAGGGGGCGAATCTTTTTTCGGAGATGTTCGTAGTAGATCACGTAGTCGGATTCGGTGAAGTTCTCGGGAACTTCAGCGCGCATGAGCTGGTCGTACATACTCTCATATAAGAGACCAATCGCGTGACCGGCCCGGGCCGAATAATGGGTGCTCGTATGCCGTACGACATCCAGATAGGCGGTCTGAATCTTCTTGAATGCGCGGATCTTATTTTTGAGGTCCTGCTTCATGCGTTCCACGGGTAAGCGTAGCGGCATCTTATCGAAGCGAGCCTCCAGTATGCGTGCCTTGGTAAATTTGGCTTTGGAGATATCGGCCCCGGTGCGAAGTATGGAGACATTCTGATTGGCTTCCCAGAAGGCGATGGCGCCGTCCAACTCGGTGTCGGATGCATCGAGAGAGCCGTTCTGGAATAGCGCCTCTCCAAGGCGAGTGCGAACGTCCATCTCGTCGATGATGTTGAGGGGATGCGTTCGCAATTCTTTGAGAGATTCGATGGCCTCGGGCCAGCTCTTCGCTTGTTCATAGACGGTAGCCAGGCGATAGAGGATCGTGGCGCGTTCGGACGCCTCGCTGTTGGCATCTAGCCGTAGCTTGTATTGCACGGCAGCTTCCGCAGGTTTCTTGGCGTATTCATAGCAGAGTCCAGCGTTAAAGCGGGCCGCAAGACCTGTCTTCGACTCGGGAATCAGCTCCGCTACGCGTACGAAATCCGTGGCGGCCTCGAGATACCGGGTCTCCTCCATGGCCTTATTGGCTTTCTCATAGATTTCGACCGGATCAATGATCTCGGTCTTGATCTGCCCATCGTCCCCAGCTCGGGATTGCAGAATCATAGGATCCATACGCTCATACCGGCTGACCGGAGGTCGTGTAGTGGCACAGGCCGCCAGTGTGGCCAGAAGTAGAATCAGTACGGTTTTCTTCCGAATCATCATATCCCAATCGTGTCTCTCACCATCTATAAAAGCAAGTCGGACGATTGATGCTATTCCTTTATCCCTGTTTTTTCGTATCGGTTTTCTAGACAGGGTACTTGCCAAGCGGCCGATTGAGGCGTATTGGGTAGACATTCGAGAGGCAAGAATGGCGAAGATTCAGGCACGAATATTACGCGGATTCCGCGACTATCTACCGGCGGATATGATTCCACGGCGGGCAATGTTCTCCAAAGTGGAAGATGTATTCCGTATCCACGGCTTCGCTCCTTTGCTGACACCTGCTCTCGAATATAGCGAGTGCTTATTGGGAAAATATGGCGATGAAGGCGATAAGCTTCTCTATCGCTTTGAAGATAATGGTGGCCGAGATATCGCTCTCCGATACGATCTGACGGTTCCCCTGGCACGTATGGTCGCTATGAATGGGGGGCTGACATTGCCCTTCAAGCGATACCAGATCGCGCCCGTATGGCGGGCGGAGAAGCCCGGTCGTGGACGGTTCCGTGAGTTCTTCCAATGCGACGCCGACATCATCGGCGCGGCGGGCCCCGATGCAGAAGTAGAAATTCTCTCCGTTGGTGTTGGAATTCTGAAGGCTCTCCATGTGGGCGGCTTCACCATCTCCATGAATCATCGTGGCGTCTTTGATGGCTTGCTGGCTGGGATTGGTGTGGAGGATCCAGAGAAGAAAGCCGAAGTGATTCGGACCCTGGATAAGCTTGATAAAATTGGCCAGGACCGGGTGATGGAGATTCTCGCGTCGGAGGTGGGCTTGCCCGCATCCAGCTTAGAGCGGATCGCCGAATTCCTGTCTCTGGAGGACGGTGATCTGGACGCAGCGAAGACCTTCTTCGATGGCGATGAGGTTGCCATTGCGGCGCTGGATTCCATGGCTTCTACCTTGTCGCTGGCCCAGGAGATGGGCATTGGCGACCATCTGGAGGTCCGTTTATCCATCGCTCGCGGTCTTGATTATTATACGGGGCTTATCTACGAGACGACACTCACCGCGTTGCCCGATATCGGCAGCGTGATGAGCGGCGGCCGTTACGATGGCTTGATGAGCATGTTTGGAGCCCCGGCCCATGCGGCCGTGGGGATCTCTCTTGGAGTGGACCGACTCTATGCGGCTTTATTGGAATTAGAAGAGATCGAGCGGAAAGAGAGCCCAACGGAGGTGCTGGTGACCGTCTTTGACGAGGAGTCACGGACGGCGGCTTTTCAGTTTACCCACGCGCTACGTGCGGCCGGTGTGGCGGCCGAAGTGCATCTTGGAAATACCAAGAAGTTTGGCAAACAGTTCCGCTATGCGGACAAAAAACAGATCCCCTATGTGGCGATCCTTGGTCCAGACGAGCGGGCCGAGGGGAAGGTTCGTATACGAACGTTGGCCGATGGGAGTGAGCAGCTATTGTCCAACGCCGAAGCGATTCAGACCCTGGCCAGCACCAGTAGCTAGTCTCGGTCAGCGAATTCGGCTCCCCGGGTCGGGCATATTCCATTTCTGGCGTAGGCGTCCCATTGTACCGTCCGCCTCGAGGGATTGTAATGCCGTATTGATGCGCCCGAGAAGTTGCGAGTCGCCTTTTCGTATCGCGATCGCCCAGGGCTCTCGGGTGTAGGGGCCGTCTTCGAGGACACGAAGCCCAGCCTTGCGATTTTGTATGCCGGAGAGGGCCGAATAGTCGCCCACATAGGCAGCACACCGGCCGCTGCGTAGGCAATCATCCACAGCGCCGATCTCGGTCGTGTTCTTTATGATGTATTGGCTGCCCATATACGCGCTAGCCCATTGATGACCGGTTGTGCCCGGATTGGCTACCAGGATGGGCTTTGGGTCGGGATCGACCGGCATGTCCGACAGGGTCCGCCAGGATCTCTGGGCACCCACCAGAAGGCTGACACCATCGACCGTATACGGCGTACTGAAAGAAACCCGTTTTTGTCGCGCCTTCGTTACGGAGAATTGGAAGATGCTGCAATCTGCTGTTCCTTGCTCGAGTGCTCGGAAGCGCTGCTGTACGGGGTTATTCTGTTTCCCCGACAGGTCCAGTTTCATAGGGCAGCCCATTGTCGAAAGGACAGCCTCTATGACTTCTCCTTCGAATCCACCGGGTCGTTTATCCTCTTCCCAGATCAGAGCCGGAGGCTCAACGATACCGGGGAATCCAATGTAGATTCGTGGACAATCGTTCGAGGAGGATTTTGTGTTCCGCGTCTGCGCATACAGGGATGCGACGATGGCGATTACAAGACTGGCAGATACTACAAAGACGAGACTTCTTTGCATCGCGGACCTCCCGTGGGCGATCGATTATGCCTCCACTCGTCTTGCCCTGCAAGGGCTGTTTAACCGACGCTTCGCCCAATCAGGGAAGCATTCCTCCATCGACCCATTTTACGATCAGATCCAGCTCCTGGGCCGTCAAAGTGTACGACGCGTAATAGACCGCCTCGGGGAGCCCTCCGACCCAGTTATAGACCAATTCTGACCAGGGAGGGGGCATCGGATGGCTTGTGCTCATGACCCGTTCCTTGAGACATGCACCCAGATACCAGGGAGACACGGAGGAGCAGGCATTGGAGGAGGGAGAGGTGTTCGTTAAGAGCTCATAGTTACCTACGAATTTGTAGACATTGCCGCCCGCGCTCTGCCCAGGGGTATGGCATGGATTACATTTGTTGATGAGCACCTGAGTGTTCAACTCGTTGAAGGTGACGATACAAGCCGGAGAGGTTTCCTCGCTGCAGCTTCCTGTGGCCGGATCACATACCCCGGTTATGCAAGGGTCCGGATTGGAGCAATCGATGGGCTGAAAGACACAACCACCCTGGGCCGCGTTACAGAAGTCCGTGGTACATAGATTGGAATCGTCACAGATCAAGGTTTCGTTTTTACACGCGCCCGTGTCGTCGCATGTGTCGGTAGTACAGGGGTTCCCATCGTTACAGATGGCGGCGTCATTTACGCAGATACCTGTGTTGCTATCGCAATAATCCGAGGTGCAGTCTTTTCCATCGTCACAGTTCTTAGGCCCGCCCGCGTTACAGATACTCGCGACGCAGAAGTCGTTTTCTGTGCATAGATTCCCGTCCTCACAGGCGGTGCCTTCGGGCGCGACATCCTCGACACAGATACCCCAATCCGCACGGCATACATAGGCCTTACAGGGGATGGGGTGGGGGTCACAGACTACCGCTGTTTGCGGGTCGACGGTACATTGGCCGGTGATGCAGCGATGTTTCGCGACGCATTTGTCGATAGAGTCATACACTACGCAGTCCAGATCAGTGCTGCATGGACACGAGGAGCTCAGACAAGAGCTTGGTGGGATATCGGGTAGCCCGGGATCCACCTGGTTGGATAGATCGGGCAGAGTTCCCGGATCGACCGCCGGTTTACCTGGATCGGAGGGCGTACCAAAGTCTTGTTGCCCACTGATAATTACGGAATCATCACTACAGGCCACGAGCCCCATAACGAGAAGAAAAACAAGCGTCAGTTTTGGTCGAGAAATAGGCAAGCAGACGTTCCAGAATTACTCTTCCTGAAGATGCTAGTTGAACCGTGCGCATCCGACAAGACGGACGAACATTTTCGGCGGGAAGCAAAAGGATTCCGAAATCCCAATAGGGCCATCACAACAAAAGAAACGTCTCCTACAAAAAAGATCGTTTTTTTTGGTGTCTCATAACCCTATGTTTAGACAACGAAATCCTCTCGAAAGCGTGAACATAAAAACATTAAGGGTCAGTTGTAAAAACATGAAAAAACAATGGGTTGTAACGTTTGACAGCTTCTGTTTCGGTGGGGGCGGAAATTTCAGTTTCTGATTGACCGGAAGCGGGTCGAGGTGTACTAGAGACAGCGCGGGTTTCTACAACATTTCATCCTGGTGGCGTTTCGATGTCGAAACTACAGGCACAACCGATCGAACACATCTCTTTGGCAGATGCGTCTGATCTCGGAAGGATGATATTTAAAGCGCGAGATGAGGCGGGAGAATCCGTAGAAAACCTCGCTCGTCGTACACGCATTTCGCAGCGGCTGCTCGTTGCTCTGGAAGCTGGAGATCTTCATAAACTGCCGGCACCAGTCTATGTCCGGGGCTATCTGAAGGCGATCGGAACCGAGCTGGATGTAGATTCCTCGTCCTGGGTAGCAATGCTTGACGATCTTACTCGTGAAACAACCGCTACCAACGATCTTGCTCCTCGGCCGCCACAGGGCATTCGCTGGTCATCGTTCCGCGACCTCTTCGGCGGTTCGGTACGAATCAGCCATGTATTGGCGGTACTGCTGGCCATCATCGCGTTCTTCCTTCTCTATTTTGCGCTCGAGGGAGGAGCGGGTTCCGAGGATACAGATAGAGCGAATAAGGAACACCCGGCCCAGACCTTTGATACCCGCCCATACGAACCCTGACGGGGAGGGCGCGCATCAGGACCAGTGCTCCTCCAAGTCTCATGGGATATGATGAATTGGAGGCCGCATACGTGTCGTTGGGTGCCGGGCTCTGAGGAATAGGCGAAGCATTGACCCAGGGAATCGACAAAGACCACGCCCGGATACGCATGTTGGCGCAAACCGTACTTCGGTTTCAGCGACGTGGGGCCAGGGCGCATATTCGGCATTTGTTGAAGAAACAACATCCGGCCGATGTGGCCAAGATGCTTATGGAGCTGCCGGTGCCATTGCGCGGGGAGATGATACTCCTGGCGGGATCGCCCGATATGCAAGCGGACGTCTTATCGGAGCTTGATGCAGAGGTCGCCGGTCGAATCATTAGCATGCTGGAACCCGAAGCCGTCGTGATTCGGATTATCGAAGGAATGAGCAGCGACGATGCGGCTGCCTTATTACGTACCTTTCCAGAAGATGAGCGTGCACGGCTTCTGGGGTTGATGCGGAACGAGGAATCGGAAGATGTAGAAGGTCTGTTGACGTATCGTACGGACACCGCCGGGGCCATGATGACGCCGGATATCTTCAGCCTTCAGGAAGGTGTGACGGTAGAAGAGGCAATTCGAGCCCTACGAGATGCTCGCGAGGCCCGTGAAGCGGAGACTGTGTTCTATATTTTTGTGGTGAATGCATTGGAGCAGCTGGTGGGGGTTATCAGCTTGCGGCAGCTGGTGGTGTCGAACCCCAAGGCACGCCTCGAAGATATTATGGAACGGGAAGTGGTGACCGTAGACGCCGAGACCGATCGAGAAGAGGTCGCGCGCGTTGTTGAGCACTATAACTTCATCGCCGTGCCGGTCGTCGATGAGCAACGCCATCTACTCGGAATTATTACCGTCGATGATGTTCTCGACGTCCTTCGAGAAGAGGCAACGGAAGATCTCTTGCGGATGAGTGGTGCCAGTGATCTGCCGCAACGGGGAACGTCCATCCTTGCGCGACTCCCCGGACGTATCACCTGGATGCTTACAGCAACCTTGGTCGCCTGGGTGATCAGCTGGATTGTGTATGGCTGGGCTCCGGTTCAGGGCAATAGCTCGGATTTTGTCTCGCCGTTGTCCTGGCTTGTTCTATTGCCCATGTTGATCGTGATCTCGATCACCATGGCGATGCAGGCCGCCGCCGTTGCGATCGGGGCTGTAACTCTGGAAACCATACCCACGGACGCCATATGGCCGTATTTCGTTCGGGAGACGGGTGCGGGGATTACGATGGCTGTGGCCTGTGGTGGCTTATCGACCCTGGGGCTCTGGGTTATGTTGGGCTTATCCGTGGCCTGGCCCCTGGGCTTATCGGTGGCGTCCGGTGCGGCTGTGGCGAGTGTTCTGGGGTCTGGTATTCCTCTCTTATTGCATCGTTTCCATCGTGACCCCACCGAGTTGGGTGGGGTTATTGTGATGTGCTTTGCCGCAATTTCCTCCTCTCTTTGTGGTCTCCTCGTGGCCCACGGATTGCAGTGAGCATGGCCAGGATCCCTACGACCGAGGCGAATGGTTATGTCCTTGGACGGATCGATTACCAGGAACGCGACCTGATTCTGCGCGCGGCGGTAGAAGACGAAGGGATCTTATCGTTTCATGCACGGGGGGCACGGGGTAGCTCGCGACGATTTGCGGGCGGAGTCGATGATTTCGTCCCTACGCGGTTTGAATACGTGAAGAAAAAGAAAGGACTCTGCCGCCTGGCGGGTGCTTATCGCCGCACGGTGGCGGAACCCTCGGCTGCGGATCTTGCGGCCTTTGCTGTGCGATCCTATGTGGCGGAGCTTCTATTGGTCGTCGTGGAAGAGGGGCACCCTACACGATTCCCCTTTCGAATTATGGAATGGGTGACGGAAGCCCTGGCCGCGGCGGTACCTACGGAGCAACGACGTGCACGAGCGGGATGGGTGGTCGATCGTGTGCATGTAATTCTTCTGCATCGAGAGGGGCGTCTTCCTGTTCTTGGTAGCTGCTCAAGCTGTGGTGTTGGTCTAGAATCGGTAGAAGACGTATTCTTCACGACAGAGCAAGGGCTTCGTTGTGGCGGCTGTGGGCCGGGCCGGGGAGCCTGGCCGGACTGCCGGATTGATGATCTGGCCATGCTCTGGGGTCTATACGCTGGCGAGCCCTTTTCGGGTGTGCGGGCGTCGAAGCCCCTGCAATCCTGGCTTTTGGGCCTGGTGGACCAGGTGGCAGACAAGTCATTAAAATCAAGGGCTTCTCTACATCAGTTTGTGGGCTGATCTGAGACCGTGGTAGAACCCGTACAATGGTTGAAAACAACGACAATCTGTGCAGCATCGTATCCTCTGAGGTGGGGGAAGATCCGGTCGGCTCGGCAGGGCATTATCGGGGTTTTCTTTTTGTGAGCATTGCGAACCCCTGGAACCGGGATGTGACCTGTTCGAAGCATGCTCCGGAGGGGTTGCAGGCCCTGTCTAAAGAGGCTGAGAAATTGGGGTATCGGTTGATGGGTATGGTCCCTACTGCTGATCTGGAAGAGGGCAGCGCCCGGGTTATCGCCTATAAACGAGAAGGGGATTGGGCTCCGAAATATGACCGCTTCTCTTTCCGTTTACCGACGAGCGGTGTCCTGGGGCTATTACAAAGCCTCTGTGAGGGTGGTGAGCCTACGGTCGACGCGGAACCCCCTTTCGATGGAAGGGAGCTCTTTGTCTGTACCCATGGTAGTCGCGATCTCTGTTGCGCACGGTTTGGGGTTGTTGCTCATCGCTATCTGACGGAGCAGGTGGCGTCGCGTCCGGATGTACGGGTCTACCGATGTAGCCATACGGGTGGTCACCGCTTCGCCCCAACGCTGATCGATCTTCCCCATGGTGTGTATTGGGGCCGCATGGACGAAGCTGCTTTGAGCAACCTGTTGAACCGGGGAACGCCGAGCGCATTGCAGGATTGTTTTCGGGGCTGGTCCGGCAGCACACCGCGAGGTCAGATCGTAGATAGGGCGATGTGGTTGGAGCGAGGCTGGTCCTGGTTGGACACCTCGAGACAAATGGAGGTCGTTGGAGGAACCGAAGAGAGCTACCCGGTGCAACTCCGTTACCGAGACGAGGGCGGGGAGGTAGAGACGGTTATCTCTCGAGTCGAGCGTCGCGATACGGTAGAGACCTTATTGCGTACGGGAGATGATTCTCGTATGCCGGCCCACCGGTATCGTGTCGTAGACGAGGCCGGTGTTATTTAGCCTGGAAGACCCTGCCCTTGGCAGAGGCGCTGGGGATGGGTAGAATCCGGGGTATGGTTGGTTTCGGGATACCACGTTGGTTGGGTTTGGTTGTGCTCTCTATGGGGCTCGCGTGTGGTGGATCCAGCAAGACGGCGACAGAGCCGGTCGACGCCTCTTCCACCGATAGTAGTGAGATCGAGGAGACGAGTGTGTCCGATGTACAGGAGGTCGCGGGGGAGGACACGTCCGAACCCGTCCCCGAGGCGATACCGGGTCTTGCGCAGGGCTATATGCCGGGCGGTTTCCTGGCCACCTATCATGACGGGGATCTGGAGACCCCCGATTCGGAACATGGCCCCGAATTCATGGCTCGGCTCGAACCGGAATTAAGCCTTACCAAGACCGACGACGGGTTCCTGGGCTGGAACGAGGGGAAGGTTTTCTCTGCGCATCTACAAGGCGCGATTCAAATTGCGACGGAGGACACCTATACCTTGACGATTATGGCTGCTGATAGCGTGCGCCTGAAGTTACACGACGAAGAGATCCTCTCCGTCTGGGATTATGGAGATGAGTTTACGGCACAGGTCGAACTGCGATTGGGTGTTGGCTGGCACCCCCTGGATATCGTCTTCGCGCGGGATCCCTATCGCGCGCATCTACAGATATGGATAACGGGGGGCGATGGTGTACCTGTCCTTCTGGATGGCGGGCGTATTGGCTATACCGAGGTGCCACTGGAGGAAGAGCCCGAGATGACCATCGAGACGGAGTATATTCGTTTTAAGACAGCTGGTTTTTCGGTTCATACGAATATTCCGGCCCTGGTAGCCCCGATCCTCGATGGGGTAGAGGGGCCGATGGGGACTGGGTATTTCCAGACGGATCACAACAATATTCTGCTCTTAGATTCCCCTGGTACCCATACCCTGGCCTATCGAATGGTGGATCCCTGGGGGCGTGAGCATGTCTCGGAGACAATCGAATTCGAGGTGCCGGACATCCCCGATTACCAGGAAGGTGGGCTTATAGGGTATTACTATGAAGGGCAGAACTTCGATACCTTGCGGGGCTATCGTCTCGATTCGAAGATCCAGTTCCCGGATATGGCCGATAACGATAGCGCCGGCGGCTTTCAGATGAATATCCCCCATAATGTCTTCAGCATCCGCTGGGAAGGGGGGTTGAAGATCGAGGAGGCGGGCTTCTATACCCTATATCTGGGTACCGATGATGGACAACGGCTCTATCTGGATGGGGAACTGGTGGTACATAACTGGACCGCGCATGGAACCCAATATGTGGACGTTACCGTTGAGCTTCTACCGGGCTGGTATCCCCTGAAGGTGGAGATGTATGAAGCCTGGGGAGCGGCGACGGCCTATCTGGAGTGGGCCGGACCGAATATCCCCCGCGAGGTGATCCCGTCCGAAAATCTTGGTCGGGTCGTACCGGAGCAGGATTCTGGTGTTCCGGAATTCGAAGATGTCTATTCGGTGTTATCCGGCGGTGTGCAGATATTGTACTGGACGAATAATAAACTAGCCGGGGCCGAGATGGTTATCCATTGGCCCGAGCCGGAAGAGCCCGACCCAGAAATGGAGTGGGTACCGGAAGAGGCGGTGTCGATCGACGTTTTGGCGACGGGTGGATCCTATACCCTGGGCGTTTTGCCCGAGCAGGGGGTCGACGTGGAGATACGTCTTGTGGACGGCCAGGGGCAGGCTGGCGCCTGGCAAACAGTGCATGTTCCCTAGGGCCTAACCGAAGAGTGGAAGATCTTCCACATTCAAGGGGAACTGCTGACTTAGCTCTGTATCGAGGATCCCTGCGTGGCTGCGGAGGGCACGATGTACATGCGCCGGCGTGATACGAAGCCCGGTTTCGGATGGTTCAAAGGTGTTCGGGTCGACATAGAAGGGCGCGTGATAGTCGTCGGTGATACCAAGCACGCGGTTTCCGACGATTCCTGGCCCCATCAGCATCGCGCTGGTGATAGACCAATGGTCTTTCCCATTTCCGGCGTTATAACCCGGTGTGCGACCAAAGTCTGACGACACCATGACGACGACCTGGTCCGCGACGCCCTGACGGGCGGCTTCTTCCATGAGAAAGTCCACACCTTCCAGGAGCAGCTGTAACCGTGGGAAATGGGTCGCGTCGTGGTTGCCATGCGTATCAAACCCACCGATGGACAGGTTCGCCGAAATAGCGATTCCAGCCTTATAGGCCGCGATGGCGACCTGGGCCTGCCGTTTCAAGTTGTTTCCACTGTTGTCTAACGGGGGAAGGTAATCGGTAAGTTGTTTCAGCTCGTTTCCTCCCACCCGGGCTGTATGCAGCATATCCATGGAGTGGTTGAGGTTGGGGAGCCGCTGTTTCTGTTGTTGGCGTTCGAATCGCGCGGCCCGGGCCTGTGCAATTCGCTCTACGGTCGACTCCGTGTGAAAGAGTCGCTCTTCGTTATCCGCCGCGATTCGATTGGGAAAGGCCAGCTCGGCCAGGACATTGGTGTCGCCCACGCGGGTCGGGGCCACCAGGCCTGCAGTATAGTCGTAGCCACCCGAGCTGATGAAAGCCATGGGCTTTTGGGGCGCGTACACGCCAGCTACCAGGGCGGCAAAGGAAGGGTGCCCTTCGCGCAGCGAGCCGCTCCAAACGTTGCGTGTGCCACTATCATGACCGTTGGTAGAGGTGTCGAGTCCGTTGATGATCAGCAGTTGCGAATAGTACTTTTCAAAGAAGGCCTGGTGCCCTTCGACGGGGGCGTAGCGGATTTGGCCAATCTCTCCGATCTCGTCCTTGAAGAACATATTGAGAGGAGCCTCTTCTTCTTCATTTACCCGCCCCTTGGGGTCGCATAGGCTGGTGGGGTCCCATCCGCCACTGGCGTGGACCATAACCCACAACGGACCCGTATATGGGTCGGCTTCACTGGCATGGGCCATATTCAGAAAACGCAGGGGGCCAGCGACCGAGAGGCCGCTGATCGCTGCAAGTTTTAGAAAATCTCTACGCTCCATGCTTCCACCTATTGGTACAGCAAGCGATAATCGCTGAGGAGATAACTCAAAACGGCCATCCAGGACCGGATGGTATAATCCGGGTCGGCCGAGATACGACGGTTCTCACTTAGGGTCTGACCACTCCAATAATCGACTGTAGACGAGCAACGCCAGTCGACATTTACGCTCACCGTGTCGTCGCTGATCGCCTGCAACCCTTCTTTACGGGTCTCATAGAAGAGGTCGTAGGTGTGTTGGATTTCCGGGTCATCCAGACTCAACTGTTCGCCTAGGAGCTGCGCATGCAGATGGCGAATGTTTTCTCGAATCGATAGTTGGGCCTGCGGAATCGGGAAACCATTTTCGTCGTCGGGTACATAGCTTGGCTCGACGAAGGGGAATAGATGGCGGTCATGGCGAAGCAGGCTGAAGTCCCGCCCTACGGAGAGACACGCGACCTCACCAGCCATCCGTTGTTGTACCGCTACGATAAGACCATTGGGATCGGTGATTCGGCCGATCACATCGTCGGAGTCGATTCCACCGTAGAAGATTCGATACCGGTTATTGACTACGAGATTATCCGGGGAGGTGCGGTTGTTTCGCCAGGGGAACCCAATGACGGCCGTAAGACGGCGGTTGAGTTGTTCCGGCGTGGCCAGGCGGCCCGTACCTAGATCTTTGAGTTCGATCATCCGCACATCGTCGAGCTCGAAGTCGATATTCTTGGCACGGAACCAGGGGCTCATAATCAAGGCCTTGGCTACCGTCTTGATATTATAATTGGAGCCAGCGAAATCTTCTCGGATGGACGAGAATAGTTCGTCCTGGGAATCGTAGGTCGCCATAAGCTCCGCGTAGATCTCCGTCTCCTCCTCACTGGGCGGCCGGGCGGGCGTCAGGCCCGTTAAGCCTTTGAAGAGGGTGTGGATGGTGGAGGTCATAAAGCGCTCGTCAGAGGCGATACGATGGGCGACCCATTGCAGGCTCTGGTAGCGCTCGGGGTAGGGCATCGCTTCTTCGCCGTAGCCCGGCGGTAACATATCACCATGCCAGCCCTCGTCCGGCGGTCGGTATCGGCCCGCAGCGTCCCAGTTCTGGAATCCACCGGCTAGAGGATCGATTACGTCGTGGCAGACGGCGCAGTCGGCGTTGAACATGGTGGGGTTATGTTCCTGAATTGACGTGGGATCGATAGGGCGTTGGGCCAACTTCATCACGTCTGTGGCCAGGAAGAAGCTGAAGAGGATACGGGAACGGTGCCGGTTTACGTTGGTGTCCGTCGTCGGAAAACGATTGAGGAACATGCTGGATGTAAGAACACCAGCATGGGGAATTCCTGGTAACTGGACGGAATGGAATTCGTTCTCATCGGTGATGTTCTCGAAGGTCACCTGATCCTCGACCCCATAGCTGATGGCCGAGAAGGGATTCACCACCATATAGTCGGCGGTGACCACTTCGTGGAAGGGGTGGTCGTGTCGTGCGATATAGGCGATGAGCTCCAACGCTTCCTGGCCGACGGCTCGATTGGCGTGCAATTGACCGAGGGTCATTATATTGGCCGGATGCATAGGCTCTTCGGCGTCGTACCAGCGTCGATTGGGATAATCGGTACCGTCCAGCAGGTTCGACGCGCGGTTACCCGTAATATAACGGTCCGTCAGGAAGAGGTCGTTATAGACCTCCTTAAGCCATTCGTAGAAGCCTTCCTCATTCAGGAGATCGTCGAGCAGAGGTTCTAGAGCCGCGAACCCACCCACTTTCAGATAGGAGCGCTCTTCTACGGTCGGCAGCCGACCTGCGAGTAGAAGGGTCGCCTGACGGAATGTTTCGTAAGGGCCCGCCAACTCTACCCCTTCAAAGAAGGCATCGGCGGGGACATCGTCGGGCACGCAATCGATGGGATTCTCGAACCGGAAGATCAGCTCTTGAAGCGCCGCATATTCCGGACTATCCGCGGTGATGATTTCGCCACCGGCATGGTCGATCTGGTTGGTAGGCTTGAGCAAAAGGATTGATTCGCCATCGTATTGATACGAGGCTACATCACGAAGCGCCTCCAGATTATGCTCCAGGAAGCCCGTTATGGCCGAATACTGCAGCACCATCTTGGTGTCTTTGGCCGCCCCCTGGCTATTATGACAGGCGATGCACTTTGTGCTCATCAGCGGAGCCCACAGTTCCGAGATGAAGAAATCTTCAAGGGTTACGCACGGGGCACTGGGGTCGACCGGATCGGTTGGGTCGGTCGGATCGATGGGGTCGTTCGGATCGGCTGGATCCGGCAGACTGGTGTCTAGCTCGGACGACGCATCCTCCGGCGTAAAATTCACATGTTCCATCTGACAGCCTGCAACGAGCACAGACATGATCAGCAATAGGAAACCCGCTCTATAACCACCAACCCGAACCATTCATACGACCTCGACGTGCAAAAGTATGCGCTGCCAGCGCTTTGCATGTCAATGGAACAATCGGTTTTTTACCGATAAACCTTGAGTAATTGTTGGCATTTACTGTTTTGATCTTTCTCATCGAGACGACTGGTGAAACTGTATCGGGTTCGATATGATGGTGGTTGTTCGCTTAAGGCGTAACGATAGGAATCTGGCTCGAAAGAAACTTCGTGTAGGGCAGCTCATGAAAGACACTGCGATTTGGAACGTGCGTTTGGAGAGATGGGGGCGATGGCTTCTACCACTCATTCTGGTGGGGATCTTTACCTGCTCACAGCAGGTCGTGGAGGTGCCCGATACGACGACAAAAGATACAGGCCCGTCAGATGCGCAGGCCAGTGATACGTCGGAGACGAGTGGCACGGACGATGGGGATAGTACTCCAGCGGATAATCTGGTGGTTCTGGATGCTGTAGCGGCCACGATGGAGAAGAACTGTCAGAACACGGGGGAGGGATTTGCCTGTGATGGCCGGTATATCTTCCACGACAAAGGGGATGACTATGTGGTCAACTTCTCTGCGTCCCTGGTGATCCAGTCTGGATTGTTGAACCCGGAGCCCGCGGAGGCACCGGAATCACTTGTGTCGATGATCGAGGGGCGGTACTGGGATGAAGTCGGGGGCGCCCCGGCGGGTATGAATGTTCAGTTTCTGGTGACGGTCGCTGGCGACCGTACCCAATCCGACACAGGAACTCTGATCATCAATGGCGAGCAATTTTCTGTCGACGAGACCTTGAGCCTGAAAGATCTTGGAAATCTTCATCTCATCGCGCAAAGCCGTTTTGGGGTCGCCCTGAGCCAGATCCCTCTGGAACTTGGTTGCATGGCGTCCCAGAACTCATCCTTGAATCTTCTACACAATGCCGCCCTATTTGGTGGTCTATTATTGCCCTGGCAGACGGCCCTCAAATACCTGGTCTGGGACGATACGGTCCGCAGTCCGTATACAGCCAATAACCATCTCTTCGAGGGGGGGGAGGACCCGGAGTTAAACCAGAATGGCGGGGAAGAAAACAACCCGGGCATTGTGCCCTCAGTGCAGCAAAGTTGCACCTACTTCGCGCCCGAGATCAATATGGCTGATCCCGAGGGCAACCTCAGCTGGCCGCAGTGGAACCACCCGGTGGCCCTGGTCTTCTCCCATGTGCATCCGATGCCCATGGCCATTGGGATCTTTCCCTTCGAGATGCCCACCGAGGAACAGCTCAACGGCTTCAACGGAGGTATGAATATCGGCGCCAACGACGCCAGCGTGCAAAGCGACTCGGACGCGACCTTTATCGAAGATTGTTCGGGAGCCTGCGGGCAGGGCTGTCATAATGAAAATTGTACCATCGAGGTAGAGAACACCTGTGGTGAGACACCCGGCGAATTCAAGCAGATGATTACGGTGCGGTGCGAGACCCATAGCCTGTGCGAGAGCAGTGATAGCTGTATTCAGAAATGTAACCTGGCCGCGGCGGGCCTTGCCGAGGACGCCCTGGAGGGGGTGCAGAGTTTTGCCGCCAGTGGTTGCCGGGCCCGCTGCTTGAAGGAGGCCTGTTTCGGAGCGGAGGCTCCCGACTCTCTGGAGAAGTGTATACGACTTCTATTTGGTGGCACGGGCGCAGTGGCCAATTCCAATGTCCCACCCGAAGAAACCCTCGTGGAATATACCGAGACCGTTACATATAGCAGTTCCAACGATAGTGAGGGTGCGGACGGGATGAGCTCAGAGCTGGGGACCTTACCCGATGCGTTGGTGGAGGCCTGTTGTGAACAATGCGACGATGGTCTGGCTTGTACTCTGGATTGCCACGAGCAGACAGGTACTTGTCTAGAGGCTAACGACCCGAATCGACTGCAGGACAGTCTCTGTGTCCAGGATGACAACCCCTGCACGGAGAGAGTCTGTAAGGGTGAAGGTACAGGCGGGGCCAATGACGGCTGCCGGACCGAAAATAAAGATGGGGAACCCTGTGGTGATGACGATCTATGCAATGGAGCGGAGGTTTGTTCGGCCGGAGCATGTGAAGCGAGTGATCCGGTGGTATGTCCCCCGAGCTCTTCCCCGTGTACAAGCAGTTTTTGCGTTCCAAGCACCGGCGACTGCATTGAGGAAGAGCTAGAGGACTCCGAGCCCTGTGATGACAATAACGTCTGTACCGAGGGAGACGAATGTGTCGGGGGGGCATGTGTGGGTGACGAAGAGGGTTGCAATGACGACAAATTCTGCACCGAAGATTCCTGCGATCCAGTGACTGGTTGCAACTATACCATCCAAGATGGCACCTGCGAGATCGACGACGAATGCTATTGGGCCGCGGAGTCTGATCCCAACGATTCGTGCTATATCTGCAATCCGTCGGTTAGCAAAACGGAATGGACCCAGGAATTCTATCCCTGTCCGGAGGATTAATTTTTCGTCAGCACATTTGATAGAAGCTGGACCAGCAGCCGGATATCGCTGAAGCGCTCCGCCAGGGACGGGCTCCCCTCGGGGGCCTCGTCGGTGGACGCACCCCGCTCGGTGCAGCGTTGGATCCGCTCGCCCACCCTCTGTCGAATCTCGTCGGCGTCGGGTTGGCTGGCGAGTTCGCAGGCTGCTTCCGCCAGAGCGGCGAAATGGCCCGCCAGGGGATTTTGCAAGCCCTCGCTGATGAGCTGGGCCTCGTCGGCCAGGCGGCGGGCCTCGTCGAGCTGGTCGTCGAAGGCTAAAACGGCACCCAATAGGGCCAGATGGGTCACCAGGGAGGGTTTGTCGCCCATATCCCGAAAGAGGGCGACGGCCTGGCGGTAGGGGTCCTGGGCCCCCGTGGCGTCTCCCTGGCTCAGATAGAGGGTGCCCATGGAGGCCAGGGCATGGTTTTTAGACATTCCCAGCTGTTCGGTTATCAACAAGGCCTCCGATAAGGCCTCCTCGGCCTCGGCCCAGCGTTCCTGCTGGGTATAGAGGCTGGCCAGATTGCGCAGGTTTACGGAAACCAGCCATAGGTTGCCCTGGGCTCGTTGCAGATCTAAGGCCATTTGCAGATAGGTCTCGGCCTGGACGAAGTCCCCTTTCTCTATGGCGAATATGCCCAGATTGGCGTTCAAGATCCCCTGGGCGGCGGTGTCCGCGGCCTCTTCGGCCAGGGCCAGGCCCGCCTTGAGATCGGCTTCGACCTGGGCGGGCTGGCCGCGCCACCATTGCAAAATACCCCGATCGCCGGTGAGCAGGGCCTCCAGGCCCGGGTTCTGGGCGTCTTTGGCCGCGTCGATGCCTCGTTCCGCGGCCTCAAAGGCCTGGTCGATACGACCAAGATTGCGGCATAGCACCCCCTGAAATTTCGACATACGGGCCACCAGGGTGGGATCCAACGCGGGCGCGGTCACCAGGGTCTCTTCGAGGATCTCCAGATAGCCAGCGTAGGGGCCGCGATTCAACGCCACGGGTTCAAAGGCCAGCAGGGCCCGGGCCGCCTGTTCGGGTTGGGTGCTCAGGAAGCGCTCGTGGATGACCACCAGATTCTCCAGCTCGGCGTTGAGGCGGTGGCTTTTTTCGACCCCGCCATGGTGGCTGATGCCCTTGGACAGGTCTTCGCATGTGTGAAGATAGTAGTCCGCGTGGCGTTGGGAGGCCGCGTCGAGGAGCGCCTGCTCCACCAGTCGCTCCAGGGCGTATTCGCGGATGCTCTCGTACATATAAAAGCGTGGCTCTTCGGGTAGCTCGCGCACTTCCCGGGTCTTGAGCAGGGATTTGTCGCGCAGGGATTGAAGGGTATCGAGAACCCAGGGATCGTCGTCGAAGTCGGACAGGTCGATGATGGTCTCGGCCGCGTCGAGAAAGAAGCCCCCTTTGAAGATGGCGCATTGGGCGAGAGCGCTGCGCTCATGGGGTTCCAGCAGGTCCCAGGACCAGTCGATCATACCGCGCAGGGTCGCCTGGCGGCTGCCGGCGCGAGTGCGTTTGCCCTTGAGGAGTTTGAAGCGTTGGCTCAAGCGGTCCAGCAGCTTTTTCGGTGGTAGGACCACAACCCGGGCGGCGGCCAATTCCAGGGCCAGGGGGATGCCGTCCAGGCGTTCAACGATCTGGCGAATAAGCCGTCGATCTTCGGACTCAAGCCGAAAGGAGGGCCGGGCGGCGCGGGCTCGTTCAATGAATAGCTCCACTCCGGATTCGGGGTCGAGGGGTTCTACCTCGTAGACATGTTCACCATCGATACGAAGGCGCTCACGGGTGGTGATCAGAAAACGAGCCCCTGGGGCGACCGATAGCCACGCCCCGAGAGTCTCCTCGGCGGTGTTGGTCACCTGTTCGAAATTGTCGAGGATCAACAGGATCCGACCGCGGCCGGCGATGGCGTCCCCGAGACGTTGGATATTATTTTCGAGATCCCCGCCCGTCAGCGGGACTTGCAGGGTGTTGGCCACCATGTCCAGCACGCCCACGAGGCTACGTGCATCGGAAAGGTCACAGAACCAGACGCCCCCTTCTTCACTATAGGCGTCGAGATGTACGGCGCCATAGCGGGTGCATAATCGTGTCTTCCCGAGCCCACCGACACCGAGCAAGGTGACCAGCCGGGCCCCCTCTGTGAAGAGGTCCTCTACCTTCTGGAGGTCGGCCTGGCGCCCAACAAAGCTGGTGGGGTGATCCTGCAGATTTGTTTTTCGTGCATCCAGGGTCCGGGGTGGGGGAAAGGAACGTTCCTTGAACTCGTCTAGCTTGATTTCCACCAGATGCTGTACATGTTCCAGGCCTTTGAGGCGATGTTGGCCCAGATCCGCACCTTTTGCGTCGATACTCTCATGGACCGTATCCCATACGGTGCCGGTCACCAGGATCTGCCCTCCGTGGGCGGCGCTGGCGACTCGCGCGGCGCGGTTTACGCTGGGGCCAAAGTAATCCATACGACCCGTGGTGGGGTCGGTTCGGCATAGAGGCTCCCCAAGATGCACCCCCATGCGCACGCGTAGACCTCGAATGCCTGGGGCTTCGCTGGCTTCGGGGCGAGCCAGCAGGGCCTCGGACCAGGGGGCAGCCTGTAACGCTCGCTGAGCGGTAATACACCAGTTTACGGCGCGGACGGGCGAAGAGAAGGCTACCATGAAGGCGTCGCCCTCGGTCTTCACCTCGTAACCCATATGTTCGTCGATGAGCTCGCGCATCAGCTTCTGGTGGGTCTGAAGCGCTTGCTCCATCATCTGGGTAGAGGCTTCCCATAATTCGGTTGAGCCTTCGATATCGGTGAAGACCAGAGTGACGAGCCCCATGGGGGCTTCATCGGTCGATATGGTCGGTTTCTTTCGTGGCACGGTTGGCGGTTTCAGCGGTGTTCGAACGGTGACCTCCTCCAGGCTGTCCTGGAGGGCGTCGGCGGTCTTCTGGATCCGGTCGATGAAATCGGCGACATTGGCGGGCCGGTTCGCGATCTTCTTTTGCAGCATCGTCTCGTAGAGGGAGATGAGCTCGGGGATGGGATCCACACCGCAGGCCAGAGGGCTGGGAAGAGCGGGTATAGGCTGTTGAATATGAGCCATCAGGACGGCCATCATATCCTTCGCTTCGTACGGAGGAGAGCCTGTAAGCATCTCGTGTAGAATGCAGCCGAGGGCGTAGATGTCGGTGCGAGAGTCTACATCTTTGCCGGAGATCTGCTCGGGCGCCATGTAGATCGGGGTACCCACCACGATACCTGTGGCTGTGAGCTGGCCTGTCCCTGCGCTATTGTCCATCTTCGCGATCCCGAAATCCATGACCTTCACGAAGACCTCTCCGCCGGGGAGGGTGGTGAGAAAGATGTTCTCTGGTTTGAGATCGCGATGCACCAGCTTCAGGGGCTCGGCCTCGGCCAGGGCCTGGGCGATCTGTTTGAACAGCTCCATCGCTTCATGGGGCGAGACCGGGCCACCCGTATTCAGTCGATCTTCGAGGGTCTGGCCATGTAATAACTCCATCGCAATGAAGGGCATGTCGGTATCGTCGTCTACGCCGAAATCGTAGAGACGCACAACATGGGGGTTGTTCAGTTGGCTGGCCGCCTTGGCTTCCCGGTAGAAGCGAGCCACGCGTTTTGAATCCTTCAAGGATTCGGGGTGAAGCACTTTAAGGGCGACCTCCCGATCGATGCTGGTCTGTACGGCCACGTAGACTTTGCCCATACCACCTTCGCCAAGGAGTCGCTTGATCTCGTAGCGCTTGGAGAAGACCTTGCCCACCAGGGGATCTTCGGCTTTGCGGTCATGAAACCGACCCAGCACGGTTGGCACACCATCTTGCGGACAGATGTCTTCGGACATCGTCGAATCACAAATAGGACAGTATCTTTCGCTTCCTGCCACGATGGTTTCCCGTTCAAACCCTTTCTTCAGTGGCTACACAGAATTTCTCACGTGCGCAAGCGCGCGAGGGAAATACAGAGCCTGTACATCGACCAGCCGTCGTATAGAACCCCGAACCATAGCCTGGTTTCATAAGGGGCTTAATGGGTGTTCTGCAGGGATTGATCCCAGGCGGCCTGGGCTGAGAAGCCGTGTTCTTCCAGGCCGGGAATAATCACTTGTTCGATGGTGTCGAAAAAGAGAGCCCGGGCGTCGTTACCATCGCAGACGCCGACGCTAGTGGCGGCTTCGCTCGGTGGTGTTGTAACGGGGAGGTGGGCGAGCTCGTGCTCGCGTACATGACGAAAGGCCGCGACCAGATAGTCGCTCAGGCGCGCTTTCATATCGGCCGGAATATCGTTGGATATCTCGCGCAGAACATTCCACCCGAAACGAGCGTGTTGGACCTCGTCAGCCAGGATGGTCTTGAGGGTTTCTTTCATTTCCGGCGGGCCCACTTCTTCCTGCTCGGCGCGGATCAGGGAAACCGCCACAGTCTCGCTAAGACAGGAGATGCTGAGAAGGTTTCGGAGAAATCCTTCCAGGGGTGGGGCGTCGGGATGATCCGGAACATCGGCCAGGGCCGGTATTTCGGCTACCGCTTCTCCACCGAGGGCATGTACCATCGCCGCGCATTGGGCCCCATGGCTTAGCTCTTCCTGGATCATCTGGGCGACACTATGCTGCCACTCCGGAGCCAGTCCGGCTTTCATCATCTGGGGGATTAATGCTGCGAAGACACGGGCCGAGATGTGCTCGTTAACCATTCGGCCTTTCCAGGTGGCGATAGCTCGCTCTCTATCGAAGCCGTCGAGATCGTACATCTCACTGAGTTCGGGGGCCTGGGCCTGTCCCATGCGACGCAAATCTAAAACTACCATCAGGCGACCTCGGCCGTGAGTCGGAGGATCTGTGAGCCGTCATAGGCTGGAGGCGCGGGTGGGCCCCAGGGTGTGCAGCCGGCCATACCGTAATGGTCGACCATATAATGGCTTCCACAGCAATTTGCGATGGTGTCATTGGACATCCCTGGCGTTGTGCATTCTCCCTCGATACAGGATTGGAATCCATCGCACGGGACCTCGTCGCTACAGTCCGTGCCACTGGGAATCTGCGAAAACTCGCCGGCCCAACAGTCTCCATCTACACAGGTGAGGCCCATTCCCGGACATTCACCGGCTTCATCACAATCGACCTCGGAATCCATGATGCAGGGATTGCAGCCAAGAACGGCGACATTATTGTAGAGCGGTAGGAGCTCTCCGTCTTCACTGGCGGCCATGACCAGTGCATCGCAACACTGCTGCGCAGCGCGTGTCGCGTCGGTTACGGAATGGCAGCGATCTTCGACGCAGCGCGCTCCGTCGGGGCAGGTTGGGTCGTCCTGAGAGCAGGTCTCGGTGAGGGCCACCATACTGATGTCCTGGGCCTGGCATTGTCCGTCGAGGCATACGAGACTGATTCCATCGCATGGCATATCGTCGGAACAGGCGATGTTGGTGGGCTGGAGACAGCTCTGAGCCGTGGATGTGGTGTCCGTCGGTGAACCTTCATCTGGATCCGTATTGCCTTCGTCGGGGGACGCGTCGGTTCCTGTGGAGGTGTCCGTGCCGGTCGCTGTATCCGTGCCAGTGGATGTATCCGTCGGTGGGCTGGCGTCGTTGCTGACGACTTCCGTGTTTGTTCCGGTATCGACAGGATCGGCGGGGGCATCACTGCAAGCTGGAAGATAGGCCACCAAAGCCAGACCCGCCAGCGTTGGCACGATCCGTTTCTTGGTTCCCGCTACAACAGATTGTGCGGCCCGTAATGCCTTGAGATGTGTAGTTCTATCCATGCCCAACTCCAATTGAATTAGACATATTGTAGGGTACTTGGGCCAAGGAAACAAAGTGGAAAGAATTTGTCCCCCGCACGGAGCGATTACGCGTGCAGATGGCTACGCTTTCACGGCTCGGTACAGCCTCGATCCATCGTAGACTGGGGGAGCGGGTGGTCCCCATGGAGTGCAACCGGCGTAACTATAATGGTCGACATCAAAATGGCTCTCGCAGCAGCTACTGATGGGCTCGGTGTCTCTCCCCTGCGACGTGCACTTGCCCTCGATACAGGATTGACTCCCATCGCATGGGACCTTGTCGCTACAGTCCTTTTCTGTACGGATCTGCGAATATTCGCCGGCCCAACAGCTCCCCTCTATACAGCTCAGCTCCGTGCTCGGGCACCGGCCGGTATCGCTACAGTCGATGTTTGTATCCATGATACAGGGGTTACATCCAAGAACGGCAATATTGTTGTATAGGTAGCGGACCCTATCGTTATCAGTACTGCGTACGTTACGGATCACCGCATCACAACATTCCTGGGCGGCGCGGATCGCGTCTGTGACCGAATGGCATCGGCCATTGATGCAGCGCGCTCCGTCGGGACAGGTAGGATCTTCCTGGGAACAGGTCTCGGTGTGAGCCACCATACTGATGTCTTGTGCCTGGCATGTTCCATCGACGCATACGAGGTCTATTCCTTGGCAAGGGATCTTGTCGGAACAGGTCATGTTGATGGGCTGCAGACAGCTCTGCGCCGCGGTACCCGCAGTTTTGCTGGTCTGGTTATTGTTCACGACTTCGGTCTTTGATTTGGAGTCGACACGAAGATTCGAAGACGAATTACTACAGGCCGGAAGATAGGCTACGAACGCCAGTCCAGCGAGGGTGGGCATGATTCGTTTCGTTCCACTAACGACGGATTGCGCAGCACGTAGGGCTTTGCGATGTGTTTTTCTATTCATGTTCAATCCAGCTCAGTTGAACCTATTCTAGGGGACATGGCGTTGGCAGACAACGAGGAAAGAGGTTGTCCCCATGGGGGTGCCCCGAAACCCCGTTGGAGAGCTACACTATTACGGTTCCTATCAGTCTGGAACCGTCGTACGCTGGCGGCGCGGGTGGTCCCCATGGAGTGCATCCCGCGAGCCCGAAATGGTTCACTCGGAAATGCTTCTGGCAGCAGATGTCCATAGCGTCGTGGCCAACCGTATTACTGATGAGGCAATCTCCGCTTTGGCAGAAGCCTTCTTCACAAGGGGCTTCCTCGCTGCAGGTCACGCCGACTGGTATTGAGGAGAACTGACCGGCCCAGCATTGGCCATCCACACAATGGAGACCCAGGCCGGTGCAGGTGTCATCTTCGTTACAGGTGAACTCGGTCTCCATATAACAGGGAGTACAGCCGGGCACACCGAGAGCCTCTAAACCCTTTTCGTTGCCCGCCAGGGTGATTTCGTTACAGCAGGCCTGGGCAGCCAGGGTGCTTTCGCCGATCTCGTAGCACTGGTCCTCCACACAAAACGAACCTTCGGGGCACATGGTGGAATCCGACTCGGCACAACCTCCCGGTTCGGATGTAGGATCCATGCTGACGTCCTGTGCATAACAATTGCCTTCAAGACATATCTGCTCGAGGCCGTCGCAGGGGATCTCGTCAGAGCAGGACGTGTTGAGGAGTTGTAGGCAGCCCAGATCGGTCGAAGTTGTCTCCGCGGGGGTGTCGAAAGGGGGTGTGCTGTCGTGTGTCTGATGATCGATAGAGGCCGGCTGATCTCCGGCGATATCCTGGGGCGAGCCTGTGCCTGTGGAGCCACAGCCCGGAAGATAGGCCACTAGAGCCAGCCCTGCGAGAGAGGGCAGGAACTGTCGGCGGGCTCCGGCTACAACCGATTGTGCCGCTCGTAGAGCTTTTCTATGAGTATTTGGCTTCAAGATACGTACCTCATTTGAGTTGGGCTGCGACCTCGTCATAATCGGGCTCTACGCCCGGATTGGGAGCGGTCCACTGGTAGCGAAGAATGCCCTCTTCATCGACGACAAAAACGGCTCGTTGTGCCACCGTATAGCCGGGTAGCCCCGCGAAGTTGGGAAACGCAACATCATAGGCATGGATCGTTGTACGATCATGATCCGAGAGGAGGGGGAAATTCAGTTCGTTTTGTTTAGCAAAAGCGCCAATGGAAAATGGCAGGTCAACGCTGATGCCAAGAACGGTAGCGTTCATTGTGTTGAATCCCGAGAGGGAGTCACGAAAGGTGCACATCTCCTTTTCGCAAACGCCTGTAAACGCGGCGGGATAGAAGGCGAGGACCACTTTTTGCCCACGGAGCCCTGAGAGGGTGATGTTGTCACCATTTGTACTTCGTAGGTCAAAGTCGGGGGCTAAGGCGTTCAGTTCAGGCATACGTTGGGCTCCTTTTTATCCATCATATGGTTTTTGCCATGGAGGTTGATAATTGACCCCAGCTGCAGCAGAAACGCAACTCATAGTTCAAAGAGTTCACAGACGGTGAGAGATCCTGGTAAGAGTCCTCTTATTGCATCTCTTCACGGAGCGAAGCATGACGGAACGACTCTATTACGCGGACTCTCTCCTCCTCGACTTTGACGCCCAGGTTGTAGGGCATGGGGAATGGGATGGTCACCATTCGGTGATATTGAACCGAACCGCCTTCTATCCTGAATCTGGTGGTCAGTTGGGGGATCGTGGAAGCCTTGGTGGCTTGGAGATTCTCGATGTACAGGCGGACGCGAACGGCCAGATCCATCACCTGGTGGCGGGGGAGCTACCCGAAGTCGGCACCCAGTTGTCAGGGGAGATCGAAGCTACGCGCCGTCGGCAACATATGGCTCTGCATACGGGGCAACATATGTTGTCGCGTGCTCTGCTCGATGTGGCGAATGCGCCCACGGTCTCGTCCCGTTTGGGGGAACATAACTGTACAGTTGATGTGTCCGTGGAGGAGCTATCCGAAGAGAAGGCGTGGGAGGCCTGCTCTCTGGTCAATGAGGTGATATCTGAAGACCGCGCGATTCGGGCATATGTACCCGATCCGGCGGTGTTGGCGAGCCTTCCACTGCGGCGGGATCCAAAGGTCGAAAATGAAATCCGGGTTGTGGACGTGGATGGCTTCGATATGAGCCCATGCGGTGGAACCCACTGCCTGTCCACCGCCCAGGTGGGGCTTGTCTATGTTCGGAGTGTCGAGCGCAATAAAGGGGGCGCTCGCGTAAATTTTTCAGCCGGACAACGGGCTCGACTGGAGACCTCTCTGGATGGTCATCGGCTCAAGGCTCTATCCGACCGGTTCAGCTGTGGCCCGGAGGGCGTGAAAGACGCCATCGAAAATATGCAGTCCGCCCTGAAAGAGGCCAATGCCCGCGCGAACCAGATGCAAAAGCTCTACGCGGCTAGCTATGTGGAACGGTTGCTTCAAACCTGCGGCGAGACTGCGAGATTGGTGGCCTCTATCCCGGGAGCGGACCCGGCCCTGCTAAAACAACTTTCCCAGCAGGTCGTGGCGAAACGATCCGACGCTGTTGTTCTCCTGGCCGGTGTGGTCGATGGGAACCGTAATGTTCTAATCGCGCGTGGGGAAAATAGTGATTTCGACTGCGGTCGAATCATGAAGATCCTCGGAGAACAAAATAATGGCCGTGGTGGCGGTCGGCCCGAGCTTGCCCAGGGGCGGATACCCACGGGCGGGAGCTGGGATGATCTGGTGCAGGCCGCGCTGGAGGCCCTGGCTTAGTCTACCAGACCAAGCATCTCCAGATATTCGATTGCGATCGCAGTGAGTTGTTGACCCGCCGTCGCACCGGTCAGATATTCTGCCTGCGTTAGCTTGGTGAGGGCCTCGCTCCGATCGCCGGGAACCTCGGTCTCGACGGAGAGGGTGTCAATCGGATCAGGGATCGTTCCGCCCGCGTGGAAGACGGCCTTGAGTACCGCCAGCTCGTATTCACCGATCGCGACCAATGGGGTTACCTTTTCCTACGCTTTCCGGGCTCACATGCATCCATGACGCCGAGAGTACAGGCTCGTGCGAAGACCTTTTGGCTGCGGGCTTTCATCTTGGCCACTTTCTTACAGAAGGGCTTGCTGGCTTTTTTTCCTGGTTGGCAACCGCTCTTCGAGTATTCCGGTGAACGGGTCATCTTTTCGGAGAGGACCTCCAGAGCAACGCCCAGTCCCATGACCGTGTCGGGATCGTTGGGGTTTGCTTTCATGGCAATGTTCAGCGGAGGAATCGAGGCCTCATACTTTTTCCGTTTTACGAGGACTCGGCCGTAATAACTGGCGAAGAGGCCCACTTTGGGTTTGCCTTCGTGGGCCGTCCGCAAAAGTTCTTCTGCCCGCGCCAGTTCGCCCACTTGTACATGGGCCAGACCGAGGTGGAAATAGAGCTCTATATTCTTTGGGGCGCGCTCACGAGCCTGTTCGAAGTAGGCGATAGCCATATCCCCATCGTCGGAGAAGAGGGCGGCGAGCCCGGCGTCGCGAAAGTCATCCCAGCGTGGTTTCATATTTCGCATCTGCATTACCCGTAGTCGTCGTACGATATAGGGCCGTGCCTTACGCGGTGTCCCCTGGAAATGAAGCAGCAGGGTTCCGATGTTTTCCAGAGCGATCAGGTCGTCCGGGTTGTAGGTTAACGCCTCGCGAAAGGCTTCGAAGGCACCATTAAGATTGTTCTGGGCGTGCCGTACGAGGCCGAGGTTGTTCCAGGCGGGACCGTAGTTCTTATTCTGCGCCAGGGCTTTCATGACGAACTCTTCGGCTTCTTCAATCTTCCCCTGGTGGAAGCGAAGTAACCCGAGGCTAGATAGAATCCCCGGGTCGTCGCTTTTTAGCTGGAGGGCTTTGGCGAGGGCGTCTTCCGCACATTGCAGGTCACGAATCCGGGTGCAGCTAGCACCAAGGCCGTGCCAGGCCCTGGGATCGTTTGGCTCGCTCTTTGTCTTCTCCCGGTAGGTAGCGACGGCGTCTTTCACCTGATCCGTGGAGATCAATTCACTGGCTGGATCATTGGCGATGGTGGCCGTCTGCGATTGTTGTGTGGTAGCGCAACCGATGCCGAAGAAAAGCAATAGGATGAGGTGCAGGCGCTTCATAGATGGTTCCGTCGGAAGAGGGTGGATGGCACGACGTATCGTAGTCGAAGGTATGCCCTATGCCAATACCGTATGAACCAGGGTTGCGTCGAGTCGACTAGGCGCTACTCGTTTCGGCCTGGGTCCAGAGTTGATCGATAAGCTTTCTGGCCTGGGCCGCGTCGGCTTCTGAGACGATCAGGGTACATAGCCCCCGTTGCTGGATATATAGAACCCCATAGGGGTCGAGGCCATAGCCTTCCATTCGAAAGGGGATGTCTGCATCTTTAAACACCATCGTGATGTAGGACACTTCCACGGGGCTGGTGCAGACATGGACTCGAACCTCTGGTGGGCTCGGTCGCTTTTCTTTCTCCAGGGGTGCCAGACCTGACTTTGCTCGTCGGCGAGCCAGGCGAAACCCAGGAAACCCAAGAGAAAGGGGGAATGGTAGGGCTCGACTCATGGCCTCAGTATACACGATCAAGGCTTAGAATCCGAAAAGACTCTACTCTGAGCGAAATATTGGACGGATAAAAACAACTAGAGTACTTGCTCTTCGAAGCGGTCGGAACTACACTTTAGGAACCAGCACACGGAGCGCCGATGGGCATTACGATTGTACAGAAATCGGACCTTGGTCAGACCGAGAAACGGACCAAAGTTGCTCTAGTCCTGGCGGGTGGCGCCATAAGCGGTGGTGCTTTCAAAGTCGGTGGCTTGATGGCCCTGGATCGATTCCTTGGTCAACGGTCGGTAACCAACTTTGATATCTATGTGGGGATTTCCGCGGGAGCCTTTCTTGCAGCTCCCCTCGCGGCCGGCGTCCCACCGATCGAGTTGTTACGCGCCGTAAATGGGCGAAGCAAGGTGATCTCCCCCTTCCGTCCGAGCCATTTCTATTGGCCGAATGTAGAAGAATTCGTGGGGCAACCCATGCAGTTCCTACGCGACAGTGTGGCCTTTGGGCCTGCCGTCATGAAAGGGGTGATGCGTAGCGCCTTCTATAGTCGCCGTAGCGTTCTACGAAATATGCGGCGCACATTGATGCGACCGAAAGAAGCGCGCTGGAACGAAGAGGTTTTTGAGCCCATCTTCGCCAAGCCCTTCTCGGACCCTCAGTTCCCTCTGAGCCTGGACTATCTGCCCAGTGGTCTCTTTGATAACAAACGTATTGAGTCCTATATCCGCACCAACCTGGAGCGGAATGGGTTGCCCAACCATTTCCGGTTGCTGCGGTTGGAGCATGGCGCGAGCCTATATATCGGCGCTACCAATCTGGAAAATGCGACCTTTGATGTCTTTGGTCCCGATGAGGATCACTCCATCACCATCAGCCAGGCCGTACAGGCTTCGACCGCCATTCCGGTCTTTTTCCGGCCGGCTCAGCTGCACGGGCGTCGTTACATCGATGGTGCGATCAGCAAGACGGCCAGCATGAGTGTGGCCGCGGCAAAGGGAGCCGATCTGATTATCGCCTATAATCCATTCCGGCCCTACGTTAGCCGGGCTTTGAAGCCTGGGCAGGACCCGAAGAATATTGGTGACTCCAGCGCTCTGACAGTTTTGAACCAGGCGTTCCGTACGCTTCTGCACACGCGGCTTCACCTCGGTGTGGAGAAGCTTCGACTCGATCCGGAATTCAAGGGAGATATTATTCTCATTGAGCCTTCGGCCAGCGACGAAGATTTCTTTCAGATGAACCCGTTGAATTTCTGGGCGCGACATGTGGCCGCATCTCACGGGTTCCGCTCCGTGAAGGAGAGCATTGAGTCGCAGTATCCATTGCTAAAGCGGATACTGGAAGCGCACGGCTTCAATGCGGATCTTTCCGCTCTGCAATCTACCTTCGATCGCATCGCAGCGGCGGAGGAAGAGAAGCAGGTCTACGAGGCTCTGGAAGCCGATGCGCGGCAGCGGAACGCTAGCGCGAAACCGCATCTTAAGGTTGTGTAAAACGCCGCCGGGTCAGAAGCCAACCGAAGACTATGCTGAGCAGCAATAGTGCCCCAAAAGGAACGGGGGCATCGGAGCGGTTGCAGCCACCGCTGCTTCCACTGGATGGGGGATTGATGGGTCCGCCTTCCGAATAGGAACTTCCGTCGTTTGGTGTGGCGTCTTCGGGGGTGTTTTGATCGCCACTTCCCGCGTCGGAGCCTGTCGTGCCGGGATCCGTCGACGTGGTGTCGGGATTGGGTTCAGGCCCTTCACATTCATTATTCGCGTTACAGATGGCGGGGGCAAGACAGCCACCACAGCTTCCACCACAGCCGTCGTCTCCGCATTCTTTTCCTGTGCAGTCCGGTAGGCAGGCGCTGGCTGGACATTCCATGGGAACGGCACCGGTCGGTTCCGCGGTGGCCTCGTTTGTGCAGGCATAGAACCCGGTCGCTTCGCTGAAATCTACCCAACCACACGTCGTCTTTTCTGGGTCGCTCTCCTGGGCACAATTGACAATGTTGAGGATTCCATCTGCGTTGCAGAATTGTACGGTGTCACCGGAGCAGCAGCCCATGGGTGTAACATCGCCGCAAGATTCAACCTCAACGCAGGAGTAGGTGCCAAAGTCACAAGCGGTACCCTCGGGGCAAGCACCGCAGGTTCCACCACAGAGGTTGGGTCCACATTCACGGCCTTCGCAGTAGGGCTCGCATTCCTCCCCAGGACAGAGGTAGGGATGCGTATTCGTCGGTTCGGCTTCTCCGTCCGTATCGCAGTCGTAGTATCCGAGGTCTCCGCCCCAACCACAGGGCTGGTTGTTCGGACAATTGAGGACTTGAAGACTGTCCTCGAAACAGAAAAACACAGCGTTCTGGGAGCAGCAGCCCTCGAACGAGACACTCCCGCAGGGGATGTCACCGGTTGCGTCGGAGGTCTCGGAAGTGTCGGTGGTGTCTTCCGCAAATAGATTCCCGGAGCCCAGGAGCAGGAATACGGTCAGTATATATGGCACGAAACGCATGTCTTTAACCTCAAAGTGTTCTGCCTTGTGGGGTACTTCGCAGGGTACGGGTTCGCCGAGTGGATCGTCAAGACGCTGGCGGCCTCGACAGCAGCGGAGAATCCGTCACGGCCAGAGGGCCACGGCGACGGCGACCCATCCGACGATAAAGGCAGTCCCTCCGATCGGAGTGAACGCTCCCAGCCATGTTTGACCGGATAATACCAGCGCATAGAGACTCCCAGAGAAGATCAATGTTCCCCAGAAGAAAGCGTGGCCCGCGACGTTCAAGCTTGTGGCATCGTTGCGGCCCATAAGCATGGCTACCGCGAGAAGGGCCAGGGCATGAATCAGTTGGTATTGTGCCGCCGTCCCCCAGATGTCCAACATACGCTCCTCGACCCGGTCTTTGAGACCGTGGGCTCCGAAGGCTCCGGCGGCTACACCAAGAGCGCCAGAGATGGCGGCCAGGGATCCAAAATAGGCATTCATTTCGTATTTACTCCGGATGGCTGCGCACCGCCGCGGCTGCTCCAATGCCAGAGCGGCGTGCCGTCGATGCCTTTAAAGGTGATGGATACATTGTCAGGGGTTGCGTCCACAAGGGCGTAACCCCGTGTGGATTGACCCCACATTTGTCCGGGTCCACATGTGGGTGGACAGGATGGGCGTGTACGGATTTTTGCTGTGGACCCGCTGGTGAGGGCGAAGATCCCGGCGTATCGTCCGAATTGCTGAAAATGGGCATGGCCACCAAAGTAGAAGTCTGGCGCCAGGCCATGCTTTTGGAACCACGGGTGCAGCAGATCTTCGGATTCTTTGTCATGATAGGTCTTCAGAACATGATGGCCTGCGAGGATCTTCCAACCTTTCGATTCCTCGAACGCTGCCTGTACTGTCGTTGCCTGCTCGGATGTTAGTTGATTCGTGTTGAGAACCACCAGGGTCACGACACCGAGCTCTACCGTGTAGAATAAATCGGGGAAGATGAGGTTCGCATGTTGGGACGCATAATCGAGATAACACGCTTCACGTGCTGCATCTTTCGGGCGATGGGCCAGATCATGATTGCCCAGGGCCAGCAGAGTAGGGCGCTCGAGTTTTCCGATGGTCCCATAGAGCCGCTCGTCCAGAATACGCAGGGCTTCTCCTTTGGCTCGACCGTCGGGACAAGCGGGCCCTGTTTCGTAGACCAGGTCTCCCAGCACGAGCACATACTCTGCGGCTTCGGTCTGTAGGGTCTTATTCAATGTCTCCATCTCGGGGCCGGGAAGACCGGTATCACCCATGACAATCAGACGTACCCGCTCAAGGGATTGGGGCGCAATGGGACTGTCACGACGTGGAGCGTCTACGCTCGAGCCTTTTCGGCCGCAGGCTAGTCCGGCCCAGAGCATAAGGCAGATGAGAAGGTATTGGATACGGTACGAGAGCATCGAGCCAACCGTTTAGGTCTGTTGCGCTTATACCGTCTGTAGAGCGTAGGGTAAACCTTCAGGCCGCGCCGGCCAAATCACCCGTCGCGAGCTTTACCACCGTGTCGGGATCTTCCAGATCTACCGTCTGAAGTATACTTTCAATCTCCGCCTTATAGGGGACCAGAGCTTGTTGTAATGCCAGCAATCCGGCTTCACCGGAGGGCGCGTTATATACCTTTTCGTAGATGGCGCGGGACCGTGGATCCACAAAACGCCAGGTTGCCTCCGCTTCGTAACCATATCGGGCACTGGCATCGGCACCTTCATGGGAATCTTCGTCGATCAAGCCTTCCTGAAGCGCTTTGAAATAGAGCGCGTTTTCCCGGTAGAGCCGAAGCCGAGTGAGAATAGCCGACTGTCGCCATTGGTCGAAGTCGAGGCGCTGGATGTAGGCAAGGTTAAGATACAGGTCTAGAGGTGTGGTCCAAGGGGTAAACATGATGAAACCGAAACTTGGTTCGCATCGGAAATGTTCTTGGCGGTCGCCGATACCTTTGAGGATGTTCAAGCCCTCGATAGCGCTTCGTACCGAGACCCCTTTATTGAATCGCCACAGCTCCATTGGTGAGAAGTTCTCGATGCCCACCAGGTACATGACCAAGCGCAGTTGACCACCGGCCTGCTCTACGGCGGCCTCAAACCGATCACGGAATTTATGGATATAGTCGATGCGTGCGGAGAAGAAGATCTCGATATCGCGAACCCCCTCTTCCAGGAGTAGAGCTACGAAACGGTCCACATATCGAAGGGCGTATTCGTCCACCAGGATGAGCTGTTCAAGGTCGGGGTAGGCTACCCGTACTTGTTGCAGCTGTTCTCGTACAAGTCCCAGGGCAAAATCGGGGCGTATTCGATCGTAATCGGGCCGGTCACAGAAGGTGCAACCACGCGCCGTGATATTCGTGGGCAGCTCGATATCATCTAGAAACCCGGTTCGATTGGGTGCGTTCCGGTACGGACAGCCCAGGTTTCCAAAGACATGTTTGCGCAGGGGCGATGGATCCGGAGAAGGCCGGGTCTGAATCATGAGGTCGTAGGCCAGATCAAAGTCTACGAATAGACGATCCACAGAGGGCCGATAGCCAAGATCCGGTGTCGTCCCATTGAAGGTCAGCCCGGGCACATTGGCCAACCCGTCGAGGCCCTTTTCAGCCAGCGCGTTGATGGCTTCTACCACCGGTGTTCGGGCGAGATTGGGCAGGCTGAAATCGACCCCTTCGATGGCTTCCGCGCTCTCCTGGTGTAGTGCGCCGACGGCGATCGTAGATTCTTCGCGCAGAGCGGCTACCAGCGCAGGGCTGAAGACACGTTCGAAAAGAAGGACTTCCGGTTGGAAGTCATCGAGAGCCTGCTTCAGATTCGCCAGACCCGCCCCAAGGCTATCCACTTCCGCCAGGTTATGGTCATAGACCTTTACCTCGTGCCCATCTCTTCGAAGATCTCCCGCATACAGTACGTTCAGAGTATCGAAGAAGTAGGTGGCGGGCATACGCCGAATCTGGAGGATGGCAACGCGCATAAATTCAAACGTTGAGAGGTCTCAAGGTAGGAAAACCATAAAGCGGTTTTGTAGTTCTGGTGCGTCCCAGTTGAAAACAGCTTCCTCACCAGCATACACGACCACTCCCTCTGGGGTAAGTTCCAAGCGGTCTCCGGCGGAGAACTCAGTCCTGAGCCGCGCCAGTTTTTCGGCCCCACTCTGGTCTTTGGGGTGCCCACTTGTGGGTGCTATCTGCGCAGAGGATAGTACCTCTTCGTACGAGAACCCCGTCTCGCTGAGGTTGTTGATATGCCGAAATTGCAAGAACAGTGGTGAGGAGAACCACATGACGACACCGGCTAAAGCATCTTCCAGATCGTTCTCTTGTAGGCTGTAGTCTTGCTTCATGGACGCCACCGTACGGTGTGCGTAGTCCATGGATTCAGCGCAGGTGGGCGAGCATGGTACCCAACCCACAGGAGCAACCCCTCGAGGAAAGAAGTTCATCAAGGGCGCCATAGGCTGGGCTAGGCCCGCGTCGAAGGCTGAGAGTATATCCACATCGTTCTGCCGCGATGCCGTCACAAAGGACTCTACGCAGCAGGCCGGATACCCTAATAATGTACCCAGTTTACGGGCCGCTACCGTTCGTTTCCCAGCCTGGCGTTTTAGGCGCTGGACTCGCTCCAGCTTTGCGGCTTGTTCGAGTACCCGGTGGTCCCGTGAATAATAGATGACGGAGAGACCGGGATCGGGGCCAGCGATCGCCCGGGTATGCAAACCGGAGCGCTCAAAGCGGGCACATGCCGTATCGAGTTTCGCATCGGGTACCTGCTCCATTTTTCCGAGCTCACGAATCTTCGCCTCGACGAGATAGAGGTCCATCTCGAAATTCTCAGGCAGAGCCAATCCGAGTCGTGTGGAGCTGGCGTTCATGTCTAAGGCTCAGGATCGGCGTCCATGGCCGCGAGAGGAGCGGTTACGTCCGCGATCTCTTCCGCCATTTCTTCCTTGGCGTTTCCCGTCCCGAGAACCCCGATCACCGCCACGATGGGAGGCTTTGGCTTCGATGGGCTCGAAGGTGTCCCCGGTCGACTCCATGGTCAGGAATTCGCCGCTCCGTATTCCTTCCACCAGCTCTCCCTCAAAAAGGCCGAGGGTCAGATACCGGCCAAACTCGCCATGGTCGGGTCCGGCGGCGGATGCTCCACCCGCGGCCAGCCGTCGCACCATGGCGAATTCCTGCGCGAGCTTGTTTTCATTGCCTATAGCGGTTCCGATCATCGCGAGGACGCCGTGAATGCCTGGAATGTACACCGCATGATCCCGAAGCTCGCCCCCGGGAAGGTTCCGTGCGTAGGGGTTGCATAATAATACGGCGCAACCTTTGTCCGTGAGATCCTGTACCAGGTCCGCGGGTTCTACATCGCCGGTGGTGTCGGGGCGGATATCGTTCCAGTCGCTATTTTGCGGAGGGAGGACCCAGAAACGAGCGGCGCCTGCGGATACAGTGGCTGCTCGATAGGTTTTGGTGCCGCTCTGGTTGAGCTCTTGAACCGCTTTGGAATCTTCAGCGGGCGGCTCGTTTTCTGATACGAGGCACACAGCGTCAATACCCTTGCTGCGTACGGATTCGGATAGGAGAGCCACATCCAGTGGTTGTTCGTCATTTTCCTGATACGGGACGAAGAGATCGATGATCATAGCGTATTTCTCATTCACGGGGTGCACGTACCAATCCGACCCATAGGGCCCAACTGGTGGGAAACGGAATGATCGACCTAACATCTGGCCGACCGTTGCACAAGCTTCTAGTTCCTACTCGCCTAAACGGGAATCGCGAGAAGAAATGGTGGCCATGCATGGAAAGCTGGATTCCTCTTTGGATTTTTTTGTACCTATTACTTCTCGTATACCCTGAAGGACAGCTTGCCACCGTCGGCAGGCAGGGAACCGTGAGAGTATGAGGCATCCTCTATTACATACATCTTGGGTCCGTGGGATCGCTCAAACCCTTGTTGGGCCCTGGAGTGCTTCATGAGTACCCGTACGCGTTGGATATTGGGCCTCGTGCTCGTCGTGCCCGTATTAGGGGGCTTGTTTCTGGTCTCTGGTGTAAAGGCCAAGGACTTTGAGATTCTGGAATTCCATCCGCTCTGGTGTGTTGCGGCCTTCCTCGCGTATCTGGGATCCCATGTGGTGCGAAGTGTTCGTATGTTGCATCTGGAAGAGCAAGCCCGTGTAGAGCGGGTTGGGGCGCTACCCATCAGTGCAATGTTGGCCGTTCATCAAGCGGCGAACCATATACTGCCCATGCGGCTGGGTGAGTTTACCTACGCAACGTTGATGCGAGCTGTCGCCAACGAAGGTTTTTCCAAGAGCCTGGGAGCGACGGCGCTGATGCGGTTTGCGGATTTTCTGGGACTTGGTGTCATGGTTATCTGGGGTGTGGCCCTGGCTCCGTTTACGGATCCCCGCTTCCAGGCCACGCTGTTTCTGGCTGGTTTTGGGGCCCTCTTTATGGGCATAGGCGGCTTATGGTTTGGCGATCGATTGGTCGTGTTTTTGTCGAAACCGATCCGATGGATCTTCGGGGCCCGCTTTGACAGTTTCTTAGGGGACCTCAGCGAAGCCCTCGGTATCTGGAGACGGGAGCGCCGGAGTGTCGTTCTGATCGCGGTGGAGTCCATCGTTTTGTGGTTCGCGCTATTATGTCTCAACCTATGCCTGGCGCGTGGCGTGGGGATGGAGATTGGCTGGGCGGCTATGTCCATCGGTTTTCTCGGGAGTGTGATCTTGAGTTTTGTACCCGTGGGAACGGTGATGAATCTGGGAACCATCGAGGCAGGATTTGTTCTGACCCTGAGCATGGTCGGTTTTGAAACCAAAGAGGCCGTGACCTATGGGATGGGGATCCATATGGGCCTCATCGTTACGACAGGCGTCGCCGGCATTGTCGGAGGCCTATGGTTATTGCGGAATCAGAATTCCACGGATAAGCCGCCACCTACATAAGCCTCCCTAGCGGAGGTCTCGATTTCAGCGTCTAAAAAGATCTGAAACAGGCCCAGGTCGGCTCGGAGAAATGGATTCAAAAGAACCAGCTCTGTTGCCTCGGTTTGTCCCGCTGTATGGGAGACTTCGTAACAGTCCTGGCTTCCATCGGTGCAGGGGACGGGGCCCGTAAGTCGAACCGTTGGTGTCGTGCTGGATCGAAGGGCAAGAGCAGCTCCCAGACCCAGACTTATGGCCACCTTACGACCCGATCCCGCCGGGGCGAGAAAACGTACAGCGGTCTCTGCACCAATTCGTAGGTCCATGGCTTCGGATGCTGGCGTGTCGGAGTCTCCATCGTGCTCGTTGAAGGCCGCACCACCCAGCAAGCCGACTTCGAGTCGATCGAAGAATCGCCCGCCAAGCACGAGCTGCGGCCCATGACGCAAGGCCCCCTCAAGACCGCCTTTCCATGTGTAGTCGAGGCGAACATAGGCCGAATGTGTTCCACGAAACGCGGTTAATTCCGGTTTCGCGACGAGGTTCTCGATATGGCTGAGTTCGACCGCCTGGGCCAGGTTTTCGCCCCGTCGAAAACGGCGTACGACAACCCCGACCAGCTGGCCTGACAGGGTCGTAAGGGCGGCGCCGCTCTGCCCAGGATTGATCGCAGCATCCGTAACCAGATAGGGGCCTACCCGATTGGTGATCCGGCCACAGGATAGGGTGTATTGCAGCAATGGCGTCCCGTCCTTTTCACTATAGTCAGGGTAGGGGTGCCCCACTAAACATACGGGAGTTCCGATGGTGGGCTCTACGGTCGCTGGTTGCACTGTAAGCGCTTCGTCCTTGGTGGAAACTCGAAGCTGGGCGAGATCGAGCGCTGTATCCGTTCGTACGACTCGCGCCTTCTTTCGGGTCTTGTCCCGATACACGATCTCGATGGGGCGACCATGGGTTACCACATGAAGCGCTGTGATCAGATGATGCCCATCTCCGAAGAAGAAACCGGTTCCACTTCGGTCACCGCTGACGACACGTACTGTGCGCTCCGCGAGCTCGTCGTAGATTGCGGGGAAGGGCGTCGACTCGGGGGGCTCGTCGGCAAGAAGGGCTTGGGGCAGGAGCAGCACCAAAATGATTAGTAGCCTACCGCCAATCATCGTGCCTCCAGGTCGGATGAGGTTGTGATGGGTCGGAGTTCACCCACCGAGCGAAGGAAGGTTCTCTGGCGTTTGGCGAATCGTCGATGGCTCTGCGCAATGGCCGGCACCAATTCGGCGGCCTCGAGGTTGCCATCGATATAACGTAATACCTCACGATAGCCGGGTGCGGTAAGCCCGTGCACATTCGGCTCGTACCCTTTTCGCAGGATCGCGTGCACCTCCTGTTCTAGGCCCTCTTCGACCATCTGGTGGGCACGAACGCGAATACGCTCGTCCAATGTCTCTCCACCGGGGTCGACCATGAATCCCTCGACTCCACAAGAGAGGGCACCTTGCCGTGGTTCTTTGAGGAAGGCTGAGAGGGGACGACCTGTGTGGTGGTAGACTTCCAGGCCGCGCGTAGTGCGTTGGGTGTCGTTGGGGTGTATCTTTGCGGCCCACTCGGGATCCACCCGTTCCAACTCCTCGCGAAGACTTGGTAGCCCGTCTTCTTCCAGGGTCGCTCGCAACTCCTGTCGAACAGAGCCCGGGATCTCCGGGATGGGAGCCAGACCCTCCCGGAGAACCTGAAAATAAAAGACGGTTCCTCCAACGAATAGAGGGCAGGCGCCTCGGCTCTGGATCTCCTGGCAGAGAGGCTCGGCCAGCTCGGCGTAGGCACCCGCGCCGAGAGGTTGGTCGGGCTCACGAATATCAAAGAGATGGTGTGGAGCCTGCTGCCGTTCCTCCAGGGTTGGCTTGGCCGTGCCAATATCCAGCCCCCGAAAGATTTGCATGGCGTCCAGATTGATGATCTCGACGGGGGTCGTCCTGGCGTAATCCAACGCGAGCGCTGTTTTGCCAGCCGCTGTCGGGCCCAGTATCGCGATGGCTGCGACCATTATACTCGATACCCTATGGGTTTAATTATCCTGTAAACGGGCGAGCCCGATCAAGACGACCTGATCCGAGCCGTTGCTGGTTCGGGTCAGGATCTGTCCGTTGTCCTGCACAAAGCCCTCGGTAGTAAGAACCTCCCCGGGGAAGACTGGCGCCGTAAATCGGGCCCAGTATCCCGCGAAGCGAGAGAGATCGTTTCCCAGATGGGAAAGCACGGCTCGGCCGGCAATGCCGTAGGAGCAGAGTCCGTGCAAAATGGGTTTGGGGAACCCGGCTTTTTCTGCAAAGGCGGGGTCGACGTGCAGCGGGTTTCGGTCCCCATTCAATCGGTAGATCAGTGCCTGGTCCGCTCGGGTTACCTGTTCGTATACGAAATCAGCGCGCTGATCGTCCGCGATTTCGGGTAGCTCTTGCTTGGGGCCTGGATCCCCACCGAAGCCTCCGCCACCACGGTAGAGGATGGACCAGGTCGTGGTGAACAGCTCGGTGTCCTGCTCGTAGGTTTTCGCCGTTATGATGCAGACGGCATGTTTCCCTTTGTCTTGAATGGCGGAGACCGTCGCGCGGGTTTCCACGGTGGCCTCCGCAGGAATCGGTCGATGGATTTCGATGTCTTGTTCCCCGTGCACTACCCGTGTCAGGCTCATCTCGAGAGTTCGTACGGCGCTGAAAAGGAGCTCGAACGGAGGAACGACCGCAAAGGTCGGTAGGACCTTGGGGCCTCGTCCCTCGTAAACGAAATCGAGATCGTCGGGGCCGCATCCAACGGAGAGCGCGTATAATAGGGCATCTCGGTTGGTGTAGGTGTAGGTCAATGGGGGAAGTTCGGTTCCAATCAGATCGGTACGCATAGTATTCCTCGAAGGGGTTCTGCCGGGTCCAGAAGGTTAGTCGCTGGACGGGGTCATGTTCAAGGTCAAATGAACGGCTTCGGCTGGTACATCGGGTAGAGCAGGATCAGGCGACGCCACGATACGCTGCGCAACCAGCCGCTCGGCCGCAGCTTCTTCCGTTGCTTCGGCTACAGCTTCCAGGGCCGTCAAGGCTCCCCGTAAAACGAAGAAACCTTTTCCACCGTAGTCATCTGCCATTTGTAGATGGTCTACGCGAGCCTCGGCGGCTTTGAGGCCAGCATCGAGGGCACGTATGGTGCTCGCGATTGTGTAGCACTCTACCGTGAGCAGGCTCTCCGTAGAGATCGATTCCGATTCGGAATCTTCGACATCACTGCCAAGGGCGCGCCAGAGGGACGTATGCGCAGCTTGCAGACATACGCTATCGATCAAGGCATCACCGGCCTCGGCCATGCCGATGGCAAAGGACTCTTCTACGCTGGCTACATCACCGGTAAAGGCCAGAAGAAACTTGCCGGGCTCGGTCGTTCGGCACTGCAGCAATTCGATCGGACTGCGCTTTAGCACCTGGTCTGTGACCCACATCCCCGTGGCTGCATCTTGAATCTCCAAAAGCGCCAGGGCTCCGGAGTTGTGGGGTGTTGTGAGTAGCACTTAGACGATCCGGAAATGGTCGTGAAGCACACAACGACGCATACGGACGAAAGTCCGCGCGTTGGTCATGCCCTCACCAGTGGGACCAGCGATTGTCCAGGCTGTATACCCTTCACCGTCAAAGCCTGTTCCATTATAGGAGGGGCCGTTCTTCACAAAGATCGATGTGTCCACAGCAACGGACATCTCGTGGAGGAGGTCGATGTTCTTGGAATGCATTACCGATGTATGTCGGCAGCCTTTCTCGACCTCGACCGCGGTTTGAATACCGGCGCGCGTATCCGAGAAACGGAACATCGGGATGATCGGCATCAACTGTTCGATCTGTACCAGCGGATGGCTTGCATCCGATACCTGTACAACGGCGATGGGTGGATCCCCAGAGACATGCAAGCCCGCCGCTTTCAATATATGACCGGCGTTCTTTCCTACGAACTCTCGTTTTACATGGGTGTCATCGGCCAGGAGGAATCGCGTCAGCTTATCGGCGTCTGCGCCTTTGACCTGATGGGCACCCGCTCGTCCCAGCTCGTCCCAGAGATCGTCTGCGATTCGTTCGTGGGCCAAGATCTCTTTTTCCACGATACAGACGATATTATTGTCCAGGCCTGCGCCAGCCACGATATCTTTTGCAGCTTGTGGGACATTCGCGGTGTCGTCCACAAGCACGGGTGGGTTGCCAGGACCCGCGCAGATGGCTCGCTTCCCGGATCCCTGGGCTGCCTTCACGACCGCCGGGCCGCCGGTGACCACAACCAGTCGAGTCCCTTCATGGGTCATCAGTCGGTTGGCAGACTCGATCGTCGGTTCTACTACACAAGCCATCAGGTTCTCGGGAGCACCCGCGGCCACGATGGCCTCGTTGGCATCGCGAATAAACTCTGCAGAGACCTTCTTCGCGCTGGGATGCACATTGAAGACGACCGCGTTACCGCCAGCCAGCATGGAGATGCCATTATTTAACAATGTCTCCGTTACATTGGTGCACGGCGTGATGGACGCGATCACACCAAACGGTGCCCATTCATGAAGAGCGAGTCCATGATCGCCGGTAAACGCTACGGGCTGAAGAACCTCCAGGCCTGGTGTGCTTCGCGCGACGAGATGGTTCTTCTTAATCTTATGGTCTACCCGTCCAAGGCCAGTCTCCGCTACAGCCGCTGCGGCGTAATGCGGGGCCCGCTTGAACATCAATTCCCGAAGATTGGAGATGACCCGGGCGCGCACGTCCATACTGCAGGAACGATAGGCTTCGAAGGCGACGTTGCCGGCGGCGATCGCAGAATCAATATCGTCAAAGAGTCCGAGTCGGCCGACGCCAGACTGGTTCACGTTGATCTGTGGAGCACCACTGCCGCCTTGCTCCGCAACCACTTGTTGCACCACGTTACGGATGATGCTGCGAATCGTGGTTTCGTCGATGCTCATGGCCTTTTCCTACCCGTTCCGCCTATCAGCCTGTGGAATCGGCGGATTTGTCGAATTTGACCTTCCCGTCTAGTTCCAGCTGATCCACGATTGCCATTATAGTGGCATCGACGGGGCGGTCCCGTGTTACGCGAGTCTGGCGGGCACTGGAGCCACTGGCATAGAGGACCACTTCGTTTGTCCCTGCGCCCACGGCGTCGACCGCCACCACCATCTTGCCGGTCTCTTTGAGTTTGGTAGACAACTCGTGGACCACAAGGAGTCGGAGCCCTTCGAGCTCCTCTTCCTTGCGTGTCGCAACGACCGTACCGACAACTCGACCGAGCTGCATGAGTCGGCTCGCTTAGGAGTCTTCCGCCGGACCGCGGCCCAGGGGAAGCACAGCGTCGATATTCGTGTGCGGTCTTGGAATTACGTGTACCGATACGAGCTCACCGACTCGCTCAGCCTGTCGTGCGCCGGCTTCCGTGGCAGCCTTTACGGCGGCTACGTCGCCACGAACGACTACCGTGACGTATCCACCGCCAATCTTCTCGTACGATACGAGCTCGACCTTTGCGGCTTTGACCATTGCATCCGCGGCTTCAACGGAACCGACGAAGCCTCGTGTTTCAATCATGCCCAATGCATCTGCCATCTAATTTTCTCCGTGGATCATAATCTGGGATGGATTTGTAAAAATCTCTGCTGGAAGGAGTCCTACTTTTTCTTCGCCGCTTCTCGGCCCGTAATACGTTCTACTGCATTTAGCGCTGCTTCCGCAGCCGAATCGATCTCGGACTCCGAGCCCGAAAGCCATAGTCGCCCGAACGCCCCGAACGGGCGCAGATGAATCAACGAGATATTCGCAGCCTTTTCCGCTTCGTTCGCGGCGAAGGTGACATAGCCCGCTGGTTGCGTTTCAAGAATGAACAGAGATTGCCCGGGTAGAATCATCATACCCTGGGAGTTTCTGTTGATGAGCTGTGCCTGGTAGGGCTCGATCGATCGAATAATCTGATTGGATACGATACGAGGTGCTAGGCGGTCTTCTTCCGTAAAGCCGAGTGTGTCCAGCACGGTATTTCCGGCGGCTCGAACCTCGCCTTTATCCATGGCGTGCAGCTCCAAAAGGCCGAATGCACGCTCTACGACCAGAACGGCCGGTTGCACGTCGTTTGCCTTGAGGGCGATATCTGTTACGCGGTTAATTGCGATGCCCGGAGCGATCTCTACGAAGAGAGATGCCATCTCTGGAATCGGCAGGAAACCTCTGGCTGTTTTCCCAATAAA
>PBVT01000110.1 GCA_002728755.1 Myxococcales bacterium
GTTCGACGGACACCCTTTTGTTCTCTTCACAGGCCCTTCGTTCGGATGGAAACCCGGTGGTGCAGCAACTGATCGCATCAAGTTATGCGGTGGAGATGGCCAAAGAGCATGTGGAGCTTCGGTCTCTAGGAGCGCGAGGGGAGATTGCCGGAGCGATCCCCTTATTCTCTGAGGTCGCAACCGGGACGGGAGATACAGCGCTTGCTGCGACACTTCCCCTGGACACGATGTTTTCGTTGCAGACACGTATCCAACCCAAAGCCTTGGGCGCGCTACTTAAGCTATCGAAACAGAATGTTCATCGTGTGCCTGGTGTTGGTCTTCCGGTAGATGTCACCCTTTTGCTCCTTCCATTCCTTGAGGGGAGAATCGCCCTTGTGGGCTATGGCCTGATGCCGGGCTCTGCGGTAGCAACATTGCGTCAACAGCGGAATCCGTTGGAACAATTGGTGTCGGGGCTTCGTCTTGGGGCGGTATTCCAGGTCGCGGATATGGCTGGATTGCGACGGGCGTGGATGTCCATAGCTCGCGCGATCCGTATCTGGTTGCCACAACTCCAGGTGCAGAAACAGGACGATCTACTTGTGATCCGCGTACCCTTCGGCGGAGGTGTGTTCGGGATGGTACTGGATGAAGAGTTTGTCCATATCGTTAGCCATCCGGATGATCTGGATTCCCTTCTGTCGGTGCGGCGAGGCACACGCAGCCCATTGATTCGGCGTGCACAGACGGCTCGAGCGAAGGATACCCTCGAGGGGCGAGGCTGCAGTATCTGTGGCTACGGCCAATTGGTTCGGTTTACCCGTGATCTGGAGCGAGCCGGCCTGCCCACCTTTCACCTTCAACTCCTGGGCTCCATCTATCAGCTGACGTTCCGTAAGGAAGTCGGCAAGGAAGGAGCACCAACTACCATTCGTTTCGATTTTATGTACTGACCGGTTTCGACCGCTCCTCCCATCGACCAGGTTTTTCACTACGATGTCCACCACCCCAGAGAGTTCCGCCCCAAAGGCGTTGATTCAGGCCCGGGATCTATCCAAAGAATACCGGGAAGGTGGCCGGACTGTGACCGCACTACACAGTCTCGACCTCGACATCGGAGAGAAAGACTATCTGGCCATTATGGGACCGTCAGGGAGTGGAAAAACGACCGTTCTGAATCTACTTGGCGCTCTCGATACAGACTATGGCGGTAGCCTTCGGTTCAACGACTCCGAAGTGAAAAGCATGAAGCGGAACGAGCTGGCCGGCTTTCGGAACCAGACGGTCGGGTTTGTCTATCAGAGTTTTCATCTTCTCCCTCATCTGAGTGTTCTGCAGAACGTGGCCCTTCCGGCTCACTTCGCACGCAATGGTTCGCCGGATCGAAAGGAACTTACGAAGCGGGCGAATCATCTGTTATTGCGGGTGGGTCTCGATGGTATGCAGCAGCGGAAACCGCTTCACCTCTCTGGTGGTGAGCGCCAGCGTGTTGCGATTGCGCGGGCATTATTCAACCAGCCTCGAATGATACTCTGTGATGAGCCAACAGGGGCTCTCGATGATGCTACGGGGGATTCGATACTGGGTTTATTTGAAGAGCTGAACGAGCAGCTTGGTGTGACCATCGTGCTGGTAACCCATGATCAGGTGGTCGCCGACCGAGCCCATAGTATTCTTCGTTTACGTGATGGCCGTCTCGACTCGGCTCCCGAGGAGGAGTCATGAGGATCGGCAGTGCGCTCGTCGTTCTGGGGCAGAATCTGCGCAGAAACCCCAAGCATTATATCTTTGCCTCGGTGGGGATACTGGTTGGAGTGGCCATGCTCTCGTTTTTCGTGGCACTTGGTCAGGGGGTTCGGGACAGGGTTCTGAATCGCTATTTCCCGGTGAATCAGGTTGAGGTAGAGCCACAGCGATTGAATATACTGGGGATCGAAGGCCAATTGCAGGGGCGGGCCGTGGAGTCGGACCACATCGCGGATCTGGCAGCGATTCCGGGGGTGAAGGCGGTCTATCCAAAACAACGTAGTCGCTTTCAGGCACGCTTATGGGGGGGCGAGGCCTTTCTCGGTGAAGCCAAGCATGGGGAGGCCTTCTTCGATGGAATCGCGCCGGCCCTTGTTCGGGAAGAGCTCCAGACGCGCGAGAGAGGAATAGCCGACAAGGAGCCGCGAGAAAAGGCACGGGTGCTGCCCTGTGATGTGCAGCTCGATTGTCCCACAGGCTTCGACTGCGTGGATTCCTGGTGCAGTCGCCACGAATACTGGACCGACTTCCGCTCGATAGCAGTCCATACGGACTGCACCGGTGACCTTGGCTGTCCTCCGGATCATCTCTGTATGGGAGGCGCCTGCCGTCCCATAAGCGGTAAAGACTCGACTCTTACGGTTGGTCGTCGTTGTTCCTTTGATGCCCAGTGTGGACCGAATGGGGAATGTCGCCAGGGCCGTTGCTCCATTGGAGTGGCTTTTACAACCTGTACTGCGGATCAGGAATGTAACGATGGTTTGACCTGCCAACCGATCCCCTGCGACGCCTCGTCGATTTGCCCAGATGGGTCCCATTGCCGAAAAGGGCGATGTGGAGCCGACGTAAAGGTCTGTGATTTTGCGGCCTGTCGCTTGACCCTTGGGGCTCGTGCGCAGAACACCGGTGTCCCCGAATTGATCGGGGGAGCGATGGAGGGGCGATGTGCAAACGAAGCGATCTTCGGTACCGCGGATTGTATTGCTGAACCCTGCCCACGTGGTTCCTACTGTGGCACCTCGAACGCGATGACAAGCCAAGGGGTCTGCATGACCGCCTACCCGGTCCTTGTGAACCCCTTATCCATCGATATGTACAACGCGACGGCAGCCTCGTCTCTCAATCTACAGCGCATATCCGATCCCAGGATTCTTCTTGGGAGCAGTTTCCGGTTACGGATGGGAGATTCCTTCTTCATGGAGGGGTTGGCACCGAGGGAGCAGATCACGAGGCAGGCTCGACTGGTCGGTTTTTCAGATAAGGTCCCCGTCTTTGGTTTCACAGTTCCTCTACATGTAGTGCAACACGCCAACGCCCACTATAAGGGGCGTGATGTGGCCAGCGTATACGATGCAGCCATTCTGGTAGCGGACAGCAATTCGGATGTGAGTGCGATGATCCGCGCGGCCCGTTCGTTGGATTTCCGGTTGGGACCCAGCAGTCGTGAGGCTCGAAAACTGTCCAATATGTTGTTTATTCTGACGTTGGTTTTTGGCTTCATCAGCCTCGTCATAATTATCGTAGCCGCGATCAATATCGCGCACACCTTCTTGATGATGGTTACGGAGCGGCGCCACGAGATCGGAGTGATGCGTGCGCTGGGTGCGTCGCCGGGGGATATTCGTTCCCTGATTCTATTGGAGGCGGCCGGAGTCGGGCTATTTGGTGGCCTGATAGGCCACAGTATTGCCTATGGAGTGAGCCGCCTCGCCAACTCGATCATTGAACAACAGCTCCAGTCGATGATGTTTCTTCCGGGCGACTTCTTTGCCTTTGATATGGGCTTTCTCTGTTGGAGCCTCGTAGGGGCGATGGTCTTTGCAATGGTGGGGGCTTTGTCGGCGGCTCATCGTGCGGCGCGACTGGACCCAGCCGTGGTTTTAACAAATCCCTAAGCCTGCGATTCGAAACGTCTACGTACCTGTTCCAGGAATCGGGTTCGCTGTATGGGATCGTGTAGGGCCTCATCGCTGGCGATGGGGATCTCCGGACCGAGCCGTTGCAGGGTCTGAACGAAGAGGCCCGACGTGTGGCCGATGACTTCGGGGCGAGAGGGCTCGGTGCAATCCATGATGGGGGTGTCGCCCACGCCACAACTTGGAGAGCGCGCTTTGGCTACGAATCCCGCCATCCCACGTGCCAGCAGATCCTGGATCGTTCGTTCGGCCGCATCGATCAGACTCTGGGTATGATCGATGGTTCCATCATGAGTCCATAGGCGCAGCTCGTCTCCGGCTGGAAGAAGCCACATGGCCGGGCGAGGAACGGGTAGCCCTGCTGCGACCTCCGGGCAGATGTTTTCCCAGCGAACATCGTTGGAGAGGGCGTCGAACACGTGTGGCGCGTATTTGTGAGCACCGTTATAGCGTACGCGTTCACCGACCAGGCAGGCCGATATACCGACAAGAGGCAGTGTGGAGGTATCCGCTTTCATTACTTTGATGGTCGCGGGAATCGACTCCTAAGGTCAAGTGGGCGGTACCTTTACCCTCGGTCATTGCTGGGGGGAGATTGGTAGGCGGTTTCTGAGGTAAAACTTCGATGTTGACCAGATAGGGTGCCGATGGCTAGATTGCCGACCCAACCCTCAAGGAGCCAATGATGGCTGAGAGCACCCTGGACCGTATTCGACGTGAGCGTCTTGAAAAGGCAGAAGCCCTACGTGAAATGGGGATCAACCCATTCGCAAACGATTTCGCTGTAACAGATAGTCTCGCGGATCTTAGTCGAAACTACGCGGATTGTGTGGAAAACCCGGAAGGACCCCCTGCCGATGCACCTCGTCACTCGATCGCTGCGCGGGTAGTCGCAAAACGGGTTATGGGAAAGCTGTCTTTTCTGCGCCTACGCGATGGTTCGGGCGAGTTCCAGTTGATGCTCCGTAAGGACATCATGGATGAGGAGAATTACCTTCGAGTTCGTCGTTACTCCGACGTTGGAGATTTTGTAGCGGCGACGGGCCCTGTCATTCGTACCCGTACGGGTGAATTGTCGATCCTGGCTGACGACGCTCGTATTCTTACCAAGTCCCTTCGCCCTCTGCCGGAAAAGTGGCATGGGCTAACGGATGTTGAGACACGGTTTCGCCAGAGGTATGTAGATCTCGTCATGAACCCGGAGGTACGCGAGGTCTTTCGAAAGCGTGCTGGTATCCTGCGATATATGCGTGCCTTCCTCGATGAACGAGGTTTCCTCGAGGTGGAGACCCCCATGCTGCAGACCATCGCGGGAGGTGCAGCTGCAAAGCCCTTCAAGACATTCCATAACGCCCTGGGCGTCCCCATGTTTCTACGGATCGCGCCGGAGCTGTATCTGAAACGTCTGGTGGTCGGTGGAATCGAGCGCGTCTACGAGCTCAACCGAAACTTCCGAAACGAGGGGCTGAGCCATTGGCATAACCCTGAGTTCACGATGATCGAATTCTATATGGCCTACGCCACGTATGAAGATCTTATCGAGCTCACCGAGGAGCTTCTCAGTGGGCTGGTACTGGATGTAACGGGGAGCCATACCATCGCCTGGGGTGATGAAGAGATCAGCTTCGAACGACCGTTCCAGCGCTTGAGTGTTCGTGATGCGATTCGGACCCATCTAGGCCGCCCAGACCTCGCCCTGGAGACCCTGGACGATGTTCTGGGGCTGATGGGAGAGTTGGGTATCGAACCGCCCAAGCCAGCCGATTACGGGCGTGTTCTGATGGAGATTTACGAGACGGTAGCAGAGTCCAAGCTGATTCAACCGACCTTTATCACGGAATTCCCCGTGGAGGTGTCGCCTCTCGCTCGTAGAAACGAAACCGATCCCCGGTTTGTGGACCGGTTCGAGCTCATCATTGGAGGTAAAGAGGTCGCCAATGCATTTTCGGAGCTGAATGATCCCGTCGACCAGAAAGGGCGCTTCGAGGGGCAACTTGCCGCCAAAGAAGAGGGCGATGATGAAGCCCACGAGATGGATGAAGATTATGTTCGTGCCCTGGAATATGGCATGCCTCCCACGGCGGGAGAAGGCATCGGGATCGATCGGATTGCCATGCTTCTGACCGGTTATAATAATATCCGTGAAGTTATCTTATTTCCTCATATGCGACCCGAACAGGTCGAGGAAGATGGGAACGTTGAGTAATATGGTGGGGCGATGCGGGCCATCCTGACCCTTTGGACTTCGTTGATGGCCGTGGCCTTGGCCTGGGTGTTTCTGGCCACCACGAGCCTGGGAGTTCAGATAGCCGCGCGGCTAGCGGTAGGGGGGATCCTCGCGATCCTGGTGATTATCGTGGCGTCCGCTCTATTTTGTGTGGGTGTTGTCTGGGCTATTGACCGGTTTGGTGCGCCCGTACAGCCCGGCGGCCGGCCATGGCTGCGGTATCTACTGTTTTCTATCCCCGCTGTAGGAGTTCCGGTGGGTGCGGGCTATCTATTGCATCAATTCTTTGCCGTAGGCGCACCGGGATCATCTCTATGGATTGGCTCTCTCCTGGGATGGCAGCTCGTATTCTGTTTCGATTTGTTCCGTCGAATGCGTCCACCTGGCCCACGATTCAAGGTCGCCTGGCATCTTCTTCGAAGTCAGAAGGTGGAAGAGACTTTGCGTGCTCGCTGGGTTCGTTGGGCCGAAGGCTTTGGCCAGATGCCGCGACATGGGCGAATGTTCGGAGTGCTCGTGATCAGCTTCAGTGGTGCGATGCTTTTCGAATTGTTGAGTCCGCTGACTGGAAATCCGATGGCATCCTTTACCGAGGTGGTTCCTACGCCCTGGGTTTTACGGATGCGGGTGATCTCCTTCCAGTTGGCGCTGCTGGCCTTAACCCTGGTCATGATGCGTTATGGGCTCTATCTGGTACGCAAGACTGGCTATGGGCTGGTTCGGGTTTCAGGGCTATTGCTTGGGTTCTTGGCCAGTGTTCTCTTGCCCTGGCATATGAGCTTTCAGTCCTTTGACCTGGCCCTTAACATCGCGCTCCTTCCCCTGGGACTGTTTCTCGTATTGACGATCGACAGCTGGGTGATGGGTGTGGTCGTGGTCGCGTTGGGTGTGGCAGCCCTGGTGGTGGGCTTATTGAGCGGTATGTTCCTTGTATTGCTCGGCTGTACAATATTCTGGCTCCATGGCTTAAAACGGTCCCAGAGCAAGCTGCAGCTGCGCCGGTGGCTGACCTTGCCAACCTATATCGCCACGGTCGGTATCTCGGTCGGAGTGTGGGCCCTTATCGTCGTTCTGTCTGTAATGCGGGGCTTTGGTGAGGATCTTCGAAGTAAGATCATCACAATCGACGCCCATCTCCGGATTGAGACCCAGATGCTCGATGAACCAGTTCCGGATTCGGAGTCTCTTTCCAGCCTGTTGGAAGCTCGTGACGACGTCAAAGGTGTGTTTTCCATGGTGGTGGGTCGGGCCATGGTCTCCAATGGCCTGGACACCTCTCCGAGTGTTGAGATCAAAGGCGTAGATCCAGATGAATATGTAAGGAATCCATTATTTGGTCGTGTGGTGTCTCCGGAGTTGATTCGTCGGCTGGGAGAAAAACATAGTGTTATGGGGCTCGACGGTGCCACGGAGCAGGCGGCAGATCCGGACGGGTTTACACCTCCTGCCACATCGTTCCCCGGTATTATTCTCGGTTCGGCCCTGGCGGAAGGTCTCAACGCATATACGGGGGATCGAATTCAGCTGATCTCTCCGGATGGTGACGAAACACCAATGGGGATACGCCCAAGAACGCGTACATTCCTCGTGGTTGGGACCTTTCATTCCGGCATGTACCAATATGATCTCGGGATGGCTCTGGTGGCCTTTGAGGATGCTGCATCCTTCTTCAACCTGGCGGGCGGCCCCAACCGCCTTGAGGTTGTTGCTCGCGATCCGGATAGGCTTGGGGGAATCGTCGAGAGTGTAAACCAACGGATCCCAACGGATCGGGTGGAGTGCAACACCTGGAAGAGTATGAACCGAGCCCTTCTATCCGCCCTTGAGTTGGAGAAGAAGGCCATGTTTCTGGTTCTGGGATTCATCATTCTGGTGGCTTCCTTCAATATCGTGGGATCTCTACTGCTCATCATTATGGAGAAAGCACGCATCATCGCGATTTTGCGGGCCATGGGCGGAAGTGGTCGATGGATAGCGAGTGTATTTCTGACGATTGGGGCGGTCATTGGCCTGATAGGAACGTTGACCGGTATGTTTTTTGGTGTGGGGACTTGCCTGTATATCTCCATCTTCCCTATACCCATGCCTCGTGATTATTATCTTGAATCTCTACCGGTACAGATGGATCCCATGACGATAGTGACGATTGTTGTTATGGCTGGGATGTTGACGGTGGCTGCGTCGTTGTTCCCGACAATAAAGGCCGCTCGTTTGATTCCGTCTGAAGGGTTACGCCATGAATGACACCTCCACCACCGTGCTCCAGGCTGAGGGCCTGCGAAAGGTATATGCCCACCCGAGTGGGGATGTGACGGTGTTGACCGACGTCAATCTGGAGGTGGCGCCACGCTCGGTGGTGTCGATAGTTGGCGCAAGTGGCGTAGGAAAGAGCACCTTGCTTCATATTCTTGGAACCCTCGACAGTCCATCGTCTGGGAGCCTCCGCTTATTGGGACAGGATGTCTCCGCGATGCGCGACAAAGAACTATCCGAATTCCGAAACCAACATATTGGTTTTGTGTTTCAGTTCCATCACCTTTTGTCTGAGTTTTCTGCCCTGGAAAACACCATGCTTCCGAGCCTGATTCATCGAGAAGATCGAACCAAAGTGCGGGAACGGGCCAGCCATCTGCTGGATCGAGTCGGATTGTCGGACCGATTTACCCATCGGCCTTCAGAGCTTAGTGGTGGGGAACAACAAAGGGTCGCAATCGCGCGTGCTTTGATAACAGAACCCGATCTGGTTCTAGCCGACGAGCCGACGGGGAATCTAGATCCCAATACCGGTGCGGTTGTTCAGGACCTGTTGCTCGAGGTCAGCCGAGATACCGGAACGACGGTCGTACTCGCTACACATAATAGAGAGCTGGCTGCTCGTGCCGACCAACAGCTGGAATTGCTCAACGGTACTCTAGTGACCGCGTCTTAGTGCCGGGGATCGTAGAAATCACCTTTCGCCTTGGAGAAAGGTTGTAGGCGAATTACGTAGCTGAGGGCTTTGCTGGTGTGGCTGGAATCAAGCTTTATGACCGCTTCCTCCCCAGTCTGTCGGATATCGATGGTTTTCTCCCAGGTCACCTTTCCGGAGACACGCTTACGTCGGAAGGTCAGCGCCTGCCCCTTGTCGTTGTTGTAGCTAATGGTAACTTTTGGCGCCACAGGGCCGCGCGAGCTTATGGATAAGCGAGAACGGTCTTCTCTATCGTTTGTCGATGTCAGAAAGCGGTAGTAGTCGATGGGATCGTGGGAATGTAGATGACCTCGGAAACGGGCGTTATACGCGAGCCACTGGGCTGAGCGAGCGACGTTATTCTGAGGTTCCATTTCATGAAGCATATTGTCTTTGAGTTCTCGTACGATCAAAGCGTAGTCCGTTCGGTAGAGGTGTTTTTCCTGATCATCGGCCTGATCACCTGTCCGAATGATTTCTGGCACGGACACTTCGAGAATTCGTCCCGATAGACGTTTTCCAGCCCCCGCGACCTGCACTCTTGCACCAGACGAGCTGCTGGTAAAGGCGTGCTCAAAGCGGGCTTCTCCCTTTGGATCGAGAAGGCGAACCATGAGTGGTCTATGTCCTTCGGACGAGAAGTCGAGCTCTAATCCGGCGGCGTCCCTATCGAGAAGTGCTACACGGTAGAGATCTACATCGTTATTGGTATCCAGTACGGCTCTCGTAACTCGATCAAAGCGGAGAATATTCTGAATCTGCCCCTGCTGATCATCGTTGGGTTCCGTCTCGGCACAGCTACCCGGTTTGTCTAGCTTCAAGCCAAGAGTATAGGCCTCTTTCGGGTTTTCTTTGGGTTCATCGTCGGTACCCTTGAGCTCGGCGAACACCTTCACAAAGAAGTGTGGCGGTTCGACAGGTATACAACTCATCTGCTCACCGAGACCAATCCCTTCCCGTTGGATCTTGGCTATCTCCTGGCCCTGTGCATCCAGGATCCAGATGTTCATATTCATGCCACGCGTACCCGACACCCGAGAGCTCAAACGTCTCTTCTCCGCGATCTCGACTCGAAAGAAGTCTGCATCGGATTCCTTATTACTTCGGCGGGTATTCATATGGCCGATTACGTTCAGCGTATCGGTCAGTATATTGGCCTGGGTCATGGTGTTATTGGGTTCTGCCTCCAACCCCTTCACATGAACCGTTCCAGTTGCCCAGATATAGGCTGTGATTCCAATAGAGAGAGCGACGGCCAGCGCTCCCAGGACCCCCAAGATGCGGACGCGTATTCGGAAGTCTTTGAAGAAGCGAAAAAACCGGGAAATACCGCCGGATTTTGCCAACCGCTTGAGTCCCGCTCCTGCAGAAGAAAGACCTTCATCACCATTCTTCGGAACGGTGTCGGTAGGGCCACTTCCTACAAGGGGCTCCAGTCCCAGAAATTCCGTCCCTGGCCCCGTTCGGAGTGCTGCGCGTAGGGCATGCATATCGGGGAACCGTTCGTCGGGATCTTTCCGCAGGCAGCGCTCAATGATGTCGTCGAGCCATTTCGGTATGCCCAGCTCTGGCGCCACTTCTCGAGCGGCCGGTATGGGCTCCGTAAGATGGGCGCGAAGGGTGTCGAAGGCGGTCTCGGCTGAGAACGGGAAGGTCCCGGTCAGCATTCGAAAGGTAAGCGCTCCAAGAGCGTAGATATCCGTTCGTGGGTCAACGTTACGCCCGCGAATTTGTTCGGGCGCCATATAGTATGGGGTCCCAAATAGATCCTGTTGGCTCTGTGCGGTGATGGGCTCACTTGGATCCAGGACCTTCGCAAGACCAAAGTCGAGAACTTTAACGAAGTCACGCCCATCATCGTCTTGCAGGATCATCAGGTTTTCAGATTTTAGATCCCGGTGGATGATGCCGGCCGCATGGGCTTCCTGGAGTGAGGAGCAGATCTGATCGAGGATAGAGACTACGCGACTCACCCCAAGGGGACCGTTCTCTTCCAGGACATCGTAGAGGTCCTTACCATCCAGATATTCCATGACGAGATAGAAGACCTCGCGATATTTCCCGAAGTCGTAGACCCGCACCGTATGTTTGCTGGATAAGCGTGAGACTGCCCGCGCCTCTCGAAGGAAACGCGTCACATTCTTCTGCTTGGCGAGCATATGTTCGTGGAGCAGCTTGAGCGCCAGTACCTTGCGCATATGAATATGTACAACGCGATACACACTGCCCATACCGCCACGCGCTACAAGATCGAGTACCTGGTATCGCCTGTCGATGATCTGCCCAACATACGATGACTCCTCTTCTAAACTGATTTTCGAAAGAGAGGTCTCACGGGTGCTGGTTTCGATGTTGGACTCTTCTTCCTCCGGAGGGCGAGCTTGTGCGCCGCAGTATCCACAATAGAACTGATCGCTCGCGATCTCCTTTTGGCAGCTCCAACACTTCATGTACGCATTCCCATCTTGAACCAAGGATAGGTTTGATAGTGGACGCTGGTCAACCAGCCCAAAGATGGGCTATGCCTCCAGAAAGAAACATGTGGTGGCCGAAGGAGAAGGCAAAGCATGCGAAAGATTATCAGCGGAGGACAGACAGGGGTTGATCGAGCGGCTCTAGATGTAGCACTGGCCTTAAATTTTCCATGTGGAGGAAGTTGTCCCAGGGGGCGACTTGCAGAGGATGGGCCGATACCAGCTCGATACCCACTGGAGGAGCTCTCCTCCCGAGACTACGCGCAGCGAACCCTCCAGAATGTAGTCGATTCCGATGCCACACTCATCATTACCTGTATGGAAGCGACCGGTGGTACCGCGTTTACGATACGATGTGCTGAGAGTCGACATAGGCCCTTTTTGATCGTGGATCCCAGAGAAGAAGGCGTGGCATCACGCGTGGTGCAATGGCTCGTGCAACATGAGGTGGACACCTTGAATGTGGCAGGACCGCGCGCCAGCAAGGACGAGACAATCCACCATCTCACCTTTCAGATGCTTCAGGCCGTGTTGGAACAGCTTCAGATGTCGCCGTAGATTCCCACCAGATGCCCCGTCATCGGTTGATTCTGTGGGGAGACCATCTGCAGGATCTCCTGGGCGATCTCCTCGGGCGTGGGCCAACATGAAAAGTCGGCATCGGGCATCGCCTCTCGATTGGCAGGAGTATCGATGATCGAAGGTAGGATTGCGTTGACTTCTATGGATTCCGAGCGCAGTTCCTCCGCCAGGTTCCGTGTCATGGAAGCGACCGCGTCCTTTGCAGTGGTATACGCCACCATTCCACCAGCCGGGTGTTCCACGGTTCGGGCCGCGATGTTCACAATGCGTCCGCCATCACCACTTTCCCGCATACGGACGGTGGCTTCCCGGCAGCATAAGAAGGCCGTAATCGCGTTCTTTCGGAACATATCCTGAAATGTCTTCAGGCTCGTATCGGCGATTGCGCTCATGGAGAATCCACCGGCTACATGGATGGACGCCCAGAGAGAATCCAGCCCTGCATAGAATTGGACGACACTCTCTTCACAACAAAGATCGACCTTGGGTACCAACCGGATGTTGGGGTGGTCGTCCCAGGGAGGGGTTATACTATCCCGGGAGCTGGGCACCGTGCATATGGCACCAGCCTCGACAACAGCCTGTACGACGGCACGGCCGAGTGCACCGGTCCCGCCGGTTACAACGACATGCCGGTTCTTCAATTCGAGGGGGCTTGAAGCGGACTCCATTATGCTCACCGCGGTACAAATCGGTTCAGGAACGCGAATGTGTCACGCCAGCATTGGCGCGCACCTTTCTTCCACATCATCGCGTGGAACGCATGTACCTCTCCATCGTAATAGGCTGTCTCGTTGGGGACTCCATGTGCGTCGAGTGCTGCACCGAGACGACGGGTATCATCGAGAAGAGGATCTCGCGTGCCCACTGGAATGAAGAAGGGTGGGAGGGGGCGTTCTGGCTGTAGGTTTTCTTCGATCACGACCAGAGGGTCGGCCAGGGGATGTTCACCAGGAGCACAGTGCGGATCGGGAAGATAGCCTTCCGATGTGCTGAGGACTCGATCTTTGATCCAATTGGGTAGCTTTTCACTTTGTACCAACCGTTCGGTGTTGGACACCTGGAGGATTCCACAAGCGGGTACTACGGCACGGATCTGGGGGTTGGCATCAAAGATGGTTCGCGCCCAGGGTTCCGGTTGTGGGTACGAGGCGGCGACCGCCAACGAAGTTACCAGGTTTGCTCCAGCGGACTCTCCCGCCAATACGATACGGCTCGTATCGCCGCCGTATTTCGACGCGTTCTGTATAACCCACGTCAAGGCATGACACGCGTCTTCGATGGCGGCAGGGAATTTGTGTTGGGGAGCGAGTCGATAGTTGATGTTGAACACCACATAATCGTCGCGTCCATAGGCCAATGTGATGACCCAATGGGTCTCCTTGGAGAGCATACGGAATGCCCCACCGTGGATATAGAGCACGATGGGAAGAGGTCCTTTTCGCTTGATGGGCCGTGTAACGTCGAGCTTATGGTATTGCTTGCCGGTGTTCCGGTAGGAGATGTTCCGGATTCGCTCAAGACCATGAACCTTCGGATAGGCAAAGGGTGCCATCCCAGTCGATCGGGTAAGAGAGGTCAGCACGGTCTTCAGCATCAGACCGCCCATACGCTTACGGACCGGAACCCAAAGATTGTCTTTGAGGATATGCGATTCGTTCGGGTTCTGATCCCGATCGGGCGTATTCATCTTTTTGCCGTGTCGATTCATCGGTTCTGCGTGTGTTCCGCCATAAGCCGCTCTACGATAGAGACGTCGGCTTCTGGCATCGGATAGTCTGTTAGCCTCTCAATGGGTACCCATTCCATCGCCTGGTTTTCCTGTGGAATGGGGGTGCCGGTCAAGCGGATTTCGTAAAACAGTATTAATACGGTCTTTTCCGGGTACGCATGGTGGGCGAACCCAAAAGCATCGATATCCGTACAACTCACCCCCAACTCTTCAAGCCATTCTCGCTGCAGGGCTTTTTCCGGATCTTCTCCCGCACGAACTTTTCCTCCAGGGAATTCCCATTGTCCAGCGAGATGAGAACCCGCGGGGCGTTGGGTGAGGAGGATCGTGTTTTCGTTCCTGGCAATCCCTGCGACGACAAGGACTAGTGAAGCCATGGGCCCCGTCCTCCATCGACGACGTCAAACTTCCGTTTCTTCTTCTTTTTCTTACCAAGGACTCGCAGTAAACCGCGGCCAAACAGACTACTCAGAGTTGTCTTAAGGCGGGAGAGTCGCCAATTCCCGGAGATAAGAAGATAGGCCGTCAGCATTCCACCCCAATGGGCCGCGATGGCAACATCACTATCCGAACTCAGAAAGACCATAAGGTCGACGGCAATGGTTAGCCATACGATATATCGCCCCGCGATCGGGAGTACGAAGAAAAGGAGAACTTCCTGGTTTGGAAAGCGCATACCGAAGGCGACGATAAGACCCAACATAGCGCCAGAGGAACCGATGACGATTGTTCCAAAGTGTTCGGGCGAGACCCAACTGAAGAAGGTCTGCACGACTCCCGCGCCAATACCACATAGGATAAAGAACCGAACGAAGTCCTTAAGCCCCCAACTACGTTCAAAGAGTGGTCCGAAGAAGAACAGGATCAGCAGGTTGAAGAGAAGATGGCTCAACCCCTCGTCGTGGAACCACATATAGGTGCCAATCTGCCATAGTTTCCCATCCAGAGGTCCTCCGTCGGGGCTATGTAAGGGCAGGTTGTTAATGGCCCATAAAGCGACGTCGGTCCCAAAGAGCTTCTTGGACGTGACCATCAGGAACAGAATATGTGTCCCGAATAGAACGAAAAGGAGGGTACGGACAGCCTTGCCCATGCGGGGCATCTGCGGCCGCATCTGGGAATTAAACCCGTTCAATGTGACGTTTCCAGATGGATTACCGAGGTGATGGTGCTTAACAGCCCATCACTCATCGGCAGTCCGATACGTTCATGGGATTGGCCCCAAACCATTTGGCGCAGTCGTCGGTCATGACGGCTTTACCATTGACCGATTGCCCGGCGTAGGCGCTGCACGCTTTCGCTGAAATATCGGCACCGGTTGGGTCTGTGTTGGCTCCGGCTGCACATTGCGCACAGCAGGCTTCCTTTGAGGCCGCTGCTGCTGGCTCTGCCGGTGCATCCGTAGCTGGTTTATCCGTGGCCTCCGGTGCCGGTGCTGGTGCCGGTGCCGGTGCCGGCTCCTCTTTCTTGGGGCCAGCCGGCTGCTTTCTCGATGGCAGGAGCTCCACACCGATATATTTATTATTTTCGGATTGGGCCTTAAATTCGACCGCATAGGGCCCGTAACCCAATGGGAGTGTCAGGACAGCGATGTCTCCCGCTTCGACGGTTCGTTCCGTCACTTCACGCTTCAGACCGTCGGTTGCCTTCACAACGATGGCGGGGTCTCCAGGTACGCCCAGATGTTGTACCTCCCATAAGGCACGTTCCATTTTGTTCCGAGGTGTAAGTACCGTGACTGATTTCTTGGGCGGAATCGCCGTGTAGACTCCACGACCTCCTGCTCGAATCGGTTCGGCACCGGGCTCGCGTACTGGTGCAGCCTTGAGAGAATTCAGGCGAAGTCGGTATTCCACGGCCTGATCCGTAGTGCTGGCTGGACGTACAATGAGCATGCCGCGACGGCCAGGCTTCATAATGGGCATGGTCATACGACGATTCTCCCAGGACGTGATCACCGGGCCTTCTACCGATACCATGACTGGCATCTCCGTTGCTTGAATCACAACGCGATCCTGGCCACGAGCTGGCTCGATCGTTCGCGTGAAGCTCTGGTCCTGACCATACCGGGCCAGAATGGGGCGCGGCGGAGGTTCGGGGGCCATGATCTTTGGAACATCCGAGTCGCCGCTGTCCGCACCATCGGCGGGAGCTGTACAACCACCGGGGGCTGGTTTGACCTTCCAGGGGACGGCTTCGTTGGAGATCGGACCGTTCGATACACAGAATCCACGCGCCGTATACCCGGGAATGGCGATAAGGCTTCGGCCGGTCTGTGCACCCAGATCAATGGGCTCGCTACGTCGGCCTCGACCGTCGTAGGAGCGAATCGAGATCGGATGACGGGTGGTCCCGATAATCTCGAAGGTGGCACCCATACAGTTGTCTTCTTTGACATTGCGTTCCGGTAGGGAAATGCAATCGCGATCACTTGGGAAGCTCAGCATGCCCTCGGCTCCAGCGACCAGATCCAGGGGGTCGGCCGTAGATGTCTCACCATTGGTGGGCTCGTGTTCTTCCCCGTCACGACGAGGAGCACCTTCCACATGGACTCGAATGGTCATGGTCTCTGTGCCCTTACGGATTCTCCGAGGGGTCACATGGACGACCCATTGCGGCATATCGGGACCCGCTGCGATGCCTGTGACCTTGATGCCTTGACCGAACTGTTCTTGCGAGATCGGGAGGACGACGGGCGGTCCGGCGGGATCGGGCTCATCGCGGTGGATGACCATCTTCCATTTTACATACGGCTTTCCGGCCAGGCTGAGTACCAGGGATCCCGGCTCGCTCATTTGCGGCAGACGGAACCAACGATGGCCCTCGTCTTTATTGGCAGGAACTTCAATCTCAACACGCTTGTTGCGGACAAGCTCAATCGCGGTGTCTGGAGTGATTCCAGGCACCTCTTCGGGCGTAGCCTCGGGCTCTTCCGGTTTCTGAGCCTCGCCCGCCTCAGCAGGGTTTGTATTGGCTGTCGCTTGTACATCTTTGGGGACCGTTGGGCGCTTCTTAGAACGCTTGCACCCCGATACCAGGAGCATTGACAGCCCTACGAACAGGATCACCAGTGTTCCCACGGAGGTGAGACCGGAACGGTGGATGCGGCTGGAATGCAGCGGAATGTCTTTGGTGTCGAGACCGGAACTATTTCGCATTTTCAAAAGTCCTCACGAGTTGATCGGTGATGTCGAGAGAGGGGCGTACCCAGGCAATGGCACCTGCATGAATTACGATGTCTACGTTTTCTGTGTCGACAATCGTACGCACCATCTTCTGGAGTTTTTCAAGGATAGGTCCAAAAAGTGCCTCTCGACGCTTGAGCAGTGCTGCCTGCATTTGTTGTTCTAGCTTCTGAAGTTCATCGGCACGTTGGAGAGCTTCTTTACGAAGCGCGGCCAACGCGGCTGGTGTTTTCATGTCAGCGTTCTTGGAGGCCTGCTCCTGCCACTTCATGAATTCCATACCACGTTTTTCGAGTTCTTTTTTCTTACCATTGAACTCAGTCTCCAACTTCTTGAGAGCGTCTTGCCCAGCTTTCGTCTGTGCTAGAGCGCGTTCAAAATCGACTACAACAACCTTCGAGCCAGCGGCAGCGAAGGCCTGGGGAGTGATAAAGATAACAAAAAGAGATGTGAGTAGGAATCGGGTCAGTTGGCGGTCATACATGAAAAACTCCAAAGAACTAGAATCATCAATAGGCGGTACAATCATCCCCGTTGGGAAAAACGGGGTGATCCGCCCTTATCAATAATTCGGGTCATCGTAAACATTAGATAGGATGGATTTTGCTAACAAATGCAGGGGGGTGGAACGCAAAACTTGCATCTGACACAAGTTTCTTCTGCAATTACCGCTACTAGGCAGGCGATATTGCGCATATCAGTGAGCTTTCCTATAACAGTTAACCAAACTGGTTATGCCCGAGGATTCGGAATTTTCATGAAGCAATCTTTTCGTTCTTCCCAATCGATATTCATCATCACACTAGGACTTATGCTTTTTGGCGGGAGCACGTCTGTCGAAGCGTTCTCTATTTCCCTTGAGGGAAACCAGCCCATGCGTTGGAATACCGCGACGGTCCCCTACAAGATTCTGGCGGGTGGTTCATCCGACATATTCGATAATAGTGACACAGCGGCCGTAGAGGCCGGCTTCGCACAATGGGCGAGCCCATCCTGTAGCTATCTAGGATTTCAGAATACGGGCCCTACAAATAACCTTGGAAATACTGGAGTCGGTTGTCCGACCAATGGGGTAAACGAGATCGTCTGGATCGAAAGTGGGTGTACTGGAACCTATCTTTGTGATCCGAGCCCCTGTTGGGGATTTGGGCCCTACGTGTTGGGGATCACCTCTCCAATCTTTTATCAGGACGGTCAGATTATCGAAGCGGACATCGCTTTTAATGGCTATCAACACACCTGGTCGACAAATGGTCAGATCGATCCATCGGGCTCCATTCTCGATGTTCTAAATGTATCGGTTCATGAACAGGGGCATTTTGTTGGCCTCCAACATGTTCTGGGTGGCTTCGACCCGAACGATCCACCGACAATGATGACGACGGCCGATCCCTATTTGAAGACAGCCACTCTTTCGGACGATGAGTTTACGGGTATCTGTTTCCTCTATCCGAGTGCTGGTAGCTATTCCTGCAGCGTCGAGGCGGATTGTCCGTTTGTTCTCGGTGAAAACGCAGCCGGTGCCGAGGAATACGTTGGAAAGATCCCCTGTGTAAATGGGACCTGCGATGGAATTACCAACCCACCGCCGGGGGATAATGGATTGGGTGAGAGTTGTGCGAGTGATTACGATTGTCTTAGCGAGCTCGTATGCTCTGTAACGGGTACGGGTGGAAAGATCTGTACCCAGGAATGTTATCCAAGCCAGAATAATTGCCCGGCAAACTATACCTGCGTGGCCTACTCGGACGCTCCCAACCTGGGTGTCTGCCTGCCAGATTCTGGTGCCAGCGGTTCCAAACAGCTCGGTGAGAGCTGCGAGTACTCGGATGAATGCGTCTCCGGTCTCTGCGTAGGATGGGATGCACAATCAGGTTACGTTTGCTCCCAACCCTGTAATACCAACCTACCCAACTGCAACCCTGGGGAGGTCTGCTACCCATTGCAGCAGGGAAGCACCTCCGGGGCCTGTTTCCCAGGAGAAGGGGGCGATCTGAAAGCCAATGGAGAGTATTGTGGATCGGCCAGTGAATGCCAGAGCGGTCTATGTGTGGGAGATACCGGCGGATCCGATGCCTATTTCTGTCGTGGGGCCTGCAATCCCGACACGGGACAAGGTTGCCTGAACACAGAGACCTGCTACCCCCTATCGGGAGGTGGTGGAGCGTGTATCCCTGGCTCATCAGGCTCTGGCGAAGGAAAGAGCGTCGGCGCCGGTTGTAATGACTCGGGAGAATGTGATTCGGGGAAATGTGTGGAGTTCCCGGGTGGTAACCAGGTCTGTACAGACGACTGTACAGGCGCCGACAGTTGCCCATGCGGAATGACATGTGAGGATACCAACCTGGGGATGATCTGTTACCCCGGCGAGAAGGTCGCGTGTATTCCCGATGGCAACTCCTGTGCCTCCGATACCGAATGTGTATCGGGCACCTGCACGGGAGGAACCTGTGTAACGCCATGTAATATCTACCAGCCCACATGCCCTGCGGGGTTGGCCTGTCGACCCACCGCAAATACTGGTGATGGTGTCTGTGAACCGCGCGGTAGTGAGCTGCCAGGTGCGAGTTGTACCGAGCACGGACAATGCACGACTTTGTTCTGCGCCAACGTGGATGGTGGGGCGGTCTGTGCGATCCCCTGTGATTTGAATTCTGCCTCGCCTATGTGTGGACTGGGCTCCAAATGTATTCCTGCGGGTGGTCTGGGAGCCTGTGTGCCCGATACTGGAGGAACGACCAACGATAATGGGTCTGGGGGCGATGTCGGTGGCACTGGAGATACCGGGGGTCCGACCGTCAATATTCCAGGCGGAGGATCAAGCGGTGGTTGTAGTAGCGGCACGAGTCCGTTCCAGAATCCGACCGGGTTGCTATGTATGTGTCTCGCCTGTGTATGGCTCCTCAGGCGTCGGAGAGTCAACTTGGTTTGACGCCGAAATTATGAGTGAAAATAAAGGGTTGGGAAGCTTGATCCGTTGACCTCCAGCTCGGACTATTCTAGAATGACCTATGTCTGAGGTTTCGTTTGTTACATCTGAATAGAAAGACCGAGTATGCGCTTTTGGCCATGAGTTTTCTCGTCGATCTCGAGGGAGACGCGGTCGCCAGTGTGAATGAGATTTCGGAGCGCTATCAGCTTCCCACGATGTTGTTGTCGAAGGTGATGCAGCGTCTAAAGAAATATGGCTATGTCTGCTCGATAAAGGGTTGTTCTGGCGGATACTCTCTGGCCTGTGTCCCCTCAGAGATACCGCTCGTCAAGCTTCTGCAAGATATGGATGAATCCATGCAGCTGGTAACTTGCCAGGATGATGATGGGGAGTATTGCAAGCAATTCGATGCGTGTAGAATTCGTGATCCGATTCACAATATTGAAGCGCGTATCGCCGATCTGCTCTCCACAATAACCGTAGCGGACGCTATTGGTGGTGCATCAGCCAAAGCAAATGTAGCCTGAGCTCTCAACCGGCTTGTAGCCGAGTCCTCCGGCTCCACAGAGCAAAGGCCGCCAGGAGAGCTGTGCCCACTGTGAGGAACAGTCCTAGAACCATCGTGGAATGGGCCGCGTTCCGTTGTGTTCGTGCAAGGGCCTGCAAGATGGGTAGTTCCGTGGAAGAAAAGCCATAGTCTCGTGCGGTCGCGATCTTACGGGCACGAATATAGGTCCCCAGATTGGTCTGACCTACGGTCTGCAATTTGTTGGAGAATGTCTTTTTCTGCGCGATGTAGTGGATCAGAAGAAGGCCATTGTACTGACGGGGATATTGGCGTGCCAGTAGCTCGCCGACACAGCGTGGGGATTGTCGGCACAGCGCAAACCCACCGTTTTCTAGTATACGAGGATTCCAGTTCTTTCCGGTACGTCCCTGGCTGAGTTCTCGGATGATGGCCGTGGCGGGGTCGTCTTTAGCGGTCGGTGCGGTCCGTAGGAGAGAGGATCCTTCGATGAACCAGGAGAGAACCTCATCCGTAGTCCGTCCGTTCAGCAGGGGTGCTCCGGAGGGGAGTAGAGAGTCTGGAATATGGATGCCACTAAAGATGTGGGGGGTATGGAGGGCCTTGAAGGCCTGCGCCAGCTCGTCGTCGGTGAGAGTGCTATCGCTCGCAACAACACGGTCGATGAGGGCATTGTCGTAACGTGCTCGTGTTGTGAAATCATAGATCCAGATGGCACCACAGATCAGAGCCATAATGAGAAGCATTCGTCCCATGAAGCGACGCTCCTCACGCTGCATGGTAGCGATAGGTCCGGCCGTCTCTGGAGGGGGCTCGGTCATCGGCGCGTCCTATCCAAAAGACCGATCAGGATACTTCGTAACTTCCCGGTACAAGGGTTACGGGATCGATCCCCTGATGTTTCATAACACGGTGCCACGCCTGCTCCTTCATATTGGAGAAAACGATGTCCGATGGTAGGTCGGAAGTCAACCAGGACCCATAGCGCATTTCCTCGGCGAGTTGACCGGGTGACCAGCCTGCATAGCCCGAATATAAACGACGTCTGATATTGGGTTTCATGGCGAGCTTTTGGAGGACCTCACGGCTGGTACTCAGATGAATACCGTCCGTAATCGGTGTGGAGTCGACTGGATCGGGCTCTCCCTCGTGCAAAAGCCAACCCACACTTGGATTGACGGGTCCCCCCTCGTGCACGACATGGTCTTCATCGCCGACCCAATCGATGCCAATGCTGGAACAGAATTCATCGACGCGAAGAGGACCAGGACGATTCAAGACCAGCCCAAAAGTTCCATCTTCGAGGTTGTGTTCGACGATGAGAACAATCGACTGTTGGAAGTTCGGGTCCAACAGGGTTGGCATGGCCACCAATAGCCTACCCTTGAGATCCATCATGATGAGGTATCCTCTTCCAGCTGTGTGAACGAACGATTGTACCTGATTTGCCGTCGGTACGCATTGGTCTATGCCAATACGGTCGAAAGGCAAGCCTGTAGTCGAACAACGAGCTGTGTAAAGTGGAGCCGAAGGGATTCGAACCCTCGACCTCTGCGTTGCGAACGCAGCGCTCTCCCAACTGAGCTACGGCCCCATGGTTACGGGGCGGGGCTCTACCACGAGCAGCCGGTGGATTGCAAGTAAACCGACTACTGGCAGGGCGGACAAACCAGGTTGAAGCAGATCGCTTCCCCGGTACCGGGTGCGATACCACATAGATTGCAACAGCATGCCCCTGAGCTCGGGTTCTGGCTGAAGAGTTGGCAACAGCTTGGTGTTGTGTTGGTACACGAGGTGATTCCCCAGTCGGCACATTGTTGATGGTGGCTCTCGTCGATACCGGGAACGGAGCCAATCCCCACACAGCCAGGTGTCGTGGAATCGCCTACATAGGAATCCACCCCGCGGGGTTTGACCACATCCTCTCCCTCGGTGTCTTCGCCAGGGCAGGCGGATAAAAATAGAGCGATGAGGAGTAGGGGAAGAAAGAGTCGGGTCATAGTGGTCCTTCGTGGGTGCTGGGACTCAGCATAATGATGAATCCAGGGCTTCGCAAGCCGAAGCGTACAACAAAGATTGCACGCGTATCCCCTTTATCCACAACATAGAGCACCGCATATACTTGTATAAATCCACATCTGTGCGTAATATCCGCGCCGCCTCGAAACCGATGATCTACTATGCCACAAAGCATCATATTAGCCTCTGCCTCTCCGCGCCGTAAGGATCTGTTGACCCGGATGGGCTTTGTTGTTCGTGAAATGCCCGCGAACATCGATGAGGCTCGTCTTGAAGACGAGCCGCCGGAGAACTATGTAAAGCGAGTGGCGCGTGACAAGGTTCTCACCGTAGTACGGCGTGTGCAGGCCAACCTCTATCCTTCGGGAGGAGGGGTGGCAGACACGGGTCTCTTCAAGACCGGTAGTCAAGACGGCGTACGATGGGTGATTGGGGCCGATACGATCGTGGTTCGTGGTAATACGGTCTTCGGCAAGCCAAGCAGTCAGGAAGAGGCCCTGGAGATGCTATCCGTGCTCGTGGGTGGTGAACACAAAGTCATCACGGCGTTCTGCCTCTTTGATATTGGCAAGAACAAAGAAGGGCTTCAGGCCGTGACGAGCACCGTTCGGTTTAAACATGCCGATCGCAATGAACTGGAAGCCTATTTATCCGTTGGTGAGTCTATGGACAAAGCCGGCGCCTATGCTGTGCAGGGTGTCGGTGGGTATCTCGTGGAGACCATCAATGGTTCCTATACAAATGTTGTGGGGTTACCGCTATGTCAAGTCGTCGAAATGATGCAGGAACTCGGAGCAACCGATGTGCTTCCCTTCTAAGGAAGGGCTCGGATCTCGAATCGAAAACTTGCGTGCCCGTGTGCGGAATTCAGCCGTTCGGGCGGGCCGTGACCCCGCACGCGTACGTATCGTCGGTATCGCGAAAAAACATCCTGTCGATGCCATCGAGGAAGCGTTATCACACGGATTCCATGATATCGGCGAAAATTTCGTGCAAGAGTGGCAGTCCAAAGCGCAGGCTATCGATGACCCGCGGTTGCGCTGGCATTTCGTGGGACGTCTGCAAACGAACAAAGCACGATTTCTCGTCGGGAACGTTTCACTGATCCATTCCGTGGATCGCCCCAAATTACTGGATACTATCGGGCGGTTGGCCCGGGACCAGGGTGTTGTACAAGATATTCTACTCCAGGTCGGTGTTGCTGGAGAGGAACAGAAAGCGGGGATGCCGGTCGCCGAGCTCGTAGACTTCTACCGGCGGGCGTTGGAACAAGATTCCATTCGAGTCCGTGGGCTGATGATTTTTCCACCGGTGGCATCGAACCCGGAGGAGACGAGGCCTTTCTTTCGTCATGGGGCGGAGCTTTTGGAAACCTTAGGTCAGATGACCCCAGAGGATAGAGAGGTTCCGACAGAGCTCAGCATGGGAATGAGCCATGACTTTGAAGTCGCGGTAGAAGAGGGAGCTACACTGATTCGTCTGGGTACCGCTATTTTTGGTCCCAGGCCCGTCAGTTAAGGGACTCGTCCTAGGCGATATTACGGAACCGATCCATATCCATCTGCTCAAGCAGACGTTGGGATTGGCTACGAATCTTATTCTTGAGCCCTTCGAAACGTTCCCGCTCTTCGAGTAGGTCGTTGGCGATTGCGAGGGCTACCAACATGGCTTCGTTGACACCGCTCACACCCGATCGTACGCCGCTCTCCTGGAGCTTCTCGTTGACGACCTGCGCGAGAGTTTCAACATGATTATTGTCTTTATCGGTGGTGACAGTAAATCGTCGACCACCAATCACGACGGATACACGTCGTGCTTGATTCTCTTCGGACATGGTTCTTCCTCCGGTAAGGTAGACCCATGGTAAACGGGTGAGCCGAGCAGGCAAAAAAATCGTTAAAAACGATCGATTGGAGTCAAATTGCCTATTTGGAGATGGGGCTCTCGGCGGCCTCTAGATCACGTAGCCGCTCTTCGAATTTTTTGAGCTGCCGTTTGATTCTTTTGACCTCGGCTCCAGCGGATTGCTTCGAAGGCAAATGGGAGGCTCTTTTGCGGAGCGCCATTCGCCAACCTTCAATCTCTTTGTGGTACCACTTCTCTGGGACTCTTTTGATGCCCTGTTCCAGATAGCCCAGATCGGCAATGGTTCCGTGGCGCGCGATAAGGCGGAGGGTCTCTCGAACTACGAAGGGGTCCGAGTTATCGACCAACTGGCGCGCTGTATCCAGGATGCTGGGTTTATCGTCAGGGGTACGGTCGGCCGCTGTGGCAAGCCCTCGGATGGCAGCTACCCGAACTTTCGGCCGGGCGCTTTGTCGTAATGCCGTTCGTTTCAGGGTCTGCAACGCCCAGCCCTCGTCGATATCAGCGACGGCCTCAATGGCGCCAGAGGCGACGATATCATTCCATGATTTCCGTGACAGACTACTTTCGAGGATGGAGCGGGGAGCGTCGTCGTCTTGTCGTCCCAGAGACCGCAGGGTTTCCGCCACCACATGGACGCTCGGATCGCGACTTACGGCGCGTCGAAGAGCCTTGATGACCAGGGGGCCATGACAGTTGCCGAGGGCTTTGGCTGCTCCCAGCCGGGCGTGTGCCTTGTTGCTCAGGAGGCCTTTACGTAAGACGGCGCATGCCTCCGAGCTGCCGATGTTTCCAAGAGACTTCGCGGCGGCCATCTTGGCGAAACGGTGATGACCCGCTTGATTCAAAAGTCTGTCCAGAGATCGGATATTTTGCAGATTGTGCCCTTTCTTTCCCAGTGATTTTGCGGCGTCAGCCTTACTTAGAAGGGTGCTTCCATATTCGGTCTGCGCTCGAAGCAGGGCACCAGTTCCCGTGAAGCTCATCTCTTTAAGGATGTTGCCGTCGGGATCAAACTCGATGGTCTGTGGTGCGGCACGCCGTGTCAGATAAAAGACCTGGTTGGGCTCGGACACGTGAATTACGCGCTCTTCGTTCAAGCCTTCTTTGTAGGTGAGCCGAACGACAGCATCCAGGAGGTAGGGTTCGTCAGTGTTTTGTTTTACATGGACTCGTGCCAGGCCTCTTTTGGGATCGTCTGAGACGTGCACCTCGAGAAGAGGATGGCCGGGGCGGTATATCCATTGGTCGAAGAAGGCGTGCAGGCTGCGGCCGGTCGCGTCTTCCATAGCTTTTACCAGATCGTCTGTATTCACCACCTGATAGGCGTGTCGCTCGACGTATTTATGAACTCCTTTGAAAAAGAGTGTGTCGCCGAGCTCGCGACGCAACATATGAAGAACCCACGCACCCTTGCTATAGGTGTGCCCATCAAACATGGAGCCGGGCCGTTCAAAATTATAGGTGACGACGGCGCGTTTGTAGCTCTTGGTCTCTCCGATATACCAGCGTTTCATTCGGGCCAGGCCTTCCATCATGCGCTCGACCCCTTCACTTCGCTCCATATACATGGTCTCGAAATAGGTGGCGAAGCCTTCATTGAGCCAGATATGTGCCCAATCACTACAGGTGATGAGATCGCCAAACCATTGATGGGCGAGCTCGTGAGCCAGCAGAGGCATACCGTCGAAGATCAGGCCAGCGGATGCACCGTATACGGCGCGTTCTCGATTCAGGGTGGTGGCCGAGATATTCTCCATTCCACCGATGGGATAGCTGGAGGCGACAGTCTGGGCGTATTTCGTCCAGGGGTAGGGGGTCCCGATCATATCGGTCATCTTCTCCACCACATCGGGAGTCCGCCCCAGGTTTCTCGGAATGTGTTTTTCGTCTTCTGGGTAGACCACATACCAAAGGGGAAGACCGGACTTGGCTTTGTCTTTTACGATCTTGAAGCGACCAATACTTAAGGACAGAAGGTATCCCACATGGGGCTTGTCTTGTTTGTAATGGAATACCCGACGTCGTGATTTCCGATCGACCTTCTCCGAGACCAGGGTACCGTTTCCGATGACCACATAGTTTCTGGGGACTTTTACGATGAGCTCGGTCGTGAACATCTCATTGGGGTAATCCCATAATGGAATCCAATCTCGATTGAATGTGGTCTCTCCCTGAGTCCAGACCTCTGGGGATTTTCGAGAGCCTGTGCGGGCTTTGACGAAATACATCCCGTCGGTGGGTTTACCCTGGTAATGGACCGTAATTTCGTAGGGCGTCCCCGGGGTCAGTTTTTGTGGGGTCTGAATCGAGAGTTCTTCCCCTTCGTGGCGGAAGTCGAGGACGGCATCGTTTTCTCCGACGACCTTTTCAATCATCAACCGTTTCCCTGCGTGGAGTACGAGGTTCTGGGTGGCCTCGGCGCGAGGGGTCAATCGGTGCAGGACCGTTCCGCGAACCGTCTTCTGCTCTGGGTTGACCTCGATTTCACCCCGAAGGTGGAGGAAATCAATGCGAGCATCGGGGGGATGGTGTCGTTTTATGAAGCCCTTGGTGAAGGAATCGCCGCGCGGGAAGAGAGCGTCCATATGGAGGACATCGGCGTGGCCCGCCGCACAATGTGTCGATCCGAGGGAATCTAGAAAATGGGAGTCGGCCGCGAAGGCTGACGGGAGCCCTGCTATGAACAGGAACAAACCAAGAAAAACTACAAAGTATTGTTTACATGTCTTCCGCATGTTGTGTTTCCTCCGCCTCGGTTGCATCGGATTCGGTCGGTGTTCGACTAAGGGATAACACCATATATTCCTCGGAACGGAGTCGCTTCGTTCCGTAATCTCTATACCGCAGGATCGCGTTCTCAACCAACTCTGCGTTGTCCTGGTGGGGTCGTAGGATCAGGCGCACTTCCTTGGCGCGTGGAAAGTCTGTGACGATACAGGCTGCTGGTCGGTAGTGGAGTTCAAAGCCTTTCCGGGTTGTCTTCAATTCCAATAGGAGTCCACTGTCGAAGGTCGCTTCCAGGGAATGGACATGGTGTACGTCTTTGGGTTTTACGACCGGTACAATCGCCCCCACGCCACCAAGTCGTTGTTCTTCATAACTACCATAGATAACGATGGCCTCCGGGTGGATGAGAACCTCCATCGGAACAAAATCGTTTTCAGGGGTTAGATTGGCCACTTTCAGCAGGGAGCCGCCCTCCAGTACGTTCAGATGTATGGGGATTACTCCTTCAAAGAGTGGTTCCGAGTCGGGTGTGGGGCCCGATGCGAGATGTTCGCCACGGACAAGACGAATCAGTTTGGTGATGGCCTCCTGGACTTCCGGTTCCAATTCTTCCAGATCGGTCTCTGCGACCAGTCGGTCCCGTCCGAGGAAGCTGGATCGGAAGGTGATCTGTTGGCCGTCACCGCTAACGAATAGTTCGGTTCGACCCGCCATCTGTAGAATCCCAGCAATGGGTGCGTAGATGGCAACCACCAGAAAGAGAGACGCCGTAATGATAGTGAACCAATCACCAGTCTTCATGACCTGGGTGAAGTATCCACCACCATGATCAAGGGCGACGACCAGGCCCACAAATAACATGCCCATATAGAACTTTCGAAAGCCCATGCGCTGTCGGTAGAAGCGATCGGTGACGCACATACGCCCTTCGGGATCATTCTGATAACGATGGTCAAAGGTAAAGCGAGAGATCAAACTCATGGCGGCTCCTTGAAGAACGCGCATCCAAGCACAGGGCGAGAAGCAGTACAAGGAACAATTCGTTCCAGGCAGGAATGATCAGAAAAATTTCTTGTGAAGCAAGGGGTCTTACATCGAGTTGCGTTCGATTCCACGAGGGATGTGTTTGTTTCATCTTGACAACCCCTGGCACACTATCTAAAACCCGGTCGTTCCCAAAGCATCTCGTTTTGAGGTCTCTGGGTTCGGTATTCCGGCTTAGCTCAGTCGGTAGAGCGGGTGGCTGTTAACCACCAAGTCGTTGGTTCGAGTCCAACAGCCGGAGCCATTCACCGCCCTGTGAGAAATTCTCGCGGGGCGGTTTGGTTTTTGCCCCTTCGGGCAGTCCTACTGACCGGGGCCCGCTCCAGGTCCCGGTCCCTGAGGCGGCTTGACATCCTTAGCCCAATCCTTGCCCCATACCTTCGAACAGATTTCGTTCCGGTCTGCGGGGTTTCCGCCCAGAGATTCCAGGCATATATAGAGCTTTTTCCATTCCTCATCATCCGAGTGGAGCCAGCCGATCTCACACTGAGACGGGAGAATGTTGTCCGCGAGCTCGCAGATCGTGCGGGAGACGCAGCCACTCCAGATCACCCAGCTGCCAGGGAAGATGTCGGCGAAGTCCGTAGGCGACATCTGGCAGTCCCAGACATCAACGCCGTCGGGTTTTTGTTCATCCAGGGTCGAGTGGGCGACCACATGAACAACCGCGATCTTATTGCCCAGATTCGAGCGGATATTTTTCAGTTGCTGTTTCGATGGGTTGTCGAGCCGGAAGACCTTCATCTTCGGGTTTGAGTCGCGCCGCTCGTAGGCTTTACGGAGAGCGGCTTCTTTCAGATTGCAACTCCTGATAATGACCTCCGGGCTTCGCGCACCATAGATGCAGAGTAGGTAGATATGCGTCCCCTGGGCCGTGATCTTCGTGAGCTGTTCACCGTTTGAGGCGGCCTGCTCGGGGGGGGTCATCGGGGTCGGTCCCGGCGATGGCCCGCCCTGGGCCATCGCTGATCCAGAGAAAATGAGTAAGACGAGGAGGAGAAGGGCAGTAGAGAAGGCTTTCAAGGAATTCATGGGGGCACTCCACAGAGGATCGGCAACAGTGACGTTCTTTCAGAGGCATAATACCATTGGTTGGGTGGGAGAACCATGCGTCGTTCTCTGTAACAGCATCTCGCGGTACAAACCCTACCTTTCAGGATGCCATCCAGGCGGTGTTCCAGTGGGTCCCGGAACACCAACTCTTTATCCATAAGACAGGTCACCATATTCGTGGGGGACCACGGGCCAAACGCGACGCTCCGAAGCTGCAGCGCCGAGCGACGCTTCTACGTGGGCGTTCCGGTCATGATGGGCTCACCGCCCTTCTTAAGCGCCCTTTGAAAAGCAGGTCGAGACTGAACTCGGTCCAGCCACGCTTTGGTGTTGGGGCGGTCTGGCAGCATGTCAGCCCGGGCAAAGCTAGCTTGAATCGGATAGGACATTTGGATGTCCGCTGCAGAGAACGTGTCACCCGCGAAGTACATCCTCCCTTCAAGGGCCTCCTCAATCCATCCGAAGTGCGCCGTTAATTCGCCGTCGGTGAAGGTGCCATCAATCTTTGCCGCGATCGCCTTGGTAATGGGCTTGATGAAGAATGGCACCTTCGCTGTGCGGACTCCGCTGGTGACAAGCTTCAACAACAGGGGGAGCATCGCCGAGCCTTCCGCATAATGCATCCAGTAGGTGTACTCTTCTTTCGCTCCAACCGCCGCGCAAAGTTTGCCTTCACGGTCGACCAGATAGGTCAGAATCGCGCCAGACTCGACGATCACCTTGCCGTCAATCTCCAAAATCGGAAAGCGCCCCAGCGGATGCAACGCCTTGGCGCTATCGGGCGCTCGTTTCGTTTCGGGATGGCGCTGATACGCCACAAGCTCATAGTCCAAACCGAGCTCCTCAAGAGCCCAGATGAGTCGGGTCGAGCGCGAGGTCTCAAGGTGATGAACTCTAATCATAAATACTCCAAGAAGATAGGGGCAGGTACTCTGCGCACGACACCGACTGAGAGGCAAGGAGAAGCTCGATGGGTTCACTTTTGTGCCTACCCGCATGCACCGAAAGAACAAAATGTCGACATCCTTTTCCCGCCGCGGCTTGTTACTAAAGCCCGTTGCCCTTTCCGGTTCCGAGTTGTATTCTCCACCCGAACATCTGGGGGAACATCATGGGTCGGCTCTATTCTTTTCTTCTTTGCGCTCTTCTCGTCATCCCCACCGCAGGCCTGAGTGGCTGTGCGTCTGGCGGTGCCGAACCCGAGCCGGAACCCGAATGCCAGGACGGCGAGACCCGTGATTCGACAATAGCCTGTGGAATGAACGACGAGGGCTTTTTGGTAGAAGCCTGCTCAGAGGCCGGTCTA
>PBVT01000111.1 GCA_002728755.1 Myxococcales bacterium
CGGCGACCTTGGCTTGCGGACTCGGTGCAACCGACGGGATGATGAGTTGGCAGGCTCCTGACGATTATGGCCAGGAAACCCCTGACCCCTACGTTCGGGTCGTGCCCCTGGCGGATATGATCGACGAGACCGCCAAAATGATCGACGGTACAAGCGCGATCATGAAGAAGCGGATTCAACTTCTACGCAAGGTGGAAGACATCCTGGAGATGTAATGGCGTGACGAGAACTCAGCTTTCCTCGTCGCGTTCCGTCTCCATATATTTCCCAAAGCGCCAGAACGGGAAGTTTCCGTTCTTCTGAAATTCCTTCTCAGAAGCTCGTGTGGAAAGCCCCCAACCGACGACGCAGGCCACAACCGTAAGTAACAAGACACCGCCCACACCAAGGCCCGTGAAGATCGAAAAAATCTTCTCTAAAACTCCGAGGAAGGCGTTGATGAGTGACGCAATATCCATAAGTAATCCCTACTCTGTCGATCGGCCGTATTCGCTACACCACAAAACAACTGCTTCGCGCAACCATTACGCGTGGCTTGCTACCAAGAAATCTACCTCAGTCATGAGGATAGATGCAAGAAACCTTGCAAGATTGCCTCGAGATTGGGCCGGATTGACCGTACGCCCGACTTGGGCGACTCTCTAGACATGCAATTCCTCGATAATTTCCTCGATGAAACCCACCATATGGTGCGCGCCACCTGCCGGCGCTTCGCGGAGACAGAGATCGCGCCCCACGCCTATGAATGGGAAGAAGCAGAAGAATTTCCGCGAGCCCTTTACAATACGGCAGCCGAAGCGGGTGTCCTCGGCGTCGGTTTTCCCGAAGAGGTCGGCGGATCGGGCGGTAGTTATCTACACGCCGTTATGGCTATTGAAGGGTTGATGCGTGGAGGCTCCACGGGGGTCACCGTGGGGCTGGGAACCGCGGGGATTGCCCTGCCTGCGATCATTCAATCGGGCTCAGCAGAGCTCATCGATCGCTTCGTACGCCCCGCCCTGGCCGGCGAGACGGTCTCCGCCCTCTGTATCACGGAACCGGGGGCCGGTAGTGATGTCGCCGGGATTCAAACTCGCGCCATACGCGAAGGGGATAGCTATCGCGTGAACGGTTCGAAGATGTTTATCACCTCTGGTGTACGTGCCGACATCCTGACCACTCTGGTACGCACCTCGGACGATCCCCATCTGGGGCTCAGCTTTCTGGTCATTGAGAGCGCCTCTCCCGGGGTTTCCGTATCACGCTCCTTGAAGAAGACGGGCTGGCGAGCCAGCGACACAGCCGAGATCGCCTTCGACGATGTTGTGGTTCCCGCCGACCAACTGGTGGGTCCCGAAGGAAGCGCCTTCGTAACCCTGATGAAGAACTTTCAGATGGAGCGTCTGGCGTTGGCAGCCTACGGAATGGCGACCGCTGAGATCGCGCTGGAAGAGACAAAGAAATACGTTGCCGAACGAAAGGCCTTCGATCGACCCATTGGAAGCTTTCAGGTTACACGCCATAAGATCGCAGATATGGCCACGCAGGTTGTGGCCTTGAAAACCCTCGTCTATCAAGTCGCAAAACGTATGGAAGAGGGCTTCGATGCGACCACGGAAGTCTCCATGGCAAAGAACCTCGCCGCAGAGACGGCCATCGCCGTGACCTATGAAGCGGTCCAACTGCATGGTGGCATGGGGTATATGCGCGAGACCCTCGTGGAGCGACTGAGTCGAGATGCGCGACTCCTTCCCATCGGTGGTGGGACCCAGGAGATCATGAAAGAGATCATATCTCGTCGTCTTTAGTTCGACCCGAGTCGGTCCGCGTCAGCTGAGCTCACGATCGGGTTTAAAGAGCCCAAGAAGTCCGAAGAGCACGGCGCCTCCAGCGGCGACCATTAAGACGTATTGTCCAGATCCGGGCTCCAGGCTGACATCGGCAGCCAGATAGTCCCGGGCAGCCTTCACCCGTAATAGGATTGCTCCGAAACACATCACAGCCAAAAAGGCCTGCCAGCGTGCCATCCCCTGACGAATATGGGCCCATATACCCATCAATATTCCGAACAGAATCATCAAAAACGTTACGATGATTGCGGCGGGATGAAGGTCTACTATACGAGCCTCACCAATATGGGCACCGGGGAGATCTATAAAGGCCACGGAGGAAGCACCCACGTGGACAAAGGGGAGATAGGCTCCCACCAAAACGATGGCCCCCAACCCTATGATTGCGTATTTACTGGCTCTCATATGCCCATCCCGAGCGTCCTGGTCCCATTCTCGTCGGCGATTGTAACAGGCAATGCTGCGAACGAGAAGGATCCTTCCATACATTGGTATTCACAGGATCGATGAAGCGCTTCTACTACGTACATTTCCATGCTACGGTTTTGTCTCGAACCAGAAATGATCCTCGCTACTCTACAAAACTCTTTTTCATCCCGGAGTCGTTTATGAAATCTCTATGTATCGTCGGAGGGCTCGTCGTTCTGTCTCTTCTGGCTTTTTCCAGTTCCGTCTATGCCCATTGCCAGGTTCCCTGTGGCATATATGACGACCATGCTCGTGTTCATGTCATGGAAGAAGATTCCGTTACGATCGAAAAAGCTACTCGATTGATTGGCGAGCTGACCGGGCTACACGACGCGACAAGTCATAATCAGTTGGTTCGATGGGTAAAGACGAAAGAAGAGCATGCGAACCGAATCATTTCCGTTACAGCAGAGTATTTTCTTACCCAGAAGATCAAACCAGCCGACCCGAAAGACGAGGCGGCATGGAAGAATTACATCCTGCATCTGACGACATGCCATAAACTGATGCGGGCCGCTATGAAGGTCAAACAGACGGTGTCTCAAGAGAATGTCGATGCCCTCAAAAAGGCAATCTCGGCACTTGGAGCACTGTATCCGGCCAAATAAGCCAGGATTGCAATGCCAGTAAAACCCTCCACACCCGATGCTCGTTTCCTCCGCCTGGGAGGACGTGTGCTGGAGGCCATTGCGAACTACCATGACCACCGGGTCTATGGGTTGGAACATCTGCCCCGTAAAGGGCGCGCGATGGTCGTTGTAAACCATAGCTTCGCCACCTACGACATCGGCCTACTGGTCCTCGCCATCTACAAACATACGGGACGACTGATACGTGGATTGGGTGACCGCGCCCTGTTTCGAACACCCATTATCGCAACCATCTCTCGTAAGAGTGGTGTCATGGTGGGTAGCCCCGAGCACGCCCAAACACTCTTTGCACACGACAAGCTGGTTCTCGTAGCCCCCGGCGGAATGATGGAAGCGCTGCGAACTTCCGAGGAGCGCTACCAGATTCGTTGGCAAAACCGGAAAGGTTTCATTCGAGAGGCGATCCTCGCCCAGGCGCCGGTGATTCTGGCCGCCTGTCCCCAGGCGGACGATCTCTACCAGATCTACAACACACCTTTCACCAACTGGATCTATGAAAAGCACCGTATGCCCTTTACCCTCCTTCGAGGTGTCGGTCCCACTCTGATCCCGCGAAAAGTCCCACTGACACATCGTCTCAGTGAACCCCTTATCCCACCGACAGTGCCCGCCGATGATGTTGATTTGAGGGCAGCTGTAGACGAATTCCATGAAATGGTCTGTCGTCGTATGGAATCTCTAATGCTCGAAGCCCTGAATTCCACGACGAACCCCGACGACTGACCGCAAAAAATCAACTCGGGTCTGGCCTATTGACGCCGGAGGTCGTACAATTGCTTCGTCTTCCAGGAGAACCGCATATGCGTCATCTGTTATTTATTGTCCTTCCGGTACTTCTTGTCGCCTGTGGTACCAAATCCCCTGGTACGGACAACCCCGACGTGTCCGACGATACGAGCGTCACACCAACGGATACGACAGAGACCGACATCTCTGCCACGGATAGTACAGAAAACACCGATAGCGAGACCTCATCGGAGCCGGACACAACCTCTACGGACAACACGGGTACCGATGCATCGACCGGTACAGATAGTGAGACCGGTACCGACACCACCGTAATCGTCGAGCCGAAAGCATCCGGTGAATCGTGCTTATTCGATTCCGAATGTGAAATCGGTCTCTGTGTACCAACACCGGACGGAAATGTATGCGCCACCGAATGCACCGGCTCCTGTCCCACGGATTGGGTCTGCCGATCGGCGCCGGAAGATAGCGGCCTCTCCATTCAGGTCTGTCTCCACACGATGGGGACCCATTGCTTCCCCTGCACGGATCACGCGCAATGCGCCGAACGTAGTGGCGATCCATTGGCTAAATGCATCACTCAACATGTCGATCTCGGATATTTCTGTGCTCTGGATTGCTCCAATTCCAAGCCCTGTCCGGCTGGGTTCGCCTGCCTCCCCGGAGAGGGGCCTGGCAAGATTACATTCTATCAGAAGTGCCAGCCTGCCAACTTCCATTGTCCATGCAACGAGTCCGCAAAAGAATTGAATCTATCGACGCCTTGCGGGTTGGGAGCCTGTAGCGGGCAACGCACGTGCGAGGCTGATGGATTGACCGATTGCTCCGGCGGTGAACCCGATCCAGATGTATGCGACGCCAGCGATGGAATGTGCATCAACGGAGAGATCTGCGACCTGATAGACAACGACTGCGACGGCCTGGTCGACGAGCTGGGCACACTCACCTGTGGGTACGGAGAATGCCGCCATACGGTCACCATTTGCGTCGACGGTGTCGAGAACAAACCCGACCCCTACGAGGGCGCCGAACCCGAAATATGTGATGGCCTGGATAACGACTGTGACAATAAAACCGACGAAAATGGGAACACGGCCTTTGGTGAGGAGCCATGGCCCGAAGGCGCCATCGATCATTATTACGATAGCGATCAGGACGGCTATGGAAACCCATTGGTGATCAAGAAAGCCTGTCAGGGGTTTGCTCCACCCTATCTGGTGGAAAACAACCTCGACTGTAACGACGACGAGCCCACCGTCAGTCCCGACAAACCGGAGCTATGCGGAAATGGCGTCGACGACAACTGTGACGGCAATATTGACGAGGGCTCCTGCCAATAGGGAGTGTTAGGCAGAGCGTCGCATCGGCCAGAACCGCCGTACACCAAGGGCGAAGAGGAAAAGTGTGACCAGGACCAGAGCACCTTGCGGTGACTGATTTCCTGGTCCGGCACTACAGCCACCACCACCACCGCCTCCGGTGCTGCTGCCGGCATCCGGCTCCACCAGCCCCTGGTCGTCCGATGGGTTCCCCGCATCCTCGTCACCAGTGTCGGTTTCCGCCGTATCGGATTCCCCTGTATCCGCGGGTTCCGTGCCTGTGTCCTCGCTTCCTGTATCCGACGATACTCCTTCGGTATCACTTACATCCTCGCCGGGTAGGCAGCTGGTTCCATCCCCACCGCATACACCGCAGTCATCCGTATCGTCAGTGGCACAATCGGGCTCCGGATCATCCCCATTATCCACAAAGCCGTCCGGCTGTTCACAACTCTGCTGACTCGAATCGGGATCACCAGCGCCGTCACCGTCGGTGTCCTCGTACCAGACCGACTCGCCCGGCCCAGCACATACACCACAGACATCGCTATCGTTCGTGGCACATTCAGGCTCCAGGTCGTCTGCGTTCTCGACGTAACCGTCGGGTGGATTACAGCTCTCCTGGCTCTCGTCTGGATCGCCCAATCCGTCGTCATCTGTGTCCGCGTACCAGGTCGCTGGTCCTGGACCACCGCAGACTCCGCAAGCGTCGATCTCCTGATCGCCGTTGGGCTCACCCGTACAATCACAGGTGCCTGTACCAGGTTCATCATTGCCCCCACATACACCACATATATCACTATCGTTGGTGCTGCATTGCGGCTCTGTATCGGACATATTTGCGACATATCCGTCGGGCTGGCTACAGCTTAGCTGACTATCATTGGGATCGCCCATGCCGTCGTTATCTGTGTCCGCGTACCAGGCCGCCGGTCCTGGACCAGCACAGATCCCGCATGCGTCCGTGTCATTGGTCGCGCACTGTGGTTCGTCGTCCATCATATTCAGAACATAGCCCTCCGGCATCAAGCAGGAGGCTACCGTCGAGGTCGCATCGCCCAGACCGTCTTCATCGGTATCCGCATACCAGGTGCTGGGACCGGGTCCATCGCATATGCCACAGACATCTACGGCCTCAATATCGCAGGTCGAATCCGGCTCGAGATCTTCCGAATTCGTGACATAACCGGGCGGATCGGAACAGGCCCAGAGCGGCAGATTCAAGAAGCCATAGCCATCCTCATCCGCGTCCGAATAGTAATCCTGCATGCCGGTACCATTGCATACTCCGCAATCATCCAGTTCCGCAGATCCTGCTGGAACGCCGAGGCAGTCGTCACAGGTGTTGCCCGCACCATTACAGAGCCCACAGACATCCACCTGGGAGCCACCGTTTACGACGCCGATACAATCGGTCTCGGTCACAGAGAACGCGAACGGGGCGGGGTTGTAGGTATCTACCCATAGAATATAGACGGGCTCTCCAGCAGTCACTGGCACGACCACACGCGACCCATAGGAATGCCCGGGGCATAGAATAAAGCCCGCGTCGGCACTCTCTGCAATGGGTTGGGCATCATCTGTACAATCCGCGTACACTTCGAGCTCAGTATCGTGTGCCCCATTCGACTGGCCATTGATACAGCTCGTAATGCGTAGATGCCCGTCGTTTTCGGGCATAACAGTAAAGTATTCTGCCTCTCCGGTCGCTTGGTGGGTGCCAACACCTACCGTGGTGGATTCAATACATTGGGGACTATTCAAGGAACAGGTGTTGTTCTCTGTCACCGCCAATGGGTCGTAGTTGATGGCAAGCTCGTCGGTACAGCCGTACGGTTCTCCCACGCTGAAGTTGGCAAAGGGGTAGGCCCCGTCGATCGTTTCAGTAAACACCGTGCTACCGGACGGTATCTGCGTAATCGAAACGTCAGCAGTGTAGAGGAACCAGCTGAAATCCAGCTCCACCTGGTAGTCGCCTGTCGCCAGGCAATAGGGTCCCAGATGGACCGGTTCGTCTCCAATCAGCCCGTTCAAGTCGTATACAATCAGCCCGTCGGTCGAACGTAGGACATGATTCCCGCCTTCCAGGCCGTTGCCATCCACATGGACCGAGATCACCTCATCGGAACAGTTATAATCGCAGGTCCCATTATTGAAGACAGCATCCGGGTTGTAGTTTATCGCGTTTTCATCGTTGCAGCCCCAGGTGACAATACAGCTACCATCGTCCAGATTGGCAGCGGGATCATAATTGAACGCGTTCGGATCGGTACACCCGGTGGCGTACGGTTCCAGCGTAACCGTGAAGTCGAACGAGAGATTCGGCCCATAGATGGTGTTGTCCCAGAACAGATAATAGGTTGTATCGGCCTCTACCTCGAACGTTAGTTTCGACGTAAAGGACGCCGTCGGACATTCCCCAAGCCCTGCGTCACCGTTGAACACGAGGGCTCCGGAGGCAAAGGAGCCAGAGAAGTCATCACAATTAGCAAAGACCCCCAGGGAGGTGTCGTGGTCCGCGTTATTATTGCCGGGAACGCAGCTGCTGATCGTCAAGATGCCCGGGGATAGCCCCTCATATTTAAACCATTGGTCGGGTCCTCCCCCTACATTGGTTCCATATATGGTGGGAACCCCATGCTCACACGAGCCACCGAGAAAGACACAGCTTCCGTCATCCACGGTCGCGGCCGGATCATAATTCTCGGCCCCGGTCAGCATACATCCATACACAGCGCCGGCTGAAATCGAGAACGACTCGCTGATGGAAGGAAGTCCATAGTCGTACCCATCGCCCTCCACCACAATATCACCAGTCTGTGTGTTGATGGAGAACGAAAACTCGTTCGAAAAGTCCTGCGCGGGCGCGAAGGTCCAGGTGAATTCGTACTCTCCGTCCTGCAGGCAGAAGAGAAAGCTCGTATGGGTATACCCCTCAAAACCGTCGATTTGGTAGACCAGATCTCCGCCTATCTCGGTAATGGTACCTACGCCGCTACTTCCATCGCCGAAGTCATCATGGAGTGTGGCAGAAACCAGCGTTCCCGAGCAGTCGTATTCACAGGAGCCATCGTCGGTATTCGACGCTGGATCATGATTAACCGCGTTGGGGTTGGTACAGCCCAGAACCTCGTCCACAATTGAAAAGGAGAGATCTGTGTTGGCACCACCCGTAAGAATCTCCTCTCCATCGGGCCCCTCCACGAGAAATGAAAACTCAAAAGGGAACGAATCTGCATCGTAACGCAGGGTATAATCTCCGTAGGGCAGACAGGTGGATTCGAGCTCCAGCTCATAGCCATCAAAGTCTGGAAGAACCAATACAAGTTCATCGTCTGCATCTTTGATCCAACCGCTCCCAGAATTTCCGTCACCATAGGAATCGTAGAGTGTGACTATGACGTCTTCTCCAGGATTACCGTTGGCACAAACCGCCCACGCCTGGGCATGAAACGCCAACAGCGCGACAGCAGTGAAGACGACTAGGATTCCAACTCGTATTTCCGACACGTACGAACGCATAACTCCAATCTCCTGGAAGACGCACTATAGACCGGGTGCCAGCACCATCCGACACCTCTGAACCCGAACCTCCAGAGTAGCTGTTTCCGCCCCAGACCCGCAAGCATCATCCCGCGCGGGTAAATCTATTCGTTCGTACAGGGACCGCGAAGCATCCCCTTATCCCATTCTTCACAGGAAATCTGTTGGCCCGTTTCATCCCAGTCGATCCAGACGCCGTGATAATCCCCATCAAGGAATGCTGCCGTTCGCTTCAGGATCCCCTTGGTGTCTCGAAACTCCCATTTGCCGTGCTTCCGACCATTTCGATACTGCCCACGGGACACCATATTTCCGGTATGATGCCACCGGGTCCATATCCCGTGTTTGTCTCCATGGAGATAGCTGCCTTCGAAGAGCCTGGTCCCATTCTCATGCCACATTCGGTACAAACCGTGGGCCTTTCCATTCCAATAATATAGCTCTGTGTGACGGTTACCGTTCTCATGCCATTTCCGGTACCGTCCGTGCTTCTCCCCATTACCACGGCCACAATATTGTTCGACTTCGCCTCGTGAGGTTTCACGCATAAGCTCAGCCTCGGGCGGGCATGGCCCTTCTTCTCCAGAGACCGGGCGTACACAGCGTGCGTCGATACAACGCAGATCGGCATCGCAGTCTGCTGTGCGAGTACAGTTTTCCCCCAGCATCGATAACCTCTGGGGTTGTGTTGGCGCACGATCAGCCTTTCCCTTGCAGCCCCCTATGGAACCCATAAGAAGACATAGGAGCCCTGGCAGCACGGCATTCCGAATATGGCCTTTGCCGTTTTTCACGCTCTCCCTCGCACCGCGTATTCGTTGCCAACTCTTTCGTCGGACAACCTACTCACAAGGTACCCCACCCCGTGGTTTTGGACAACCAACGCACCGACAAATCTGTCATATAAGATCTACACCGACGGAACCACCGAAAGCCGTAGCATCGACGCGAACTGCAACTCATGGTCAACATATCGTCTCCAGTCCTTGATGACTTTGGACTGACTTGGGTCCGTGATCTTCACCCCCAAGGCCGTATACGGGCGTTGGGTATCCGGTGGCATCACCCAACAGATCTTACAGGCCAGAACCAGAGGGTACTCCTGATGTCGTACAACGATCGGGTAGGTTACCCCCATGATCTCACCCACCGAGGGGTGAACTGTGTCCGACGTCACAAATAGACCTGAGCGACTGATATTAAAAGCCTGTCCTTCGCTGGTCTGTCCTCCTACCGTCAGCTTTACAGCCACACGGACCGTCGCTCTTGGATCGCGACGGCGAGCAAATAAATCGGACCCCTGGGAGATCACCTCTTCTCGGGGCATCACAGTGCTGCTGGAAGGGAACCAGTAACCCCATCCACGGTGGATCTCTACAAAGTCGCCAGGCTCGAGCCCACCAACCCCTAATCCATTCGCAAGAAACTCAATAAGAGCCCGAACGGAGCCTGTCGTATAGGCCATCAAATACCCGAGTCGAAGCTCGTACCCGTCACCTTTGGCTTCCAGGGATTGCACACTACAGTTGATCATATAGGAGTGTGTTGTCTGTAGTGGGTCCCGAAATTCAATCCGCACCGTGGATTCCAGTTCGAAGGACTTATCCAGTCTAGCGACCATTCCTGTGGAATGGGTCTCTTCGACCTGCAAGGGCACATCCAGAGTCTGCAATAGGAGATGCGGCCGATTCAGACGAACCCCTTTACGCATCTTTCTTGCCATTGTTTTACTCCGTAAACCCGGGGCTGGAATCGCAACACTATGCATATTCCATCAACACCAGATATATATGATACCTTGCCCCCCAACGATCGTCACCTCAACCAAACCGATAGATACGAGGCCCGCCCCATGTCCAAATCCGGAAAAACCGACAACGATTGGAGAGAAGAGCTGACAGAAGAGCAGTTCCGCATCACCCGAATGAAGGGAACCGAGCGCCCCTTTACCGGCGCCTACTGTGATGAAAAATCACAGGGAACCTACGTATGTGTATGTTGCGGTAACCCGCTTTTCGACTCCGAGACCAAATACGATTCCGGATCGGGTTGGCCCAGTTTCTACCAACCGATTGAACAGCAATCCCTGCAGATGGTCCCCGACCATAGCTTGAATCGAGTACGAGTCGAGGTGACCTGCGCCTCTTGTGACGCACATCTTGGACATGTCTTTGAAGATGGGCCCAAGCCCACAGGACAGAGGTATTGTATCAACTCAGCGGCTCTCAATCTTGAGAGGCCCGATTCGGAAGAATCCAGCTAAGAGCTACTCTACGCCTTCGTCTTTCTTGCGATCTTCGGCCGTCTTTGCCTTCTGGCGGGCGGCTTCTTCTTCTTTTCTTTTGAGCTTCTTAAGGCGTTTGGCTTCAGCGCGGGCGCGCTTTTCGGGATTGATTTTTCCCATGGATGCCTCCTGGCACATTGTCACAGTCCAGTATCGGAGCGGTGAGAACGCATAACGCACTTCACGCAAAAGTACAACGAATCCTGTCGTGAGCCCCATATTCGGGCCTCTATCGGCGTAATAGGGGCTTGTACAAAGCTCAGGGGACCACGGGCATACAGATCGTACCGTCCCCGCTAAACCCTGCCTTGCAGACACATTCGAAACTCCCGGGATGGTTGATGCAATCGGCATGTACGTCACATTCCTGGATCGAACCATCGGAAGACCAGAGTTCGACTCCCCAGCCCGCATTCGCGGTCAAGAATAACTGCTCTCCATGCGCCTGCAGATGCGTCACCATGGAAGTACGGCCATTACCAGCCCCATCCAGGCCCGGTGTCAGATCCCGCACGAGGATCGTTCCCTCTGCTGTACCGTCTGTCTTCCAAAGCTCACGGCCCGCTTCATTCGTCGCCGCAAAATAGAGCGCGTCGGAGAATACCTGAAAGGAAGCGGGGTTGGAGCTATTTGCTGTCTCCCATACCGTAAGGCCCGGATAAATCTCGACCACCAACACCGTCCCCTCCGCACTTCCATCGGATTTCCACAACTCCCGCCCCTGATCGGTTCTCGCTGAAAAAACCAGGGTTCCGTCAAAGGCCGTCAGTCCTTCAGGGCTGGAGCTCAGAGGCAAACCTGATTCTGACGCCCCCGGGTAGATGTCCGACACCAGGACCGTCCCCGGCGTCGTTCCATCCGAACGCCAAAGCTCGACCCCCTGGCCACCATCGGCCGCAAAGAACAGAGTGCCTGCCAAATCGACCAGCGCACTGGGGTTGGAGCTCAAGGCCAAATTCTGTTCGTTGTTCCCCGGGTGGATATCCGCCACCTCATAGGTTCCTTCTACAGTACCATCGGTAACCCAGAGCTCCCGCCCCGCATCACTGGTCGCGGCAAAAAACAGCTGATCTCCGACTACGGTTAAATCCGCAGGATTGGAATCTCGGATATATCCCTGCGGGCTACTGCCCGGCCAGATATCCAAGAAGAGGCTGGTCCCCTCGCTGGTGCCATCCGAGACCCAGAGTTCTCGCCCCTCGGGTCCGTCCGCTGCGAAGAAGAGGCGCCCATCGTAAACCGTAAGATGGCTCGGTTCCCCCTCCTGAATACTATTATTCGAGCCGGTCCCCGGGTACAGGTCTTTGAAGAGGGTCGTGCCATCGCTGGTTCCATCCGACACCCATAATTCCACACCTCCCATTCCGGAGGCCGCGAAGAACACCCGGTCCTGGTAAACCTCCATATGTCTGGGGTTTGAGCTTTTGGTCGCTCCCGAAAAATTGGTGCCCGGGTTGATATCTTTAACCAGATAGGTCCCCTCGAGGGTCCCGTCGGTTCGCCATAGCTCAACACCGCTTTCGTCCTGGGCTGCGAACAACAGATGCGCTCCGAAGACCTGGAGCTGCTCGGGAGATGAGCTTAAGGGATAGCCAAACTGATCCTCGCCTTCGTAGATGTCCTTCACCTGAAAGGTCCACGGAGCACCGAAGCATTCGTTAATATCGGCACAGACCATGCCGTCGCCCGTATACCCCGGCAAGCAATCGCATTCATAGGCTCCTACCGTATTGGAACAGCTCGCGGTCTCCGGACACGCGTGGGATCCATCGGCACATTCGTCGGTATCAACGCAGCTCAGACCATCCCCTTCGTAGCCCTCTCCACAAACGCATCCGTTCTGGCCATCAGAAGTAAGACATTGCGCATTCTCGTGGCAGATATTGGCTGCGACACAAGTAGCCTCTTCATCACACGTACCCATGCCCGTGCACGGGTCTTCATCGTCGCATTGTGCCCCTACCTGAACCACGTACTGACAACTTCCATCCGGAGCGCATTCGGCCTCCGTACATAGGTTCTCCACAACACATAGCTCCGGTGAACATAGGGTGGTATCTGCAGACGTCTCTTCTCCCTGATCCAAGACCTCCGTCGTAGAGCCATCCTCGACGGGGCCGCTATCCTCCACGATCTCCGACGAACAGCCATCACAGCCCAGAGCGTCGGCATCGGGAGCCACCTTGCCGGGTCCCGAACAAGCGACGGCGACCACCACTACCCCTATCATTCCAAACCGGACTCGCACCTATCTATCTCCCGCTCATGTTCCCGTATCCGCCATCCCGGACGGCACGGGCTGAATTCGTACCATATACATACCAGGTTCGGCCGAAGAATTCCGCTCCGCAGAAATCCCCAAAGCTTGACCCCATCCGGCAACGAAGTCACCATTGGGCTCATCATGATGCGGTTGGTAACGAATCTATTCTGCCCGGTTTTCGCTGTGGTATTCCTATGCACCATTCCAGGGGCATGTGGCACCACGACGGGTTCGAAAACCTACGTACCGAACTCGGCACCAGACTGTGAGCTGGATACCATACTCTTCGAGTTCAACTCCTATACCTTGAATCATATGCGGCTAAATAAGCTTGTGAACACGGCTCGCTGTATCAACCGTATGAAACGAATGGTGGAAGTGCGTGGTCACTGTACGCAGGGTTCGGATGAAGAACGCAATATACTGATCGCGAAGCGTCGGGCGGAATCCGTACGTTTAAGCCTGATCGATCTCGGGGTTCCCGAGACCCTTTTGCGCCTGAAAAGCCTCGGTGGTTCCAAACCTATATGCACCGTCGACAACGACCTCTGCCGTGAACAAAACAACCGCGTAGATCTGATATTTGTGACGGATTAGCCGGAAATCATTCCGTTTTCTCTCGAGATCCGGTATGAGACGTCTATGATGTTCCCTATGAAACCCATATACCGATTCGGATACCTGGCCCTCTGTGCACTGGTCGCGTTGAGCGCGTTACAGGGTTGTGGTGAAGACGACTGGGGTCCAGCCGTAGACCCAGACTACGGGAAACCGATCCTGGAGGCGCCCCCCAGCGCGGGTAAAGCGGACAATATGGACGGGATCGCTGGGCCAACCGCAGCGACCGAGGGAGCGGCTACGGAAGTATGGGCTGTAACCAACCAATGGGAAGACCGCTACACAGACGCCGCCGTGCAGGAAGGTATCGCCTGGGGCTTTGATAGCGGACTGGACTGGGACGAAAAATATGCCCTGTGGGTACAATCACTCGAACGGATCCCCGGTGAGCGCTATGGGGAGACCTTCGAACTGACCACACCATGGGGTGCCCGACTCAAGGCACCGGCTCTGGAATGTGCCGAAGCGAGCGTCTTTCTACGCGTGACCTTCGCCAGCTGGTACGGACTACCATTCTATATTTCGGCCTGGGCCCCCGAGGGAAATATCCATTTCGGTCATTTTGGCGTGTGGACCGATAAGGAACCCCACTACAAGTTTTCCAACTACCGGGATCGCTATCCAGATTATAGCTATCTGAGCCTGGCAGAGGCGCAGGCCAACTGGCCCACAGACGCAAGATTAGCTCGGCGTTCGCTCGGCGCGAACAAAGATGATCTGAACGAATGGCTCGGTCCAGAGGCCTACGCGGGAGCCTATTTCGACCAGATCTTCCTCAACAAACGAGTCGGTCATTTCCTGATGGTGGTCCTCACCTTCACAGGCTCGGTTCACCTGGCCTCCACCGACAACACATTCAACCTGACCGCTCCGGCGGTACGTGCGGGTGATACCCTCCTGGAACGATGGCAAAAGAAGGGCATTGGTCACACCCTGGTCGTAAAACATGTCTCCCCTATCGCGGGTACCTCACAGCTCGAAGCCGAGCTTGTCAGTGGATCGATGCCACGGCGGCAGCCCAAGTGGGAATCGGCCGCAAGTAGCCAACAGTCCTTCCTGTCCTATTCCGCCGGAGGTCCTGGCGAAAATGCGGATGGAGAGGCCTATGTCACGCTGGGTGGAGGTATCAAACGTTGGCGTATCGCGAAGATAATCAATGGCCGCTGGCGCAATGTCGTACCCGAGAGCGACCGAGAGAACTTCATACCGCGCCATAACACCGATGCACTGGCCGCACGACTTGAGATTTTCAAAGAGATCCTGGGCACGCTCACCCCCGAAGAAAAGATAGAAGTCCTACAGCAACAGATTCAGTCCAAGCGTCAGCACTTGCGGCAGTTCCCTGCAAGCTGCTCGGCCCGCATCTCGCGCGAGTCCGCATTTGACGAGCTTTATGAGCTTGCTGAAGACGAATTTGGCTGGTCGACCCACGAGGTGGATCAGATGTACCGAGTCATCGAGGACTACATCTTCGCCGAACTAGAATACCAGTCCTCGCGAACCTGCTGCTGGAACTCCACAACGGTCGATATGTACCACATCATCATGGATTTGAACGAGGGGTATACGTACGACTCGGAAACGGGCACATGCCGCGAACCGCTGGTGTTCAAGATGGTCGATGGGGGCTACAAGGTGTTCTCCGACCACGCCTCGACAATGGGCTTATCCCACGCCTGGGTAGAATGGAGTGCAGACGAGCCTTGTCCACAAGAGTTCAGTGTCACCACAGACACCGAGGTCGTCCATACACGAGCCTCGTATTGTGAAGCCTTCAGCTCAGATAGTCCCTGATCCGAAGTTATAGACGACGCAAGAGCGCATCAGCGAGTCGCTCTCCAGCCTTGGCATCATGGCGCAGGAACAGCGACGGTTCGACCAACTCCAATTCGTTTAGACAGAGTCGGCCCGCATCATCCACCAGGAAATCGACCCTGGCGTAGAGCAGAGGCTCCTCGAGCCCCAATATCTCTTCCGCGGTCTTTACGGCGTTCCTGGCACAAGCCACCTGTTCGGCAGAAAACGTAACGGGTCCATCCCAGGCCCCGAAATCATCCTGCACGCGGTAATCTCCCTTCACAGGAATCTTCTGCACCGTATGACTCAGCTCTCCATCGAAGAATAGAGCCGTCAGCTCTCCGGTCGTCTCCACGCTCGTAAGATAGGGCTGAAGCATAAAATCCGCCGTCTCCAAGGTACGATCCAGATGTTGCTGGGCTGCGGTGAGCCCCTCCGTGTCACAGTGAAAGCGAAGGGTACCCTGGGCCGTAGCTCCCACCATCGGCTTCAGGAAACCACGTGTCCACCCCTTTGCGGCCATACTCTGTTCAATATCGACCGATTGTCCTTTCGAAAACCAGAGGGTCGGCGCAATGCGAACCCCTTTCTCCTCGAGCTCCCGAAGGTAACCCTTATGGGTATTCCAACGGATGACATGGGCGGGGTTATAGAGCCGGGTCTGGGTGGATGCAGACTCCGCCCAGGAGACAAATGCTTTGTATTTGCCAGTATAATCCCAAGTGGTTCGAATCAAACCCGCATCAAACGAGGACCAATCTACCGTCGGATCATCCCAGATCGGTTCCACGATCTCGACATCGCGACCGCGCAACGCCACGTGCAGGGGTTGGTCGTCAATCTCCCAGCCTGGAAGATCGGAACAGGTGATTAGAGCGATACGCATAGGGGCACCCTATCCGGATTGCTCGCGTTGATCCACAGTGGATTCGTCCGACTATTCGGAAGTTTTAGCCACGATATTGATGGAATGTACCACGGGAGTGGTCGAGGAGTTCGGACCGACAAGCCGTACATCGAGTTGTACATATCGACCAATCATACTCCAATCTGCCAGATTCACCGGCAAAGAGGCTGGTGGGAAGGGTCCAAACCATGGGGTTATCCCTCCACCTTCCAATTCGGCGAGTGTGTCCGCTGCGCGCACTCGAAGATAGGTCTCTGTACCAGGCTCGATATCGACATCCATCCCCGCCGAAATCCACTGTGTAGGTAAGACCTCCCAGCCCTCAAAGATATGGCTATAGGTTCCTTCCGTTGGCCCCGCGTTGATAACTAGAGCCCCTTCACCGTTCACACTCAGGTTCTCGATTGGCCCTGTATATCCAACCGGCGCCCCCGCACCCGCGACAAACCCACATAAGGACGAACAGCCCCCACAGGGAGACGTCACCTGCTCGTCTATCAGACCGTCACAGTCGTTATCAAAGGAGTCGCAAATCTCATCGGCATCCGGGTGCACTCCAACACTGAAGTCATCGCAATCCCCTCCGCCTTTGGGGCAAGACTCCGGGTTGGCGATCGTGACCCGATTGGCATCGCAATAGGCGTCGCCATCCTTATCACAGTCTTCGTCGATTCCACCGTTACAGTTGTTGTCGATGTTGTCACAGAACTCATCTGCTCCGGGATGCACTTCCGTCTGTTCGTCGTCACAGTCATCGCCCTGGGTCGCAGTCCAGTCGCCTTCTGGATTGCATAGACAGACGGTCAGTCCGGTCACTCCATAGCCATCATCATCGAAATCAAGGAGGTAGGGCTGGCAACCCGAGGCTCCAGACTCATCGGTGTTCCCATTGCAGTTATCATCCACCTCGTTGCAGAGCTCCGCAGCGCCCGGAAAGACCTGGTTGGAGGTGTCATCACAATCACCTTTCGCCATAGCCTGGTATTCGCCCTCGGGATGACAAAGACAACGGGAATCCCCGGTGAGGCCCCAACCATCTCCGTCCGCGTCACGATAATACGGGGTACAGCCCAGGCTATCTTCCCCGTCGATAACCGAGTCGCAATTATCATCGACCCCGTTACAAAGCTCGGGCATGCTTGGCACGATCTGCTGGTTCAAATCGTTACAGTCCCCGTGAACGTTCGTTGTGAAATCACCGACCGGTGAACAGAGGCATAACGAGACCGCAAGATTTCCGAACCCATCGGAATCCCGATCTTCGTAATACACGGTGCACCCTTGTGCACCGGGATCATCAATCACACCATTGCAGTCGTTATCGCTCAGATCACAGCTCTCTAATTCCGCAAGAGGCGCATTGCAGATCAGGCCCAGAATACCCTGACAAACCTGCTGCCCCTGGCATTCCCCTACAGCATTGGTGGTCGTACAGGAGTTCCCACCCAGCCCTTCGTCGGGGATGCCATTACAGTTGTCATCAAAACCGTTACATATCTCCATACTACCGGGATAGCTCTGACCCGATTCGTCATCACAATCCCCAAAGGCGGTCGCAGAATACAATCCAGAGGGACTGCAGAGGCATTTCGCGTCGGAGGTCTTGCCCCAACCGTCGCCATCCTGATCTCGATAGTACTGCACGCATCCCAGACTATTTTCGCTGTCGACGATGGCGTCACAATCGTCGTCCATGCCATTGCAGAATTCGAGCTGACCAGGCCCTATGGCCGGGTTCAAATCATTACAATCACCCGTCGATTGCGTGGGGTAGTCGACATTGGGAGCACATAGGCATTCGGCGTGGTTTGCACTACCGACACCATCGGAGTCCTTATCCTGATAATAGAGCTCGCAGCCCATCGCTCCGGGCTCGTCGGTAACGCCATCACAATTATTGTCCACGTCGTCACAGATCTCTGCGACGGGTTCAATGGCGTCACATTCGGACCAGCCGCCAGTGCCAACGCAGGTCTCGATACCTGCGCAGGTCCCGAGCTCGTTGGAGCGTTCACAGGAACGGGTTGTATCCAGCAGATCCTCCGTGCAGATACACGAGGCCGTGGTTGGGGCACAGAAGGCTTCAGACCCTTCGACGACCTCACAAACATAGCCCGCCGGACAGGGGAAATCCGCCGCGCAATATCGAAGGCAGAACTGCCCCTCCAGGGGGACATCCATACATGCGGCGACAGACGAGCTGCCACAGTCGGCGTCGGTTTCACATGCCTGGCATAAGGGCACAAGGACCGGCATACACAGATACACCCCATCGGAGCCAAAACTATTGACCTCCTGGCAGGTCCAACCTTTGGGACACTCATCCACACATGCGGTCGTGCATACTTTTCCTGTGCTGCCCTCTACGCAAAAGCCAGTCTCACAGTCCGAGGTGTTCTCACAGGGCTGATTGAAATCGGCTGGTAGATAGGTGGAGGCCACATCGGTGGTGTCTTCTTCATTCCCTTCGTCGTTCACCGTCACGCCCGGATCGGTCGGGCCGCCGGGATCGACCGGGAGATCCGCCGTTGTGGAGTCTTCCGCTGCGTCACTCGAAGGTGTTCCGTAGTCCGCCGCCTCGGTACCATCCCCGCAACCCAGCACCAGGCTCATGATAAGCAAAGAAAATCCTGCCCATACCCTCATCGACTTACGCTGCATCCAACCGGTCCTACGCATTCATGCTCCCACATCTACGGGCTGGACGTGCCAATCACATCGATCCCCTGAAGGATCGGCACATTGGAGTCTGTGTCGGAATGGAGTCGAACCTCTACTTCGAGGAACCGGCCTGTAATCTCCGCCCATTCGGATAGGTTCACTGGAAGAAGTGCGGGCGGGAAGGGGCCGAAATACGGCGACCAGAACGCTCCTTCCATTTCTTCGATGGCTTCCGCGCTTCGAACGCGAACGTCGACAGAGGTTTGCCCCGGAAGGTTGACGCTCAACTCAACCACTAACCATTTCGTTGTGGCATCTTCCCAACCTTCAAAGATCTGTCGGAAGGTCCCAGCCGGTGCCACAATCGTCTTCTGGGCATAACCGGTCATATCGCTATAGGTGTAGGGGTTCGGACCCGTCGAGACCTCCATCTCCACATTCATATTGGTGGTATCAATACGCGATGCGGTCGACGAAGACTGGTTCACAGCCCACAACTTATCGGAGAAATCCACCGCGACACCAACGGGATTCTTACCACCTCCAAGGTTGGCATATGCGACCGTTGTCATCGTGTTTATATCTACCTTGGCGACCTGGCTGGCGGCGTCATTGGCTACATAGACAAAGCCCTTACCATCGGCCGCGACTCCTCGCGGGTGGGAATTCGTACCAGCCGCCGCCCATTCATGCGTGACCGGATCAAATCGATAGGCCACATTCCAGCAGGAATAATTGGCTGTCCAGATACGACCATTTTCATCAATCGCGATACCATAGGGCGAATAGCAGCCAATATTCGGTGTATAGGAATTGGTAGAGCCGGTGTTGGGATCCACCCGAACCAGCGTGTTGTTGCCACGCCCACTGATCCAGATGATACCCGTCTGGTCGATCGCTATCCCGTATGGCTTGGTGGGGATGCTAATGGACTGCATCGAGGAACCATCGTCTCTATGGAGCTTCCATAACCGCGAAGTATCCCACATGCCGACCCAGGCATGGTTGTCCTTATCAACACCAACCGCGCGCGCCGTATTATTACCATCCGGTTGCGAAATGAACTGCACACATTCATCCGATCCGGAGCCGAGCATCTCACTGCCATCGATCACACCGTTGTCGTTGGAATCCACGGATGTGTCGATGACACCATTGCCGTTCTTATCCTCACAGTTTTCCACCGCCAGGATGACCTTACCCACTCGACCGTCGCCACGGCAGCCAACCCAACAGTTACCGTCGGCATCCACGGAGGTTCGCGATGGGTCCGAGCATAACTGATAACGGGCCACTTCACGGCCATCGAGAGTGTTGATCTTGGAGACCGTCCCCTGCCCGCTATTCGCCACCCAGATCATATTCAATTGCAGGGTGGATGAATCGAGCTCGACATATCCCTCGTCCGTAACGCTGGTACCATTGAAATAGCCATCAAACGGGTTGACTCCACTCGGGCCAGCCGAAATCACACAGACCGGTCCGCAGCCTCCACAAGGGGACGTCACGCCTTCATCGATCTCCCCATCACAGTCGTTGTCCAGGCCGTCGCAGATCTCACCGGCCGCGGGATAGATCTGCGCATCGAAGTCATTGCAATCCCCCGAGCCTTTCGGGCAAGAAGCCGGATCACCGAGGACCTCCTGGTACACATCGCAGTAACCATCGCTGTCCTTATCACACGCCTCATCTGCAAAACCATTGCAGTTGTTGTCCACATCGTCACAGACCTCGGGTTCACCCGGACTTCGCGTCGCCGTGGTATCGTCACAATCTCCACCTTTTGTGGCCGACCAATCGCCCTGCTCTCCACAGAGGCATAGGGTCAATGCGGTTACTCCGTACCCGTCGCCATCGGCATCCATAAAGTAGGGAACACAGCCAGAGGCTCCATCCTCATCCGTCAGACCATTGCAGTTGTCATCGGACGAATTGCAAACCTCAACAGCACCAGGGAAGACCTGGTTGGAGCCGTCATTACAGTCTCCTCCCGCCGTCGCCGTATAGGGAAAGGCCGGCTGGCAGATACACTTGGAGTCGTCACTATCACCCCAGCCATCGCCATCAAAATCGCGGTACCGGGTTAAACACCCAGAGCTTCCCTCATCATCGATGGTTCCATTGCAGTCATCGTCCATCGTGTTGCAGGTCTCCAGGGCGTCGGGCGCGACCTGTGAATTCAAATCATTACAGTCCCCCACAACGTTCGTATTGAACGCACCGGTCGCTTCGCATAGGCATTGTGAGGACAGGGCGTTTCCAAATCCATCGGCATCTTTGTCTTCAAAGAACGTAGAACAACCTTCCGCGTCGGCTTCGTCTACCACTCCATCGCAATCGTTATCCAACCCATCGCATATTTCCGTCGATGCGGTGGTTGCGCTGCATACGATCCCCAGAGCCCCCTGGCATTCCGTAAGGCCAGAACAGGTGCCAAGCGCTGCGGTGATTGTACAGGCCGAGCCTCCAAGACCTTCGTCCATGAAACCATTGCAGTTATCGTCTATGCCATTACAGAACTCGATACTCCCCGGATACACCTGGCCCGAGTTGTCGTCGCAATCACCAAAGGACATAACCGTATAGGGAGGCTCCGGAACACAGAGGCATTTCTTGTCCGTCTGAACACCCCAGCCATCACCGTCACTGTCGCGATAGTATTGGGTACAACCGGCCGCCCCTTCACTGTCCACCAGCCCATCACAGTCATCGTCAAAGCCATTGCAGAATTCGATACCACCCGGCTTCACTACGGGGCTTAGATCGTTGCAGTCGGCTCCATTATCTGTCGTAAAGGCTCCCTCAGCGGCACATAGACACGCCGAATTGGCTTCATCCCCAAAGCTATCCCCGTCTTTGTCCTCATAAAAGACCTGGCACCCTTCCGCATCTTTCTCGTCGGTAACCCCGTTGCAATTATTGTCGATGCCATCGCAACTCTCGGGGGCTGGCTCCAGGGCATCGCATTCGCCCCAACCGCCGGCACCAACACATTCTCGGAACCCTGCACAGAGCCCATGTTCATTCTGAATATGACAGGACTGCTTGGTTCCAACGATCTCGCTCGTACAAATGCAGGACTCCGTTTCCGGTATACATTTGGACTCTACACCATCCAGATCCTGACACATATAGCCCGCAGGACAGGGCTCAAGCTCACCACATCGTCGCAGGCAAAACCGTCCTTCGTCGCCCAGCTCCTGGCAAGCGTCCACTGCGCCGGTTCCACAGTCTTCGTCGGTCTCACATGAAGAACAAAGCGGAGCAATCTCGGGCACACATAAGAAGACGAGATCGCTATCGTCCAGGTTTACCCCCTGACAACTCCACCCCTCCGGACAGTCCTCCAGGCAGGTGATGGTACAAACCCGACCGCCAGCGCCATCAATACAGAACCCAGTCTCGCATTGTTCCCCTACCTGGCAGGGTATATTGAAGTCGGCCGGGAGACCGCCAGAACCCGTATCTTCGGGCTTGGTAACGCCCTCGTCGGGCGTTACTACAGGGGTATCCGTCGTACCGTTACCATCGGACGGGTTCACGTTTACATCTGTCGCAACAGCATCGGTATTGGACTGGCTATCGGACTGTGCAGGTGGGCCACTGCTGGAAGAACTTCCACAGTTCGATACCAGAAGAGCCAAGCCCAGTCCGGCCACCATTATTAAACGAGCTATTGCAGGTTGCATTCCAACCTCCCGAATCGCCAATTGTACGGTAACTGACCGACCCCTGTCCATAGCGAAGAGGGTTAGGCCTTATCTTACTCACCGTGAAGCGCATTTGCCCCGTGGCCACAGAGGATCGGAACCGGTATACTCATACCCCGGCCTGCATTGACCGTCTGGAGTTGAGTCTGTGCGTATTCTCCATCTGAATGACCGCTTCGGTACACGCGGCGGGGCCGATTGGCATCTATTGGGGATTCTTTCCGAACAAGCAAAATCCCATGAAGTCGTCGTGGCCGCCGGCCGGAAAGATCCAGATGCAGACCCCGCCTATCTGTTTCGTGCCGTCGATGGTCTTGATTCGCGAACCGAGACACCTGTTGAGCTGTCGACTCTCTTCGCAGAGGTGAACGCCGACATCATTCATGTACATAACGTCGTGAATCCAGTGGCACTGGCCCAGGCCGCCGACCAGGGCGCGGTCATGACCGTACAGGACCACCGCAGCTTTTGCCCTGGGCGGGGTAAACTCACCCTTAAAGGAAGTCAATGCCAGGAGACAATGGAGGAGAGCCTATGTGCCGATTGTTTTGACGACGCTGGCTATGCTGCCTCCATCTGGCAGTTGACTCGAGCGCGGCTCGCGCAGGTACAACGTATGCGACGAGTCATCGTCTTATCGGCGTATATGAAACAGGAGCTTGTGGCTGTCGGAGTACCTGATTCCAATGTCCATATCGTTCCCCCTTTTGTACATGGGCTCGACCACGCCGCATCGGCTGTAGGTCCCCCCTGCGTCCTATTCGTCGGACGACTTGTCGATCATAAAGGGGTCGGTGATGCCATCGCCGCGTGGCGTGAATCCGGAGTGGACCTTCCACTCGTTTTCGCTGGCACCGGGCCGGCGAGAGCCCGGCTCGAAGCCGAGGGGTTCCAATGCACAGGTTGGCTGGACCATAGAAAGCTTTCGGCCATCTACCGCCAGGCTCGCCTCGTAATTATCCCATCGCGCTGGCAAGAACCTTTCGGGATCGTGGGATTGGAGGCCGCTACGATGGGAGTTCCTGTTCTATGCTGGGACAGCGGCGGTATCGAAGATTGGTACCAGGGACCAAAGATCCCCTGGGGCGATACCGGGACCCTGGCGGCAGAGATCCGTCGCGGTGTTGCAGAAGAACTGCCGGTTCCCGCCCCTCCTCCTGGGGCAGAGCCAATGATGAAGCTGCTGGAAACAGCCTATGGCTGAGGAAGAGCGATCAACTGCAATCGTTGAGAAGCTCCTCCGCGCGAAGCATCGCGATAGCCATGATCGTATGTTGTGGATTCACCCCAAGGGTGGTGGGAATGCAGGAAGCGTCCGCGATATATAATCCTTCCAGCCCATGCACTTTTCCACGGCCATCGCATACAGAGCGGGACGGGTCGGACCCCATCACACAACCGCCAAATAGATGGGAAAGGATCCCCGTCCAATGACGAGGATCAAGAGAGGCGTTCAGGGTTTGATCGACCTGATCGGGACCAATGGAATAGGGCGTCCCGTAAATCCCCGGAATCACGGCTTTGGCTCCGGCCGCAAACCCCATCTTCGTGAGGTTGTGGATCCCAATCCGCATCCGCTCCATATCGTAGGGGGTCAGCGTATAATTTACGGACGGCTTCCCTCCGAAACCGGCTTTGACCCGTCCTTCCGCCTCTGCCCGAATCGTAAATACCCACATCGCGAAATGGCGATACTCTGCGAGTCGCTCCATCAGCTTGGGTCCCGCCCCCGCAATACGGCTCACAACAAGCTCGAGGGGTAGGGATAGAGTCTCCAGCTTAATTCCGTATTCGCCACGTAATTGTGTACTAGACCAGCCCTGCGTAGCGCCCACGTTCATATCCACGGGTTCGTCAAAGACTCCGAAGATACCTGCACCCGGGTGGGCCCGAAAATAGCGCCCCACAGACGGCGTCTTGATGCCTGATCGTAATAGTAGAACCGGACTATGCGTAGCCGACGCAGCAATCAGAACCCCCTTTCGGGCTCGGACCCGAAACGCGGCACCTTTGGCACGCGTCTGGGGATGAATAAAGGTTCCTTCCACACCGACCGCACGGCCTGCCTCGATCTGAATGCGCGACACGGGCGCACAAGATAGAAGGTCGCCACCCCGCTCCAGTACTTCGGGTACATAGGTAAGAGCCGTGCTCTGTTTACGTTCCGCGCGACACCCCTGTAGGCAAAATCCTTTTCCAAGACAGTCTTTTACGTTCCGGAGCATATCGTGGTTGTGCAAGCCCGTAGCCTTGGCCCCCTGCATGGCCAACGCGTTACTTCGACCCATGGTCTCTCGTGGGACCGGCTCTACGGAGAGGTCGGTCTCGATCTGATCTTGATAGGACCAGATAGAGTCGGCCATCGCATCACCACCAACACCATGCTCCGTTTCCCACAACCGGAAAATATCGCCCGGAGTACGCACTACAATGGCAGAATTAATTACTGTGGTACCGCCCACACCACGCCCCTGCACGACCGGCCACATCGCGCGGCCTCGTGTGAGAGTACTCCCCCAATCGTCCATCATGTCGCGCAGCTGACCATACATCGAAGTGGGATAGTCAGACGGAGCACGCCAGGCTCCCGCCTCCACCATGGTCACATGCATTCCACCACGCGCCAGCCCCACCGCTGCGGCCGCACCACCGGCCCCCGTGCCAACGACGATATAGTCGGTATCCAGCTCTACCGCAGGACCCCGCTTCTGGTAGGCAAGATGGCTCATGAATCACCCTGAAAGGTGCCGGGATCCCCCTCGAGAAGAGGCACTCCGAGTCCAGAACGAACCTCCTGGTCCTGTCCCCAACAGAGGCCTGCCACCATTTTCAACATCAGCATCGACTGCCGCATCAGATACCATCGATGCGTTGCAGCTCGAAAGGCGTGTTTCTCTCGCAAGGAGCGTGGCAGGAAAAAGAGGGGTAAGGGAACATAGATCGTAAGGATCGGGCTCCAGAGATAGATCCAGGTGGTAAGCCACAATCCCAGACGCATCAGAGGGGGCGCTTCACGACGATACTGTCGAAGAAAGGCGGCGAGGTTTGTCTCTTCTACGCCCTTTATACCGGCCCCACTCGGCAGAATCGTCCGCAAAGCGTATTGAATAAACCAGGCGGACATAGGCAGACCTTTGGGTGGGAGGGGCGGTGTAATGGTGCGGATTCTATGGAAGAACTGCAAGCGCCTGCTGTCTATCTTTACACCAGTTTTACAATGAGAGGTCGCCCTGAAGTCCCCAATTCAACAAAACTCTGGGTTTAATGAACGCACCGGAAACACCCGCAGAATAAAAAAAAATGCGCGGACACGTGGACAGAGGGGGTCTGGATCGTTACGATTTCGTCCGAGCGCACGTCGCCAGCAGGGATAGGGACTCCAATTTGAGGAAGGAGAATCGAGTATGATGCAACGTTACCTGGCATTCTGCTGTATCCTATTTCTTGCTTGCTCCGGTTCTACAGAAACCGGAGGGACCATGACTTTTCTTGGTGACTCGGACCTGGGTCCCCCCAGTCTGAAGGACGCCGGCTCAACGAACGAAGATACAGCCGAGCCGGATGTGGAAGAGACCACCCCCGAGGAAGTCGTAGAAGAAGATGCGGGCACCACCCTTCCCCCCGGGCAGAGTGGAACAACCGACGGCACAGGGGTGATATTGAACCCCGACGTACTCGACGGCATCTTTGTATATGGCGTCGGTATCGACCCGAATAGCCAGCTTGGTGCGTTCGGAACAACCCCCGCAGGAGCGATTGCGATGACCGCCGTCGTAGAGCTCTCCGATGGAATCATGGGGATCCGCGCCTACGATATGAATGAACAAAAAGTGGAAGAAGGGCCCGACGGGTTGATCGAGAGTTATCCCTACGTACAGAACGACGATGGATCGATTCGGATCGATTTTGCGAGCCCCAACACCAGCATCGAAGTGCAGCTCTGGCAGAGCTGTGTCTACGGGATGGAGAGCTATAGCCTGTTAGAGTATCCGGTCTACGCCGATGCGCTTATGACCTGGACCGCCGAAGAGACCTATCGTTCGCAAAATTGCGGACCGGGCGGTATCCCCAAATCCACAGGCATCAACGTCCATTTCCTGCGACACGTCCAGGAAAACCCTCATTTCACCCCCAGAGAGCCCAACCCGGACAGCCCCTTTGGCTTTTTCATGAACGGAGTACAAGGCCAACCCGTGCTATCTCGCCTTCCGGCCGTTGGTGAAGACTATGAAGACGGGCAACTTGTCTACTACCTGAGTCCGGACTTCCCGCCCGAATTACGATCCACGGTCGAGTTGGTCCTAGAACAATGGAATACCGTCATCGAAGAGCGAGCGGGCAATCGACCGTTTACACTGTCCGAAGCCCCCATGCCGTCCATCGTCCCCTGGAACCCACGCTACCGAACCATCTCCTGGGATGATTCCGGTCAGATGCAAGGAGCGATCGCCCCATTTATCGACGACCCGACCACTGGGGAGATGTTCGAGACCGATGTAATCATCTGGATGAGCAATCTCGGAGATATGGTCGCCGACTACGCGGAGTTCTATGAGGCGCACCCGGAATTCATCTCGGATTCGACAGACGCGCTACCCGATTTCTGGGGAATGCCGCCCAAACAACAGCACTTCCACAACCCCATTCCTGGTGGGCCTGGGGCTGATGCAAATCTGCCCCCACGTGTGATCCGAAGACGAACCTTCCCACGCAAAGATCTGCACCCTGTTCATTTGGGACAGATCTTTGAAAAGGTCGGCATGTCTCTAACGGAAGAGGCGATTATCGAGTACATCATCCTTGATTTCGTGACCCATGAGATCGGTCATAACCTCGGGCTCCGGCATAACTTCAAGGGATCCGTAGACCGGACTCTTCACCCGGATACCGACTCCTCCAGCTCAGCCATGGATTATGTGGCGGGTATGATCCATCCCGGAACCTACGACGCGGGAGCCATGCAATACGGCTACGGTGATGGAGAGATCTCCGACCCCTTTATGTATGGTACCGACGAAGACGTGGACACCGATCCCGGCTGTGCCCGTTGGGACTTTGGCCATCCAGTGCTCTTCTTCCTGGGCGAGCTGGACCGTCTGATCGCGGAGTTCCCACCCAATACGAATGAAGGCCAGCTGGAAGAGGCGTCCATGTATATGGAATGGAATAAGCTGTTCAATCGCCTACGCCAGTTCTTCAATACAGACTACGAGAACTGGGACCCAGAAGTACCTGTCGAGACCTTCGCAGTATTGCTGGAGAAGGTCATGTGCGTAGAAGACTGCCAGGTTCATATCTGGTTTCGCGAACGACTGGCGCTCTACCTGCTCTACACTCGTTATGTCGCCATGGATGAGTGGCACGACTTCCCGGATTTGAACGACGCGCAGGTCACCGTCTTGTTCGAAAACTATTTCAATCTGATCCTGGACCCCAACCAACCGGGTAACCTGAAGCAGACCATCATCGAGAAACTACCCACGTCGAACGTATCGGGTGCCGGAGAGTTTCTTCAGGAGATGAAGGACTACTTCTCCGATCTGGCCGACAAATCGCCCGAACAACAACAAGTCCATGACTGGCTACAATCGGCCAACTAGAGCCTATTTAGCGCGCCAGAACCGGTTTTTATCTCCCGCATCACCAACAACAAAGGTGATCTGGCGAAGGCAACGTGGGCAACGTCCGCGGTAATGTGTGCCCTCTTTGTTCTGATAGACCCGCACGTAGACCTTACAGCAATCGAACATTACCCCCATAAAGGGACGCCCTTCGAGCGAGTTCTTTTTCTCGTCTGTCACGCTCGTCTCCAGGCCTCAACCGACATCCCTGATATCTTCCCCAACGGTAGTCTCGACACCCTCGTCGGGTACGGCGCAGGCCTGGTCATGTTCAAATTGTTCTCGACCAGGCTTGCCGACGTTGATGTCGCGTCGCCCCAATACTTCACGGGCCTCATCAAAGAAGAGTCGGCGGTGAAAATCACGCACATGGCGTAGACGCCGAATCGGCAGGGCCGCTAGATGCAGGCTGACGCATATGGTTCCATGGTAACCAAAGAAGACACCGAGGCCGACCATATATCGTGGCCAGGAGATGGGTTTCCCCGCGTTCTTTCCACCGCAACAACGTCCCATTAGCCCGTACCTACCTTTTGTGCATCCAGGGCCTCGATCTGGGCTTGTCTATCGGCCACAAGCGCATCCAGATCGACGTGGATCTTATCAAAATAGCTACGTGTGATCGTATCACATATCTTCTGCTTTTCGTCGATGAAACGAGCTACTGTATCTTCGTCGTGGCGGACCTTCTTATTGAAGAGAAGGTAGGGCATATAATACAGCTCGCCCGCAATACATGTGGGCTGAATACAGAGATGGCGATCCATCACCTGTACACCCATCTTCAGTCCGAGTTTCTTGATCAGCTGGCGGGACTCGTCGCGCTCGATATCGTAGACGGGCGTGCCGAAATGAATCCCGTAATTTCCGTAGAAGAAACGAATGAGGGTCAGCGAAATGAGCATCTGCTCTACCATCTCGTTGGTGTCCTCATTAGAGCCATCGGTCATATACCGTAGACCATTCTCCATACAGTAGATGGCGCTACGCATATGCATCGCCATCTTGCAGCCCATAAACCAGATGAAACCCGATTTGTACTTCGCGTAGTCCTTCAAAACCGAGTTGACCACGATTTGATCGAAATACTCCTTGGTGGACATCAGGGTGTAGATGAACTTATCCCCCAGGGCCTTATTCAGCTCGTCTACGCGCTTGCGTGTTCGGTGGTGATAATAATGGCCATAGCCATTCTTATAGGTCACCAGATGCACCTTATCGTAATGCTCCGCCAACATGATCGCCGTCGCGGTCGAATCCACCCCTCCACTGAACATCAAGGCGATCTCTTTCTCCTTGACCTCGGGGTAGACACCTGGCGCCAGGTTCGGCCGCGTGGCGACTTCCTGATCAATAATGTCGGTTTGCGTACGGTTCACGATAGGCTCCAAAGGGGCACTGCAATATGATACACAGTGACCCGGTAGAGTACAATGATCAAGCCTCTATAGGAAGCAGTTCACCCATTACGCCAAGCGTGAAATGACCGACCGGGCGTCCCGTGGAAAGCCGCGCAGGAAACCGCTTTCGCGCGTACGCATGCAGGCCAACCCCAGAAAAGCTAGACCCGAAACCTCGGTAGAGATCCCCTCCGTATGCAAAGGGAGACCGTCCTCATCCAGGGTTATAAGACTGGAAAGCCA
>PBVT01000112.1 GCA_002728755.1 Myxococcales bacterium
CTTGCATTCCTCGACACACGCGCCTTTCATGCCGTCCATCTGTTTAGACATCATATCTGCAGCCATTTTCTTTTGTTCTGCTGGTAGATTTGCAATCTCTTTTGAGGCTTCGGCCTTTGCAAGTTTCAGAACGTGGTTACATGCGGATGTGCAGTTGACTCCACCACCGCCGCCGCCGCTGCCACCGCCGCTCTTCGAGCTGCCACAGCCAGAAAGTGAAAAACCGGTCAGAACGAGGCCGAGAAATCCGACCCCCAGAATTCGCTTCAACATATAGTCCTCCGTTGTTGGGGTTGGTGCGATCTGCACACCGCAGCCGAGAATCGGCTCCCCATGCGGAGTTGTCAACCTCGGGCTCTATGGGGGCGTGTCAGTCCCGTCGGGAGCTGGGGATGGAATGTCGGTTTCCTGGACATCGTTGGCTTCTGACGGGCTGCTATCGAGAGGTAGGATCTGCGGTTTCTCATTCGTAAGGGCCATGTACTGCGTTAGCCCATAGAGAACCAGCAGTACTAAGAGCACTGGCATAAGCCTATCCAGCTTTTTCTTTTCTTCGATCTCTTCTGGGCTTGGTCCCTGGGGCTCACTCATCGAATCAGCTCATTCAACGTTCGAGGTCATAATAATCGACCCCCTTCAACAGGCCAAGAAACCGCTCCGGCATGCGAAGAGTTCAGCCGGATCATAGAATTCGGTCATGTTTTTTCATTTTGTCCTTAAGGTTCTTGTGCAAAGATCCGTTGATGGCGGGCAGTAAACATTCTTTTTACGTCGGGACATCGAGGAGACGAGTATGGAATCAGCTAAAACAGCCGTGATTATGGTGGGCTACCAAAACGACTATTTCGCGGAGGACGGGATCCTTCGTGGTGTAATTGAAGAATCCGACCGCACAAACCGCGTTATGGAGAATAGCCTGGCCCTGGTCGATACCTTGAAAGATACAGACGCTGTTTTGATACAGACGCCTATTATATTCACGGAGGATTACCGAGAATTGGTGAATCCCGTAGGAATCCTGAAGGCGATTCAAGATGTGAAGGCCTTCCGAGCGGGAACATCGGGAGCGGAGGTCGTCTCTTCTTTTAAGAGCTATGGTGACCGTATTGTGACCGTGGAGGGGAAGCGGGGTTTGAACGCCTTCTCCAACACAGAGCTCGACGAAGTCCTGGAGAAGAATGGGGTCGAACATGTTGTGTTGGCTGGAGCAGTCACCTCAATCTGTATCGACTCGACCGGTCGAGCGGCTCATGAGCGGAACTATCGGGTATCCGTTCTCTCGGATTGTACGGCCTCGCGAACGCCGCTTGAGCAGGAATTCTATTGTGAAAACGTCTTCCCGCTGTATGCAGATGTAATCACTTCGAATGAGCTCCTGGCCCAGCTTGCCTGACCCCTATGATCGATCTTTCCAAAGCTGTTGCCCGGTTACGTGGCCTCCCGAAGAAAGCGCTGATCGATACAATTCATACGTGCACTGATGGTGATTATCGGTCGACCGTTGGGTCTGTGGGTAAGTTCGTAGCTCCATCCTCTTCGGAAGCTGTTATGGAGTTCGAGAATGAGGGGGTCGCTCTACAGAGAGAGCCCGACGCGAACGGGATGGATCTGCGGATAACGGGACGTATCGGAAGCGGTGGCATGGGGCTCGTGGACTCTGCTGAGCAGTTGGCCTTGGACCGGGAGGTTGCTGTAAAGAGGCTTCGGCCGTCCTGTCGAGACGAACATCATATGGAAGCCCTCTACCGCGAGGCGAAACTGATCGCGAGGCTGGAACATCCGAATATTGTGCCTGTTCATCAACTGGGTACGGATGAGCAGGGATTCCCCGTCATGGTTATGAAGCATGTACGCGGGAAAACCTGGACGACGCTTATTCAGACGCCCAATCATAGCTATTATGAGCGAATAACGGGCTCGCCACTGGTATGGCACCTCAATATTCTATGCCAGGTGTGCCGGGCTGTGGAGTATGCCCACAGCCGAGACATCATACACCGGGACATTAAATCCGATAATGTGATGATCGGTGCTTTTGGCGAAGTCTACCTCATGGATTGGGGGATCGCCGTACCTTTGGATAAAACCGGAGCGTACCGCGATCCGAACTTTGCAGGAACGCCATGCTTCGCGGCACCGGAGATGTTTGATTCCCGGGTCCCGGTGACCCCATTGGCAGATGTCTACCTACTGGGTTCTTTGTTACACGAGATTCTGACGCTTGAACCGCGCCATCCCGCCAAGGAGATGAACGATATCCTGGTGCAGGCGTTGTATTCGAAACCCTACAACTATCCCGATTCGATTCATCCCGAGATTGCCACTATAGCCAACCGTGCGACGGCCAAGAATCCGATGGATCGTTATAAGTCCGTGGAAGCGTTTCGGCAGGCAATTGAGCGTCATCTGCACCATCGACATGCTCTCGACCTACTCGATTCAGCCAACGAACTTTTACGAGAGTTCACCGTTGCATTAAGCCAACCCAAGCAGGACACCCATCTTCTGCACCGTCTGGGGAACCAATGTAGATTTGCCTTTGAGCAGGCAGCCCAGGCGGGCCCCGATCTACCCGAAGCACACGCCGGGGTTATGGATAGTATCGAACAATTGGTTCACTTTGAGTTGAAGCAGGGGGCGCTCGAGCCGGCCCGGCATCTCCTGAAGGAGCTCAAGGATTATGGCGCGAAACCGGGGCGTCTGGCCGCGTTGGGAACTATGATTGATGAAGCCCGAAACAAACAGGAGCGGGCCGGTGAGTTGGCTACGCAGATTCAGTATAAGCTGATCGAAAGGCTTCAAGAGACTCACGATAGTCGCAGCGGCTCGGATTGACGGTGGTTTAATTCCGTTTTTGTGGGGCGCCGCGATCGCAGAGCTGACGGAAGAAGCAGTATCCGCAAGTGGGCCCTTCAGGAATCATCGGGAAATGGCTGTCCGGATCGTGTGGGATATTCTGCACCGGATCGGAGAGCAATGTGTTCATCTCTGCAAAATCGGAACGGATCTGGACCAGGAGACTGTCCAATCGCTCTCGACTACAGGGATAAGACACGACGGAATCTGGCCCGGGTTCTTTGTCGAGGTAGAGGGCGCAGAGCTTGATCTGGTCCGGAGCAAACCCCCAGATCTCGTGCGCAAATAGTCCATAGGAGAGCAGCTGCATCTCGTCTTCGGCACGGGGCTTACCGGTTTTCCAGTCCCACACTTCACAGACATCGCCCTCAACTCTTCGCGCAAAATCTGGGCAGGCCCAGACGACGTTCCCATCCACCTTGAGCTGTTTGGCCTCTTCGAAGCTGGGTTCGATGGCCAACCAGTTGCTACAGTCGTCGTCCTGGAGATTGCGAAAGATACCGCTTTGAAGAAAGTTCTCGATACAGTTCGCGGTTTTCCGGCCACTCTCTTTCAGGGTCTCTGGATCTGGGTCTGGCCCATAGTAGAGCTCGGCCAGAGGGGGGTGATGCTTTGGGCTTTTGCGCCAACGCTCCGCCAAACCGTCACGATAGGCGGGCGTTAGCAGATTCTTACGAGCGAAATAGGCAGGGTCGGGCATATCGATGCGCCCAATATTCTTCAGGTCGAGCAGAATATGTTGAATCACGGTATGTACGGCGGTGCCCACCAACATGGGTAGATTCGTCATTTTGGAGAGCCGGTAGGCCGTTTTCGATAGTTCGTCGGCGCGATAATCCCAGCCGCCCCATTTGGCGTAGTACTGGTAGTAATAGCTTCGTTTGCAGCTATGGAACTGCCCCATACGTGTGCGCGACCAGCCGAGTTCGTTTTTTATATCTGCCATGAAGGGGTCTACCTGGGTCCACAGGAGGTTTTATCGCCGAGCTTACAGGCCAGGGTGAAGAGCTCACGGGCGCGTGTCACATTGCTCTCCACTCCCTGTCCCATTTCATAGGACACCGCCAGGTATCGACAGCCGAGAGCGTGATTTGCCGTACAGGATTTTTCGTAGAGTTGTGCTGCGCGTTTACGATCCTTTTCAACCCCTTGACCCGCGTCGTAGAGGACCGCGAGGTGATAGCATGCCTCGGCATTGGCGCCGGAGCAGGCCGTGTTCAGGTGTTGGATGGCCTGGCTCATATCACGGGTTACCCCTCTACCGTCCCGGTATAATAAGCCGAGTAGGGTACATGCTCCCATATCCCCTTTTGAACAGAGATCCGTACAGGCCTTCGCGTCTCTATGTTGGCATCGTGTGGAAGGAGTGGGAGGGGGCGGAGTCGCTATTGTTTTCTTGTTGTTGACCACGTCGCAGGCGGTTTGAATACCGCCGTTGCAGGCTTTTTTGTAGAGGTCTGCTGCGCGTTCCAGATCAACACTAAGCCCCACGCCCGCATGATACATCTGGGCTAGACTGTAGCAGCTGTCGAAGAATTCTCCTGCGCAGGACTTTTCAAAGAGCTCTGCGGCGCGATTGAGATCTTTTGGTATCCCCTGACCGTCCCTATTCAGTACACCGAGAAAGTAGCACCCGGGCATATCTCCCTTGGCACATAGTTTTTCGCAGGCATCGGCGGCCCCCGCGTTGCATTGGGTAATCAATGCTTTCCCGGATTTTTCCTGGCGCTCTTTGTCACCGCGAAATTGCAACCCTATGGCCACCCCAAGCAGGGCTAAAACCAGTAGTATTGTCTTGATCGAGGGCATATTTGTTCCATTTCACTCGTTCCGGTCATGGTGCCATAGGCCATGGACTTCGTCATCCAGGAGATTTTATTTTGAGTATGGGTTTTTACTTTTGGGATGGGGTCGGCATGTATAGGATGTGAATGCCCTGACCACATATCCAATCGAGGCGTTGGTGAGTCCCAAAGAGTCCACGGTGGCAGAACCCGAGCAGAGCCTCCTACAAGCGGCGTTGGCGGGTAACGGGCGCGCTTTTTCGAATCTGGTACGCCCCCACCTACCGGTTCTATATCGAATTACCAGCCGCTGTTGTGGAGATCCCGAACTGGCCGAAGATGCTGTTCAGGAAGCCCTGGTGTTGGCCTATAAGCGATTGGCAAAGCTGCGACCGGACTGCACCTTTCGCGCCTTTTTATGTGGTATCGCAGCGAAACGGGCTCGAACCCTGCTTCGTTCTGAAACGCGCCGTAGACAGCGCGAAAAGAAGGCAGCAGCGCCCGAGGCGCTCCCCACTCCTGAGCAGAACGTGGCGGCCGAAGCGTTGGCAGCCCGTATTCGTGGGGCCCTCGCGGCGTTGCCCGCTAAACGGCAGGAGGCCGCCATCCTGCGGTTGGATGCAGGGCTTGGCTATGCGGAGATCGCGACCCTGTTGGGCTCAAGTGTGGACTCAACACGGGTATTGGTTCACCTGGCGGTGAAAGATTTGAAAGCACAACTCGGAGGGGAGTTATGACGGGTAAAGAACCCATGGAAGAACGATTACAGCAGTTGTTCGACGAGACAGCGTCGGAGGCTGATTCCATGCAGCTGACTCGGATGGAAGCCCGTGTACAGGACATTGTAGCCCAGAAGGGGACCCCCTGGTTCCTCTGGGGCGCGGGAGCGTTGACTCTTGGTCTGGCGATGTTCTTGATCGGGCCTGGGCTTGGGTCCGCACCATCGCCAGAACAGGCACAGCTCGCAGATATCGTAGAGAGTGATCCCACCATATTCCAAGGTGTGGATGACGAGGATATGGAACAGGCCCTGGAGATCTATTTCGACACGGGCTGGGACGAAGATGAAGCGGAGCTTGATTACCTGCATGCACCAGACGAGGGATTGAACGCGGGTTGGATACAGAACTATGCCGAAGCGGTCGAAGACGACGGCTGAAAAGGAGAGACTTATGTGGAAATCGATTGCCATTATCCCCCTGTTATTTCTTGGTCTAAGCGCCGCCCAGGCGCGACCTCCAGGCGACCGGGGGCCCTCCCCAGAGATGGAAGCTCGCATGCAAAAGATGCGCACGTTTATGTTGGAAAAGCGTGTGGGGCTGTCTGGTGAGAGTTTACGACAGGTTGAAGCCGCACTACGCTCCTTCGATGATCAACGGAAGGCGCTGCACCAGGCAAAGCGAAAAGCGATGCAGTCTTTGCGCAAATTGGTTCGTAATGACTCCAACGACGACAAAGCGTACGAGGATGCCCTCAATACCCTCCATCAAGCGCGTCAGGGATTGCATGATTTACGTAATGAGGAGCTGAAGAAGATCCGCCCGTTACTGACCGCGAAACAAGAAGCCCGCCTTATGATGGCATTAAAACGGCTTAAGAATAAGATGCGTCGTGGTGGACAGAGAGGTCCAGGCTTTGATGGGGATCGTCGTGGTGGACGACGTGGGCGTGGCGAACGTGGCGGTCGCGGTGGCCGAGGTGGCCGCGGTGGTCATATGGGCGGTCCCCCCCAGTATGAATATGGCGGACAGGGTGGCGATGGCTATCGTCAGCGGGCCCCGCATCATTCGTTCGATTCGATGGATGACGACTGGTATTGAACTCGTGTTCCCTCCCAGAAAACGCCCCGTGGGTTCGCCTCCGGGGCGTTTTCATTTTTGGCATTCGCATTGGTGGTGGGAAGTGGTTACAATCCCGCCGCCCATCCAAACGAGGAGAGTTTGATGCCGCTTTCTCTACACCGCGACGATGCCTGGGAATTGCTCTGTAGCTGGACCGACACGGATGCGTTGCGCCGCCATGCGCGCTCCGTAGAGATAGTGATGCGTGCGGCGGCCCATGTGTATGGTGAGGGGGCTGCAGACGAAGAGGTCTGGGGTGTCGCGGGGATGCTGCATGATGCGGACTATGAGAAATGGCCCGAAGATCACCCCAACCGGATCGTCGCGTGGCTTCGGGAACGGTCCGAGGGAGATGACGAGATGGCGGCCATTGCCCACGCGATCTCGGCGCACTATACGAAATGGGGAGTTCCCTACGACTCTCTGCTCGACAAGGCCTTATTGGCCTGTGATGAGCTGACTGGCTTTGTTGGGGCCTGTTGTCTGGTTCGCCCAGACGGCATCACAACGCTGAAACCGAAGAGCGTGTTGAAGAAGCTGAAAGATAAGCGGTTTGCGGCCGGTGTGGAACGGGACGAAGTCCACGCGGGAGTGGAGTTTCTTGGAGTAGAACTGCGCGAACATATCCAAATGATAATCGACGCCCTGCGACCCCATGCAGAAGAGCTTGGCCTTCTTGGGCATGGTCGTGTATGAAGCGCCTGCATGGATAGATTTTCTATTGTAATTCTGTTGTTTCCGGAGCGGATATGAAGACTATGATTCGACGAGCTGGCCTGGTGGCTGCGCTGCTATGCTTCTTTGCTGCGTGTGCTGGTGATTCCCAGACAGCGACCGATACCTCTGCGACCGACACCAATGTAGAGGTGTGCGATAGCAATCGAACCCCAGTGGTCATGATTCATGGCTTTCTTGGGGCTGGCGATAACTACGGTTGGCATACGATGCGTTTTACAGCCAACGGCTATTGTCCGGAGAGTCTATTCGTCTTCGATTGGAACACTCTGGAACAGACGGATCAGAGCCCGGATCTGGCTGCCTTTATCGCGGATGTTATCGAAGAGACAGGAGCCGAACAGGTGGATCTTATCGCACATTCGGCGGGTTGTGCTCTGAGCTATGCATATCTTGGAGCCGAGGAGAACGCCGCTCTGGTGCGTCGCTTTGTGTATATCGACTTCAGCCCACAAGAGAGCTTGCCTGGGCCCGATGGAGAGGTGACTACCCTTGCTCTTTGGGCGGAGTCATCCGCAACGTTCCCAGGTGAGGATCCAGACGCTGAGCCGGTTCCGCGGGAAATCCCAGGTGCGGAGAATATAACTCTACCGGGTAGCGACCATTATTCGGTGGCTACCAGTGAAGACTCTTTTGTCGCCATCTACAGCTTCCTGAATGACGGGGAAGAACCGCAGACCACGGCCTTTGTCTCAGAAGACGAAGTGACGGTGGCGGGACGAGCGGTCTCATTCGGTGAAAATGCGCCGTTGGCTGGTGGCGTTGTCGAAATCTATACCTACGATCCGCAGACTGGCGTGCGCTCCGATGCGGGACCGGTCTATACCATAACCACCGATGAGGAAGGTCATTGGGGCCCGATTCAGGTTGAGCCCGGTGTGCATTATGAATTCTGGGTACAGCCCCTGGGAGAGGGGGAGATGGCGGTCCATTATTTCCCGGCTCCTTTTGTCCGCAGCAATCCCTTCGTCTATCTTCGAACCATGCCGCCTCCCACATCGTTCGCGGGTCTATTACTTGGGATTTTGCCCCGTACGGCCGAGGGCGCCAACGTGGTGGTCTTTATGCAAACACGTGTTCTTAACGCGGCGACCGATGATTTGCTGATCGATGGGCACCAGGTAGCTACACCCGAGGTGGCATCGATCGACAAATCGACTGTCGCCCTGTTCCTCTTCGATTCCAATGACGATGGGAGCAGCGATCTAACAAGCGTGGGGCTGTTTGAGCAGTTCCCCTTTTTGAATGCGCTGGATATATTCTTTTCCGCCGATCCGCAGCGGGGCATTGCCGTGCAGTTGAACGAATATCAATTGACGGTTCCGAGCGTACCGTCGGAAGAAGGCGCCATGGTGCTGATGTTACCCTGAGGTTATTGGGTTTTCAGCCATTCGATAAGCTGGTGGGGATCGTCTGTAATAATGCCGTCGACGCCGAGGGATAACAGGTAGGCCCAGTCCTCAGTTGTATTGGCGGTCCATGGAATGACTCGGATCCCCAGTTTATGAAGAGCTTTGATCTGCTCTGGCAAAATCCAATACTTATGCGGGGAGACGATATGGGCCTTCGCCCCCTTTGCTACGGCCACCACGTCCAGTAGGTTGGCGTGGACGAGGATGGCCCGGGTGAGATTCGGCATCAAGTTGGCCATCTCGTGCAGAATCCGTTGATCGAAGGACTGCACATTGCTGCGGTCGGCGATATTGGTTTTTTTGACCACAGCGGTCAGGAGCTCGGCGTATTTACGGGGGGAAGGTGTATGGGTGGGGCGACCAGGAACACTTTTCACCTCCAGGTTGAAGCGGACTGTTCGACCCAGCTCTTTCTCCTTCTTCTGGACGGCCTCGATCACCTCTAGAAGGGTAGGAAGCGGAGTAGCTGGGATGGAACGCTGTTTGGGAAAGCCCGGATCGGGGCGTTGGGTGCAGTCGTATTTCTTAAGCTCTTGCATCGTGAGATCGCGAACTTTGATAACGCTGTCGACGGCGTTCCCTGTGCTATCCTGACAGAGGGTCTGGCTCAGTTCCAGATCGTGGATGACCACCAGAACGTCATCTTTGCTCACAGCCATATCCAACTCGATGACATCCGCTCCAGATTCAACGGCGAAGAGGAAGGAGGGGATGGAGTTTTCGGCGTAGGTAGTACGGGCTCCACGATGGCCCTGCACTTCGATAGTCGGTGCCGCGACGCTTGTATGGGCGCAAGCTCCCATGAAAAGTATCGAAAATAATCCTATTCGTACGTTCACGATCCGTCTCCCGAGCAAAGATGAAACTTCGGTCCTTGTACCCGACTCGACCATTGATGGCGAGTAGGGCATAGTACGGTCCAAATATGCATGGAGCGTTGGAATGGAACAATCGAAAAAAGTAGCCGCAATAATTGGGGTTGGCTCTCTTTTATTATTGGTAGGTCTGCTGACAAATGCCTGGTTTGCTAAATCTGTAACGGTAGGCGAACACACAGAATCACTCAGCATAGGGCTTACAACGATGGAAATGTGTCAGCGAGGCCAATGTGTAGAGGGGGTCATCGGTGCTGACGATTTTAAAGTCCCAGATAAAGATAAGGCCTGGATGTATTTCGGTAAGTTTACCAAGTACGCTGGCTTTCTCGCTCTGTTATTCGCGGTAGTGGCGGCAGGGTTGACCCTTGTAGGAAATCGTAAAGCGATCCCTGCGCAGGTGGAGAAGTCGGGGCGAGGCTTTGTGAGTTCTGTACTGTTGACAGGGATTATCTTCATTGTTCTGAAGCCAGAGCTGCTCGAGCAATTGAAAGTTGGCGTTGGCTATAGCGCCATTCTTTTCATGATTGGGGCGGTCGTTGCATTTATTGGCCTCTCCATGAGTGCAGATGATGCAGTGGCGGACGCGGCAGGCGATGGAGCTGCGGCACCAGCGGCCCCCTTTGAACCCGAGCCTGCTCCCGCAGCACCTGCGGCACCAGCACCCGAGCCCGCTCCAGAAGCGGCCTCGGCCGACGAGGGTGGTGAAGACGAGGAAAACGAAGGCTAGGTTCGATTTCGGTTCATGAAATGGCGCCATCCAGGAAACTCGGATGGCGCCATTTTTCGTTTTGGGGTTATTGGACAGGTCTTTGGTTTCTATGGGATAACGCTGCCATCTAGTTATGGAGGGAATGGTATGGACAACAACGAAGAAAACAATGGCGCACCGGTAGAAGAAGCAGCAGAGGCAGCAGCCCCAGAAGAGGCCGCTCCGGCTGCAGAAGAGGCGGCTGCACCTGCCGCTCCTGAAGCCCCAGCGGCAGCACCCGCGTCCAGTGGAACTGATGGGAATCCGATACAGGATTTTATGGCTCGTATCGGTGGTGGAGACCTGGAGCCAAAGGCACAATATCTGCTTCTAGGTGGCGCATTATTGGGGGTTATTTCTATGTTTTTCCCGTGGGTGGAAGCCACAGCAAGTGCGAGTGGCGGTGGCGTTAGCCACTCAGCGACAGCCACCCTATCTGGTTTCGGCGTCTGGCCTGGTCTGGTCGGCTTGGTATGCACAATCGCGGCTGTAAAGATGATCCTTCAAAAACACGCTTGGGATTGGGCACCTCTGGCTGTAAACGTGCTTCTGTTCTTTTTTATGTTGGTTGCCACACCAGGCGGCGAATATAGCGCGAGTGGAGGGGGGGCTTCAGCAGAAGCGTCTACGTCTGCAGGCTTTGGCGTATTCGTATTTCTCGCGGGAACGGTTCTTATTGGCGTCATGAGCATCAATAAGGAAAAGATTGATGCGATTCAGCGCCAGCTGAAGATCAAGAAATAAGCGAAGCGTGTTGCTCAGGGACTGAGAAGAACCTCGAGCGCGCGCATCAGCTCAGGATCGGTGCCCGCCGCGAAGTCTGTCGCGTCGGGCACCACTGTTTCATCTGGTATGATGCCGATTCCATGAAACTCGGTGCCGTCCAGGTTTCGTAATCGCATGCCTGTGAATGTAATGCCCAGGTTGCCGGGGAGTAGTACATTCGTGATGGTTCCATTGGTACAGGCGCTAGTCTGACCGATGACGGTTACATTCGAGAGTCCCATAATCATCTGTCCGAAACACTCCGCAGCCGAAACCGATTTGTTGCTTACGAGGAGTACGATGGGCCCCGTGTAGACCTGATTGGCGGGTGGAAAATCCCAGATCTCATCCTCGATGGCGAAGGTCTCGGGTCCTGTCCACGTGGGGTGGCCAAAGATTGGAGCGGTGAACGGGTCTGGATTGAAATGGCCAGCAAATCCATAGATGTCCAGATAGGGGTAGTCTCGCATATCGAGAACGAAGCCGCTGGCATCGACTACATCGGAAAAGCCTTCCATTAAATCGGTGATGTCGGGAGTTACCTCTCCACTCATATTCACGTAGTAGATACCGGGAGCGTCCAGATCGGTGAGCCAGCCGCTCTGTCGTAGGCTTCCGCCCCAGGCCACATCATAGATATCCCAGGAGGGCTGCGCCGTTACATCGCGTTCGACACCGTCGGGATCTCGCACCGAGAGGGTTTTCGTACCGTAGACCTCTTTTAATTCGTCGCTCGCCAGGACAAATCGATACCCGTCTGAGCTTGCGGAATAACGAGTCATGGCTTCAGCGTACCAGTCCTCGATTGTAACTCCGTCGACGGCGAGAATGGTGTCCCCAGCGTTCAGCCCGTCGTGGGCGCTACTACGAATTACAGCCTCACCATTCACATTCTGTATCTGCACGATGAGATAGCCGTCGGGCCAGTCGTCCATGTCCTCACTGTGGTCGGTATAAAAGCCATGCCCATCGTGAATATGATGCATGAATCGTCCCATCACATGCTTCATACCCTTACGATCCCCGATTGGAAGCGCCGAGACTTCGTCCAATCCGTCGAGAAGGGCACCGTCTATGTCACGGCCTACGATGTCGAAGTATGGGTAAAACCAGTCGAGCGTTCCGTAGGCAACCAGCAACGCGGCCTGCATCGTCGCGTGATCCAGGTTGGGGGCAGGATCTCCAGGATAGCGGGTATAACTTTCAATGGAGGGGCGAGTGATCTCGCTGGGGTTTACAGGTTTGAGATCGCTTTCCAATAGGCTCTCAATGGCATCGGGGTTGAGGGTGCCTAATACCGCTTCCGGTTCCGATGTTGGGATATCGGCCGGTATCCGGTCCGGCCAGACACCAGCGTCCAGCCATAGTTCGGAGTTGCGCCATACCAAGCCCTGGTCACCAATGCCGAGGAATGTGGATTCCGCGACCTTCGTATGGATATCGTGCCCAAGCAGTGCGGCGCGTTGCGAAAGGCGTAGGCCACCCGCGATGGTGGCCGCTTCGGGCGTCAGTTGTGGACCCACGAGGAAGAGGATTGGCATCTCTCGGTTTCCTGCTGGCGGTAGGGAGAGAGGAACGTCTTCAAGGCTCGATTCATAATGGGTCCAGCCGTCATCCTGGGAAGGGAAACCGAGGAAGCGACGAACACGACGTTGTCCGAACAGATAATGGCTGCTCATGGCGTGTGCCGCGGCTTTGGCCACATCGGCTTCTGGGTGGAGATCTCGGAGATCCACGACGAGAACGAGTGCTTCGTCGGGGATGTCCACTGTGCCCGTGCCTGGAGTAATGACGGCGAACGTATCGAGCATCGTCAACAGGGTCTCGGGCACGGGGGCGGTTATTGTCGATGTTGCACAGATATGATCGAATTGTGCCGCGTACAGGGGCAAGAGGTCGGGGTCCAGCTCGTTGTCGTGTAAGAGGGATATGAGCTTTTCATCAGCCGTAAGCCAATCGGCCTTGGGAGCGAAGAGGCGTTGTCCTACATGGGCTCTTGCGAAGTCCTGTGGGAAGGGCCGGGTGCCGGCCGGTCCACTCTGAATTGTTTCGCACCAGTTAGCCGTTGGTGGAAGACCGGATCCCTGGTCGTCCGGTGGAGAGGAGCTGTCTTCGGATACCGTTTGATCGGAACCGGTGGTGTCGTCAGGGGCTGTGGTGGTGGTTCCGCAGGCCAGCAGACCAGAGATAAGAAGAATATATAGAGTGTGTTTCATGGCTATTTCATAGCGATTCGGCAGGTTTATCGTCAAACCACCGAGCACGACCATGGGCCTGAATCCTTTGTCGTGTGCATGTAGGGTTGCAGCCCACACCAAAGCGTAGTTCAATCGTACCGTACATAGGAGGTGGACTATGGGCGAATATGGGATTGCACAGGCTTGGAGTCGGACGCTGTTGTTGTCGCTTCTTTGTATGGGTTTGCTGGGTTGTGGACCCGTCGTACGAACCCAGGCATCTACAGCTGAGCCGGCTCCGGAGCCTGCGGTGGTGAACACCCAGTCCCCAGTGGAAGCCAGGAAACCCGTGAAGACAGCCCCGGTGCCGCCACGGGTTGTTAAACCGAAAGTGACTCGGCCCATAATTCAGTTGGCAGCTACGGTTACGACCCATGACAGAGCTGGCCTACGACTTGCCGTCAAGGCGGCCGAGCCAACGAAGAAGACCGAGCCCGTGATTCGGACCTTTCGACAGAATGGAAACCGGCTCCTACGGTGCGTGAGAGAAGCGGTCGATAATTACCCGTACTCTGGAGCTCGGGTAGCGCTACTCTTTACGATTGGGGCGGCCGGTAATCGAGCAAATGTAGACGTTGTATCCGATACAACAAGCAGGAAAAGGCTCGGATCGTGCCTACAGAACCACATCAAGAAGTTCCGGTTCCGTAGGGCGGAGTTAGAGGGGGCCCGATACAAAATATCGTTCAAGGTTCCATCTCTACAGCTTTCCAACGTTAAACCTTCCGGAGGTCTATTTCTCCGTCAGAAGGGTCGGAACCTGGAGGCCAGGGTAGCCGTAAATTATTATTGTGATCCACGCCCTCGTTTTCGTCGGTTACGGAGGGGAAAGACGATAACCTATGTAATGCGTCCTGCAGGCCGTCGGATTAGCCGCTGCACACAAATCCACGAGAAGCGTTTTGTAGAAAAGAATGTAAAGCGGGGCCGATATACCGTGCGTGTTGTGAAAGATGGAAAAACAGCGTTCGAGGATACCATCGATATCAAGTAGCTGGGCGCGCCTCGCGCTTTAAGCCAAAACGAAAAACGCCCCCGGGGTGACCGGAGGCGTCTTTCTTTTCCAGTTTTTTATTTGAATCGATCAGATTCGAGTCGCGTAGTATTCGACGACCAGCTGTACATCAACCTCAAAGGGGACCGATGTTGAATCTGGTAGAGAGGAAACCTGCGCCGACTTCTTGGTCTCGTCGAAGCTGAACCAGTCTGGGCGTGCCAGGCTTGGGTTCTCGAGAGCTTCGTTGATGGCCGACAGGTCTTTGCTCTTTTCCCGTGGGGTAACCACATCACCTTCTTTAAGACGGTAGCTCGGAATATTGACCGATTTACCATTTACGGTGAAGTGACGGTGGGTAACCATCTGGCGTGCAGCCGGAATGGTAGGAGCGAAGCCAGCGCGAAATACCATATTGTCCAGGCGGCGTTCCAGAAGCTCAAGAAGCTTCTTACCGGTGGGCTCACGACTGGTGGCTGCTTCAAGGAACATACGACGGAACTGACGTTCGCCAATGCCATAGTTGAAGCGGAGTTTCTGTTTTTCCATGAGTTGGCGCTTGAAATCGCTGGCTTTACCACGACGATCCCGTCCATGCTCTCCCGGGGGATACGGACGGCGATCCATGGATTTCCGCGACAGTCCCGGCAGATCAACGCCGAGTGCACGCATAATTTTTACTCTTGGACCGGTAAAGCGACCCATATTTTGCCTCTACTGATTAGATTAAAACTGGAAAAGTAAATAACTCCCGCGCGCATGAGACGCGTGGTAGCTTACGAGGCGGCGGACACTAGCCGCTACGGCTCGTAGAGTCAAGGAACAATGCGTTTACACCTGTAAATGGGGCGTCTATCGCAATTCAGTCGGAAAAACTGGCCAGGATCTCTTCGGCTCGCGCCAGGTCTTCTGGAGTGTCGACTTCGGTGCACGCAAGCCCGTCAGTGGATACTCCGTACATCTCGAATCCGTCGGGAATCATGCGGTGGTAGGCGTCCTCATAGTAGGCGTCGACGTTTCCTTCCTCTCGAACCATAGTCTTGATGGTGTGAAAAAGAGTTTTCGCATCGTCGGCGTGGATCTTCTCGATCCCCATGGCTTCACCCTGGCAGTCGCCTGGGTTGAGCCATTTACCAAGAGCTGTCACACGCCCCTCGGCATTGAACTGTAGTTTCATCTCTTCATCGGCTAGCGGGGCCGAGTTGTCGTAGACCACGGCGTTCTTATAGGGGGCGTCTACCAGCTTTTGCAGGATCCCCGTATGGAGCATGAGATCTCCGTCAAACTTAATGAAGGAGCTGGATCCTATATGATGGTGGGCGATCCAGAGAGAGTGGGCATTATTGATGACATCAAACTCTGGATTATGAACCGTATGGATCGTAGCTGGGCCCGTTCGGTTCGCTTTCCAGTCCTCGACCTTCTCCGCGCAATAGCCCGTTACCACAACGATCTCTTCAATGCCCACCTGCTCGCATTGCATGGTGAGACGTTCGAGAAGCGTGGTATCGCCTACCGGAACAAGAGCTTTGGGCAGATTGTCGGTGAGGGGCATCAAGCGTGTGCCAAGCCCCGCCGCTAAAAAGACCGCTTTGAGTTTCTCGTTTGCCATGAAGATTTCCCTGGGACGAAGAGGCTCACCTAGTAGCAACGGAGCACGAGCAACGCAAGGGTGGAGTGTCTTCGATGCTAGTAATTATGGTGCGACCCTTGCCCGATGAGGAGTGGGGCGATGATTGTGGGTCTTTGGCCAGAATTAGAACTTCAGAAGGGCTCTTGTGCTAGAACGCTTGCTGGAAGGTACGACCTAGGGACATCACCTTTATGAGCTGATCCAAAGACGTCTGAGGCTTTGTGTTGAAGGTGATGGTTTTCGTTCCTGCGTCATACTTCAGCGATGTATTGGTGATGGCATCGACTATGATAGCGCCGTAGCCCTCGGACAATGCAGCAGGCATACCACGTTGACCTCCCCCCTGTTGGAGCAGAGATTGAACCATCTGGGCCAGCATGCCCTTGGAGGCCTCGTAGTTCTCCAGGAAGGGCTGGACCTGCCCAGGTAGGGCCGTCACCAGACTGATCTGCCCAGAAAACTCCACGGTGGGCTGGACGCTTCCGCTGATCTGCATGGATTGCAGGGAGTTGTCATCGGGGGGC
>PBVT01000113.1 GCA_002728755.1 Myxococcales bacterium
CATGCCACGCCGGGCTCGGGCTCGGGAGCCACGCATAGGCCTGTCTCCACATCGCAGATAGGCTTGTCCGGATCGCTACAATCAGCGTTGGAGATGCATTCTTCGCCGGGCTCTGGCTCGGGAGCCACGCATAGGCCTGTCTCCACATCGCAGATAGGCTTGTCCGGATCGCTGCAGAAATTATCGAAGAGGCATTCGCCGCATTCGCCCAGAGCTGGAACACAGTAGGGTAGAGCCGGGTCGATACAATGGCTGTCGAACATACATTCCACGCAGCGTAACTCCAGATTGCACATCCCTTTTTCGGGTGGGCAATCGCCGGCGACCACACACTCTGCACAGCTGCCGGTTTCGATATTACATATAGGGGTGGGATCGGCGCAGATTGAGAGCTCCTCACAATCCTTGCAGAAACCCTCGTCGCAATAGGGAGTGGGGCTTTCGCAGTTCGTGCTGGACAGGCATTCTACGCAGGCACCGCTTTCCGTATTACAGGTCTGGGCAATACCGGTCAGGGTACAGTCTTCATCTGCGGTGCAGCTCTCACAGAGTCGGGTTTCTGGGTTGCATACGGGACTTTCCGTTGGGCAATCGTTATCGGTCAGGCAGCCAGCGCAGATCCCATCTGGTAGAAGGCAGAACGGCGATTCGCTGGGGCAATGGCTATGGAGAACGCAGGAAAGGCAGATGTTGTTGGTGAGCTCGCAATGTTCATTGGCTGAGCAATCCTCATCGCTCATGCAGGATACGCAGACCTGGTTTGCCTCGTCACAGACCGGAGTCTCACCTTCACATGGGTCCGGACAGGACGAACATAGCTCGGTGGCACAACTGTCCGTATCGACGGTGTCGGATTGCTCCAGATCGATCGGTGTGTCCGGGGTCTGGTCGGCGGGAGTAGAAGACCCGCAGCCCAAGAGCAGAAGGGCGATCAGAAGAGGGGTGAGCTGGTATAAGACGGAATATCGAAGGAGGCATTTCATATCTTCAGGCTAGCCGACCCTGGTGCGGCGAGCAATAAAGATGATTCGGCTCCATTGGATTATTCGTCACCAAAGAGTTGGTTCGCCAGGCCGAGATAGACATCCTGGGCCGATGCTGAAAAGCAGCAGAAGACCACCGTCTCAAAATCGGTTGTGCTCTCAAGGTACGCCTGCGTCGTCTTCAGGGCGATGGCCGCCGCCTCGGCCATTGGGTAACCATAGACGCCCGCCGAGATGGCCGGAAACCCGATGGATCGCAGCCCATATCTCTGGGCCAGCTCCAGGCTGTTTTTATAGCAGCTCCGCAACAGTTCGGGCTCTCCGTTGGTTCCGTCTCTATATACGGGGCCGACCGTATGAATGACGTGGCGCGCCTTGAGTTGGTAACCAGCCGTGATTTTGGCCTGGCCGGTATTACAGCCTTGGAGTTTACGGCATTCCTCCACAAGTTGGGGGCCGGCGGCCCGATGGATCGCCCCATCGACGCCACCACCACCAAGAAGACTGCGGTTTGCGGCGTTCACGATGGCGTCCAGATCGAGCTTCGTAATGTCGTCGTGGACGATGGAAATGCGGCCTTTGTAATAGCTGTTCAAGGTCTACTCCGAGAGAAAAAATGTACCCCTGCGAGCCAGTCTCGGCAACCCCGAAAAAAAGCCACTCAAATTCTTGAAAACGGGCCGATTATTTGTAGGGTGCACCGCCAAATTCTATGAGTTTCCATGGCTATCTATCAACCACCCCCCAGATTCCGTGTCGGCCAGGTCGTTCGCTATCGAAAGACCGGTAGTCATGGGGTAGTGATTCGAGTCGATTCGAGCTACCGGGGTGATGAAACGGTGCCGCGTCTGGAGCAGGCCGTCTCCGATATAGTGGGCGGACATTGGTACCAGATTCTCCTGGATGGGGCCTATTATGGTTCCTACGTCTCGGAGTATGCGCTCGACCGTCTGGACGCCACAACACCGATCCAACATCCGATGTTGTCCCAGTATTTTTCGGGCTTCGAAAATGGTCTGTACTCCCGGTGGGTAAACTGATCCGGTATTTGTGACTCCGCTGGGCTTGGCAAACTTCGTTCGCCTGTCATAGACTCCTCCCAATTGGACGCATGGGAGTGTCATGATGAAGCGTGGTTTGGTAGGTCTTCTTTTCCTTTCGGTAATTGGCGCGTGTGGCGACGACGGGACGCTACAGGACAACGGTACGTTAGGGGCTCCATGTTATCCGGATGGAACCTGTGTGGCTGGGCTGATCTGTGAGGCTGAGGTTTGTGTCGAAATACCGACCTGCACATCGGACGCTGATTGCAACGACAGCAATATATGTACGGTAGATAGCTGTGATCTGGATGCCAACGAATGTGTGCATGTGAACCAGGACGTCCCGTGTGATGATGCTGATCTGTGTACGGTGTCGGATATATGTGTTGAGGGGGTCTGTACCGGTGGGGAAGCCGTGGTATGTGAAGGCGATCCATGCGCCGATTCGGTAACCTGCGTGCCAGCTGAGGGTTGTGTTGCGGCCTGGTTGCCCGAGGGCGCCGAGTGCGATGATGGGAATCCCTGCACAGAATCTTCTGCGTGTGATGCGGACCATAGTTGTGTGGGCGCGAACGAGAAACTTTGTGATGACAGCAACCCTTGTACGGCCGACAGCTGCAATATGGAGACAGGGGAATGCGTATATGAAGTACAGCTCGTGGCTTGTGATGATGGCAGCTTATGTACCAACGCGGACATCTGTCAGGAGGATGGCACCTGTCAGGGGCTACCCGTCGATTGTTCGGGGGTTACGGGTGCCTGTTTGGAGACTACCTGTAATCCCGATACGGGAGCCTGCGATCTGGCGAAGCCCGATGGAACCTCCTGTGCCGATGAAAACCTATGCAACGGAGCAGAGAGTTGTGAGGCCGGTGAATGTGTAGACGGAACTCCGGTGGAATGTCCTGCGTCTGGGGCGTTGTGCACTTTGAATATATGTGAAGAGAACACGGGTAGCTGCGTCGAGGTGATCGAGTCGAACTGCTGCGGCAATAACATCGTAGAGGCCGGTGAATTCTGTGACGATGGAAATCTGATTACCGAGGTGTGCACGTATGGTGAGACGAGCTGTACGATCTGTGATGGAGCGTGCCTGGAGCAGGCCGGCCAGACCGCGTATTGCGGCGATGGAGTCACCAATGCGTCGGGCGGGGAGACCTGCGATGACGGAAACGCCGTGGGTGGGGATTGTTGCGGTGAGACTTGTATGATCGAGGCCCCCGGGACGGTCTGTCGTGCCGCAGCGGATGTCTGTGATGTTGATGAGATCTGTGATGGTGTAGCGGCGAGTTGCCCAGCGGATGTTCTCGAGCCGGCTGGGACCGTATGTCGTGATGTAGCTGGTGGCTGTGACGTCATGGAGACCTGCACAGGCTCCGCGGTTGCTTGCCCGGACGATGCAAAAACTGCGGCTGGTACGCCTTGTCGTGCTGCGACGGATGTTTGTGATGTCGAGGAGGCCTGTGATGGAATCGCGGCGAGTTGCCCGGAGGATGGTGTTGCGTCCGCGGCTACGGTGTGCCGTGAGAGCGCGGGAGATTGCGACGTAGAAGAGTCTTGTACGGGCACAGAGGTTGAGTGTCCCGCAGACGTAAGACTCCCAGCAGGGGATGTATGCCGGGCCTCTACCGGTGAATGCGATATCGAAGAGGTGTGCGATGGGGCCAGCGCTGTATGCACTGCGGACGAGTTTTTTCCGGCCGACCTGGAATGTGATGATGACAATGAAGGAACCAAGCATGATGTATGTGACGGTACAGGGATCTGTGTGGGGGTCGTCCCATTCTGTGGAGATGATGAGGTCGACGCGGGAGAACATTGCGACGATGGAAACACAACCGATGCCGATGGCTGTTCCTCGAATTGTGTGCCGGAATTATGCGTGCTATCGGCTGCGCCCGAATGCACCTTTACGTCGTTCAAGTTAACGCCGGAAGAGACTGGATCCAATGTGTTCGGTGAGGCCGTTGCTATGAGCGGTGATACTCTGGTCGTTTCCGGTGGGTGGGACCCAGGTGCCGTCCATATCTATACTCGTGGGGATACCGGTTGGGATCTACAGCAGGAGATTGTCGCCCCGGATGATCTCCCAGGTGATCTTATCTTTTATGACTTTGGTCAGAGTATCGCTGTAAGTGGCGACACACTCGCTGTGGGAGCTGCCGGGTTCGAACAAGGGCTCGTGTATGTATATGTTCGAAATGACAACGTCTGGTCATTGGAGCAGACCCTCAGTCCCCAAGGTGTAGTGTCGACCGGTTCTGGTTCGGCGGGCGACCCTGGGGCGTATTTTGGCTATAGTATTTCGATACACGACAACACCATAGCTGTGGGGGCAAGATGGGAAGATATCTCTGAGGCCTACCAGGATGCGGGGGCAGCCTACATATTTACTCGAAGTGGTACCGTATGGACCCAGCAACAGAGGATTGCTGGCATATATGAGGACGCCGAGTTTGGATTTGGTGTTGCGATTACCAATGACAGGCTGGTGGTAAGTGAACCAAAGTTCCAGGGTGGTGCGGTTACTGTTGGCGGCCAGGTGAGGGTATATACCCGCAGCGGTGCTATCTGGGAACTCACACAGACCATCAAGGGCCCGAGTTTTGATGCGTTCAACTCAAACGCCACTTTCGGGAGCTGCGTAGCCATAAGCAATGACCATCTAGTGGTTGGTGCACCAACATCCGACGGTAATGTGGGTGCTGCCTATGTCTATGATTGGGCGTACGAAGAAGCCACAGGTGCGTATACGGCGACCTCCGAACAGAAACTCATCCCAACGGATGGTGCAGCAAACGGGTTTTTTGGCCAAAGTGTTGCGCTGTCCGAGGATATGGCGCTCATAGGGCGGAGGCATGCGGGCGAATCTGGTTCTGGGAATGGTGCGGCTTACGTGTTTCGGCGCAGCAGTGAGGACTGGGCTCAAGAGCATAAGGTGATCGCACCAGATGGGGAGAGCAACGACAGGTTTGGCCGCTCTGTAGCGGCCGATAATGGACGATTTGCGGTGGGAGCTGATCCTCAAGATCATAAGGGCTATGTGTACGTCTATGACGACTGCCGTGAATGCAGTCTTTGCGGGAATGATCTTTTCGACGAAGGCGAGGAATGTGATGACGGAAATGCCACCGACGGAGACGGCTGCTCATCGGGCTGTTTGACAGAAACCTGTGGGCCGGCGGGCTTTGGAAGCGAATGCATCCTTTCCGGTACAGAGATCGCGCCTGTAGACGACGGTGGCCCCAACGCATTTGGTCAGAGCATCGCAATCAGCGGCGATACCCTGGTAGTGGGTTCGGAGAAGGAGGATTGTAGCGTTGGCGGAATTGGTTGTGGTGCTGCCTATGTCTATGTACGCACTGGTGGGGTTTGGACCGAGCAGCAAAAACTCACGGCGAGTGATGGGTCCTCAGGTGATCGCTTTGGGTTTAGCGTTTCCATCAGCGGTGATACCGTCGTGGTGGGTTCGGTATTCGACGACGCCCCCTACTTCAACAGTGGCTCGGCCTATGTCTATACCCGCAGTGGCGGGGTATGGACCGAGCAGCAAAAACTCACCGCGAGTGATGGGGCCGAGAGTGACATATTCGGCCATTCTGTTGCCATCAATGGAGACACTATTGCGGTGGGCGCCAATTCCGACGACGACAACGGTGGCCATAGTGGATCGGTCTATGTTTTTGTGCGTAGTGGTGGAGTATGGACCGAGCAGCAAAAACTCATCGCCAGTGATGGCAATGCAGGTGATTCGTTTGGATTTCGGGTGGCGATCCATGGTGATTCCATTCTCGTAGGGGCACCAAACCAAGACGAGAGTGGGAACAATGGTGGTGCGGCGTATCTCTTTACCCGCGTTGGTACCGTGTGGACGCAGGAGGCGAAGCTTATGCCCTCTGACGGCGAAGACTATGCGTACTATGGCCAAAGCGTCGCCATTGATGCGGACGCGCTGGCCGTAGGCGCTCCCGTTATCAACGGCTATAATGGAGCCGCCTATGTATACACCCGTGAAGGAATTATGTGGGCCGAGCAGAAACTGACTGCGGGCGTAGGAATAGAATTCGCGCGGTTTGGCTACAGTGTAAGTCTCGTCGATGAGATTCTGGTGGTGGGAGCAATAGGAGAGAGCTTTGGAGGCGACGTCACTGGAGCCGTCTATGTCTATAACCTTGTCGATGGTCTATGGGCAGAACAGCATAAGCTGATCCGCCCTGGGGGCGTCCATAATGATAACTTTGGCGTTCGTGTGGCGGTAGAGGGGAACACGATCGCGGTTGGAGCGTATCCCGCAGATGATAAGGGCTTTGTCAGGGTCTACGAGGATTGTGTTGTTTGTAGTGTAAGCGGCGCCGACTAGGATCTCGATCATCTTTGGACGATCGGGTAGAATCTGCCCTCGCGCATAAGCGGGAGGTTTTTATGCGGTGGTTTGAGCGTGCTCTGTTGGTGGTGGCTCTAGGTCTGGTGCTTGGGCCGATGGGTTGTGGTGGTGAATCGAAAGGTACGCCCGATACCACGTCCCAGGACACTCCCACCGCTGAGGACACTCCCACCGCTGAGGACACTCCCACCGCCGAGGACACTCCCACCGCCGAGGACAC